>JAFSEF010000069.1 GCA_017435865.1 Clostridia bacterium
ACCGCCACCGCCACCACCGGATAAAAAGAAAATCTACAAAAAGGCGATTGCAATTGTTGCAGCTGCGATCTGTGCAGTTGTGGTGATTGGTTTGGTGAACAGAGATTATTTCGTCGCACGAAGGGCTGCCGAACAGGGAGATGCGGAGGCACAGTATGCTCTTGGAGAAATTTATTCTGTAGGCATCGATGTAGGCATCGGTAGAATTCATCATTCAGATAAAAAAGCCGTTGAATGGTATCAGTAAGCGGCAGAACAGGGGCATGCGGAGGCACAGTATGAACTCGGATTATGTTATTATTACCGCAAAGGTGTAACGCAATCCTATGAAACAGCCGTGGAATGGTTTCAGAAAGCGGCAGAACAGGGGCATGCGGAGGCACAGGATATACTCGCGGAGGCACAGTATGAACTTGGAGTATGTTATGAAAACGGCGACGGTGTAACGAAATCATACGAAAAAGCCGTTGAATGGTATCAGAAAGCGGCAGAACAGGGGCATGCGGAGGCACAGGATATACTCGCGAAGGCACAGTATGAACTCGGATTATGTTATGCACGTGGCAACGGTGTAACGCAATCGTATGAAAAAGCCGTGGAATGGTTTCAGAAAGCCGCCGAGCAGGGAAATGCGGCAGCACAGAATGAACTCGCGGCAGCACAGTATAAACTCGGAGTATGTTATGAAAACGGCTACGGTGTAACGCAATCGTATGAAAAAGCCGTTGAATGGTATCAGAAAGCGGCAGAACAGGGGCATGCGACGGCACAGTATAAGCTCGGAGTATGTTATTATTACGGCAAAGGTGTAACGAAATCATACGAAAAAGCCGTGGAATGGTTGCAGAAAGCCGCCGAGCAGGGATATGCGGCAGCACAGAGAGATCTCGGATTATGTTATGAAAACGGAGAAGGTGTAACGCAATCGTATGAAAAAGCCGTTGAATGGTATCAGAAAGCGGCCGAGCAGGGATATGCGGCAGCACAGAGAGATCTCGGATTATGTTATGAAAACGGAGAAGGTGTAACGCAATCGTATGAAAAAGCCGTTGAATGGTATCAGAAAGCGGCCGAGCGGGGCAATGCTTATGCACAATGGAATCTCGGTTTGTGTTATCTGGAAGGAAAAGGTGTAACCGAAAACCGGGACAAGGCGATTGCGTTGTTTGAACAAGCAGCAGCACAGGGCATTGAGAAAGCCAAGGAATGGCTCGATAAAAATACATAATGCGATGTGTAACTGAAAAATCGCAAAAGATTGTTGCAAAAAGAGCGGGAATATGCTTAAATGAAAACAGTGTTCCTGCTCTTAATTTTATATTTCGAGGATTTTATTATGCAAAATGCGATGTATATTGCCCGCTGCTGGCCGGAATGGAAAGCGGTCGAAAAATTAGGCACAGGCAGCTACGGTACGGTTTACAAGTGCTGTAAGACTGAACACGGTGTGGATGTGTATTCCGCAATCAAAGTCATTTCCATTCCGCAGAATGATGTAACGGATGTGAGCTCCATCGGTATCGATGAGGGTTCTGTGCGGCAGTTTTACAAAAGCATTCTTGAGGATTGCGTGGAAGAAATTCGTCTGCTTGAATCTGTCAAGGGTTGCGTGAACATTGTTGCCGTAGAGGACTTTCAGGTGATTGAGAATCCGAACGGCATCGGCGGAACGGTTTTCATCAGAATGGAGCTGCTGAACAGATTTTCGGATTATATGCAGATGCATACCTTCGACGAAACGGAAGCCATACGGTTCGGTATTGACATCTGTTCTGCTCTGCTGACTTGTGAAACGAATCATATCATGCACAGGGATGTAAAGCCCGGGAACATTCTGATGACCCGCTACGGCACATACAAGCTCGGTGATTTCGGTATCTCCAAAAAGCTTGCAAGTGCAACCGGCGGTTTGTCAAGCAAGGGAACACGTATGTATATGGCTCCCGAAATACTCAAAGGGGAGCGGTACGGAATTGATGTGGATCTGTATTCTTTGGGGATCGTCCTGTATCAGATGATGAACAAAAGCCGCATACCGTTTCTTGATCCTTACAGCACAAGTGTGAGTCATACGGACATTGAAAATGCACTCGATCGTCGTTTTGCAGGTGAAACCTTGCCGGCCCCCTGCAGTGCATCGTCAGCCTTTGCAAAAATCATCCTCAAAGCCTGTGCATTCAAACCGCAGGACCGCTATGCAAACGCGTCAGTTATGAAAAAGGATCTCGAAATGCTTTTGCTTTTGCGTACACAGGCAGCGGACAATGATTATGACAAGACCATCCCGATACAGGAACTGACCATGCCTGTATATGATGCAGATGCAACGGATGGCGGAAAAACAGATGGCGGAACAGTGGGACCCGAAAAGAAGCCTGACAGGAAAGAAAAGGACAACCGTGTCAAGCAAACAAATTCTGCCAAACGGATCCTACCGCTTGTTGCGGCACTG
The DNA here is from genome assembly GCA_017435865.1 of Clostridia bacterium. Lineage (GTDB taxonomy): Bacteria > Bacillota > Clostridia > Oscillospirales > Acutalibacteraceae > RUG806. Next base: position 2,453 of record JAFSEF010000069.1, read on the forward strand.
CTTTGTGTTTGTGCCGTTGCTTTCGGAGTATTTTACTATTTCTCGCAGCAAGACGGACTGCAGGCAGAACCCACCGCAACGGACCCTGCAGCAGAAGCTTACCCGACTGTCGATGCAGAAGAACTGGAAGAAAAACAACAGCAGGCACGTCATTATTATCTGTCGGGTGATTATAAGCAGGCTGTGATTGCTTACCGTGAACTTGTTGCCATGCAGGGTGCGGATGATGATTTCACGGCCGCTTTGGTGGACAGTGAAAATGCCTACCGTGCGGTGATTATGGAAGAATCGGAGTACCTTGTGATGCAAGGCAAGGTCACAGCTGCCATTGCTGTGCTGGATGAAGCACTGACGCTACTGCCGCAGGATAACAGGCTGCAGGAACGCAGAAAAACGCTTGCAGAGCATTTTGAGGATGCAACACAAGCACCTGAAACCACAACCGCACAAACAAGTACCGTTGCAACTTCTTATGTGTATGTACCGCAGACAATGCAGGTGACAAACGATTTATCTCCCGAGGACAGCGGTTCTTACTCGCAGACGGCATACATCAGCACCGACACACCGGGGAATGCCGGTGTCAATCTTCGCAGTGAACCTTCCGCCGATTCTGAAGCACTTGCCGTTCTTGCAGAGGGAACACAGCTCACTGTGACCGACCGCACGCAGAATGATTATACCTATTGTTATGTCAATGGTGTTTACGGTTGGATTCTGACAAAGTATATAACCGGTACTACAGGATCATCACAGCAGATAGTCGGTGATGATATCGTCGGCACGGCAAGAATCAGCACCGAAACGCCGGGGAATGCAGGTGTGAATCTGCGCAGCGAACCGTCCACCTATTCGAACGGTCTGGGTGTGATTGCCGAGGGTACGCTTATCCGGTATACAAACCGTACGGAAAAAGGGTATACGTATTGCCTTGTCAACGGAACATACGGCTGGATTCTGACACAATATATTGTTTTCTGATATGAAAAAACAGGGGCTGTGATGTTGCACAGTCCCTGTTGCTTTATTCAGTTTAGTTTTCGTAGCCGAGTTTTTTGAGAATGGCAGGATCGCAGGTGTCTGCCATACCGCCGATTTCATCCCACAAGGCATCTGCCTGCTTTTTCCATGCCTGAAAATCGGCAGGTGATGTCGGATAATTGTCATACAGTTTGCCGACTTTTCCGCTTTGCAGCAGACCCTTTACAATTTTTCCGACCGTTTCCGTACGCAGCTTCTTCGTTGCGATTCCGCGGGTGATGACAGCCAGCATTTTTGCAATGTCGCCTGCGGTGAGATCCAGTTCTTCACCCATACCGCCGAGGATTTTTGTGCTGAATATGCAGTCATTGGCGAACAGGTATTCCGCTTCGTCATAATCAGCGGAAATGACACCGAACAGCATCGGACGCAGTGCATCGAAGTCTTTGCCCTGTGCTTTCATGTAGCGGCAGTTGATCGGCCAAAGATTTTCCTTTGTGAGATAGCCATCCTTTTTAAGCAGACCCGAAATGACGTCCACCGCAATTTCGCCCTGTACCATAGAAGACGTCACACCTTCACCGCAGGTGGGTTTGGTCAGGAATGCAGCATCACCCATGGCAATAAAACCGTCGTCCACGCAGGAATAGAGTGTTCTGTGGTAAGGTGTCATGCCTTTTTCCACTTTTTCTACTCTGAATGCAGGGCGTTTGATATTCTGCAGGTAATCCTTGAACACTTCTTCCGCATAGTCATATCCGTAACCTGCACCGATGCCGAGGATGGCTCCGTGTTCGTTGCCTGACGGTGCCGACCATGCTTTGTATTGCATACAAAAACCGTCCATGGAACGCGGTTTGACGTTCTTGTCTTCGTATTCAACATAATAAAGCACAACAAAGAAGATGTCTTTGTTGGTCAGTTTGTAATTTTCAACAACCGAAGAATCGGGCAGCTTTGTGCGTGCCGCAGAAGGAATGCCGCTGCAATCCGCAACAATGCGTGCAAGCACTTCCTGTTTTCCGTCTTTTGTGACAAACGATGCACCGATGATGCGTTTGTTGTCATCAAAAATAAAGTCATCAAAAGCAGCACCGTATATGATGTCGGCACCTGCTGCTCTTGCGGCATCATTCATACGCATAATGTAGTCATGCTTGTGTACACCGATTACGGGACTCGGTGTGCCGATTTTCGGATGATTGCCGTACGGAGAAAAAATGCAGGAAGAAGCAAATGTAAATCCCCAGTCTTTGTCCGTGACGGCGGGAATCTCCATGCCGAATTTTTCCATGTCTTCTTTGCCGAAATGAATAATATCGTAAGCTCTGTTGACATCGTTCTGTTCTTCTTTTTCAATCACAAGAACACTGAATCCCTGTTTTGCCATTTTCTGTGCAAACCAGCTGCCGGTTGTGGAAGCACCGACAACAAGAATATCATACTGTTTCATATTCATTCCCCCTTTTTTTCCATTATACCATTGTTGTTTTCTGCTTGCAATATACATTTTTTGCAGCACTTCGGAGACATTATGCTGTATTTGTCGTTTTTGCTTTTTCAGAATGTTTTAGACGTTGCATTTTATTATTTTATATGATATAATAAATCGAATACTGACAAAGGGAGTGAGAACATGGGGAATGATTTTGCCTGGCGTAAAATGTCACAATTCTGCGGACATCTCGGAAATATTGTTTTTCGTGTTTCTTCGCGGTACACGGCTGACCCGATGCCCAATCAGCAGCAGCTGCTTGAAATGCTGATGCAGAAGAATGCTGCCACCGAATACGGAAAAAAATACGGTTTTGAAAATATCACAACCTTTGAGCAGTATCAGGATTGTGTTCCGCTCACGTCTTATGAGGACTATGAACCCTATATTGACCGTATGCTCAACGGCGAACAGGGTCTTATTACTTACAAAAAAATCAAACGCTATGTGCAGACCTCAGGCAGTGCAGGCAAGCCGAAACTGATTCCGCTTTGCGGTAAGGCGATCTGGAATTTTCAGATCATGGGCTTTTGTGCACCGATGGGCTCTTCACTGAATTACTATAAACAACGCGGCGAAGAACTGCCTGCACAACGCAGTTTTCTGTTGATTGAAGTTGTCAACAAAGACCTGCCCAACGGCAACAAATCGAGTTGTCTGTCCGCACTTCCGTTCAACCTGCTGCGTCCGTTTTCTTCTTTCTTCTCGGTCACGCCGAAGGAAATCTTTTATCCCGAAAAACCCGACGAAACGGATATGAATTATTTCAAACTTCGTTTTGCCCTTGAAAATGAAGGTGTAACAGCCCTGACGGCTGCCCTTGTCACATACATCGAGAGTATGTTCGAATACCTCGAAAAGAACTGGCAGATTCTTGTGGATGATATCGAAAAGGGAACCATCGATTCGTCTGTTCGTTGTCCTGAACAACTGCGTAAAAAGTTGCTCAGGAAATGCAGACCGAACCCCGAACGTGCGGCATGGTTACGCAGGGAGTTTGAAAAAGGATTCGACACACCCATTGCACCGCGAATCTGGCCGGAACTTGCATGGACATCTGCTATGCGAAGCGGTTCACTGGCTCTGTTTGCAGAAAAACTCAAAAAATATTGCGGCGATTTGCCGTTTAACAACACAGGCTATGTTGCCTCCGAATCGCTGATGGCAATGCCGCTTGAAATGAGTGCAACGGACGGTGTGCTGCTGCCCAAGAGCTGTCTTTTTGAATTCCTGCCCGTGGGTGCTCCCGAGGGAACAAGACCGCTGCTTTTGGATCAGCTTGAGGTCGGTAAGGACTATGAAGTCATCATCACCAACCTTGCAGGCTTGTACCGTTACCGTATGTATGACGTTGTGCGTGTGACGGGATATTATCAGAAAACCCCGAAGGTGGAATTTTTGTATCGTTCCAACCTTGTTCTGAACATCACGGGTGAAAAAACAACCCAGAAAATGCTTGACTGGGCAGTGGACAAGGCCTGTGCCGAGGTCGGTATGCAGTACGATCGTTTCTGTTTTGAAGGTGTTCTGCAGGACGGTCAGGCACCGTATTACAAAATTCTGTTTGAAGCACCCGAAGCCGATGCGGAAGTTCGTGCAAAAATCGGCCCTGTGCTTGATAAATACCTGCGTGAGTCCAATCTTTATATTGATGTGCGTCGTCGTGAAGATGTGCTTGCCTGTCCGCAGGTGCAGTTCCTGATTCCGGGTACGTTTGATGCTTACACGCAGTCTTTGCGTGAAAAAGGTGTCAATATAAACCAGGTCAAACCCGTGACCATTCTGAATACGCAGGAACGCAAAGACTTTTTCCTTGCCCGTGTTGCAGACTGAAAGGTGTGAATGCAATGGCAAAAATCAGTATACCTTATTCAAAAGTGCCCGGATTTATTCTGGGCATTTATTCTCGGGTTCCTTTTTACAATATGCTGTTTTATCGTATGCTCAACAACGAACCCGAAGCGTATCTTGAAAAGTTTTTTCCGACTTCCGGCTATCCGCAGGAAGAAAAAGAAAAAGTACGCAAAGACATGGAACGCGAATTCTGGTTCCACGGCACACATTTTGATGAATATTTTTATTATGATTTTTACGGCAAAGACCGTGCTTATAAAGATGCTTTCATCAACGAAACACAGCGTTTTTCTTATTACAACAAGCTCAATACCATCAAAGGTATGAAGCAGTTTGACAATAAATGGAAAACATATCAGAAACTGTCTGCTTTTTACAAAAGAGAAGTTATTTACTGCAAAACGAAGGACGATTTTGCTGCTTTTGATTCTTTTCTGAAAAAGCACGGTACTGTCATTAAAAAGCCTGTGGATTCATATTTCGGTAACGGTGTGGAGATTCTGAAATCAGAACAGATTTCCGATGTGCAGCTTATTTTTGACGGGTTGCTGCAAAAGGGCAGTTTTCTTTGTGAAGAGTTGGTGCGACAGACCGGATTTTTCGCATCTCTGAATGCAAGTTCCCTGAACACGGTACGTATTCCTACGGTGCTGACGGGCAGCTCACCCGATACTTACAAAGTGCACGTGTTTTATCCTTGCCTGCGTATCGGCAGACAGGGGAGCATTGTGGACAATGCAGGTGCAGGCGGTCTGCTGGTGCAGGTCGATGCCGCCACGGGGGCTTTGTATCATACCGCCCGCGATGAAGCCAACAATGCATACACAGCACATCCCGACAGCGGCATTGTGTTTGACGGTCTTTTTATTCCCGCATGGGAAGAAGCTGTCAGAACCGCAGAACAACTTGCTTTGTCCGTGCCCGAAAACCGCTATACAGGGTGGGATCTTGCCCTGACGGACAACGGATGGGTGCTGATTGAGGGCAACGCAAGAGCCCAGTTTCTGGTCGGACAAATCTGCGACCGCATCGGAAAAAAACACGAACTGAACGCATTGCTGCATGAATCATAAAAATAAACGACCGGTGTACACGTTTTGTGTATGCCGGTCGTTTCGGTTGTTATATGGAAAGTTTGTTGCCGAGGACTGCAGCAATGCGGTTGAAAGCTTTCGGATCGCTGTCTTTGGTAACAGGGACGGTGTGATGATCCGTATCTTCTTTGGTGACGATGGTGCAGCAGGGAATGCCGCTGACACAAGCCTGTGTTTTGCCGTTTTCCTTTTTCAGGTTGACGTTGAGAATCACCGTGTCCTGTGTGCCGTCCATGGTTTGCGAAGAAATGAAATTGCCGAAGGAATACAGGCAGGGTTTGCCGTTGACATAGTCAAACGCCTGCAGCACGTGCACATGGGAGCCTGCAATCAGGTCGCAACCTGCAGCGACAAGCTGTTTGGCCATTTTTTGCTGCCGTTTACTGACGTAGTGCTTGTATTCAATGCCCCAGTGCATATAGGTGATCACAAAGTCCGCACCGTCTTTTTTTGCTGCTGCAATGTCTTTTTTTGCTTTCGCTGCGGAATAGAGGTTGAGCATGGTGTTGCGGTCTTTTTTGCTCATGTAGCAATCCTTGAAATTGTACCATGTTGCGTACGCAAGCACTGCCACGCGGATGCCGTTGACGTCGATGAGCAGGTATCTTTTCTTTTCGCTGCCGTCGAAAATGCCTGTTACGGGGATGCCTGCATTTCTGATGTTCTGCAAAGTTTGCAGGATGCCGTTTTTGCCGCCGTCACAGTTGTGGTTGTTGGCACTGACAAGGGCATCAATGCCTGCTTCGCGGATGGCGGTGAGCCATTCATGCGGTGCATTCAGATGCGGCAGACCTTCGGAAAACGGACAATCGTCCATGTTTGGCAAAGAGTGGGAAACGATGGTTTCGAGGTTGCCCACCACAAGATCCGCTTTGTTGAACAAGGGTTTTACGGCATCAAAACTGCCCGAAAAATCATAACCGCTGTCTTTTTTGCAGGCAAGCTGCTGTTTTCTCTGACACATCAGGTCGCCGAGAAGAAGAATCTGTGCTTCGTCGGTTTTGCTTTCGTTGGTCAGGGAGGCATCCTCACGGACTTTGAAACGGCTGTCACTCTTGTGTACGGGGGCAGCGGGATTGTTGACGGTTTGCAGCGGAATGGCTCTGGTCTTGCCCGACAATTCATACAGAAGATAGTCAAGGAATAAACGGATGATTTTCAGCATTGTTCGCATTTGTAATTCTCCTCTTTCAAAATGTTTTTCAACAGATCGGCTTTGCCGTTTTGTTTACATTGAATCAGTGTCAGCCCCTGGTTCCAGTTGCCTTCAATGATGACAGCACCCTGCGGTGTGATTGCAACATCCCATCCGATCCAATGGCCGTCACCGTTTTTTTCGCACAAAACGGAAGCTTTGCTGACCGTGTCAAGCAGCTTGTCCCAGTGCGGAATTGTGAAACCGCGGAATGTAAGACCGCTGACGGGGTGCTTTTCGTAGGTTTTCAGATCGTGGTCAAAGCCGTCGGAACACACAATACCTGTTTTTGTGTCCACCGCACAGCCGATTCCGCCGCGGACAAGATTGTCAACATCCGTTTTGCCGCAACCCGTTTTGAAGCAGGCACCGAGCAAACGGAAATGGCCGTTGATGCACACCCCTGAAATACGCAATGTGTTGACGGTTTGCGGATTGAAAGCCGTTATGCTTTCATGCTGCAGCAGAATTTCTTCCGCAAGACCGTGCTGCTTTTGCAGAGACTCGAATTGTGCAGCGGCATCCGCATCGGAAGTGTATGTATATCTTTTTACCCCTCTGCCCTGAAACGCATCGGGTATTTTAAATACCGCTTCATTGTGCTTTTTTAAGAATGCAATAAAATCTTCCCGTGTGCAGGTGTCGCAGTCAATCCATTCTCTGCCGAGGAAATCGCTGTACCTGCTGTTGAACGTCTTTTTGCTGCCTGTGATGGTCAGGGCGGCATGACGGTCACCGAGCAAAGACAAAATCCTGTGCTTGCGGTACATGGTCAGATATTGACGGATGACGTCATCTTCTTTGCCGTACAACTCATAATCCGTGTATTCGCTCAGCGTGCAGCGGATCAGCAGAACCGCGTGCAGGTAATGGCGGTAAGAAATTTGTTCTGCAGCAACACCGCGTTGCAGCATTGCCTTTTTGAATCTCCACGGGGAGGCAAGCAGCGTAAAACGGTATATGAATGCTTGTTCGGAAAAAAAGTGATACAGTTTACGCATCTTCTGCGACCTCCTTTTGTGCGGGTGTTCTCACATTGCCGTGACGGATAAACGGTGTGCACAGCAATGCAGGCAGCATGGTGACGGCTGACAGGGGATACAGTGCTTTGTAACCTGCCTTGGTGCGGTCACACAGCAGACCCGCAAGGAAAGGTCCCGTTACCCTGCCGAGTTTGCAGGAATCCGTGTAAACGGAAGTAATGATGCCCACCGTACCCGAACCGGACAGTTCTATAAGCATGGGCAGCGGCAGAACGCTTTCCATGGACCAACCGATGCCGATGAACAGCAGTGACACAATGGCAGTAAAACCGAAACGGTCTGTCAAAGATGCAACCGCAAATCCGCCGAACATGAAAATATAAGACAGCAGCAAGGTTGTTTTTCTGCCGAGTCTGTCGGCAATTCTTGCGGTGAAAAGAATGCTGAAAAGGCCTGCAAGGTACAAACCGAACGTCAGCAAACCGGTGTGCGAAAACTGCATTCCCCACTGTGCGACCGCATAATTGAGATATGCCGAAGAAAAAGCATAGTAGGCAAATTTTGCAAAGAAATTGGCAGCCAGAATCAGGAAAAAGCTCTTTTTTTCACTTTGGCTGAACTGTCTGAGCAAAGCGGTCAGCGAGGTTTTTTCATCGCTTGACGGGCCGTTGCAGAGGTTCAGAATGTCTTTTTGCTGTTCGCGGAGTTTGTTTTCGCGTACCGCAAAGATGTAAAAGAGTGTGCAATTGAGCACCGTGCCTGCGGATACGAGATAAATGACCGTGAAATCGGTGTCGAAAATGAGAATCAGCAGCACGACCCATGCACCGCCGAGTGAACAGACAATGCGGTTGATGACACTTGCGTGTGCGTTTCGGTGTTTTGGTGTCAGATCGGGAACCAGTGCCGTTGCGGCGGGATTGACCATGCATATACCGATTGCACCTGCAAAAATGCAAAGCAGGAAAAAGGTCAGATTTTGCTGTTCATAAAACAGGACCGACCCTGCAAGGAATGCGGCACACACGAAACCGCCTGTCACAATGAACGGAGTCCGTCTGCCGAATTTTGATTTGCAGCGATCCGAAAGAGCCCCCCACAGCGGCAGCAGCAACATAGTCAGCAGTTGACTTGCGGCAATGACGGTTCCCTTGAATGTTTCGCTTTTTGAAAAACCGGATACAAGCACATTCTGCAGCGTGGAGTTCATAATTTCATCCCATATTCCGATTGCAAGCTGAATGACGGATATTTTTATGATCAATGCGGTGTTGGTTGCAGGTTGTTTTGTCTGCAAATGAACACCCCCTTTTTATTTATTTTAACCTTTCGGCACGCATCTGTCAACCGTCCTGCACAATCAGCCGCAAATACAAGCGACAATTCTTTCAAAAATGTATCATTTTTATGAATATGTTTGACATTGTGTGCTGTTCGTGTTACTCTAATATACATTGATATCAAAATGGGGAAGTAAAATGAAAAAATTCGGTTTGGTGCTGGAAGGCGGTGCTGCACGCGGCATTTACACGGCAGGCGTGCTGGATGTTTTGCTTGAAAACGGTCTGCGTGCCGACGGTGTTATGGGTGTGTCTGCCGGGGCAATCCACGGCATCAGCTATGCTGCAGGACAGTGCGGACGTTCCTACTGTTTCAGTGTAAAATACTGCAAAGACAGCCGCTTTATGAGCTTTCGTTCTTTTTTGCGTACGGGGGATATCTGCGGAGCAAAGTTTTGTTATTATGACATTCCGCAACATCTGGTACCGTTTGCACATGAATCTTTCATCAACAGCAAAACCGATTTTTACTGCGTATGCACGGATGTGAAAACAGGCTTGCCCGTGTATCACAAATGTGAAGATATGCGTGGAGCCGAAATCGAATGGGTGCGTGCTTCCGCTTCCATGCCGCTGGTTTCCAATACGGTTGAAATCGACGGGCAAATGCTGCTTGACGGCGGTGTTGCGGATTCCATTCCGTTCCGTGCATTCATGCAGATGGACTACGGCAAAACGATAGTTGTCTGCACGCAGCATGACGGCTATCGCAAGGAAACAGATGTTACGGCAAAACTTATGCCGCTGCGGTACGGGAAATATCCGGCTTTTGTGCAGACCATGCAGAACAGAGCCGAAATGTACAATGCACAGCTTGACGACCTGAAAACGGCCGAAAACAATGGTGAAGTGCTTGTGATTCGTCCGAGTGAACCGCTTGCAATCGGCAGAATTGAACATGATCCCGCCGTTATCCGTTCTGTTTATATGCTCGGCAGGCAAGATGCACTTCGTCGGCTGGAAGAAATAATAAAATTCGTCAATTAATTGTATATTATTTATATTATTAAGCTTGATTTTCCGCAACATATTGTGTATACTGAAACAGTATGTTGCATTTTGTGTAAGGAGGGGAAATGATGGCGGAACGTCCCGTTTTTTCGGAGCACCGTAAGGCAATGCTGGCTCTCGGACCGCTGCAAACCCTCCGTGATCTTCTGCACCGTGTTGCGTTGCAGGGCGGCGACGATGTACTTGTCGTCGAAAAAGACGGCAACGAAAAAATCTGCTATACCGCATCTCAGATTTACGAGGATGTATGTGCCGTCGGGACGTATCTGACCGCAAACGGTTTTTGCGGAAAAAACATTGTTTTGCTCGGGGAGAATTCCTATCGCTGGATCGTCAGTTTCCTTGCAATTACCTGCAGCGGTGCCGTAGCGGTGCCTCTGGATCGCGAACTGACGGATGCCGACCTTTGCAAACTTGCATCCCTCGGTGATGCACAAGCCGTTTTTTGTTCGGAAACCTTTGCACCTCTTGCATTGCAGATCGCAGAGCAAAACGGTTGCGGCAGTGTTTTTCTGATGGGTGATGAAGCAACTGCACCGGATGCGGTTGCATGGACTTCTCTTGTGGAGCAAGGGCAGCAGTTGCGAGAACAGTATGTTTTTGCGGATGACCGTCTGCAAGGAACGGATGTCGCTGCGATTGTGTTTACTTCCGGCACCACGGGGTTCAACAAAGGGGTTTTGCTGACCCACGGCAATCTCGCAAGCAACATCAATTCCGTTGCACAGAATGTTGCTCTTGAGGACAGCACGATCTCGGTGCTGCCGATGAATCATATTTACGAACTCAACTGCAATATTTTACCCATGCTTTACCTGCATACCGTCATCTGCATCAATGACCGTATGCGCAATCTGATGCACAACCTGCGGTTCTTCCAACCCCGTATGGCTGTGGTGGTTCCGCTTTTTCTGGAGAGTTTTTACAATAACATCTGGCAGAAATTCAGAAAAGAAGGCAGCGATCAGCGTATGAAAAGGCTGCTTGCAATAAGCAACCGCCTGCTTGAAAGCGGAATTGATTTACGCAGGGTGATTTTTAAGCGACTGCATTCCTATTTCGGTTCGGAACTGAAATTGATTATCTGCGGCGGTGCACCCGTGAATCAGAGATATGTCAACGGACTGACCGAACTCGGCTTTGATATATACGTCGGTTACGGGCTGACGGAAGCGTCTCCCATAGCCGCCCTGAATACAAATCCCTTTGCACATCCCGACAGTGTCGGACAACCTTTTGCACAGACCCGTGTGCATATTTTTGCTCCCGACAGTGACGGCGAAGGTGAAATCTGGCTGCAGGGAGATAACATTACGGCAGGGTATTACAAAGATGACCAGGCAACGAAGGATTCTTTTGAAAACGGTTGGTTCAAAACAGGTGACTACGGCAGGTTCACTTCTGACGGGTATCTGCAGGTCACCGGCAGAAAAAAGAATCTGATCGTACTTGACAACGGCAAAAACGTACATCCCGAGGAAATCGAGGAATTGATACGAACGCAACTGCCGTATGTGTGTGAAGTTGTTGTCATGGAAACCGAAAAAGAGATATTCGGCAGCAGACAAAAGATTATTGCCGCCGTGTTATATGTGGATTCGGATGCATTTCCGGGTCTTTCAACCGAAGAAATTGAAAAAATCACAAAAAAAGATATGATAACCGTCAACGAAAAACTGCCCGGTTACAAATCAGTCAATCACATTTTTATATCCGCAGACCGTTTTCAGAAAAATTCCACCAAAAAGGTTTTACGTAGCAAGGTGATTGAACAATACGGAGAAGTGTTCGGAAAACAAAAGACACAAAGGGGAGGAGTCTTTGATGTTTGAACGGTTAATTGCAGTGCTTGCGGAATATATTTCCGTTGATGCGAAAAAGATTGATACGGATTCCTCTTTGCGAATGGATTTGGGGCTCAATTCGCTGGATCTTGTCAATCTTGCCGTTTCCGTTGAGAACGAGTTCGGGGTGGATATCTCCGACAGAGATCTCAGCATAATGAAAACTGTCGGTGATATGCTGTATCATCTTGAACACGCCGGCAGATAAAATCGAGGGAAAGAGAATGAACAACAAAACCAAATACTACATCATACTCGGCGTAAGCGTGCTTGTTTTCTGCATCGCACTGGTGTTTGTCAGCAAGCTGACCAATGATGCGGCAGGGGATATGCTCATCGGTCTGCACGATGCCGCTTCGAATGCTTACGCACAGCAGGGCGGTTCTGTGCCGACTACGCAGAATGTGCAGAATCCTTATACATATCCCGATATGCAGTATGTGCCGTCCGAACAGCAGACCGCAGTCATTCCGCAGCCTTCCGTGCAGCAGCAGATGCCTGTGGATCCGTATGCAACGCAGTATTATGCACAGCAGCCCGCAACACAGATGCCGCAGAATGCACCTGTTGCAGGAACCGTGCTTGATGTCAATGCCGGAAAAACACAGATTCTGGAAGCCATGTGCATGGCGGTCAATTCCGTAAAAACCGCACAGAATTTCGGTGCTGTCAAATACCAGAACATCAGCATCAATCTTGATGATTGCAGTGTTCCGATGGCAGTCTCCCTTGTGAATCCCATTATTCAGAATTTTACGGGGGAAGAAACGCTGAATTATCAGTTTGTCAACGGTACCTGTATCGGCCCGAAATCGGGTGAACCCGTAACACCCAACCTTGTCATTCCGCCGTCGGACCGTCTGTTTGCACTCGATCCCAACGGTGTCACGGCTGCCGTGGTGACCAAAAACGGAACGGAAACCACTTACAGCATTTCTGTTGTCGGTGAAACGGCAACGCTTGAGAGTCCCGCACCGTATTATCATGCCATGTGCATGGATTATCTCGACATGAATGCACTGGATCTCGGTATTGCAAAAATCAACAGCGGTTCTTATACCTATCCGGGCTCAACGGTGAATGTGACCGTCAACCAGCTCGGACAGATCATCCGCTACGAAGAATATATGCCTTTGTCCGCGTACGGTGAAGGTACACTCGGTTTTACGGCTTCGGGAACCATCAGCGGTTTCCTGCACGAAGTCTGGACATTTACTTGGTAAATTAATATTTTTATTAACAGGGGGATATTAAAATGAAAGTATTGTTGGTCGGTTCCGGTGCAATCGGTTCCTGTATTGCTGTTCTTGTTAAGGAAGCAGGTTATGATATTGATGTTCTGGAACTCAAAAGTGAATTTGCGGACATCATCCGCAACAAAGGTATTCATCTGACCGGTGCGAAGGGTGAACATACCATGAAGCTGAACGCATATTCTTCCGTTGACGAACTGCCCGGAAAATATGATGTCTGTTTTATTGCTACCAAGACATTCTCTATGGCACCTGCTGCCAAGAGTGTTCTGCCCGTACTCAAGGACGATGCTCTTGTCATTTCCATGCAGAACGGTATCTGCACTGAAATTCTTGCAGAAGTTGTCGGTGCAAACCGCACTGTCGGTTGTGCCATCGGTTACGGTGCCACCATGCATACATTCGGTGAAGTCGAAATGACCTCTTCGGGCGACCTGTACATCGGTATGCTCAAGGGTCAGTCTTCCCCGAAACTTGAAGAAGTCCGCAAGATGATGTCTGCACTTCTTCCCACCATCGTTGACAAAGACATCATTGCTCGTCAGTACTCCAAGCTCATCATCAACTCCTGCATCAACGCACTGGCTGCCATCTGCGGAGAAAAGCTCGGTGTTCTGCTTGATGACCCCAGAGCCTGCAAGGTATTCCTCGGCATTGCAAGAGAGGGTATCTATGTTGCAAAGGCAATGGGACTCAAAGTGCCTCCCTTCAAAAAGGTACTTGACTACAATCTGCTGACACTGACAGATGCTGCATGGTTTGATGCTTGTGCTACATTCCTGTTCCGTCTGATCGGTAAAAAAGGCTTCGGTGCCGTCAAGCCCTCCACTTTGCAGGCACTTGAACGCGGCGAAGTGACCGAAATTGATTATTTCAACGGTTACATTGCAGCCAACGGTGCAAAGTACGGTGTGGCAACACCTGTCAATTCTCTTGCCGTGCAGATGGTCAAGGAAATTGAAAAGGGCGAACGCAAGATGACGCTTGATAATCTTGATGAATTTAAGCTGTAAAAATCGGTTATAAGCCGTTTTAATAACCTCTTATAAGGAGAAAAAAGAATGACTTCCATTGAATTGACCGCACAGGAAAAGAAAATACTTGATGCTCTTCGTCATGAAGTGCATATGATCGGCCCGCTTGCCCACCTCAAGGACATGGTCACGCGTGTTGAAACCGGCTACGGTGAAGAACGTGTTGCTTTTGTTGAAAAGCAAAAGATCAAAGGCCGTGAATTTGAAGTTGTTTCGCATACCATCGGCGAATTCAAAGCCAAAAGAGCTGCTTTGGGCACTGCTTTGACTGCAATGGGTTTAAAAGGCAAGCACATTGCAATCATCGGCGAAACATCCTTCAACTGGATTCTTTCCTTCTATGCAACCGTTTGCGGTGTCGGTGTTGCCGTTCCGCTCGATAAGGAAATGACTGACGAAGAAATCAGCCATCTCATTGACAAAGCTGACTGCGATGCTGTTTTTTGCTCCAAAACATATTTCAAAGCCGCAAAAGCATATATGGATACGCATCCCGATTGCATTTGTTGCGTTACATTCAACAAGGAAGTTGCAGAGGACAGATATTTTACCATTGATGCTCTGATTGAAAAAGGTAAGCAACTGCTTGCGTCCGGCAATACCGAATATGTGGATGCAGTTGTGGATTCCGAAGATCTTTGTGCCATTATTTTTACATCGGGTACAACCGGTGCAAATAAAGGTGTTATGCTTTCTCACCGCAATTTCTGTGCGAATGTCGATAATGTTATCGAAACCATTCCGACCGAATATTCTTCGTTCTCGCTGCTGCCGATCAACCATGTTTTTGAGCTCAGCTGCAATATCATGGTTGCATTCTATATGAATGCCGTCATTTACATCAATGACAGCCTCAAGAACATTCTTCCCAATATTCAGCTCTTCCAGCCCGATGCCATGAATGCCGTTCCGTTGGTGCTTGAGGGCATTTACAACGGTATCTGGGCAAAGGCAAAAGAAGGCGGAAAAGCAGAAATTCTGCAAAAGCTCGTCAAAGTCAGCAACAAGCTTCGCAAGCACGGTATCGACCTGCGTCATGTGCTGTTCAAAACCATCAGCAGAAGCTTCGGTAACCGTTTCCCGACTCTGATCTGCGGCGGTGCACCGTCGAGAAAAGACTATGTCACAGGTCTTGGTGATCTCGGTTTCCGTGTTTACAACGGCTATGGTCTGACCGAAACCGCACCCTCTGTTACCCTGAATATGCAGGCTGACAAAGACCCGACTTCTGCAGGTTTTGCACTGCCTCGTTGTGAGTTCAAGATCAACGAACCCGATGCGGACGGTGTCGGTGAAATCTGGGTACGCGGTACCAATGTGTTCCGCGGATACTACAAGGATGAAGAAGCCACAAAGGCCTCCTTTGAAGGCGAATGGTTCAAGACCGGTGACTACGGTACTGCAACCGCTGAAGGCGAACTGTTTGTTGTCGGCAGAAAGAAAACACTCATTATTCTTGACAACGGCAAGAACGTATTCCCCGAAGACATTGAATTTGCCGTTATGGATAATCTGCACTACATCCGTGAAGCCTGTGCTCTGGAAGCCGAAAAGGTAATCGCAGGTGAACTTCGCAAGATCATTGCTGTCGTCATTTATGTTGAACCCGCTGATTTTGAAGGCATGACCGAAGAAGAAATCAAAAAGAAGGTTGCCGACGATATTTATAACGATGTCAACCGTAAGATGATTTCTTACAAAAAGGTGCAGGATGTTGTTGTGGTCTTCAATGAATTTGAAAAGACCACCACAAGAAAAGTCATTCGCGCAAAAGTTACAGATACGTACAATACTGCTGTCAAAACAGCTGCTAAGGTATAAAGGAGAAAGAATTATGCTTGAAAAACTCAGAGAAATCATTTGTGAATTTGTCCAGATGGATCCGCAGAGCATCACCGAACAGACCAACATCCGTTCCGATCTCGGTCTGAATTCGCTTGAACTTGTCAACCTTGCCGTTGCCATCGAAGATGCTTTCGATCTTGAAATTCCCGACCGTGCTGTTGTCGGCATCGAAACCGTTGCAGACGTTATGGCACTGCTCGAAGAATACAGCGAAGATTGATTGACAAAGTTCGCAGGACCTTGTGTCTTGCGAACTTTTTTCGGAGATAATATATGGTATATTATTTTGCTTGGCAACCCGATGCTTTACCGGTGCTGCCGGAAGATTGGCAGAAATATCTGTCACCGCAGCGACTTGAAAAAGCACTCGCATATAAAAATGAAAAAGATAAAATCGCAAGTGTATATGCGTTTTTGCTTTTGCGTTATGCTTTGTATAAGGAATACGGCATAACGGAAATGCCGGATATTTACACGGACGAAAACGGAAAACCGCAGGAAAAAAACGGCAGATATCATTTTAATATATCGCATTGTGCCACAGGGGTCGCCTGTGCGGTGGATACGACTTGCATCGGAGTGGATGTGCAGGATTTCCGCCCGATCCGTAATAATGTGCTGCCAAAAGTCTGTTCGGAGAATGAACAAGCATTGCTTTTGCAGTGCTCGACTCCTGAAAAGCTCTTTGCCGCATTCTGGGCAGGGAAGGAAGCATATGGTAAGTACACAGGCGAAGGCATCGGCTATGCAATGAATGAGAAGTCCTTTTGTGCGGATGGAGTATTGCCTTCTGTTGCTTTTGAGGGAAATTGTATGGTACAGACTGATATGCATGAAAACTTCGCACTCTCTGTCTGCTCCGGATTTGAAATGCAGATGCAGGAAATAAAAGAACGGGACTTGCAGTTGTTTCTGCATCTTCTTTAAACATATGTTTGTAAGCTGATGAACAAAATGTGAATATAGTGTTGAACTTTTTTGTCAAAAGCAGGCAATAATGTAAAAAAATTTATTACCTCCGGAATTTTTTGTTTTTTACTTGCTTTTTTTTTATTTTCGCTTTATAATAAACTTATAACAAATACAATATAATTTGTTCAATAATGAATTCGGGGGTATATGTATGAAAAAAACTCTGAAGTCTGTGCTTGCCGCTTTGTTGGCAGTTCTCATTCTTCTTCCCATGGCAGCACCCGCAGGTGCGGTATCCGGTGCTGCGGTGCCCACGGTTTACTGTCAGGGACAGGGAAGCGTATTGTTGAATGCGAACCGTGAGGAGATCTATCCGATGAATGTCGAGATTATGCCCATTGTGGAAGAGTGTATGCCGCTGTTCATAGATGCAATTACCAAAGGTGCCTACGATGCATGGTACGATAAACTGCGCGAAGAAGTGATTCCGCTTTTTGCTGACATTCAGCTCGATAAAAACGGCGAGGCATCGAACGGCTCCCACGTTGCATGGGATTGGACGTATCAGTCCATAAAAGGTAAATCATCGGTCTATTATCTGATGGATTACTTCTTCCAGTCTGATTGGCGTCTTGATCCCTTTGCCAATGCGCAACGCCTTCATGCTTACATAACCGATATTATGAATAAAACAGGATCCGATAAAGTTAATCTCGTCGGACGTTGCGAGGGAGCCAATATTGTAATGGCTTACCTTGCCGAATACGGTTATGAGCATATTAACTGTGTTGAGTTCTATGTGCACTCCGTTTACGGTGTAGATGCCGTAAGTGCCGCATTCAGCG
Organism: Clostridia bacterium; assembly: GCA_017435865.1. Taxonomy (GTDB): domain Bacteria; phylum Bacillota; class Clostridia; order Oscillospirales; family Acutalibacteraceae; genus RUG806. The sequence continues at coordinate 20,139 of JAFSEF010000069.1, forward strand.
GAAATATTGATTTTGATACCGTATCGCTCGAAGATTGGATGAAAGAATTCGTTCCCATTGAAGATGATATTCTTTCCGAATTGCTATATTCTTTTATTTCTCTTGCGCAGGCAACCTATTCTTTGCCTGTGACAGCGGAAGTTCTTGAATTGTTTGCGAATAAACTTTATAAGGATATCATGCCCGATTTGCTTTTGGAAACGTACGGTACGTTCCCCGGTATTTGGGCACTTGTAAACGAGGAAGATTATGAACAGGCAAAGAAAGTCGTTTTCGGCGGCCGTGAAGAAGAATATGCGGGTTTGATCGAAAAGCTTGATGATTATGACGTAAGGGTTCGTCAGTGTGTGAATGAGATTCTGAAAGATGCCTCCGATGCAGGTGTAAAAATAGCTGTCTTTGCGAAATACGGCTACATCAATATTCCGCTTGATGAAACGGCATCCGAACTTTCCGACGGCACAGTAACGCTTGCAAATGCAACTTTGGGGGCTACCTGTGCGCCCAGAGGCTCGGTGTTGTCAAAAGCTTATCTTGAATCGGTCACCGAGAACGGAAATGAAAAGTATCTTTCCCCCGACAACAATATCGATGCTTCAACTGCCATGTTCCGTGATACAACGTGGATATTCAAAAACGCCGACCATAAAGAATTTCCTGCCAGCATTCACGTACTGATGGAAAAGTTTATTCACTCCGACGGCACAATGACGGTCTTTACGGATCCGTTATATCCGCAGTACATGATTTTTGACAAAGACTCACAGCAGATCACTCCTTACGAGGGCTTGCCCGTCGAAGACGTGGTCAATGAACCCATGAGCATCAAAGATTATTGCCTGCGTTTTGTCAATGCCATTCTTGCCTTCTTCTACCGCATTCTCAACAACTGGTTTGCATCAGACAAGGCGGAATAAAAATTATTAATCATCTTCAAACGGACTGTTGGTTTCAGCAGTCCGTTTTTTACAGTATTTACAAACTGTCTATTGATTTTTGAAAATTTTTACAATATAATAATATGTATATACTGTAAGATAGGGTTTTGTGTTCTTAAATTCTGTCTGACAACTAAGGAGCGAACCAAAATGAAAAAAGCAATCCGTATTCTTTCTGTTCTGATGTGTGCAGTGCTGCTGCTCGGCATTGCTGCACCCGTAACCGCATTCTCCAAGGTGCGTACATCGGATCCCGTTATTTATGTCCGCGGACAGGGTACACCGCTTTATAACAAAGACGGTGAACAGATTTATCCCCTCGATGTGGAAGACGGCTATCTGTCAAAAGCAGTAAAAGATTGTATGCCGAGTTTTCTGGATGCAGTCCGCAATGACACATGGGAAGTGTACTGTGAAGACCTGTACAATGCCGTGTATCCGATTTTTGAGGAAATTGCATTGAACGAAGACGGCGAAGTCACTGACGGTTCCGGTGTTGAGTGGACATGGTCCCGTTCCACCCTCAAGAACACCAAGAAAAACGGCACCTACGGTATGCAGGACTATATGTTCTATTATGACTGGCGACTGGATCCCTTTACAGTTGCAGCTGATTTGTCCCGTTACATCAATGATGTTCTTTATGTTACAGGGGCTTCCAAGGTCAACATCATCGGCCGTTGCGAAGGTGCTTGCGTTGTGCAGGCGTATCTGAAACAATACGGTGTATCCAAAATTGACAACTATTGTCTTTACAGCCAGGCGGTGTCCGGTGTCAATACCGTCAGCGGTACTTTCAGCGGAAAGATTCAGCTTGACGCATCCTCCATTGATCGTTATGCCGATTATTATCTTGATCTCGACAATGCGCTGCTGGATGAACTGCTCGGTGCAACGCTTGATCTTGCCGTGGCAACCAACGGACTGAACCTTGCTACAGGCTACATCAATCAGATCTACGCAAAAGCATACAACATTGTTCTTCCGCGTCTGATTCTTGCTACATACGGAACCATGCCCGGCATCTGGGCCATGGTCTCCACGGATGATTACGAAGAAGCAATGGAGTTGAATTTCAGCGGCAAAGAAGCCCAATACAGCAAACTCATTGCCAAGATCGAAAATTACCACAACAAAATCAGCGTTCCTTTTGAAAAAGATCTCAGAAATTACCGCCGCAACGGTGTGGATCTGATGGTCATTTCAAAATACGGTTTCCAGGCAGCACCGTTGTTCCAGAACAATGAAGAACTTTCCGACGGTGCCGCAACCGTAACACGCACCACAATGGGTGCTACCACAAGCCTTGTCGGTAAGACACTGGATGCAAGCTACATCGAAGCCCGGGAAGCTGCAGGTTACGGCCACTACATTTCCGCTGACAAGCAGGTGGATATGTCCACTTGTCTGTTACCCAATTACACATGGATCGTAAAAGGTCTTGAGCATAAGGTGTTCCCGGTGTGTGTTGAAGAACTCATTTCCGCTTTCTTCATTACGGACGGTGATATGAATATCAACACCTACGATGTGTTCCCGCAGTTTTTGGTTTATGATGCCAACACCAACTCCATGGAACCGATGACGGAAGAAAACAGCGGTTATCAGTCCTGGGAAGACAACAGTATTTTCAGTGCCCTTATCAGATTCTTCCGCTCCATCATTGCCATGTTTGCCCGTCTGTTCGGTATCGAAGGACTTTTATAAAATCTGCAATATGCCGCCTGTCGGCTTTCCGACAGGCGAGTTTTCTTTTTTATTATGGAGGAAAATATGATACAAACCTTACGTTTGCAACATTCTGAAGCGGTACAGTTTTTGCCGCCGAAATCGGGAAACGCACGCAACAGTGAGGGTGATTTTGTCAGACTCAAAGACGGGCGTATTCTGTTTGCATACAGCCGCTACAACGGCGACAGTTCGCATGACGATGCATCGTGTGACATTGCAGGCTTGTTTTCGGATGACAACGGGCAGACTTTTTCCGAACCTGTTATGCTGGTTTCCGCAAAGGAACACAACACGCTGAATCTGATGAGTGTGTCTTTGTTGCGTTTGCAGAACGGAAGACTTGCCTTGTTTTATTTGTGCAAAGTCGATCCGTATTCCGAGTATTATATGCGGCTTGCCAATGAGGATGAAACCGCTTTCGGTGAAGCCGTCAAATGTTTTCCCCATGATGAAGAATGCTATTATGTTGTCAACAATGCCCGCGTGATACAGCTGCAGAACGGCAGATTGCTTGTTCCGGCAGCCCGTCATGAAGTGAAAACGCGTGCTGACGGCAGCAGAAATGCACAGTACTTTGCCAAATCACGGGTGTTCGGCTCGGATGATGACGGACAGACATGGAAAGACCTGAGTGGTCTGATTGCAATGCCGGATCCCGGGTATTCGGAAACAGGTTTGCAGGAGCCCGGTCTTGTTGAGCTACCCGACGGACGGGTGTATCAGTATTTCCGCACCGACAGAATGTTCCAGTTTGAAAGCTTTTCTGCCGACAGGGGTGAAACGTGGACAAAACCGATTGCATCCCGTTTCACGGCACCCGAATCCCCGATGCTGATCAGGCGAAATCCTTTTTCGGGACAATATGTTGCTTTGTGGAATCCTGTTCCTTTGTACAACGGTAGAATCGGCAGAAATGAACCGTGGGTTCACGCAGGCAGAACCCCCTTTGTGATTGCCGTGAGCGATGACGGCGTTGCATTTTCAGATTATGCCGTGATTGAAAACGAACCCGACCACGGTTATTGTTATCCGTCCGTGTTTTTTCTGAACGAAAAAGAGATGATTTTGTCCTATTGCAGCGGCGGTCCCGAAGACGACAATTGCCTGACCAAGACCACCATCCGAAAAATTACCATTGAATAAGTATAATAATACTTGACATGAATATGCAAAATATGCTACTCTGTTCAATGTATTTTTGCATATTGATTCAAGAGAGGTTTTTATTTATGACTTTAAAAGGCAGAGACTTTTTAACATTACTTGACTATACACCCGAAGAAATTGCTTACCTGCTGGACTTGTCCGCAGAGCTGAAAGCCAAAAAGAAAGCAGGCATTCTGCATGACACGCTTCGCGGTAAAAATGTCGCTTTGATATTTGAAAAAACAAGTACCCGCACCCGTTCGAGTTTTGAGGTCGCAGCACATGATCTCGGTATGGGCAGCACCTACCTTGATCCGTCCGCTTCGCAGATCGGTAAAAAAGAAAGCATTGCCGACACCGCACGTGTGTTGTCGGGCATGTTTGACGGTATCGAATACCGCGGCTACGGACAGGAAAAAGTGGAAGAACTGGCAAAATTTGCGGATGTACCCGTGTGGAACGGACTTACAAACGAGTATCATCCCACGCAGATTCTTGCAGATTTTTTGACCATCCGCGAACATTTCGGCAGACTCAAGGATATTAAATTTGTTTACATGGGCGATGCCCGTTACAACATGGGCAATTCCCTGATGATCGGCTGTGCAAAAATGGGACTTCATTTCACGGCTTGTTCTCCTGCAAAGTATTTCCCCGACGAACAGCTTGTTGAAAAGTGCCGTGCCATTGCAGCCGAAACAGGTGCAACGCTGACTTTTGAAGAAGATCCCATGAAAGCCACCAAGGGAGCCGATGTCATTTATACCGATATCTGGGTCTCCATGGGTGAACCCATTGAAGCATGGGAAGAACGTGTCGGCGATCTGCTGCCCTATCAGGTCAACAAAAAACTCATGGACAATGCCGGTGAACAATGTATTTTCATGCATTGCCTGCCCTCATACCACGACCACAAAACACAGGTCGGTAAGGAAATGGGAGAACGCTTCGGCCTTGATGCGTTCGAGGTGACGGATGAAGTGTTTGAAAGTGCAGCTTCCGTTGTGTTCAAAGAGGCAGAAAACCGTATGCACAACATCAAAGCGGTTATTCTTGCCACTTTGCAATAAAGAAGAATTATTAAGGAGTCAGAGTTATGAAAAAACTTATCAGCGTATTGCTTTGTGTTGTCATGCTTTTCGGTTGCATCGTTCCCGCGTTTGCTGCTGAAGAAAATGATTATGACGGTGCCCCCGTTGTCATAGTCCGCGGTTTTGATTTTATGGGACTGCATTATGAAGACGGCAGTCCTGCGCTGACCTTTTCGTTCGGTAACATTTTCCCCGGTGTTGTGAAGCTGCTGTTCAATATGGTTCTCGGCAATGAAATCGGCATGGTCAACACACTTGTGGATACCGCCAACACCTTGTTTGGGCCCATCTCTGCCGATAATGACGGTAATTCCATTGAAAATATCGGAGTGACCAAGTATACCGGTTCTCTTGCAGAATATCCCGATTTCTATGAAACACATGGTTATGACAACGAAGAAGGTGTGCTTGCAACCGCTATTGATGAAGTCGGTGCCGAAAATTGCTACTTCTTCACCTATGACTGGCGTCAGACTCCGCGTGAGCTTGCAGAACAGCTCAACACTCTTATCGAAACCGCCAAGGAAGAAACAGGGGAGGACAAAGTCCGCCTTGTCAGTGCAAGTATGGGTACGGTCGTCGCTTGTGCATATATGTATTATTACGGCTATGATTCGGTTTATAATTGCATCTTCCTGTCCGGTGCTCTCAACGGCATTTACACCATCGGCGATCTTTTCAAAGGTGAAGTTGCTTTTGATGCAGAAGGTCTTGTCAATTTCCTGAATCTTCTTGTGCAGGACAGCAATCCCTTTGTGAAATTCCTTGTCAAGCTTGTTGCCAATGAAAAACTGCTCTCTGTTCTTTGCGGTTATATCAACGGTATGGTGGATGAGCACAAGGAGCTTGTTTTTGATAAAGGAATGCGTAATTCCTTCGGTCTTGCAATGGGCCTGTGGTCCATGTGTCCCGATGCCGATTTTGATGCTTGCGTTGAATTTATGTTCGGTGACTGCAAGGATGAATATCCGCTTGTCATGGCGGAACTTGCCGAAATGCGTAACTTCCTGTTTGCAACCGAGACAATAGTGGACGGTGCCATTGCACGTGGTATCCCCGTTGCATTTCTTTCCAACTACAATCTTCCCATGACCCCTGTCAACACTCGTTGCAAAGCACAAGGTGACCGCGTTATCGAAACCTACGGTACTTCTTTCTTTGCAACCGCAGCCGATTACGGCACGGTGCTGACTGACGAACAGATTGCAGGTGTTGCAGAAGAATACATTTCTCCTGACCGCATTATCAATGCATCCACCTGCCGCTACCCCGCATATACATGGTTCATCAAGGATGCTGCTCATGTTGCATCTGATTATGAAACCGATTATGCCGCATTTGTTGCATGGCTTCTGATGAGCGATACGCAGAAAACGGTATATGACAATGCAAAGTATCCGCGTTTCATGCTTTCCGGATCCGATCAGACCCTGACCCCTGCAACGGCTGAATAAGCTGAAATAAAAAACAACAACGGGAACTGTAATTGTGCAGTTTCCTATAAAGTAAAATAAGAGCATCCGTCATTGCAGCGGATGCTCTTTTGAATCTGTTGTTATGTTGTAGTCTGCATTGCAGGTTCTTCGTTTGCTGCCTTTGCATTTGCCGTTTTCTTTTTCTTGCGGCGGACAACTGCAAAAACAATCAACGCAATCACAAGAACAGGGAAAATGCACACAGCTGCAAGAATAAGTCTGATTGTGGTTGCCAGTTTTGCAGCTTCTTCATCCTGTGCAATGCTGTCTTCGATGGCAACGGGCGGGTCGGGAAGATTCTCCTGTGTCAGCGGTACAAGCGAATCACCTTCACGGACAAGATACTGCGGTAAGTCCTCATAAGTCCACACGGTGATTTCCTCTTCCGAATACGTAACAAGGTCAATCAGTTTTGCAAGCAGGGCAGAGTCAAACACATGGAACATATCTCTTCCGAACCATGTTGTGTCTGCAAATGCACAGGTGGATGCATCGATCTGCAGGTCAGGGGAGACATGGTTTTTGCCGCACGGACACTCTTTTGCCTGTTTGTAATCCTGACCGAGTGTTTCATCTGTAGCGGTCGATATTGCACCAAAACTCGACGCAGTCACGGTGATTGTGCCGTCGGACATTCTGTCATTGTCGGAAGTAATGGGCAGTATATCATAACCGTACTGTGAAAAAACAGCCGTACGGATTCCGCTGTCCTTCATCTTCTGTATGATGTTGACGTTGTTGGGCTGCACTTCATAATGGAAAAAGTCTCCGCTTGCAAGAATGGTGGTAAATTTTTCCTGTTTATCGGGTGTGTTGTAAATCAATTCTCTGACCTGTGTGTAGCGTTCAGCGTTCATAAGGGCATGGAAGCCGGGAATGGTCGCCAGTGTGGAGTCCACGCTGTCATACAGCCCGTTGTCAACCAATCCCTGTACCAGCTCACCGACATATGTAAGCACAGGCTCAAAAATTCCCATTTTGTACAACGCACGCAGCACGGGAACCGAAGTACCTGTAAGACCTTCAATATATCTTACAAGAGCTTCCGCATTCAGTGTGATGTTTGCCGAAAACGGGTCTTCGCAGTTTGCAACACCGTTCATGGTACCTGCAATGAAGACGGCAGAATGAATGTGATTGCTGTCTTTGTAGTTCTCATTTGTGTAGAATGTTTTATACAGATAGGTCATCAGAATGCTGTTGCCCATGCTTGTTGCAACAAACGCAACTTTGTCGGAACCTGTCAGTTCCATGACCTGTTTTACATATGCATCAAGCTGTTCGGCAAGGGTAACAACATCATATCTCCAGTCAAACAGGAAATCGTAGCTGTTTGCATATCCGTTGGGATTGCGTAATGTGTCGGTACTGTTTTCCTTTTTGCCCGTGTCGGGATCGGGAATGCCGTTGTTGTCGCAGGAAAACGGTCCGAAAATACCTTCGGCAGCCATTTTGAGAATCGCATTGGCTTTGTCGTAATTCTTTGTCAGAATGGCACTGACCAGAGAAAAAGCGTGTTCTTTTATGACGGGCATGATGATTTCCATGGTAGGTTCCCAGATCCGCACGTCATCCTCTTCCGTTTCCGTTAACAAGCCGCTGTGGTATTGTCCGCCCAGACCCGTTACAAGAATCAGCGGAACATCTCTTTGCAGTTGTTCGCAGGCGATGTCGCTTTCTGTTTTTTCTGTCTTTTCTTCGGCTGATGCTGCAACAGAAAAACAGGTAGTCAGCAGCAAAATCGATAGGATAACAGACAGCCATTTTTTCATGTTTTTCATTTTTTTCTCACTCCCGGCTTTTTTTACAGTGTAACATATTCAAAAAAATTCGTCAATCTTAAAAATATATTGTAAAAAAATTCAGTATTTTTTGCAAATTTATCACTTTAACATATTGCATTATTGCAGTTTTTGTGATAATATTAGAAAAATATAAAATCAGAAAAAGGAGAATGAAGAAAAATGACAACTCAATTATTAGCATTTATTCTTTATTTTGTTGTTGTTTTGGGAATCGGTGTATTTTTTATGCTGAAATCCAAAAACGAAGGCGAAGCAGACTATTTCCTTGGTGGTCGCTCCATGGGACCGTGGGTCACTGCCATGAGTGCACAGGCATCCGATATGAGCGGTTGGTTGCTGATGGGATTCCCCGGCAGTATCCTTGCATTCGGTATGGGACAGATGTGGATCGGTATCGGTCTTGCTCTCGGTACGGCAGCAAACTGGATATTTGTTGCCAAAAGACTGCGTAACTTTTCAAAAGCGGCAAATGACTCCATCACTTTGCCCCAGTATCTGAATAACCGTTTTGCAGCCACGAATCCTGCATTGCAGATTATCTGTGCAGTTGTGTTCCTTGTGTTTTTCACGGTTTACGTTGCTTCCAGCTTTGTTGCAGGTGCTACGGTACTTACAAGTGTTGTTCCGCAGCTTGCAGGTAAAGAATCACTTGCCTTGGTTATCTTTGCCGTGATTCTTGTTGCCTACACATTTTCCGGCGGTTTCAAGGCTGTTTGCTGGACAGACTTTTTCCAGGGAATCATGATGCTTGTTGCATTGCTTGCAGTGCCGATTATGATTCTTGTATTCAAAGATTTTGACGTTGCCAAGTTGAATTTTGCCATGGCTGACGGCACAATGAACACTTTTGAAGCAAACCCCTTCTCTGTTCCCGTGAGTGACATCATTTCCGGTCTCGGTTGGGGTCTCGGTTACTTCGGTATGCCTCACATTCTGGTTAGATTTATGTCCATTAAAAAGGCATCCATGGTCAAAACTTCTGCTACGGTTGCTATCGTATGGGTCGTTCTCAGCCTCGGTGCATCCATGGCTATTGCCGTTCTCGGCAGAATGATCGTCGGTGAAGCACTTGTAAACGCAGGTGCACAGCAGACCATCTTTATTGAACTGGTGCAGAGATATTTCCCCGCATTCATTGCAGGTCTTTTGCTTTCTGCTATTGTTGCAGCTGCTATGAGTACGGCTGACTCGCAGCTTCTGGTTGCATCTTCTTCCTTTACCAGCGATATCTACAAAGCTGTGTTCAGAAAGAATGCTTCCAACAAGGAAATTCTTTGGATCGGCAGACTTGTTGTTATGATTGTTGCTGTTGTCGCATTCTTTATCGCAAACAGTGAAGGTAAAGGTGCACAGGCTATTATGAACATGGTTGAAAATGCATGGGGCGGCTTCGGTTCCGCATTCGGACCTGTCATTCTGCTTTCCCTGTTCTGGAAACGTACAACATACAAAGGAGCCATTGCAGGTGTTGTAACAGGTGCGGTTGTTGACGTTGTATGGCTGCTTACTCTTTCTTCTTCCACAGGTATTTATGAAATCGTTCCCGGTTTCATTGCAGGCTTTATCGCTTGTCTGGCAGTATCTCTGCTCGATAAGAACCTGCCGGCAGAAGTGGTTGCCATTTTTGAAAAGGCAAGTGCGAAGGAATACGACGGCGATTGATTTGCTTTCTTGTAATCCGATAAATATATAAAAAGAAAACAGCGGTGATTTGAAAAACACTGCTGTTTTCTTTTTTTGTTATAAAGCTTTTATAAAGCTTTTTGCTTTTTTCTGTGTCGGATTGCGACATACACAACAGGGAATGCCATCAATGCAAGTCCGCACACAAACGGAAGTACAATTCCCGTACCGCCTGTTTCAGGTAAAATGTAAACATATGCCCGGTTGACAAAGACAAAATCACCGTCGCCAGTCCACAGTGTTCCTTCCGTATCGTCTGCCGATTCATAGATGCGTATGGAGATTTCATCCAATGCAACGGTCACTTTGTATATTTTGTCAGAGGCGAAGTAGCCTTCAGGAGTGACGGTCTCTTGCAGCGTGTAGATGTGTCCCGACGGGATTCTGCTGAATACCACCGAACCGTCTGCTGTCGATGTGAAGGGGCCTAAAGTACTGACACTTGTAACAGGCTGACCGTTGCCCTGGCAAACGGAACAGGCTTCGTCATCGTGCGTCATGGTAAAGACGGCACCTGCAATGGGATCGCCGAGATCGCTTTGTTTTAAGAAGGTAAACTGCTCGTAATAGCCCTCAACAGCCGGCTTTTCAAAATACATGACCTTGTTGGCTGAGACCGTTGTTTCATCGTTGGTTGTGGTAACGGTCTTGTACTCAAGGAATGCGTCACCGTTGGTGTTGTAGGTCGTGTACTCAACGAATTGAGCATTCTCATTATAAAGTCGGATCCTGTATCTTATTTTATAGAAGAAATAGGTCGTGTTACCGTCTTCGGAGGTATAGGTTTCATAGCCCGAGTCTTTCAGATCCCAATAAATCGTGGCGTCCTTATGGAAAGCGGTGTTTTCGAGACCGACACCGAATTCACCGTCAATATACTCGAATCCGCCTGTTTCATTGACGTCATAAACGGGATTGCCGTCCTTGTCGAAGAAATTGATAAATTCAACAACGTGTGCATCTTCACCGAGGACGGGTAAGGGGTCGGTCGTGGTCCAGATGGTTTCACGGCTTTCCTTGTTCAGACTTTCGATCTCCGCAAAAATAGTGTTGAAAGCAGCCGTGATTTCAGCCTGGTTCGTACTGTCATAGTAATACCCGGAACCGATGCCGTTACGAAGCCAGTTCTGATAAGCTGCGGTGCTGCTGGCATCCCCTATTTCATAGGAGGTGCTTGTTCGGTCGATAACCGAAAGACCGGTTCTGCCGTCATACCCTGCAATGGTCTGACCGCCGACGTCAATACCGATGGAGAATATTTTTGCACCGGCATTTTTGATATTGTCAGCCATGACTCTCGCTTTGATGGATGCCTTGTCACTGTAGCTTGTACCGTAAGAGCAGTAATAACCCGTCACATAATCATAGAAGACACCGTCTGCACCCTTTGTGCCGCTGGGTGTGTAGGGGTCATACCCTTCATAAAATGTATCGCTATTATTACTGCTGTTATTGACAAGGTAAGTGGTCGGGAAACCGTCCGACAGGAAGATGATATACTTGTTTTCGTTGTCGGTGGCATTGAGCATATCATAGCCCATTTTCAGACCGCCTTCAACGTTTGTAAAACGGGTTTTGTCATCAGTGACATAGTTATGGATGATATTCCCGGTATCCGATTTCATTTCACTGATCAGGGCTTTGGCATTGGCCGTTGTACATTGCTGCAGTTCGAAAATTTCGTGTGCATGCGTATTGAACGCAACAAAGCCCAACTGGCTGATGCCTTTTGCCCGTTCGGCAAACTGATTGATAAAGTTTTCAGCCGCAACAACAGCCGCATCATATCTTGAAGTGGAGCTGCCTGCCGGATACTTGTTGTTCATGGTGTTGGAAATATCCATAACGATGACAACTGCCATATCTGGGTCGGCAAGATAGGTCTGCATACTGCTTTCGGTGCGTACCGTGAGGGTGATGTCGAATACGTTTTCGATATCGGTACCGTCAATGGTTTTGCTGATTTCAACATCGCCTGCCGCAGAGGTGGTCTTGCCGCCTGCATCCTTGACCTGCACATCGGAAAGCTCACCATCGTCAATATCCGAAACCGGGATATCCTCCACAACGGGAGGTCCGTCAGGTGTGTCGGGAACGTCGGGAGTTGATGGTGTTTCGGGTGGTACATAATCGCTGAATGTGACCGTGCCGAAGCTGCCCGTATTTTTGCCCGAAGTGTTCAGGTAGTCAAAATTGACAGTGACCTCATCACCGATTTCACAATCAAACGTGTTGCTGTCGCCGTGCGAAAGCAGAACAAAACCTTTTTCGGTGGTCGGCTGCAGATTGCTTTTGTTGGTCAACTCATAGCCGTACTTGTTTGTAACGATCAGCTCGCCGTATTCGTTTTCATCAACAACCACCGCATACCACCAGTAAAAACCGAAGCTGCTGTAAGCACCGACCTTGTTGCTGTGGATCAGTACGGTTTTGGAAGCTGTTGCGTTGTCGTAATAGTTGACAAATTCGACCGTTCTGGTTTCCGTGACTGCCATGGTGCTTATACCGCTGTAGAGCCATTCGTATTCCAGAAGGCGGTCGCGGTTCACAACGGTTTCACGCAGATCAAGAAGCAGGTTTTCATAGTTTACAAAGGCTTTGCAAACCGTATCATAAACCTCTTTGTAATAGGCTTCATAGCCGTCGTAATCTTCGTTCTGATCGTATTCGGTGAGCGTATTGTCAAATGTGTCCGCATCGGGAATGAGGTTAATAAGATAACTGACATATTTCACTGCCTGATCGCGGAATGCTTCGCTTTCCCAATCCAGTGCCCAGGGTTCTTCCAATCCCCACTGTGTGCAGATCAGCAAACCGTCCGATGTGTAGCAGGCATCTGTATGTGTGTGTCCGTTCAGGTCTGCGGACGCTTGGTTGTCCGTCCCGTCGGTTGTGTCCTGCGTGATGTCTTCTTCTGTGGCAGGTTCAGCAGCGACAGCATCATCTGCAACAGAAACATCCTCAACAGGTATTGTTGTTTCCGGTTGTGTTTTTTCAACACTGAGCTTGTATGTAAGGCCGTAACCGATGATGTGCAGGCTGTCTTCGATCACCATTTCTTCAACGCGGTTGTTGTGATCGCCGACGATAACCTTGATTTCTGTTTTTGCGGTTTCTTCGGTTTCTTTTTCGGTTAGTTCGCTGATGACGGCAACATGGTCAATGGTTTCGTCTTTGTCCATGTCAAGGAACAGCAGTTCGCCGACTTTTGCTTCGTGGTTTGCTGCCTCTTCGAACAAGTCTGCCTCCTGCCACTTCTGATGCATGGTCTCGGCATTGGAGCTGAAAAGAGCATCATTCTTTTGCATATTACTGTAATGCAGACAGAAGGATACAAACATCGCATTCCAGTTGCCGTAAGGATTGCCGTACCACTCACCGTAGCGTGTGTAGCCTTGTTTTTTTCCTTCGCTGTCATATTCAAAATTCTGTTTGCTTTCTTCGTAATCCGTCTGCGAAGCGGCAATTTTTATCAGGTTTTCGGGAACAGAGTCGGAGAGAACAACATCCTCAAACGTTTTTTTCCAGTCTGCAGCGGTTTCAACATCGACGGTTTTGTCGGGGAAGCATTCTGCGGAATGAATGTGTTCCGCTTTTGTGCAAATGAGCGTTGTCTGATAGCACTCGTCTGTATGTACATGAGGTTCGGAATCTGCCTGTGTGTCTGTTTCGGTGTTTTCGTCAAATTCGCAGACGGTTTCACTGATATAGCATTCGTCTGTATGAATATGTGCTTCAAGATCGCAGAACGCATCACCCGTAGCAGTGATGCCGACAAGCTTGAGCCACCAGAACACAATGATTGCAACGAGCAAAGCAAAGAAGATGCACAACATGGCAAGTCTTTTTTTGTCAATTCTGAACTTTTTGTGTCTGATGAGATAAAGAATGTCCGTACTTGCCAAAGTTGTCACCCCCCTTAACAGAATCAGGATTGTGCCGATGCAAATGTCATTTGTTCGGATTGGATCCCGCCATTGAAAAAAATTAATTATTAATAAACTTAATATAACACATTATAAACTTTTTAGCAACAAAAAATTAAAAACATAATAAATAATAATTATTATTGTGCCGAATGCACATGAAAAAGAAAAAATGACCTTCTGTTTTTATTCAAAAAGGATTGTGAAATTCTATATCAGAATATAATAAAATGTGAATAATGATAAAAAGGAAAAATAAAAATGCCTGTGACGACATTGTCGGCACAAGCGAAGCTGAACAAAAAAAGAGATGCAAGGAAAAAGTTGTCGTAAATGCAATAGTTCAATTATCGGATTGCGGGTTCTGAAACACACAGTCTGATCGGGTGTCCGGGTGTTGCATGAATTGTGTCTTCGTTGAAAATAACATTTTGGGCATTGATTTGTACTTCGGGGTAGGCGATATCTGCCTGCTCAACAACGTCAAAACAAAGTTTTGCATTTTTGAAATCAATGTTTTTCAGTGTAATATCCGCACTCGGGTAGTTGGAATGCAGCAGATTTTCCACGTCATTTTCTGTGACGATATTTTCGAGCGTGATGTTGCTTTGCGGCACACATTTGCAACCGGGATAAACACTGCGTGCATATGTGTCATGGTTCAGGCTGATGGCAATGGCTGTACTGCGTTTTTTCTGTAGCGTGCAATCACGGATCACGATGTTTCTGCAACCGCAGTCAAGCACTTGCGTATCACGCACTTTGACCCAGTTGATACCGTCATACTCTGCAATTCCTGTTTCGTGACAAGGCGGTGTGAGGGATGTATACAGCTTACCGTCTTTGGGATTCATCAGAACGCGGTATGTTTTTCCGTTGACCGCCACGGTGTCCGAGTGTTGCACCTGCATTCCCTTGTGCCAGTTGCACCACGCACCGCCGAGAATACGACAGAAGAACCCCGTTGTTGTGTCATCATCCAGATCCGTGCAGTTTTCGATGATTCCATTTTCGATCCAACCTACATGCGTGTTTGAGGTGGCATAATCAAAGGCATTGAGTGCAATCGGGTCATCGAAGGTGCGGAATCTGCCGTTTCGGATGGCAAAACCGTCACCCCAACCGAGGTGCACACCGTCCTTTCTGCCTGTTATGTACAGGTCATTCAGAACAATATTTTTGAAGGCACTGACCTGAATTGCATAATCCTTTTCGAGCAAGCCGTGGCACGTAAAACCTTCGATTTTTAAGTTTTCAACATAAATCATCGCGACCTGTGCACGCAATCCTGCAATGCGGCTGTTTACACCGAAATCGCTGCTTTCAATGCCGTTGCATTCAAGGTGCAGGCCGATTATTTCGATATTGCGGTTGTTTTGTCCTGTCAGGGCACCTTTGTTTATAAAAGCATTGCCGTTTTTACCGCACATGCTTGCTTCACGCTGCACAACGGCACCCTCGCAGAAAATGAGTTTTGTGTTGTCACCGATCTCAATTTGTTCGGATATTCTGTATACTCCGGGAAGCGTAATCTGTACAATTCCGCCCTGATTGACAGCGTTTTGCAACGCTGTTGCATTATCATAGGGATTGTTTTCAGGCAAAAAGCCATAGTCAGCTGCATTGATCATCGTTTTCATTCCTGTAAAATTGATTGAATCGTATCTGAAGAGCAGGGGAGAGTTTGCTTGCTGTGAAATGGTTATGGTTCTGTTCAGCTGTTGTTCTGTTTGTTGCCCAGCTGGTAAAAAGCCACCGCGGAAGCTGCCGCCACATTCAGCGAATCCACACCGTGATACATGGGAATTCTGACGGTGTAATCGCAGTCGGCAATGGTCTGATCGGCAAGTCCGTCACCCTCTGTACCCATGATGACGGCAAGCTTCTTTTCGGCTGTCAGCCGCGGGTCACGTATATCAAGAGATTGCTCTTTCAGTGCCATTGCCACCGTTTTAAAGCCGAGAGATTTGATTTCGTCAAGGCTGTCATCGGGTGCAAATGTCCAGTCGATCTGAAACACGGTACCCATGCTGACCCTTGCGGCACGTCTGTACAAAGGATCTGCACAGCCGGGTGTGAGGATGACCGCATCCATTCCGAGAGCTGCCGCGGAACGGATGATTGCCCCTACATTGGTCGGATTCATTACTTTGTCGAGAATCACGATTCTGCTTTTGTCCTTGCAGAGTTCGCTGACGGAAGGCAGCGGTTTGCGTTTCATGGCACACAGCATCCCTCTTGTGAGCTTGAATCCCGTCAGCTGTGTCAGTACATCAAATTCCGCACAAAACACAGGCACGTCTTTCATGGCGGCAAGAATCTGTTTCCCTTCACCGTCAATATGTTTTTTCTCCATGAGGCAGGAAACAGGTGCGTAGCCTGCACCAAGTGCCCGTTCAATGACCTTCGGGCTTTCCGCTATGAACAGACCCTTTTCAGGGAACTCTCTGTTGAGTAACTGCACTTCGGTGAGACGTGCGTATGCATCCAGCTCAGGAGCAAGAAAATCTGTTATTTCTATGATCTTATTCATGTTCTTCTCCGTCTGAATCAATGTTGATTTCATATTTGTCATCAATCAGAATGGTATTGACCCGATGTTGCTGTGCAAGCGTCAGAATTTGTGCATTGTCTCGCAAAACACTTTCCAACGTGCAGTCTTCGTCATCCCCTCGATTTTCAATTGCATTTGCATATTTCTTTATGTCTGCAAAATGATTTTTTATATAGGTTTCACTCATCACAAGGCAGTAAAATCTGATGTTTTCAAGATACTCATTTTCAAAATCCTTTTGCCAATCAAAAGGAATATAGCAACCTTCCACGATCAGATTCTGTTTGTTTTCGATCGCGGTTTTTATCATTTCACGCACAACAGGCCAGAGGTAAGCGGTCAATTCCGTATCATCGCTCAAAGGAGTCAGGGAAGTGTAACCGCTGCGGATGAGTCCCATTTTCAGATGGTCAACAGACAGATACGGATATTTGTATTTTTCAAGCAATCTTTGTGCGAGCAGTGTTTTGCCCGTGTGGGATGCACCTGTAATCAGAATAATCATATTTTCATTCCTTTTTGTGAAGTGATCGGAACTGCTGTCTCAGAAAGCTGCATTTTTCAGTGCATTGTATTCCTGTTCGGTGATGTGCAGAACCGAACCGTGACGAGGGGACAGATGGTTGAGTGCAAAGCTGTCCTCACTGACTTTTGTAAAATGAATCAGATCTGTTGTTTCCTGCATAAAATAGCCGCCTTTCTGAAACTGATCGGCAATCATCACAAACCTGTCAGTACCGAGTATTCTGTATATGCAGTTGCCCTCCAAAGCGGTGTCGGCAACCGAAATTTTGTTGCTGTCGGGTTCAAAATACGGTCCGTCGGGTTTGTCTGCCACGCAATAACAAATGGCTTCTTTTTCGCCGTCTGCTTGATAGAGATAATACTTTCCGTCATGTTCAAGAATGTCGGCATCAATTGCACACAGACCGCTTTTTGGGCTGAAAAGCACTTTCGGTGTAGTTGTCAGCGTGCAGAAGTCCTTTGTATAAGCATACCATGTGATTGTATCAAGTGCAGCATCGGCATTGTGATGTGTCCAGTAAATCATATATTCCTGTCTGTTTTTGTCAAAAAGCACCTGCGGTGCCCACACTCTGTCGGCAGTTTTTGTTTCTTCAAACTGCGAAAAATCAAGGATGCGTTCATTCTGCCAGTGAATCAGATCGGGACTGTCCCATATAACCATTGAATTGTTGTTGCACCAACCGTCCTGCGATCGCATATCGGTTGCAATGATGTGAAACTGATTGTTCTGATCGCGGAAAACAAAGGGATCACGGCAGCATTTTTTGCCCATGGTCTGCAGAATAACAGGCTGTCCGCCATGCAGGGCAGAAAAATGATATCCGTCCTCGGAAACGGCAAAATGAATTCTTTCTTCCTGCGGCAAATTGCCTGTGAAATAGCAAAAAAGGTAATGTGTGAATTCCATAACAACCTCTCAAAAAATGACTCTGAAAACTGTATACTCTGCATTTATTTCCATGCAAGCGGTGCGATTGAAACGCAGCCTTTGTTGGCAACAGGTTTGTCACGCCATCCGCAGGTTGTAATAAAATATTCTCCGTTTTCTTCAAGGATTTCGGGTGCGTGTGCCGAAAGCTTTGTGATCGGTATTGCACCGCCGATTCCGCCGTTGTATTCACCGAACTGCAGCGGATCATCGGAGCAAAACACCAGTGTATCATTGTACGTTTCATCGGACGAATCGGTGTAGGTTATAAAAAGATAATACAAGCCGTCTTTTTTCACCACAAAAGGCGATTCCATGGCACCCCAACCCGGCTTCAGCGGAGCCGCATCTCCTGAAGTCAGTGCAAAGCTTGCAAAATCCCATGTCAGCAGATCACAGGACGAAAAGCACGAAACCGCCCCTTTTTTGTTGTGCACCCCGACAACATACATAAGGTATTTGTTATCTTCAACCTGCAGCACAAAATGATCGCGGTGTGCTGCCATGGGTGGTTCGTTTTGCAGTACAACATTGTATCCGTACCATTCGTTCATATCAAAGGATACGGCAAGCGATGTCGGTGACGGACCGTAAAACATATAGTAGTTTTCATCCTTGCGGATGACACAGGGCGCCCATGCAAGTGTGCCGCGGTCAATTGATTTTCCGACTTCAACAAAGGCACTGTGCAAACTTTCACCTCTGCCGTGGACAAAATAGCGTTCCTCCCAGGAATGTCCGCCGTGGCTTGTTATGCCATACAGATGCCAGTTGCCGTCTGCACCTTTTACAATCGTATGGTCGTTTACATAATTGCCGTACTGCTGCGGTTGGAACAATATTTTCCATGAATCGGAAATGTAAGGGATCTTCATACTTTTCACCACCCGGATTTGTACATTCTTGTTTGATCGGGATAATTATACCATCCGAAACAAGAAAAAAGCAACAGTTTTCGGACTGTTGCTTTTAAATATGCACTTAATAATTGAAGAAATCAGACAATTTGCATCATCAATTGTACGCAAACGCAAAATCACCATCCGCACATTTGTCTGTCGATTCGAGAATAATGTAAATTGCTTTTTCGTTATCATATTTTTCGTCGAGTGCAATCGTTTCATCGTAGGCTTCACCGCCCTGTACGGTAAGGAGCAATTCTTTTTCACCGTCAACACCGACAAAAATGTGCATCTCACCTTCAGTAAGACTTGCTTCAATCTGAAGTGTGTTTTCAGAAATACCATCTCTTTTTAATTTGAAATTGTTCGTGCCCTTGAAAGTATCAAATCTCATACTTGCTTCATTGCCGTGGTTGGAAGTAATTAAAATGGTTGCCAAATAGCTTTTGTCATATGCTGTGCAGCTGCACAGCATAAGCAGAGAAAGCAACAACACCAATACAAAAACAGCTTTTTTCATATCTGACTCCTTTTTTTGCTGCAAATAATAAGTCGAAACGCAACAGGTATTAAAACTCGTTTATATACTTTTCAAGCACCTTTTGTAATTCTTCTTTGATCAAATGATGACCTGCAATGGTGGGGTGAACACCGTCTTCACTCCAGTAGCCTGCATTTTTGTCGTTCGACAGTGCATCGAATTTATCCTGCAACGGCACAAAATCAAAACCGTATTTTTCAGCAACCTGCTGTGATATGGCAGCCATTTTTCTGACTTCCGTGTAGAATTCGGTCCACAATTTTTCAGTTGCCGTACCTTTGAGGACAAACGGTTCCATAATTATAATTCTGATTTCGGGCAGGCATTCTTTGATTTCGTCGATCAGCATTTCATAGATCATTCTGAATTTTTTCGGACTGACACCGCACTGCATGGTAAGCTCGTGCGAAACATCGTTGATGCCTATGAGGATCGACATGATGTCGGGTTTTAAATTGATGATATCTTCTTTGATTCTTGCATACACGTCAGTGATACGGTCACCGCTGTCACCTCGATTGATAAAACGAAGCATACCCTGATGCTGCTTTTCAAATTCAGAAGCAAGGAAGAACGCATAGCCGCATCCGAGACCTGCATTCACAATCTCTTCATCATCTCTGCTTGCATCTGTTATTGAATCACCCTGAAATAAAAACGTTTTCATATCAATACACTCCTTTTATATAATCTGACAATCCATTATTCCGTATACAGCGTAACAGGTCCGTATAAACCGCCTGCGCAGAAGTCTTTTGCATATTCAACTTCGCCGTCGAAATATTGGGATAATTCTTCTGTTTTCCACTTTTTGAAATAATCTGTATGTACATACCAGTTTGCTGAGGTATTTGTCACAACTATTTTTAATGTATTATTTTCACAAAGCACACCGGCAGGAATTTTAAACTTGTACGGCGGTGCGAACGCAACACCAAGGGGCTGCCCGTTCAGATAAACGGATGCCGCAAAACGCACATCGCCTGCATGCAGTTCACCCTGTTTTCCTGTTTTCTCAGGCGGAAGAACAAAACTTGTTTCATACACACCGCTGCCGGAAAAAGCACTGCCGACCAACGAAGACCAGTCGCCAAGGTGCACGGGAGCTGCATTTTCCGAATGCATAACAGTATCAAATCCGTTTTCACCACAAACAAGCTCTGTTTCTTTTCTGAATGTAAAGTCACTTGCAATCTTAAATGCATCCTTGAAACAGTTTTGTTTTTCTGCCTGCAGAACTTCGTCGGTCAATAAAACAACAGCCGTTTCACCTACAGCAAGACAAATTCTGAGAATGCCGTTTTCGGTTTCGATGTGTTGCAGCTCACCATTGGTTAAGTCAAGCAAATAGCCGTTTGATGATGGTAAATGAATGCTGTAATCCCCGCATGCACCTGTTTCTCTGAAGAGAATGAACAAATCTCCGTTTTCACATTTTCTGTGCATGGCACGAAGACCGCAGCCATCGGCTTTTACTGCAGGTGTGAGATCTGAAAGCGTATGCGAAACGCAACCGCCTCGTTTTACAAAATCCTCCAACACAATTTTCGTAGCTTCGGGAATAAATGCACCTTGCGGAATGATGATATGCTTATATTTCGCAGAGCCTATGCACATATAGCCGTCCTCTGAAATTGCAGCTTTTTGCAAAACATCGTCATCTGCAATATCAAAATCAACCAACATATTTTCGAGTATTCTTCCGAGGGTGTCAAACTCTTTTGACAGTTTTTCTGCATTCAATCTGCCCTGAAAATCGGAAACAGGGTAATAAAGAGCCGTGTCATAAACACGCTCTCCGAGTGCACTTATGTAAGACAGGCTTTCCGTGTAGCGGTTAAAGTGGCTGAGATATCGGCAGAAGGGTTGATTTTCCGTGAATACAGGCAGCTCCTGTGCAAGAAGCTGACCGCTTCTGCCGAGCGGAAAGTTAAACGGATTGAAAATGTTAATTCCCCGCACCGCACCGTAGCCGACCGTATAACGCATGATGTCGTAAGAAACACCTGCCCCGGCAACACCGAAAATTTCACTCAACGCAAATCTTGTGCTGTTGTGTGCGGCAGCAGAGGACGCATACCGCGGAAAAAATCCGTTATACGCATTGAAATCATCTTTGTGAGAGACTCTGTTTTCAGGGTAAACCTGCCGCCATATAAAATCAACACCGGGAATATCAAAGCATCTGAGTGCCCGCATAAGATTGAAATTGCAACCGCCGTTCACACAGCCTGCAGGACTGTGATCAACATCCAGATGTCCCGTAAAGGCGATCCCTTTTTCATTCGCCCATTTTTTGCAGGGCAAAAGATAATTTTCACAGAAAACATGACTGCACAAATCATACCATTGTTGTAATATCTTAACGGTTTCTTCTGTTGGTGCAATTTCCCCCTCAATGACAGGAATATACGGTAATATTGATTCGCCGTACATTTCTTCATATCGGTTTTGTAACTCTTTGTTGCAGGCAGCAAACGATGCTTTCGGTTCATCCGTGAATACGGCGGCAACATAATTTTTGAAATCTTCGCCTATTGCGGAAGCGTATTTTTCGTGCGTGATCTCTATAAAATATTGTGTTGCTTTTTTGTTGAGCAAATCGGGATAACGTGAATCTTCAACTGCATATTCGGGGTGATCTTCTGTCACTTTTCCGCAGGCACTGCCGGACGGCCAACCGCCTTCATCATAAATCCAACAGTTCATACCGCGTGCTTTTCCTTGTTTGATTGCGTATTCACAAAGCACAAAAAACTCGTCCGTGAGATAATCCGGCGTCAGATTGGTAGGCATGCTGTCGGGACGAAAGCTTTTGGGTTCGGGAAGAATATAAAATGCCCGTATACCGAGATTCTGCATTTCATGCAGTTGCGCATCTATAATTTCTTTTGTACAAACATCGTTCCACACCCATATATACACGGGTGCACACGAAACATCCGGAGCAAGAAAACTGTTTATATTGAAAATATCATTATTTTTCATTTTAAACATCCTTATTGTATCTGCCTTGTTTTTTCAAGCGGTTTGCAAAACAATAAATCGCAGCAAACATCACAACATAAAGCAATGCAAGTAAAATCGGGTATACTTTTATGCCGAATATGCCGCTTATAAGACTTACCATGGGCGGTGCCAGCATAACGCCGATATACGCAAAGGCAATTTGCGACCCCATGATTGACTGCGACACTTCTTTGCCGAAATTGTGCGGTGTCAGGTGTATCATATTCGGATAAATGGATCCGTTTCCGAGCCCTATAAGGAACAAGCCGACAACTGCAAAAATACCGTTTACGGGAAGAAGCATAATAACAATGGCAGGTGCAAGAATCACGCAACCGATAAAAATACGCATCCATGTTTTGATTTTATTTGCAAGCAGACCCGAAGCAAAACGACCGATCGACATGCCGACATAATAAATAGTTAATGCAAGTGCACCGTGTTCAAGTGCGAACCCCTTCTCTTCTACCAGATACGTACTTCCCCAGACGCCGCAGGCATATTCAATTGCATTGGTCGCAAGCATAATGATCCAGACCTGTCTGACTTCTGCCTTTTTTATCATTTCTGCAATGGAAAGGGTGACTCCGTTTTCTTCTTCCGTTTCTTGCGTTGCAGAATTCTTTTTCCATAACGGAATGGAAAACAGTAATAACAAGGCAATCGCAAACTGAACATAAAAAGCATAGCGATAACCGCCGCGCCAACCGACATTGCTGAAAGCCTGCGACATAATATACGGACTGATCGAGACCCCAACGCCATAGAAGCAATGCAGAAAATTCATGTGACTTGCTTTGCAGTGAAGTGCCACATAATTGTTAAGTCCCGAATCGATTGCACCTGCACCAAGTCCCGAGACCACGGCCAAAGGGATCATAAACCAAAACGAAGGTGCCAGCGAAAAGCCGAGCAAAGCAAATGCAGTCATGGCCGTGCTGAAAGCTGTCACCTTTGCAGTGCCCAGTTTATTGAGAATTCTTGTGCTGAACATACTTGAAAGCACAGTGCAGCCTGAAATAATAAATGTGAGAATGCTCACCATTTCAACAGGAATGCCGAGTTCTGCATGCATTGCAGGCCAGGCAGAACCGATCAGCGAATCGGGCACACCAAGCCCGATAAAAGCAATATAAATAACGACCAAAAGCAAGCTTGCCATAATAAATCTCCACAAATTCTTACTTGTCTCTTTTATTTAAGTGCAGCAATTTTTTCTTCAAGCTTCTGCACGAACTGACCGACAAAATATCCGTCAATGAACCGGTGGTTAACATCAAGTGTCATATTGATCATATACTTGCCGTTTTGTTCGGTATATTTACCCCAAACAAGAATCGGCGCAGTATCGTCTTTGAGCTTCGGGTCGGTGTAATCACGCTCGTTTGAACACATTGTAATATCCGCCCACGGAATGCAGGAAAAAACAATCTGCGATTCTCTGAGTCCGCCGAGCGAATAAACGGACAAGGGATTGTTTTCGCTTTCCTTGCGTGCATTTGTTGCAAATTCAATAATATCTCCGTCGCAGGGAAGTGACACCATATGAAAGCTTGTTGCACCCTTTTTCAGATCCGTAAAGCAGGGCACACGGCGGTCAATTTTATAGACCTTGTTATCTTCTGTTTCAAGCAAAAACTCATCAATTTCATTCATCGACTGCGTACATAAACAGATGAGCGAATAATAAAAAGATATTTTATGCTTTCTTGTGAATGCAAGCAGATTGGTTATATCAATATTGAAAGCTACACAATAATGGGGTGTTGCAATGTTTGAATAAAACTCAAAATGCTCTTTTCTTTCCCAAGTATTTATATCAATTTCTTTTCTCATAATACACCTCTGCAATTCTGTTTTTGATGAACTGATTATAACATATCTGTTTCTGAATCACGGTTCATCAGACCGATATTTATATTCCGACAAGTTTTCTTATTTCACTTGCATCTATATGATTCAGATTGCGGTTTTGCAAAGCGGAGATACAGGCCGCTGCACCTGCCGCTTCACCGATGCCGACACAGATCGGCATGACCCTGAAATTGGAATGTGCCATATGTGTGCCTGAAATATTTCTGCCGCAAAGCAAAAGGTTTTCTTTTGTTTCCGGCAACAGGCAACGGTAGGGGATTGTATATCCTTTTTTCTGCTTGAAATGCTTCTGCACGCCTGTTTTGTCAAGACCGGCACCCGTAATATTATGCACATCAAAATTGAAGTAAGCATCTTTTACAACATAATCGTCAAAGACCTTCGCTTTGAGAATATCCTGTTCATTGAGAGTGTATTTGCCCTTGAAATGTCTTGTTTCGCGGATTCCCATAAGCGAAGCAGAGCTTAGAATGTAACAATTTTCGTAACCGGGAACAAATTCACGCAGATACCGGACAATCGCATCCATTTGTCTGCGGCATGTAAGCGTGGCGCGCGTCAGGTCCTCTGCATTTGTGCCGTCAACATCAATGGCATTTGTCATATTGCAGGTAACAACACCGGGGAGGGTTGATTTGTAAGTAAGAATGTGGCCGGCGGGATAGGGGATATGTTCTTTTGCAAGAGCCTGCAGTTCACCCTTTGGGGTATCATAAGATGATTCAAATGCACCTAAAAAAACGGCACGGTCATAATCAACACCGCCGACTTTGAACATCAGTGTTGCAGGCTGCATTTTGTTGTCATTTTCTCTGCCGAGAACGAATTCTGCCCCTGCTCTTGCGGCAATATCTCCGTCCCCCGTAGCATCGATCGTGATTTTTGCATAAATATCCGTTTTGCCCGATTTGTTGAGAACGGTTGCACCGAGAATTTTATCTCCGTCGCAGATTGCATCTTCCGCAAACGTGTAAAGCATCAATCTGCAACCAACCTCACAAAGCATTTCAAGATAAAGCGTTTTCAGTTTTTCGGGGTCAATGAGGTTGGTGATTTCATTTTTGAATTTTCCCTCATTGTTTGCGGCAGATCTTTTCAGAATCTCATAATACAAAGGACTGCCGCAACTGCCTGTCCAATGACTCATAAGTCCCGAGGTGGAGATTCCGCCAATGTCGCCGCTTTGTTCAACCAGAATGACCGCAGCACCGTTTTTGGCAGCGGTATATGCAGCAGCAAACCCGGAAGGACCGCTTCCGAGAACGAGAACATCAGTATGTATTTCAAACTTTTCAATCATAATCAACACCCCTGCAGATCCTTACTTGATAAGTAGAGTATATCACACATATGTATAAAAAATTGCAGCAGGTTTACGCATAACCGTTTATATCTTTATAAACACGGACATAATCTATCAGCCATTCAATCGGATATTCATTTTCAGGTTCATCCCAACCGCTGAAATCCGAGTTGATATACATAGAAAGAATCATACACATTCTGTATTGCGGTGATTCTTCGGTCTGTGCCACTTCTTTTCCGTCCACATAAAAGGTGATCCCTTCAGGTCTCCAGTCCATTGCATACGTGTGAAATTCGTTCATATAATTCTTTGAGAAGCCCTTGAGATTCACTTTACTTGACCATTCATTAAGATCAGGATCATCCCATGCGTGTACCTTGGGTTCAAAAACGCCCGGATTATCAAAGAACGTCTCCAATACATCTATTTCACCATTCTGCACGGACTCTGCTGTGTCGGTATCATCTTGAGTACCAATAAGCCACCAGGCTGCATATCCGCCGCCCTTGGTGTCAGGCATCTTCATTCGTATCTCAAAATAACCGTACTGCGTGGCATAGCCTTCAAAGGGTTCTACTTCCATCTGTTGTGCACCACCGGGATGCAAATGGTTCTTTTCCCATGTCTGAATACCATTCGCTATCCATAAAAGATTATCAGGATCAACCGAACCCGGCTGACCGCCGAAATAATCCGGCGAATCTTTTGTGATATACAGATTCAGGCAACCATCCTCCACTTTATATCTTGCAGAGGAGCCTTCCGTGTTCATTGTGCAGTGAGGAAGATATTGCGGCAGCCAGTATTCTGTACTTAAATTGCCATCATTGAATTCTGTGCTGAAATCAAGAACATAACCTTCTTTTTCGGGAACAACATCCACAACGGTACTTTCTTCTGCAGAATTTGCACCGCAGCCTCCTGACAACAAACCGATCAACATCGTTAATGCAAGTAACAAAGATAATTTTGTTCTGTGCATAGCACACCATCCTCTGATAAATATTTTTATTGGTCAAACCGATTATATCACACTTGATTTGCACTTGCAATCGGGTGCGGGTGTCCCGCATCACTTTTTCACTATTCCTTCTTACTTCTTACCTTCCAAAAAGCGACCCGAAGATTCGTGAAGGGTGAAAAGTGAAGAAGCAAAAAGTAAAATCGACGAACTTCTGTCGAAATTCGTCGATTTCTGGAGGTACTTCACTGAAATAAACCATTGTTTATTTCTGTTTAAATCTCCCACTCAGCAAGCCATTCTGCAAATTCTCTGTAAATAGCTTCCATTTCTTTTTCGTATGTATCAGCATTATTCATCTTATACTGACTTCTGCCATCACCAAATGAACCGCTGTATTCGGCAGTTGTTGCATATTCCTCTGCTTTGAGATCTGCAAATGCACGTTCTGCAAGTGATTTTGCCTTTTTGATATTCTCAACAAGAGTAATAAAATCTGTAGTGCTTACTTCTTCGATAGTATTTATCATAGAATCGAAATAGCCTTCAGCATAGCCGTAATTAAACTGAGCCCCTTCAGTTTCTATAAAATGGATTGCATCTGTCGGGTACAGGTAGTCTTTGCCACCCTCAAATTCAGCAGTGTATGTAGGCCAAAAACAAAGGAAGTTTACATACTCATACATATTATAAACATCGCTGATTACATTTGTTGAAGCGAGCTGCTGCCACAACTTCATCTTGTCAGACATTTCGCTTGTATCGACCTCAGTATAGGTTGCATCTGTGATTCTGTAACCGTATTCATAGCCGTATTCGTCGGTATAGTCACCGAACTCAAGGGTACCCGTAACTTTTATAGCTCTGTCGGTAAACGCAAAAGAGTCACCGCTTTTCGCATAAACAGCCATTGTGTTTGAAAGCTGGGTTGTGTTGGGCACACAGAAAGGACAGCTCTGATAAGGCAGATTCATCAAGTACATAAAACTGCCGTTAATCGGTGAAAGGGTTGACATATACCCGATGATGTTTACCTGTTGACCGTC
The DNA here is from genome assembly GCA_017435865.1 of Clostridia bacterium. Taxonomy (GTDB): domain Bacteria; phylum Bacillota; class Clostridia; order Oscillospirales; family Acutalibacteraceae; genus RUG806. The sequence continues at coordinate 47,584 of JAFSEF010000069.1, forward strand.
AAGCTTCTGCATGGCTTCGACACTGTTAGCCTGAGAGAAACTAAGGGTATTGTCGATGATTTCATCACCGCCGTTATCATTGCCGCAGGCAGCAAAAACAAACACAGCAAAACAGGATATAAGAATGAATGAGATTACTTTTTTCATTGTGAAATACCGTCCTTTTTAGACATATTCACCGTACAGATAACGGTTGGAAGCACACTTATGACAAATACAACAGCCATAATCATCAACTCAACGGGATAGATTTTTGCCGTATCAAGAACAA
>JAFSEF010000070.1 GCA_017435865.1 Clostridia bacterium
ACCGCCGCCGCGTGTTTTGAACCCGAGCTGCTTGCGGACAATGTTGTCAAGACGAAGAATTTCTTCTTCGGGGCAGAATTCGCCGTTGTCCCATGCAAATTCTGCCATGTCAAGCAGCAGAACATTCTGTTCGGAAAGCGTGTAAGGAACGCTTGCCGACACTGCAAGCTGTCCGATGCGGGCAGGTTCTTTTTCGTTGTCGGCAGTTTCTGTTTTACCGGGGACGAGCTTGAGCAGCAGACTGTCATAGTCAAACAGCGTTTTGTACAAAACGGTCTGTCCGTTTTTGTATACATAGTCAATGCTTGCCGTGTTACCTGTCTGCGTGTCATACACAACGGGTGTCCAGTCGCCCTTGATCTGAATCTGCAGGTCATGTTTACGGCAGACGTTTTTGTTGTAAGGCTCGCAGCAACGGCTGATGAACAACCATCTGCAATCGTTGTCCTCGCGGAGCTGATAAATAAAACCTTGGGACAACGAGCCGTCCTGATCGCGGATGGCAAGTGTGCGGTTTTCGTCGAGTGCGGTCAGCAGTTCTGCACGGTCATAGGAAATACAGACGGATTCGCTGAACAGCTTTTTGCCGCGTTCACTCGGAGCACCGTCTTCAAACTTCGGTGCACTGCCCATGAAAATGAGCTTGCCGCCTGCTTTGCGGAAGGCTTCAAGACGGTCAAGGGTGGTGCTTCTCAATGTTTCGCAATCGGGGACCACGATGGCATCGTAAGTCATTTTACCGACCTGCAGAGGAGCTGTTGCGGTTTCGCAAAGGGTGGGGAACAGGGATTCGCTGATGAAGTTGAAGTCGATACTGCCCTTGAGCAACCAATCGGTGACATTCCTGAATTTTGCATCCATGTTGTCACGCAGAAGTGCGGTTTTGTCATTCGGTCCCCAACGCAGCCAGAAACTTTCGACGGGATGAATCACACCGACCTTCACAACGGGCTTGCCTCTTGTCATAGCAGTGTTGACACGGGCAAAATGGTCTTCGAGGGCAGCATATTCTTTCCACCACGGAGACTGATAGTGAATGGAAGCGGGGTAGTCACGTTTGGCTTCACCGCCCATGGCATACCACGAAAGGTGCGGCACGCGGATGGTGACACCAAGGCAGGCCTGCCAGTCACCGTGCAGCTTGTAGCCGCGGAAATCGTAGTCCCAACCGGTTACACCGTACAGCTCACTGAGCATCCCTTCTCTGCCGAACTGATGCACGGCGGACTGAGTCTGTTTGGCGGTGGTGAATTCAAAGCTTGCACACAGCATGTCAATGCCGGGCAGGTCAAAGCCTCTGTAAGAACGCATGGCTTCGCCGAGAGCCGCGGTCTGGCTTTTGAGGGTGGGTTCTTCCATCATGTGACCTGTCAGAGCAATGCCGTTTTGGCGACACCAGTTGCCGCAGATATCCGCAAATGCAGATGCAAAACGCTCTGCAATGTGGTCGTGATAATGATAACGCACAAGACTTACCTTGCCGTCGGGCAGCTCCCAGAACAATTCGGGCAGCCGGGCGAGCAGGTCTTCGTCGTATTGTGCCTTGTAGGTTTCGGGCAGGTCATCCGTCCACGGCATGAAAATGTCATCCGTGTCGGTGGAGTTGTCAAGCAATTGTTTGCGGGTGAACTGCGGTTCGTCCGTAAAAACAGAGGGAATGGTGGTGCCGAATCTGTCACCGACGGTTTCCTTGTAGCGTTCGTGGGTGACTTCCACAAAACGGGAAACGGCTTCGGGGTTGAGTGTGTCAAGATAGGTCTGATTGTTATACCAAGGGGAGGGGGCATGGATTTTTAAGTATGCATACCACTTGGTACCCTCTGCTTCCTGCGTTTGGGCAATCTGCTTGTAAGACTGCAGGAAGCCGTCTGCATCCAGCACTACATCGTAGCAGGCAATCAGATTTCCCTTTCCGTCGCGGCTGCCTTCGGAACGCGAATCCGTGAATTTCGATTCTTCGTCAGCCTCTTTGCACGGTTCGGTTGTCATCAGCAGGCAGCGTGCACGGTACTGTTCGTCTTTGGTGACAAGTCCGCCTGCAGCACCCGACGGCCAGCGGTCTTCGTCATACAGCCATGCGATCATGTCTTCTTTTTCGGCTTTGTCAACGCAGTCCTTGATGAGTCCCATGAATTCGTCGGAAAGATAGTTTGTGGACATACCCGTACGAACGTGCATATGGAATCCGCCCAGACCCATTTCTTTGAACACTTCGATCTGACGCTGCAGTTCTTCGCTTTTCAGGTCGCTGTTCCATGCCCAGAACGGTGTGCCGCGGTATTCGGAAGTGGGATTTCTGAACAGTTCATCGGTTAATGCAGGGGTGACATTTTTTTTATAAAGCATCTTTGTTCCTCCCTTATATAAGCAGAATGAGCCTGTGCTTATATTGCACAGGCTGTTTTGATTGTTTCTATTGCTTTGTCAAGTAAATCGTCGGGGATGTTCAGCGGCGGCAGCAGACGCACTTTTGTCTTTGCCGTCAGGCACAGAACGCCCTGTTCCATGCAGGCAGCGACCACATCTTTTGCACTTTTTTCGGTTTCAATGCCGATCATAAGGCCGAGTCCCGAAACGGATTTTACACCCGAAGCACCCTGCAATGCGGTGAAGATTTTTTCACTTTTTGTCTTGACTTCATTGAGGAAATCTTCGGTCAGACGTTCAATGATGCTCACAGCACCTGCACAGCAGACGGGGTTTCCGCCGAAGGTGGAGCCGTGGTCGCCGAAACCGAGCACGCTTTCAACCTTTTCACTGAGCAGTGCAGCACCGATGGGAAGGCCGCCGCCCAGACCCTTTGCGGTTGTAACAACATCGGGTTCGATGCCGTAGTGCATATAGGCATACAGTTCACCCGTTCTGCCGTTGCCGGTCTGCACTTCGTCGATCACAAGAACAATGTCCTGCTCCTTGCAAAATGCGGCAACCGCTTTGACGAAGTCTGCATCGAGTGCTATGACACCGCCCTCACCCTGTACGATCTCCATCATGATGCCTGCGGTTTTTTCTTGCAAAGCCAATGCTTTGAGTGCTTCAAAATCATTGGCAGGGGTGTGTACAAAACCCGGTGTCAGGGGGTTGAACAGTTCATGATAATGCTCCTGCCCCGTAGCGGACAGCGTGGTCAGTGTTCTGCCGTGGAAGCTGTTTTCGAGGGTGATGATGGTGCTGTAGTCCGCACCCTTTTTGTCCTGTGCGTATTTACGTGCAACCTTGATGGCACATTCGTTGGCTTCCGCACCGGAGTTGCCGAAGAACACTTTTTTCATGCCTGTCTTTTCGCACAGAAGTTGTGCGAGTTTTGCACAGGGTTCGGTGTAGTAAAGGTTGGATGTATGCTGTACCTTGCCGAGCTGCTCTGACACAGCCTGCAGCCAGATTGCATCACCCTGACCGAAACTTGTGACGGCAATACCCGAACCCATGTCGATGTATTCCTTGCCGTCCGTATCAACCAACACAGAACCTTTGCCCGAAATGATTTCCACGGGGAAACGGGCATAGGTGTTGGCAACATACTGTTTGTCAAGTGTCTGTAAATTGCTCATTTTCTTTCCTCCATAACCATGGTGCCTGCACCTTCGTCGGTCAGCAGTTCCATGAGGATCGAATGCGGAATTCTGCCGTCCATGATGATGACGTTTTTGACCCCTTCCTTGATCGCTTCAATGCAGCAATCGACTTTGGGGATCATGCCGCCCGAAATGATGCCTTCTTCATGCAGCTTTCTGGCTTCTTCGATGGTCACATCGGGAATGAGGGTGGACGGATCGTCCTTGTCACGCAGAATGCCTGCGATGTCGGTCATCATGATAAGTCTTTCCGCACCGAGTGCACCTGCAATGTGTGCAGCGGCGGTGTCACCGTTGATGTTGTAGGTGTTGCCCTGTTTGTCGCAGCCGACGGTGGAAATGACGGGGATGTATCCTTTTTCGAGCAGATCTTCCACAGGTTTGATGTGGATTTTTTTGATCTTGCCGACATAACCGAGTCTTTCGTCCTTGACTTCGGCTTCGATCATTCTGCCGTCAATGCCCGAAATACCCATGGCTTTACCGCCGTAGGATTCAAGCAGGTTGACAAGGGTCTTGTTGACCTTGCCTGCAAGCACCATCTGCACAATGTCCACCGTTTCCTTGTCGGTCACGCGAAGACCGTCCACAAAAACAGGCTTTTTGCCGAATTTGTCCATCACTTCGTTGATTTCGGGGCCGCCGCCGTGGATGAGCACGATCTTGACACCGATGAGCCACAGCAGAACAATGTCTTCCATGACCTGATGCTTGAGTTCGTCATTCACCATGGCATTGCCGCCGTATTTGACGCAGATGACCTTGCCGTTGTGGCGTTTGATGTAGGGAAGTGCCTGGGTCAGTACCTCGGCACGTTGTTTGTTTGAAAATTGGTTTTCCATGTTATCACCTTATGTGCGGTAGTCGCCGTTGATTTTAACGTAATCGTAAGTCAGGTCGCAACCCCATGCACAGGCTTTTTTGTCGCCGTCGTTGAGGTCAACGAGAATTTCGATCTCTTTTTCGAGCAGAATTTCTTTGGCTATTTCTTCCGAAAATTCAATGCCTGCACCGTTTTTGCAGACTTCAACCGTGCCTTTTGCGGAACGGAAAGCAACGTCGATTTTGTTGACATCCACATCTGCACCGCTGTAGCCGATGGCACACAGCACTCTGCCCCAGTTGGCATCCGAGCCGAACATGGCGGCCTTCAGAAGAGAAGAACAAATAACGCTCTTTGCAACCGTTTTTGCAATCTGCTTTTCTTTTGCACCCGAAACATAGCATTCAAGCAACTTCGTTGCCCCTTCGCCGTCGCCTGCAACAAGCTTGCAAAGCTGCACGGTCACGGTGTTGAGTGCTTTCATAAAGGTGGCAAAATCTTCGTTTTCTTCGGTGATTTTTTCATTGCCTGCCATGCCGTTTGCAAGGATGCAGACCATGTCATTGGTGGATGTGTCGCCGTCGATGGAAAGCATATTGAAGGTGTCGGAAATGTCGGAATGCAGTGCTTTGTGCAGCAGCTTGCTGTCGATGGAAGCATCTGTTGTGAGGAAGACGAGCATGGTTGCCATGTTGGGATGGATCATACCGCTGCCCTTTGCAATGCCGCCGAGTCTGCACTGTTTGCCGCCGAGGGTAAATTCCACTGCCACCTGCTTGTCGATGGTGTCGGTGGTCATAATGGCTTCGGCTGCTTCGGGGCTGCCTTCGTAGTTGAGACTTTGAGCAAGTGCAGGCAGTGCTGCTGCAATGGGTTCCACACGCAGAGGCTGCCCGATGACACCTGTGGATGCGACCACAACGTCACTTGCCTTGATGCCGAGCACTTCTGCGGTCAGATCGCTCATCTTTTCGGCAATTTCAATGCCGTCTGCGTTGCAGGTGTTTGCATTGCCCGAATTGCAGATGACTGCCTGTGCAATGCCGTCGGAAATATGTTCTTTGGTAACCGTCAGGGGAGCACCCTTGACGAGGTTTGTTGTATACAGAGCTGCTGCCGAACAGGGAACATCACTGACCAGCAGTGCGAGATCTCTTTTTGTGCGGTTTTTGCGGATGCCGCAATGAATACCGCCGGCTTTGAATCCTTTTGCGGCACACACGCCGCCTGCAATGAGTTTCATTTTGGTTTCTCCTTTTATATGTTCAGTCCGCACGTTTCGTCCGTACCGAGTAAAATGTTCATGTTCTGAATGGCAGCACCCGAAGCACCTTTGCCGAGGTTGTCGAATCTTGCCGTCAGCAGAATGCGGTCTGTGTTGCCCAGAACGCTGATTTCCATGGTGTCTTTGTCGCTGAGTGCATTGGCAGACAGGAAACCGCTTTCGCCTGCATTGTCAACGAAACGGACGATCGGACCGTTGTAAAGCTTTTTGTAAATCGCTTTGATGTCTTCAACCGAACCGTTTATCTGACTTGCAAAAAGAGGTACCGTAACCTCCATGCCGCTGTAAAATGCACCGACGATGGGGCAGAACACAGGGGCATTGTCAAGTTTGCACAGGTGTTTGGTTTCGGGCAGATGCTTGTGCATCTGGGTGAGTGCATACTGACGGGGTGCTTCGAGCAGAAAATCACGTTCGCAATCTTCATATTCCGCAATCATCTTTTTGCCGCCGCCCGAATAGCCTGTCAGTGAAAAACAGGTCAGCAGAGCATCCTTGCTGATGATCCCTGCGTTTGTCAGCGGGGCAACCAATGCCACAAAGCCGCTTGCGTGGCAGCCGGGGTTTGCAATGCGTTTGGCAGTTTTTATTTTTTCTCTCTGTCCGGGCAATTCCGCAAATCCGTAGGTCCAGCCGTCAGCCGTACGGTGTGCCGTGGATGTGTCAATAACCGCCGTGTGCGGATTTTCTATAAAACTGACCGCTTCAACGGCTGCCGCATCGGGCAGACACAAAAAAGCAATGTCTGCTTCGTTGAGTGCGTTTTTACGGGCGGCTGCATCCTTGCGGTTTTCTTCCGTGAGGGTGATGAGTGTAATGTCTTTGCGGTCCTGCAGACGTTCGTGAATGCGAAGTCCCGTTGTGCCTGCACTGCCGTCAATAAATATCTTTGTCAAAAAAGTGCCTTCTTTCGGTTTTTTGCATAACGGGGTGACGGATTGTATAAAGCACCCCTTATAAAATGTGGACTTATTATACATTTAATAATAAGGCTTGTCAATAGTAAAAATACATAATATTGCATGAATATACAAAGAATATTCACAACTATTGCATAAAAGAAGGGACTGCAGTAATAAAATACAGCAGTCCCGCGGTTTATTTTACATGACGATGAATCCGTCACCGTCGTGAGCGATTTTCAGGATGATTTCTTCTTCGGAAAAACGGTGGGGTCGGGTGCAAAACAGGGGAAAGGGAACGGATTGTCCGTAAGCACAGAATTGTTTGCAGACATTCCGACGATTGTTTGTTTACATTCTGACGAATGTTTGTATTTTAACGCATTCTTGTTGACATTCCGTTCGCATTGTATTAAAATAAAGATGAAAAATGCAAATTGCTTGCATTTTCAGCGGTTCTGTGTTATGCTGAACCTGCGACACAACCGAATATTTCCCGGCTCTGCAAGTGTGTATTTTACTTTTGGTAAAAATGCATGCTCTCTTTTCGCATACTTGCAGTATGAAGGGAAAGTTGTGTCGCAGCAAACGGAGTTGTGCATTTTTCGGTGCGTGGCTTCGGCTGCGCACTTTTTTATTTTAAGGAGGAAAATGAAAAATGAAACAGGCATTCACAAAAAGTCTGGCAATCGCACTTGCCGCCATCCTGCTGCTCACCGCCGCCCCCCTTGCAGGCTTTGTCGGCATCGAGCTGCCGTCATGGAACCTCGGCAGCCTGCTCACCCCCACCGCCGACGCGGCAACAAGCGGTACTTGTGGAGAGAATCTCATTTGGACACTGGACGATGAGGGTACTCTCACCGTTTCCGGTACGGGTGAAATGACGGATTATGGATTGAGAGATTCTTCGTGGTATAAGAACACCGCCATCAAAAAGGTGGTTCTTGAAAACGGCGTGACGAGCATCGGGAATTATGCGTTCGAAGACTGCACCTCGCTGACCTCGGTCACCATCCCGGACAGCGTGACGAGCATCGGGGGTGATGCGTTCTGGGACTGCACCTCGCTGACCGCTGTTCACATTTCTGACTTGGCAAAATGGTGCAATATTGATTTTGGCTATTCTGCCAATCCGTTGTATTATGCACGCAATCTCTACCTGAACGGCACGCTTGTGACAGACCTTGTCATTCCGGATTCGGTAACGGAAGTGAAAGACTATGCGTTCTACTGGTGCGAATCGCTGACCTCGGTCACCATCCCGGACAGCGTGACGAGCATCGGGGATCGTGCGTTCGCATTCTGCGAATCGCTGACCTCGGTCACCATCGGTGACAGCGTGACGAGCATCGGGGATTATGCGTTCTACGGCTGCGAATCGCTTACCTCGGTCACCATTCCGGACAGCGTGACGAGCATCGGGGATGGGGCGTTCGGGGAATGCACCTCGCTGACCTCTGTCACCATCCCAGACAGCGTGACGAGCATCGGGTATCGTGCGTTCGAAGACTGCACCTCGCTGACCTCGGTCACCATCCCGGACAGTGTGACGAGTATCGGGGAGAATGCATTCTCCGGCTGCTCTTCCCCCGGTGAAATCATCATAGAAAACAAGGATTGTCAGATTTATGACAGCAGTGCCGCCATTTCCTCCACCGCCGTTATCCGCGGTCATGACAATTCGACCGCCCAAAGCTATGCGGAAAAATACGATCGTGCTTTTGTTTCCCTTGACGGTGCGGACAGTGACATTCTCCTTTCCGGCTATTGCGGAGACAATGCGGACTTTTCGCTCACCCGCGGCGGCGTGCTGCAGATCACAGGCAGCGGTGCCTTTTATGACTACGGCTCCGCAAGCTCCGTTCCGTGGTACAAATACCGCGGCTTTATCAAGGAAATCAGCATCGCCGACGGCATCACCGACATCGGGGATTATGCGTTCTACTACTGCACAAAGCTGACCTCGGTCACCATCCCGGACAGCGTGACGAGCATCGGGGATGATGCGTTCTCCGGCTGCATCTCGCTTACCTCGGTCACCATCCCGGACAGCGTGACGAGCATCGGGAATTATGCGTTCGAAGACTGCACCTCGCTTACCTCGGTCACCATCCCGGACAGCGTGACGAGCATCGAGTATTGTGCGTTCCGGGAATGCACCTCGCTTACCTCGGTCACCATCCCGGACGGCGTGAAGAGCATCGGGAATTATGCGTTCCGCGGCTGCGAATCGCTTACTTCGGTCACCATTCTCAATCCGGATTGTTATATTTACAGCAGTGCCGATACAATTTCCGACACTGCCACCATCATCGGTTATGACAATTCCACCGCCAAAACCTATGCCCGTATGTACAACCGCAATTTCGTTGTCTTTACCTGTTCGCATGAAACAACAAAAATCATTCCTGCCGTACCTGCTACCTGCACAGAAGGCGGCTTCACACAGGGGAGCTGCTGTGCTTTGTGCAATACGGTGCTGACGGCACCGCAGGCCATTCCTGCCGCCCACAGCTATAGAGCGTTTATCACACCGCCGACCTGCCTTGACAGAGGGTTTACCGTGTATGTCTGCATCTGCGGCGATACCTATGTTGCCGATTATGTGCCTGCCATCGGTCATGACTATGTCGGAGTTGTCACAACTACCCCGTCCTGTACCGAAGCGGGGGTTATGACCTATACCTGTCAGAACGATGAAAGTCACACATATACTGAAGACATTGCCGCCCTCGGTCACACCGAAGAAAGCATTCCTGCCGTTGCTGCAACCTGCACGCAGACCGGCCTGACGGAAGGCAAGAAGTGCTCCGTTTGCGGAGAAATCCTCGTTGCACAGGAAGAAACCCCTGTTACGGCACACACCTACACCGCTTCTGTCACCACCCCTGCTACCCACCTGCAGACGGGAATTCGCACCTACACCTGCACCTGCGGCGACAGCTACACCGAAGTTATTGACAAAACAGCCGACCATGCATACAGCACCACGGTCATTGCACCCACCTGCAAAAACGGCGGTTACACCGTTTATTTGTGTGCCTGTGGCGACAACTTTGTGGCAGACCATGTGCCTGCCATTGCACATGCCGACACCGACAAGGACGGTCTTTGCGACAGCTGCAAAGAGCCGTTGACCCCTGCCCTCCAACACACGGAAGAAAGCATTCCTGCCGTTGCTGCCACCTGCACCGAAACAGGTCTGACAGAAGGTAAAAAATGCTCCGTCTGCGGTGAAATTCTTGTTGCACAGGAAGAAGTTGCTGCCCTCGGACATACAGAAGAAATCCTTCCTGCCGTTGCTGCCACCTGCACCGAAACAGGTCTGACGGAAGGTAAAAAGTGTTCCGTCTGCGGTGAAATTCTTGTTGCACAGGAAGAAGTTGCTGCCCTCGGACATACAGAAGAAAGCATTCCTGCCGTTGCTGCCACCTGCACCGCAACCGGTCTGACAGAAGGCAAAAAGTGTTCCGTCTGCGGTGAAATTCTTGTTGCACAGGAAGAAGTTGCTGCCCTCGGTCACACGGAAGAAATCCTTCCTGCCGTTGCTGCCACCTGCACCGAAACAGGTCTGACGGAAGGTAAGAAATGTTCTATCTGCGGTGAAGTTCTTGTCGCACAGGAAGAAACACCTGTTACGGACCACGCCGACACCGACAAGGACGGTCTTTGCGACAGCTGCAAAGAGCCGCTTGCTCCGACCGTCACCCTTGGCGATGCGGACGGTGACGGCAAGGTTACCTCGTCCGATGCCCGACTTGCCCTGCGTGCGGCGGTCGGTCTGGAGCCGCTGACCGATGCACAGGTCAAGGCTGCCGATGCCGACGGCGACGGCAAGCTCACCTCGTCCGATGCCCGACTCATTCTGCGTGCAGCGGTGGGACTCGAAACACTGTAATACGGCAAATGTAAGCAAAACAACCGAAATAACAGCAAAAACCGTATCGGATTTTCTCCGCTACGGTTTTTTTTGCGCTTTTGTATGGAAGCTTTCCGTTCTTTTGTATGGAAGCTTCCGTTTTTTTTTGCTGCGTTGTTCGGGCGGCATTAGCCGACCGTAAAGCTGTCGCCGTCGGGTGCGATTTTCAGGTGCAGCTCACGGTCTGCAAACCGCAGCATGATTTCGTCCTTTTTGCCGAGCAGCGGTCGGATGCGGCTGACCACACGCGGATCGTCGGGAATGTCGGCAACGATCCACGACCCCTTGCCGTCAAAGACCTGTGCAAAGCCGAACCGCATTTTTTTTGCGATGAAGGCAGGGGCAAAACGAGGGGGTGTGACTACGGTCAGACCGTTTTCCCTGACAAGCTCCGCCACGGCATCGAGGGTGGTCTGCTCTATGTGGCTGCCGCACAAAAAGCACAGCGACAGACTTGCAAGGCAGTCCTTTGTGGCCCTGTCATCGAACACGGCAAGGGCATTCATGGGGGCAAACGAACGGTGATGACGCAGTGACCACGGTGAGATCTTGTTCCAGCCGAAGCCGTGTTTGCTTGTTGATTTGTGCGAAACCACGTGCAGAACACGCAGCCATTCTTTTGCCTTTTTGTCGGGCTTTATGTTCTTGTTGCCGAACAGGATCGGTGCCCACATGAAGGGGTCATTCTGTCCCCAGAAGGTATCGTCATACCGTACAATACCGATTTCGGGACGGTAATCCTGAATGTCATAGCCGCGTTCTTTGCCGCGGTATTCGCTTGTGAATCGATTGAATTGTATGCCGTAGTCTGTGATCTGTTCTGTGCCGTCGTCCCGGGTTTTGTAAAACTGATTGGAGGACTCCACATACACACGGTTGACACCGGACAGATACGCAAACACAAGGTTATAATACATTTCTTCTGCAGAGTGACCGGGATTTGTCAGAATGTGCCACAAATCAACACAGTTCCACAGCGGTGTTTTGTATTGCAGGGCAGCTCCTGCGGCAACGGCAAACATCAGGGATGAAAAATTCTCTTTCTGCGACTTGAAATTCGGAATGATGCCGTTTCTTGCAAATGTGTGATACAAAACGGGGAAGACGTGTTCGCCTGCAAAAACGCGTGCACCGGATGCTTTTATTGTGTCTGCATATTCTTTTAACTGACGGTTCAGCAGCGCACCCTGTGCAAGGACATCTTTTCCGTTGTGCGGCGGAAACATTGGATAAATCCGTTTTTTCTTGTTGTTCAGCGCAATGGAAAGATTGCGGTTGATGATGACGTGCTCCATTTCATCATACATACAACCGATGTAGTTTTTGTGCCGTGCGAAAGCATTGATGTATTCGGGCGGCAGATTGAGCCTGTGTGTGCCGTCGGGATGATTGCACCAGTCATAGCCGTCGTCGGTTGTGTAATGCTCGGCGAAATTCATAAATTCAAAATTGGAAACAAAATCCATACCGAGTTCCGCAAATCGTTCGGCTGTTTTTTCTGCCTGCTGACAGGATTTTTCAACACTTTCGTGCGGATTAAAGTGACACAATGCCCAGTCTGCACCGCCGCCGGAGGTCGCGGGACCGTAAAAACAGCGACTGTCAATGCAGTCAGCAAAGGTGTTGTATCCGATGAGAAGATTCTTATTGTTCATGGCACTTACATCTCCTTTATACTGTCTTTTATACTATTAAAATTATTCCCGTTTGTCAATATTTGTTTTTTTTTGATAATGATAAACAGAAAGTAAAGAAAGTTGCTTTTCTTTGTCGGGTGTAGTATAATGAATTGGCAATTGAGCATATCCGCACAGGATAAAATGAAAAAGGACTGAAAAAAATGAAACAAAAAATTGCAGAAATCCGATCAAAAATAAGCACAAAACAACTGCTCTGGTGGTGGTTTTTCCGCGGTACAATGATTTTTGCAATGATCGCGGGAACGATGCGTGATACTTATAAAATAACGGATACCCTGCAGGTACTTGCCAATTTTACGGGTATGTTTGCATGGGAGATTTTTCAGTTTCTGCCAAAAAAGAATTTTTTGCGTTGGATGCCCTCTTATGTGCAGAATTTTTCGGTTGTGCTGATTTTCGGTGCATCATTCTGCGGTTATTTCCTGAATTTCTATTATGACCTTGTGTGGTGGGACTGGATGCTGCACACCATGGGCGGTGCAGGTCTTACCATCCTCGGTTATGAAGCGGCGGTCTGTTTGCAGAAAAAAGCCGATGCACAGATTCCGTTTTCTGTTGTTCTTTTGTGTGCGGCAGGATTCTCATTCATGTTCGGCACCATCTGGGAGCTGTTTGAGTTTTCGTTTGATCAGATTTCGCTTTTGGGCGGTACGGTCGGGGATGCACAGCACTGGTCACTGGCCTTGGCTGAAAACACACCCAAAATCCACACCCTGTTTGCTCCCGTGGATCCGACCCGTTGGCCGCTGATGGACACAATGGGGGATATTGTGCTCAATACGCTCGGTTGCGTATGTGCAAGCATCTTTCTGAAAGTGAATCCTTATCATCATAAAAAGGAGATTGTACAATGAATACAGGTTTTGCGGTTTCCGAAACCGTCCGTGCAAGAACAAGCGTGCGTACATATACATCCGAAACAGTATCGCAGAAAACAAGAGAGAAAATACTTGCTTACCTGCAGACGATCGACAATCCTTTCGGGGCAAAAGTCAACGTGCAGTTTGTTGAAAAAAAGACCGCTTCCAACGGTGAAAAACTCGGAACCTACGGGTTTATAAAAGGGGCTGCGCTGTTCATCGCTGTAACGGCGGAAGACAAAGACACGGCTGCGGAATCGGTCGGCTATGTCATTGAGCAGCTTGTGCTTTATATGACAAGTCTCGGACTCGGTACGTGCTGGCTTGGCGGTACATTCAACAAAACCGCCTTTGCCGAACAGATTGAAATTCCCGACGGTTGGATTTTTCCCATTCTGTCGCCTGTCGGCTATCCTGCAAAACAGCGTATCAAAGAAAAAGTGTTCCGCACCGCCATCAATGCAAACAACCGTGTTGCAAGTGAAAAACTGTTCTTTTCCGATGCGTTCACAACACCGCTTGACCTGAAAACAGTCGGGAAATATGCCGACTGCCTTGAAAATCTGCGGCTTGCTCCGTCGGCAGGCAACAAGCAACCGTGGAGAGTGATTTTTGACGGCAATGCGTTCCACTTTTTCAAAAAGGGAAGTATGCAGTTCATGCAGGTGCTCGATGTCGGTATCGGCATCAACCATTTTGTGCTGACGGCAGCCGAAAAGGGATTGCAGGGAAGACTTGAAAAAGCGGATGTGTCCCGTTATCCGCTTGAAAAGGACATGAAATACGTAGCCTCCTGGGTGTGTGACAATGTATAAACAATATCTTGAAAGCATAAAACTGCCCACGGATGATCAGGAATTCCGATTCATCCTCGGACAGAAAAGAAATTGCTATAACGGGATTTATCCGTTCAAGCTTTTTCCCGATAAAGGACTCGGCAGAGTTGATTTTGAGCCGATCACCATTCTCTACGGCGGCAACGGTTCGGGCAAGACCACGCTTCTGAATGTGATTGCCGAAAAAGCAGGTGTCAGTCGCAATTCTCCGTTCAACGGCAGTGCATTTTTTAAGGATTTTACCGAAATGTGCACCCTGAAGGCAAAAAACATTCCCCGTCACAGCCGCATTATGACAAGCGACGATGTGTTTGAATATATACTCGACATCCGCTATGTCAACGACGGCATTGACCTGCGTCGTGAAGCTTTGCTGAATGAATATGTGGAACGAAAATACAGCAGCAATCAGCTTCGCAGCATGGCGGATTACGAGGAATGGAAGGAAAACTTCACCGCAAAAACGCAGACCCAGTCGCGTTTTGTACGTGACCGCCTGCGACGGAATACGGATATGTTTTCCAACGGTGAAAATGCCATGAAATATTTTGTGGACAACATCACCGAAAACGCGGTGTATCTTCTCGACGAGCCCGAAAACAGCCTGTCGATTGCCTTTCAGCAGGAACTTTGCACTTTTCTCTCGGACTCAGCACGGCATTTCGGCTGTCAGATCATCATGGCAACGCACTCGCCCGTGCTTCTGAGCATGAAGGATGCACGCATTTATGACCTCGACTCCAACCCCGTCTGCACAAAAAAATGGACAGAACTTGAAAATGTCCGCCGTTATTTTGACTTTTTCGAAAGCCACAGAAGTGAATTTGAAGAATGATATAATTAAAACAGCACACACAGATACAAATTCTGTATGTGCTGTTTTATGACGTTATGGGGGTGAAATTTGCAAAAATGTAAAATTACACCCCCATAACTGCCGTTTATCTTTTTTTAAATCTCTTCATCAGCAGCAATAAAAGCAATCATGTTTTTATGAATGACTCCTTCTCGTTTTTGCAGCAGAGGATCAAGGGTGAGTAAATATTTCGGGTAATTATCACGGATTTTTGAGAACGGCTTATATTCTCTTTCTTCTGTTTTCGGAT
The DNA here is from genome assembly GCA_017435865.1 of Clostridia bacterium. Taxonomy (GTDB): domain Bacteria; phylum Bacillota; class Clostridia; order Oscillospirales; family Acutalibacteraceae; genus RUG806. The sequence continues at coordinate 15,007 of JAFSEF010000070.1, forward strand.
CCATAATGGTCATTGCCACTTGAATATATCGGTACTCGTCGTTTACGCGTGTAATAAAGTCGCATTCCAGATCCCCGATTTTGCCGACGCTGATTTTGTAGTTTTTGCTGCGCAGATAGGTGTACAAAATATTTTCAAGCACGGGACCATAGTTGATTCGCACATCAACATTTCTTGAAAAATAAATACCGACATCTGCCAGGTAATATTTTTCTTCCCCTCTTAATACCTTTTTTGATTTGACATCAAAACGAGGACATTTGTAAATGATTTTTGCATTTTCAAGAATTTGAATATAATGATTGAGTGTTTCTGTTTTAATCGGCAGATTTTCTTGTTCTCTGAAATAAGCGGTAATGTTGGAAAGACTGGTCGGTGCAGCAAAATTATTGATGATATAGGTCATAACACGATCAAAAACAGCCCTGTTTTTAATTTTGTTGTGCTTTAGTACATCCTTGTCCAGAATCTGTGAAATAACATTCGATATATAAGTGTCTTTGTCCTGCACATCGTCAAATTCCAATGTTTTCGGAAAACCGCCGAACCGAATATAGTCAGAAAACTCCTCTTGCAGACTTGCCTTTTTTTGTTTTCCGAAAAACTCTTTCATTTCCAGATACTCTCGGAAGTTTAACGGAAACATCTCAATTTCGACATAACGCCCTGTCAGTTTCGTGATCAGCTCGCCACTCAAAAGATAAGAATTGGAACCGGTAATAAATACGGAAAAATTACCTTCTTCCCGAAAAGCATTGATTACTTCTTCAAAGCCCGCAACATTTTGAATTTCATCCACAAACAAATATTTAAAATCGGCATCGGTGATTTGTTCCTCAATGGCGGCTTCCAATGCTTGCGGTGTTTTGATTTGAGTATATCCTTTTTTGTCAAGATTGAGATAAATGATATCCTTTTCCGGGATTCCTTCTTTTTTTAATTCTTCCATGACGGATAACAGAAAATAAGATTTTCCGCAACGGCGAATACCTGTAATGACTTTGATCAGATCACTATGATAAAAGCCTTTGATTTTTTCAATATAGTATTTTCTGGTGTAGATTTTGTTTGTCATGGGCTTACATCCTTTATAAAAACTTATATCAACAGTATACCACTGAACCTTAAAAAAATCAAGTTATGAGGGTGAAATTTGCAAAAATGTAAAATTACACCCCCATAACTGCCGTTTTTGGTTAAAAACTCAGGGTGCAACATACGCCTTATGGCAGTTTCTTTTCAGAAACTCTTTGAGTTCACCGTTGTCTTTGTCTTCATAGTATTGCACCA
>JAFSEF010000071.1 GCA_017435865.1 Clostridia bacterium
CTACCGATGCTCGTCACTCCGTTTTCAATGATCACTGTTTTGATTGCACTACGGTTGGAATACCACGGAACAGAAGTAGGTGATGAATAATTCCTCATTTCCCCTGTACCCGCAATGGTCAGCACACCGTCGCTGTCCAGTGTCCAGGTCAGGTTTTCACCGCAGGTGCCGGAATTAACAATAGTCGCGGCATCTGCCGAAAAATTGAAGTCAAAGTCGGGTAAGTTCCATTCCGGCAAGTTCAGTTCCGGCCATTCGAGTCCGACAAAGCCGGACAGCGGGGCTGCGGTCAGCAGCATCACCGTGACAAGCAGTACGGACAACGCTTTTTTGAAGTTTTTCATAAGCATTTCCTCCTCAGGTTATGACAAACGATATTCTGAAAAATATACCGTACTATTATTTTACTATCAAAAAACAAAAAAATCAATCATTTTTTTTATTTTTTGTGCTTTTATAATCCTCTGCATACCCGTGAAGAGCAAAAAAGTCTGCTTTCTCCGTGCAGGGAGAGAGCAGACAGCTTTTGTTTTGTTATTCAATTCATTTCTCGTCCGTCCGTATGCGGATCGGAAGTTTTATGCAACGAGGTTGCCGTTTTCGTCCACGGGGACAGGTGTCCATGCAAGGGCTGCATCGGCAAGACCGACCGCTTTGGCGAGGATGCTGTTTGCATCGGCTTCGGTGACTTCCTTGCTGCCGTCCACGTCAGCGACCGCGGTCTGCGTTGCATCGGGGGTGCACAGGCCTGCACTGCAACGCATTGCAAAGCGGGCATCCGCCGAATTGACAATACCGTTGCCGTCGCAGTCACCCGACAGGCGTTCACGCACTACGCTGCCGCATTCCGAACAGGTGTAGGCGAATGCTTTTGCGGCGGCTTCAAAGGATTTTTCGTCCTCGATGTGTCCGCTTGTTGTGCAGTCATAGGGTGCTACATAAGGTACAATGCGGTTGACGGTCTGCATTTCGTCATATTTGCCGTAGGTGTCATAGCGTTGGAAGGTGATGGTTTCGTCATTGACCTGCACGGCAAGACCGTAACCTTCCTTGATGTAACCTGCGGTTGCGTAGGTGAAATTCAGGGTGATGGTTTCGCCGCCTTCGGGTGTCAGTTCATCACCGACAGGCATGAAATAAAGGGTTCTGTCAACGGTATGATTGTGTCCCCACAGGTACACAATGTCCATGTCTGCACCTGCTTCGTTGAGCAGCTCTGCGTACAGGTCGGCACTGTAGTTATCGCCTCTGTCCTGATGCAGCGGCAGGTGCGAAACCACAAACAAAGGCTTGCCTGCGGTGGCTTCGTTTTCGTTGTAAGAGGCAAGGTAGGTGCTGAGAATATCTGCAGCGGTTGCGTCCTTGAAATCGTCATAAGCGATCATGAACAGTGCAAAACGGTCATTGACAAACACTTCCCCGGTTTCCTGCAGACCGTCCCCTGCATAGTCATGGTTGCCGGTGGTGAAATAGGTTGCGGCATCGGGAAATACACCTGCGATTGTGTCGTCAAGGTCATACACCGTCACTTCATAGTCACCGCCGAGGACAACCGTGTCCACCTGCGTGTCCTCTGCTACGGCTGACAGCACATACTCCAGGTTGTCGGTGCGGCCGTGAACGTCCGTTGCAAAGAAAATGTCACCCTCTGCTGCACTTGCAAACAGTGAGAAGGAAGCAACGAGCATGGAAAGAACAAGCAAAAGAGCCAATGATTTTATTTTTTTCATAAAAACAACCTCCATAATCCGTAAGGAAGATTATAGAGGTTGCAAAAATGAAATTCAACATTTTAAGTCTTAAATTTTATGATGTTTCATAAATAATATTTAAGATTTCTGAATCATTCTTAAGGATGAATTTTGTTGGTTGTGATGTATTTCACACCGTTCATCACAAGGAAATCCATGGCAGGCGGAAAATCGACCGTCCAGGATGCGAGGGTGATGTTTTCTGCCTTCGCGGCATCAAGCATTTTGTAATTTTCGGCAACACCGAAATTGAATGCAATGCCCGTGTTGTGCTGCTTTGCAAAGTCAATGACTTCCTGCGAGATGGTGTTTTTGAGATACCACAACTCCATATTCGCATCCAGTGCACGCACCGCCGCCAGACGGTCTGCATCAAAGTCGATGATCAGCGGTTCGGTCTGCAGGTTCTGCTTGTTGAGAACTTCCAGCACGGAAGCCATCTGTTCGGGCGTACCGCCCTTGACTTCGACCATTGCACGCATTCCGTATTTGTCACAGATTGCGAGTGCTTCTTCAAATGTGGTAAAAGGCAGATCGGGGTAGTTTTCAATACCGTTGCCGTTGTCAATACGCAGCTTGCTGACTTCTTCCCAGGTCATTTCTTCCAACACACCCGTGCCGTCGGACATACGGTCCACTTCATCATCGTGATGCAGCACCCACACACCGTCTGCGGTGGGCATGATGTCAAACTCGGCAGCATAAAAACCCGCTTTCCCTGCTTCTTCGATGGCGGCACCCGTATTTTCGGGAGCCACGGCAGAATAACCGCGGTGTGCGGTCAGGCAAATATCGTCTTTACTGCCTGTCAGCGAGCGTGTGACGGGGATGGTACTGCTGCCGATTCCGAGATAAAACAGAATCAGACCGACAAAGACAAGAACGCAGGCAAGTGCAATCAGGAGATTACGAAGTTTTTTGTTCAGCTTCATACAACACCGGCTCCTTTGTTATTTTGAACAGTTGCAACAACCGGTATCCTCATAAGGAATCCCGTTTTTGTTCATGTAATCACGTGCAGCATTTTTGGCTGCGGTGGCTGCCATGTGCGAGCAATAAAAGAACAGCGGCGGCAGCTCGGTTTCCATATTATATACGATTGCCATGTTGGTCATCTGCAGCACATCCGCAACGGGTTTGCCGGGCAGGATATCGCACAGGGTTCCCGCACAGGCATCCAGGTATGCACTGCCTTCGACCGCACAGCCGCAGGATGTGATCAGACCGTCTTCCCCGACGGTGAGGGTGATAACTACGGATTCATCCGTATCAAGCGGCGCACTTTTGCCGATTCCGATTTTATTTTTCATTACACATTGAACCTGAACAGTACGATGTCGCCGTCACGCATGACGTATTCTTTGCCTTCCGAACGCATAAGCCCCTTTTCCTTACAGGCTGCGGTGGAACCTTCACGCATCAGATCATCAAAGGAAACCACTTCCGCACGGATGAAGCCGCGTTCGAAATCAGTATGGATTTTACCGGCTGCCTGCGGTGCCTTGGTCCCTTTCTGAATGGTCCATGCACGCACTTCGGGCTTGCCTGCGGTGAGGTAGGACATGAGTCCGAGCAGATCGTAGCCTTTCTGAATGAGCACATCCAGACCGCCTTTTTCGATGCCTGCGTCGGCAAGGAACATTTCCTTTTCATCGGCAGGAAGATCGGCAAGCTGTGCTTCGAGTTCGGCACAGATGGGCAGACAAGCACTGCCTTCTGCAGCGGCAAGCTCACAGACAGCTTTGTAGTACGGATTGGCATCCAGATCACCTGCAAAATCTTCTTCACTCATGTTGCAGGCATAAATGACGGGTTTGAGCGACAGCAACGCAACCGTTTCCGCAACGGCACGTTCTTCTTCGGTCATTTCAACCGCACGGGCATTGACGGCATTGTCAAGATTTTCTTTCAGGCGGTTGAAGAATGCAATGTTGGCACCCAGACTCTTGTCACCCTTCATGGCTTTTGTGTCGCGGTCAATACGGCGGGCGAGCACTTCCGTATCGGACATGATGAGTTCGAGATTGATCGTTTCGATGTCACGGACAGGATCAATGTTGCCTTCGACGTGGACAATATCATCATTTTCAAAACAGCGCACAACGTGCACAATGGCATCCACTTCGCGGATATGGGAAAGGAATTTATTGCCCAGACCTTCGCCCTTGGAAGCACCGCGGACAAGACCTGCAATGTCAACGAATTCGACCGTGGCAGGTGTGATCTTGTCTGGCTCATACAGTTTTGCAAGTGCATCCAGACGGCTGTCGGGCACAGGAACGATACCGACATTGGGTTCGATGGTGCAGAAAGCATAGTTTGCAGCCTGTGCACCGGCATTGGTAAGTGCATTGAAGAGCGTGCTCTTGCCGACATTGGGCAAGCCGACGATACCGAGTTTCATATTCAAAACCTCTTTTCAAACCTTAAGTACAATGTATTTTTCAATCCATTGTAGCACGAAGCCGACGAAAATGCAATGCAAATATAAAAATAAACCCTCTTGCCTTTTTTATTTCGTGATGTATAATAGTAACATAAGTCACAGGGGTGCCTGCGGCTTTGTGTGCAATACAAAAAAGTGATTCCGCACTGTCTGCGGCAGAACGGAATGCTGCTGAGAATTTATACAAAAATCGCATGAAGGATGAAAAATGAACATCATTATTGCCGGAATCGGCAAGCTGGGTGATGCGCTTGTCGAATATCTTGTACTGGAAAATCACAACATCACCATCATAGACACCAATGCCGCGACCGTTGAAGCGGTCGTGAACAAGTACGATGTGTTCGGTGTGGAAGGCAATGCTGCAAGCCTGCCCGTGCTGCAGGAAGCTGACGTACAGAACACGGAGCTGTTTATTGCGGTCACGGATTCGGATGAACTGAACCTTGTGTGCTGCATGGTTGCCAGAAAAGCAGGTGCACAGCACACCATTGCCCGTGTGCGTAATCCCGAATATGCAAAACAGGGTGCTTTCATGCGGTCGGAGCTGGGGCTGAGTATGCTTGTCAACCCCGAATACGATGCTGCCCATGAAATTTCCCGTCTGCTGCAGTTCCCTGTTGCGGCGAAGATTGAAAAATTTGCCCGCGGCAGAGTGGACATGGTTGAAATTGCCGTTACGGCAGACAATCCGCTGTGCGGACTCTCGCTCAAACAGATCGGTGCAAGGTATGCAGAGCAGATTCTGATCTGTGCCGTCAGCCGCAACGGAGCCGTCTTTATTCCCAAGGGTGACTTTGTGCTGCAGGCGGATGACCGTATTTTCATTGTTGCAAGCCACAGCAACATTGCATCTTTCTTCCGTACATTGGGACTGACCAAGAAAAAGATCCGTTCCGTGATGATCATCGGCGGCGGTAAGATCGGTTATTACCTTGCCAACCGTTTGCAGAAAGCAGGCGGCATCAAGGTCAAGATCATCGATAACAACAAAGATACCTGCTATGAACTTGACAAACTGCTTCCGAAATGTGAAATCGTCTGTGCCGACGGTACGGATGCGGATATTCTGGAAGAAGAAGGCATTGACGAATGCGATGCAGTGGTTGCACTGACGGGTATTGATGAAGAAAACATCATCATTTCGCTGATTGCGGAGCTTAACAAGGTGGACAAGATCGTCATCAAGGTCAACCGTTCGTCCCTGAACCGTCTTCTGCACAAGCTGCAGAGCGAAAGCTTTATTGCACCGCGTTACATCACGGCTGCCAACGTCGTACGCTATGTGCGTGCGGTTTCACACTCAAGCGGCATGAGCAAAATCCATGCCCTGCACAAGCTCGTCGGTGAACAGCTCGAAGCATTGGAGTTCATTGCATCCCCCGACTTCCCGGGCTGCGGTGAAAAGCTCAAAAATCTTCGTATACGCAAGAACACGCTTGTTGCGAGTATGCTTCGCAATGACACACTTATTTATGCAAACGGTGATGCGGAAATTCTGCCGGATGACCGTGTTGTGATCATCACCGCAAACGAAGCCGTAGCGGACTTGCGGGATATTCTGGAGTAAACAAAAATGAATTATCGTATGCTTGCCAATTTCTTCGGTCAGATCCTGCGGATCGGCGGCTTGCTGATGTGCATACCGCTGATTGTGGCGCTGATTTACGGAGAAAGTCATACTTATATTGCCTTCATCATTCCCATTGTACTGCAATTGGTGGGAGGCAGTCTGCTGGTGCGTCTGATCCCCAAAAACAGCAGCATGTTCGCACAGGAAGGATTCGTGTGCGTTGCACTGACATGGGTGCTGCTGTCTGCCGTGGGAGCTTTGCCGTTTTTCCTCAGCGGCAGTATACCGAATTACATGGATGCGTTTTTTGAAACCGTTTCGGGATTCACGACCACTGGTGCCACCGTACTGACAAATATTGAAGCGATGCCGAAGGGAATTTTGTTCTGGCGAAGTCTTACCCACTGGATCGGCGGCATGGGGATTCTCGTTTTTGTGCTGATGTTTCTTCCGAAGGCACAGGCCAAAAAGACAAGCATGATGCACGTCATGCGTGCGGAAATGCCCGGTCCGTCGGTCGGTAAAATATCCCCCAAAGCCGGCGACACGGCACGCATTCTGTATGCCATGTACATTGTGCTGACCGCAGCGGAAGTGATTCTGTTGCTCATTGGCGGCATGAACCTGTACGAAGCACTCATTCACGCATTCAGCACGGCAGGAACAGGCGGTTTCAGCTGCCTGAATGCAAGCATTGCAGAGCAGTCTGCGTTTTTGCAATATGTGATTACCGTTTTCATGTTCCTGTTCAGCCTCAACTTCAATCTCTATTATTTTGTCATTCTCAAAAAATGGAAAGAAGCACTCAAAAGCGAAGAACTGAGAGTTTTCGCTGTCATTGTTGCTGTATCCGTTGCTGTGATCACACTCGACATCCATGCACAGTACGACACACTCGAACACGCATTCAGAGCCGCCTCTTTTCAGACCGTATCCATCGTTTCGACAACGGGATTTGTGTCGGAAAACTTTGATCTGTGGCCGGTTCTTTCCCGTGTGCTGATGGTTGTGCTGATGTTCATCGGTGCGTGTGCCGGCTCAACGGGCGGCGGTATGAAGGTCAGCCGCATTATGATCCTCATCAAGGATGCCGTGCGTGACCTCGGTCAGCTTGCACATCCGCGCAGAGTCAAATCCATCCGCCTTGAGGGCAAACCCGTCGATGAGCAGACCGTCAACAACGCATCGACCTACCTGCAGTTTTATGTAATTCTGCTGGTGCTGTCCGTCATTCTCGTTGCGGTATTCGATGAAATGGACATGGTGTCCACCTTCACCTCGGTCGTGACGTGCCTGAACAATGTCGGCCCCGGTATGGGTGAAATTGTCGGTGCTACCGGCAACTTTTCGACTCTCTCCCTCGGCTCCAAAGCGGTATTGTCTTTCTGTATGCTGGCAGGACGTCTGGAAGTGTTCCCGATGCTCATTATCTTCTTCCCGTCCACATGGAAAAGAGCATAATATAAAAGTAAGAACAAAAAATAATCAGACAGAAATAAAATGATTGATTTTTCTGTTTTGTGATAGTAAAGTAATAATGTGATGCAATTTTCAAAATACTATCTGTCACAATATGAGGAGGATATGCTTATGAAAAACTTCAAAAAAGCGTTGTCCGTACTTCTTGTCACGGTGATGCTGCTGAGTGCTGCACCGCCGGCAGGCTTTATCGGACTTGAATTGCCGGAACTGAACCTGCCAGACATTGAATTCAATTTTTCGGCAGATGCCGCGGAAATTGTTGACTCCGGCACCTGTGGCGAAAACCTGACATGGGCACTGGGCAGCAACGGTGTGCTGACTATTTCGGGTACAGGAGCAATAAATGATTATTCATTGCCTGCCGATGTTCCGTGGCATTCCATTCGTTCTCGAATTGTAATAGTTTATATTGAAGATGGTGTGACAAGCATCGGAAGGGCAACATTTGCTATGTGCGATTCGTTAATCTCCGTTACGATTCCAATGAGCGTGACAAATATTGAAGAGTATTCTTTTGGATATTGCACCTCGTTGAGTGATGTATTTTACAGTGGAGATAAAGCAGAGTTTAACAAAATCAGGATTGGTACAAACAATGCAGATTTTCTCAATGCGACTTATCATTTTAGCGGATCAAATACACAATCTTCAGGTGATCTTGGTGAAAATCTGACTTGGACATTAGATAACACCGGGACAATGACCATTACCGGAACAGGAGAAATGTATAATTATTCCGAATTTCATATTCGCAAATGGGAGTCCAGAGCTATTAATAAAGTGATCATTCATGATGGTATGACAAGTATAGGCTCGTTTGCATTCCTTAATCTGTATTTTTTGACATCCATCACTATCCCGGACAGCGTAACAAGCATTGGGCAGGATGCATTCTCCGGCTGCGCCTCACTGCCCACCATCTCCATTCCGGAAAGCGTGACGAGCATCGGGAAGAATTCGTTTTTCGGCTGCTCCTCGATGACTGAAATCGCAGTAGATGCCGATAATGCAGAATACTGTTCAATAGATGGAGTTTTGTTTAACAAAAGCAAAACTGAGCTTATTCACTATCCTGGCGGCAATAAAAGAACAAGTTATTCCATACCGGACAGCGTGACAAGTATCGGAGAATGGGCGTTCAACGCCTGCTCCTTGCTGACCTCTGTTACCATCCCGGAAAGCGTGACGAGCATCGGGAATTATACATTCTCCGACTGTCCTGCTCTTGTGATTCGTGGTTATCTTGGAAGCTATGCACAGCAATATGCGGAAGAAAACAATATGCCTTTCATTGCCCTGAATGGTGAAACCACCTACACCCTTGGTGATGTCGACAACAATGGTAAGCTCGAAGAAGCCGATGCAAGCCTTGCACTGCGTGCCGCTGTTAATCTTGAAGCACTTACCGAGACACAGACCAAGGCTGCCGATGCCGACAAGGACGGCATACTCGAAGCTGCTGATGCCCGACTGATTCTGCGTGCTGCTGTCGGTCTGGGAACGCTGTAAGCGTTCGGAGAGTTGCACCATTCATCAACCCTTTAAACCATATCCGCATTTACAAACCAAAAAGGAGCTGTAAAAAACAGCTCCTTTTGTAGTTTTATATGTATTTTTCTATCAAATATCCGTAAAGCGGATATCATTTGCCGAATACATTCCGACAAATCTGATTTGCTTCCTTTGTTCTTGTTCCGTGAAGCTTTTTATTATATAGGAAACTGCTCGCGATTGTGAGCAGTTTGCATATAACAAAAAACACCTTTTCACCCCCAAGATTGGGCAATGTCGTCAACTTAAGGAAATGAAAAACGATAGGATGCAAAGTGCCGTAAAGTTACGGTTATTAGCAAATTGCACTTCTATAGCCCTTGTCGCCCCTGAAAGGGGAGATGTCGCTCAGCGACAGAGGGGTTTGTGAAAATTCACTAATTTTTTAAGGCATTGCATTTGTTTTTATGAACCCCACAGCCCCGGTTCGGGGCATCTCCCCTTTCAGGGGCGACAAGTGTTTGAGAGGTCAGCTTGCGAGTTCAGGAAAGTTTCATCAAACTGCGAGTTTGCACAAAAAAACTGAAATAAAGAAATTCCTTAAGTTGACGACATTGCAAGATTGGAGGACGGGGGGGTTGATATAGAATATTTTTTTATTTGAGCATGATGAGTGCGATGACACTGGCTTTTTCATCGCTTTCGTTGCGGATGGAGTGCTTTTCACCGTCGTTGCAGATCATGACATCACCGACCGTGCAGACTTTTTCTTCGCCGTTGTCGTTGTAAATGACCGTGCCTTCGGTGACAACAAAAATTTCTTCTTCACCCTCATGGACGTGCTCACCGATGCCGCAGCCGGGATCGAATGCGAGTTCGGCAAACAGTCTGCCTTTGCTGTAAAGTTCTTCTTTGGAAACATAATCCGTAATTCTGACCGCACCGTTGCCGCCACGCATATTCTCACGCAGGGAAACGGGACATTCTGCCTGTTTTCTGACCATACAAAAAAACCTCCGTCACAGTGTTGTAGTCGGATTCATCATAATGAATCATGTGAATGAAGTGCATTTCTTGCGATTCAATCCATATCATTTATTATATCCCCCGGTGTAAAACCTGTCAAGATATTCCGGAGCGAAAAAAAGCTGGACATCGATGTTGAAGTATGGTATGCTATAATTATTATAATATGCTTTTATAAGGTGATTACGGATGAAAAAGAACAGAATCCTGCATCATATATTTTCTGCCGCCATGGTGCTCATGCTGGTGTGTATGCTGTCGCTGACGGCTTTTGCTGCGGCAGGCTGGTCCGCGGAAGACGGGGCACTGTATTATTACAACCGCAACGGTGTCCGCCTGACGGGTGAACAGACCGTTGACAATACCCTGTATACGTTTCTGCCCGACGGCAGACTCACGGGCAACAATCTGTTTGTGGAAACGCCCGACGGGATGTATTGCATCAACGGCACCGCATTTGCAAAGGGCTTCAGAGCCGACAAGGACCTGCTGTACCATTTCGGCACGGACGGTCTGCGTACACAAAGCGGTACGGCGGACGGTCTGACCATCACAGACGGCATTGTCCTTGGAAACGGTGTGTATGCACGCAACGGTTCGGTGCGGTATTATCTTGAAAATGACCGCGTGGTATTCAGCGTTTCGGATTACGAAGCACAGCTTGTTCTTGCGGCTGACCCGGCAACACAAGGCGGTCAGACGGCTGTCAGACTGTCGATCAAAAACAATCCCGGTGTTGCCTCACTGCAGGTGATGCTGACATACGACAAAGAGAGTCTGATTCCGAATCTTGTGTATGATCACGGTCTGCTCAACGACTTCACACACACCGAAACCGACTACGGTATGCTGCTGTCATGGGAAGACACACAGATCTGCAGCAAAGATGATACACTTGTCACCTTGTATTTCAGCGTTCCCGCAGAACGCGGCACACACATTCTCAGAGCCGATTGCACCGTTGTTGACCTTGTCGGAGAAGCAAAGTCCGTCAAGGGTGCCGGTACCGTTGTGACCGTCAACTGCAAGCACAACTACGATGAATATTTTTATAATCACGATGCAACCTGCACCGCAGACGGCACAAGAACCGCAACCTGCACCAAGTGCGGTGAAAAATCCACCGTTCCTGCCGTCGGCACAAAGCTGCAGCATTCGGGCGGCGACGCAACCTGCATCACAAGAGCCGTTTGCGAACACTGCGGTGCGGTATACGGCAGCTACGAAGCAGACGATCACCGCAATCTGCAGTCTTTTGCAGGCAAAAAGCCCACCTGCTACACGGACGGTTACACTGCCTACAACCGTTGTTCGGATTGTCAGACGGAACTGAACAAAACCGCAATTCCTGCCCTCAACCACAAAAACACCATAACGATTCCCCTGCTTGCACCCACCTGTACACAGGACGGACATTCGCAATACACACGTTGTTCCGACTGCGGACTGGTAAACGGAAAAGAAGTGTTTGCCGCCACGGGACACATTCAGACGGAACAGATTGCAGCACAAGCACCCACCTGCACCAAAGCCGGTTGGGAAAGCTACACCTTCTGCCATGACTGCAAAACGGCACTCGACAGGGTGATGCTTCCCGCGACAGAACATCCGCACAAGGTTTTCATGCCGGGGAAAGCCGTTACCTGCACCGAGGACGGCTTTGCAGACTACTACCACTGTCCCGATTGCAATGAAGATCTCGGTTATAAGGTTCTCACTGCACTCAATCACAAAAACACCTACACCGTCGAAGCACAGCAGGCCACCTGCGGCAGCGAGGGTTGGTCGGAACACGCATATTGCCCCGACTGCGGTCTGACCGTCGGTAAAACCGTCTATCCCGCCACAGGACACAAGAACATTGTTGAAGTGCCTGCAAGGGCGACCACCTGCACCGAAGACGGTTATAACGCACACACGCAGTGCCTTGACTGCAAAACAGCCTTCGACAAAGTTGTTACCCCTGCAACGGGACACAGAAACATCATCAATATTCTGGCCCTTGCAGCCACCTGCACAACCCAGGGCAACAACGACTACACACGCTGCCTTGACTGCAACACGGACTTTGGCAAAATTGTATATCCTGCCCTCAACCACGTCAATCTTGAATCCGTTGCGGCAGCGGAACCGACCTGCACGGAAGACGGATATTCCGATCATATGCGTTGCGTTGACTGCGGACGTGCATTCGGCAAAACGACCTATCCGAAACTCGATCATCCGGGCGGAATGTGGGTTGCCGCACAGGATGCCACCTGTTTTGCAGACGGCACAACAGCGTATTTCTTCTGTCCGCTTTGTCTTGCCGAAGAGGGCAAGCAGACCATTCCCGCCATCGGCCACAAAAACGCAACGGCCTATGCGGAAATTCCTGCCACCTGCTATGAAGACGGCATGAGTGCCTACCTGGATTGCCCCGATTGCGGACTGACCATCGGCAAACAGGTGCTGCCGAAACTCAATCACAAGAATATGCAGGAAATCCCCGCAAAGGAAGGCTCCTGCCTTGAACAGGGTTACACAGCCCACCTGCACTGTCCCGACTGCGGTATGAACGTGGGCAAACAGCCGACCCCGAAAACAGATCACCTGTACACCAACTGGGCGGTGTTTGAAGCTCCCTGCCTCGGACTGGAAGGCAAAGAGTTCCGCATCTGCATGATGTGCGGCGATGCACAATACCGCACACTGCCGGCTCTGACACTTGCAGACGGCAAAATTGTCAATGCAGGCGACATCGACTCAAACGGCACGCTGAATGCTGCCGATGCAAGAGCTGCACTTCGTCTTGCCGTGGGACTGGAAGAAAAGACAGAACAGAACACAACGCTTGCCGATATCGACAAGGACGGCAAAGTCGCTGCCGCCGATGCAAGACTGATTCTGCGTGCTGCCGTCGGTCTGGAAAATACAGAAGATTCCGACCGTTTCTTCATCACCGGAAGCGGACACATCGAACCGTTCATCACAGAAGAAAAGGGTAAACAGGAATAAGTTTTTCAGACGGTTTAAAGTATGCAAAGGCATCCTGTAAGTATCATTTCAGGAGGTATGCAAATGAAATCCGTCAAACTGAAAATCTGTGCACTGGTGCTTGCCTGCCTTGTGGCTGTGACCGCCGTTGCTGCCGCAGTGATCAACATACATATCTGTTCCTTTGCAAAAGAGCGTATTCTCACCGAAGAAGAAGCATCCGCACTGACGGATGTTGACTGCATCCTTGTGCTCGGCTGCGGTGTACGCGAAGACGGCACACCCAGTGC
>JAFSEF010000072.1 GCA_017435865.1 Clostridia bacterium
CATAATATACGCTACTCGAAATAGCTTCTGCTGTTGCTTTTTCATTGGGTATAAATAATAGTCTGCACTTGTCTATTGAATAGGGTAAATTGTCCATAATTACTTTCTGTGATTTTTCATTTCTGAAATCACAGGATGATAGTATTAACTTCATTTTTGTAACCTCGTCATAATTCATTTGTTATTGTTTTTAATTTACCCTATAAATGATTTTATGATTTTATCTGCACATACATCATTTGTGTTTTCAAAATTGTCAACAGTCAAACTATTTTCAAAATCAGTTTCCAACAAATTTAGCTGTTCTTCTGCACTGCCGACTTTTCTGTTTTTTCTTTTAGTTTCCCGTCTTTTCAATTCTTCAACAGGACAAGATATGTTTACGACAATAACAGGATAACCATCCAACAATTCTCTGAAATCTTGTAAAGTATCACTGTTTTTAAAGAACATATATGGAACAATCAAGTCAAATCCTAAATCTGAATATAACTTTACAACATGAAAAAACTTCGATGCAAAAGCATACTGTACTGAAAAATCACCATTTTCATAATCGTTAAATTTATCGGGAGACATTAAAATAAAATCATCTATATCCAATTTATACAATGGAATTGGTGAACGGTTTTGAATAACTTTCGCCAATGTCGTTTTTCCTGAACTTGAAACACCATTAAGAATAATAATTTTACCTTTTTTCATAAATCATTCCGCAACAAAAGCAATCAGCTGTTTCAGGTTGTGCATTGTCCATTCATCATTATTTTCACCGCTTCGGTCAAGATAAAATGCCGTAAAGCCTTGTTCTCTTGCACCATCAGCTTCTTCTTTGCAATCGTCAACAAATATGCTTTCAGCAGCTGATACACCTTGTGCCTGAAGTGCAGCATTGAAAATAATCGGACTTGGTTTTCCTGCACCGACTAATGAGCTTGCTGTAAATGAAGTAAAATACTTTGCAATACCAAGTTGTTGCAACGTGAATTCAAGTGATGGTGATGTATCGCTGATAACACCCATTTTATAGCCTTGTTTTTTGAAATAATCAAGCACCTCTACGATTTCAGAGAATAATGCTCTGTCACCGTTACACCAAAGTTCATTCAGAAGCAATTCAGCCTTGTTTTCAATATCATCTGCAACACCTTCACCGACAAGTAAGTGATAATAATATCTCTTAAAAAATGCACGTTCATCTTGGAGTGTTTTGTACCAAGGTTTTCTGCCTTCGCTTGCAAGTTGAAACAACGACATCATTTTATCGTAATCAAGTTCAAAAGGCTTACTACTCCATTCGCTGATTGTCTTATCACGCCACGCTTCTTTTTCAGCAGTAAAATATGTTAAAGTTCCGTCACGGTCAAAGAATATTGCTTTGTAGTTCATGATTATACCTTTCTTGCTTTTACAATCAAAAAGTTCGGTTTGATGTATTCTTTGACGATTGTAGGAAGTTTTTCAACTGCCCAATCTTCAGGTGTCGGCTCGCAGATTTCTTCAATCACAAAGCCGGCTTTTGCCAGTGCATTGATCACATCACTGAATGTTCTGTGGTACTTGATAACCCCATCCACATACCAATGGACTTTTCTTTCTCCGGGCTTGTTGTAATCTGAAAACGTGTAAGAAACACGGTTGCCGTTTTCGTCTTTATTGAAGTGACCGTTTCCGTCAACGGTGGCGGTGATGATGGGATGCTCCTGTGAAAACAAAAGCCGACCGCCGTTGTTGAGAACTGCGAACATCGATTTTGCAAAGGAATCAAAATCCTTGACATAATGAAAAGCAAGTGAGCTGTAAATAAAATCAAAGGTTTCATCCAATGCGGCAATGTCGGTCGTGCTCATGTTTAAGTATTCAATTTTTTCATGGGCAGATTCACTTTTTGCAACCGCAAGCATCTTTTCGGAAATGTCAATGCCGACAACACGCTTTGCACCGCGATGCACAAAATCAATGCAGTTATGACCGTAACCGCAACCGAGGTCAAGCACTGTTTTTCCGGTTAAATCAGGCAGCATCTTTGCCATGGCAGGCTGTTCGAGCAAGTCATTATAATTTGTTTCGCCTGCACGAAGTGCTTTATAACCCTCAAAAAATGTATCGTTGTCATAAATGTTTTGTGTGCTCATTGATGTTCATCCTTTCGTAAAGATTTCTTTGTAAATCTCTTCAATGCACGGTGATTTGTAAGCAATATAATCATCAATGCTGTCGGGGAATAATTTTGCACCTTCTTCTTTGACTTTACTGTATTTTACAACCGCTTCGGGATTATTTTTCAGATACTCTCTGAATGCAATATGCCTGTGAAGCTCCAAAGAAAACTGAGGACAAACATATAAATGATGTTTCGGCAAATCTGCATTGCCTTTATAATCAAATGCTTCTCTGTCTTTTATGCCGAGATTTCCTTCGTGTATGTAATCGATCGTTGCTAATTTTTCAACGACTGCATCAAATACAGAATAGTCCTTGATAACAATATCGATGTCAATAATCGGTTTTGCAGAAAGCCCCTCAACGGACGTGCTGCCGATATGCTCAATGGCAACGATATCGTCTTTGATCGCGGAAAAAAGATACTGTTTGATTGTTTCAAAATCAATTTTCCATTGCTCGTTGTACGGAACAACAACCACTCGTTTTGCCATTGTGCGGACCCTCCCTTTTATCTGAAATCTTTGTATGCAGGTAAAACATAACTTATTTCATTCTCAGCTTTGTATGTAAAACCGATCACATTTCCTCTGTAATACAAAGCAGAAAAATGTACGTTGCGGTTTTTTCTTGCATTGAAAGCCATTTTTCTGACTTCGTTTTTGTGCGGTTTGCGGTCAATCTGTTTGCAATATTCCTTCCAGACCTTGAAAAACTCTTTCATCTGCTGCTTGTTGTAAGGGTTCATGCCGATGGTGTCAGTCGGTGTCACAAGCTGTTTGATCGCCTTGTCAAGCTCTGCAGTCTGCTCGTTTTCGGTCAGATGTTTTCTGAAAACAAGAAAACGTCCCCATCCCTGATGAATCCCCGTGGCTTTGTATTCCATTGCTTTCCAGAAATCAATTCCGCTGTCAGGATCGGGATACAGCAGAACCGTATTTGTGCCGTTCTCTTTGAAAATGCGTTCGATATGCTCGTTTAAAATGCTGCCGTAGCCTTTACGTCTGTGTTTCGGTGAAATATAAAAATCATTGACCGTGCCGTACAAATACGGAATATTGACAACATCGTCGGCAGCGGTATCGATCAATGCAAAGCCGATCAACTCTTTGCCTGCTCGCATAACGATAAAGTATTTTGTATTCTCTTTTGAAACATCGGCAAGGATGCTGTCAAACAGATTGCAAAACATCTTCTTGTTCCCCGGTGCTTCACCGTGATTGCGTAAAGTCTGCCTCTTATATTTCGCAAAGATTCTGCGAAGTTTTTTCTGTTGTTTTGTGCTTTCTTTTGTCAGACTCGTGAAGATGATATTGTTTTTGCTGACTTTCATTCGGTAACCTCTTTCTAAAAAAATAAGACATCCCCGGAAGTACGGAGATGCCTTGTTGTTACAGAAAGATCGACAAAATCAATCGCAAACGGACAAAACGGCACTCCGGTTCCGGGATACAAGATACATCATCATTTTGTCCACCTGCCTTTCTTATTTGTATTGTTTTTATTATATATTTCCGTTCAGGAATTGTCAACACTCACTTTTGCAGCTTTTTTCTACAGTTCCGACCTGTTTTTCTGCAAATTTACGCAAAAGCAAAATTACATCTTGACAATCGGTCCGACTTCTGCTAAAATTTTTATGCTGTTTGACAGCAAACAATCAAACGGAGAGTTGTCCGAGTGGTCGAAGGTGCAGCACTCGAAATGCTGTGTACAGAAATGTACCTAGGGTTCGAATCCCTAACTCTCCGCCATGAAAACACCCTCATTGTGATACAATGAGGGTGTTTTCAATGATATCCGTTCCTTGCGAAACGGAAGATATATCTTCGATATGATATCCACCTTCGGTGGATGATATATGCCTGCGGCATATGAAGGAACGGATATTATATCATGCTTGCATAGCAAGTATATCATACGGCAACGCCGTATATCATATCGCACCAGCGATATATCATTTCAAATCGTTAAAAGACTGATAATCGTTAAATCATAGCCATAATCGTTGATTTACAGGGGTAATCGTTAAATTACAGCCGACAATCGTTAAACTATTGAAAATTGACCGTTCTTATGCTATAATACTAACAGAAAATATTTAGGAGGTATACTCATGAAAAGAATTGTTTGTTTACTTTTTTCTTTTTTGCTTTTATTATGCGGTTGCTCTAAAGATAACTCGGAAAAACAAATCAATGTTGAAAGTTTTTCGTATAAAGGTGATTGTACCTATCAAAAAGATGATCCCGGCGTAAAAGAATCCGGTTTTGTAAATATTGAGCAATCGGAAGTTAACGATGCAGAGAAGGCTGTGGATCTGGCGAAGAAAGAATGTACGATAGAATACGACACAATTGGCGTTGCTTTTGATTCGGAATTAAAGATTTATAGAATTTCTTTCTATAAAGAAGGATTGCTTGGCGGAAATCAAGATGTTTACATAAATCAAAAAGGTATTACGCAGTTGATTATTTATGGCGAATAATCTTTTGCTACACCTAAACCCGGTTTGCACCCCCTAAAATGACTTTGCACCCTCTAACCTCAAAAGTCTTCAAAAAGGATACTGATGACCTTTTGTCATCGGTATCTTTTTTTGTTATCAAATTGACGGGGATTCGAAGCCTGACAGAATGACCTGCGTTTAAGCAACAAGAAAACGGCTTCGCCGTAACGCGGCGACCGTTTTCGATTCGTCCATCTCCGAGCACGTGAAGCGTGCGTTCGGAGGGACATACAATATTTTTTTACTTTATAGAAAACGCAGTTTCCTATAAAGTAAAAAAACACCGTTTTTTGTGCAGGCTCACCATGTGATGTGTCGCCAATATTATCAACTTGCTATTTTTTGTCGAAAATGATATAATAATGACGGGTGAATGAAATGGAAAAAATTATCAGTATTTTTATGGCTTTTATGATGTTTGTCTCACAATTTTTCTCGGTGTGTTTGGCAAAAAGAGAAGAAGATATTTCTGCCATCCTGGAAAAAATGTCACTGCGGGACAAAATCACACAAATGATCATGATGGAATTCAGAACATGGGATGATAATACTGCAGACAATGTTGCTGCAAAAAACTTCACGGTCATGAATTCTCAAGTCTCAAAAATAATTGAAGATTATCGCTTCGGTGCAGTCATCTATTTTGCACAGAATCTGACCTCCACCGAACAGGCATTCAATCTCTCGGTTGCATTTCAGGAAGCTGCTACAAAGAACGACGGCATTCCTCTGATCATTTGTGCCGACCAGGAAGGCGGTTCGGTTTACCGTCTCGGCAGCGGTACTGCACTGCCGGGAAACATGGCACTGGGCGCAACCGGCAGCACGGAATATGCACTGCAGGCAGGCAAAATCATCGGCAGTGAATTGAGTGCGGTCGGCATCAATACCAACCTTGCTCCGGTGGTGGATGTCAACAACAATGTGAACAATCCTGTGATCGGCTTGCGTGCATACAGTGACGATGCACAATACGTCGGCGAACTGGCTGCGGCAATGATTGACGGCATGGCAAAGTATGATGTAACAGGCTGTGCAAAACATTTCCCGGGACACGGAGACACGGCGGTCGATTCACATTACGGCTTACCGATCGTTGACAAATCCTTGGATTCACTCAATGCCTGCGAACTGCTTCCCTACCGTGTGGCAATTGACAACGGTATCAGCATGATCATGACTGCACATATTCTGTATCCGCAGCTTGAAAATGATACGATCTATTCACAAAAAACAAAAACCTACGAATCTTTACCTGCAACAATGTCCGATGATATCATTACAAAACTTCTGAAAAATGAAATGGGATTCAAAGGTATTGTGGTCACGGATGCCATGAATATGTCCGCAATTGCGGCAAAATGGACACCCTTGCAGGCTGTTATCAATGCAATCAATGCAGGTGTCGATATGATTTGCGTACCCTGCTATCTGAACAGCAATGATGATCTGAATACACTTGACAGCTTGTTGAACAACCTTGTAAATGCTGTTCAGAACGGCACCATACCGCTTGCAAGAATCGATGATGCCGTGAAACGAATTCTGACCGTCAAGTATGACAATAACATTCTCAATTGGAGCAAAAACCAGACTTCACTCGAAAATGCACTCCGCACGGTCGGCAGTTCAGCCAACAGAGAAAGCGAACGCAGAATCTCCGCAGCGGCGGTTACGGTTGTTAAGAATGACGAAAACACACTGCCGGTTCAGGTTTCTTCAACGAGTCGTATTCTGATGATGGTGCCCAAAGAAAACCAGAAAGCTCTGATGATCATGGGTTGGAACAGAGCAAAACAAGCAGGTCTCATTCCCGATGGTGCATCTTTGGAAGTGGTTACTTTTTCTTCGGCAACACAACTGAGCACATACAAAACAAGCATTGACCGAGCTGATACCGTAATCTTGAATTCTCTTGTCAGCAGTGCTTATAAAATGAACGGCGGCAGCTGGGAATCGAAGTACATTCGCACGGTGCTTGACTATGCGGAAAATGCAGGCAAAACAACCATCGTACAATCGGTTGACAAACCGTATGATGTGCAGTCCTACGATAAAGCGGATGCGGTTGTTGCCGTATATGGTTGCAAAGGCTCCACCGTGGACCCGACAGAGGCACTTGTCGGCGGCGTAACATCATCGCAGGCAGCATTCGGTCCGAATATTACGGCCGGCATTGAAGTCATGTTCGGTGTCTTCCCTGCAAGCGGAACCTTACCCGTCAACATTCCGCAATACAAAAACGGCACATTTACCGATACGATTCTGTACAATCGAGGCTACGGCATTCACTATAACAGCCTGCTTTCATAGTATATAATAAAAATCGAATTTACAAATCCAACCGTCTTCAAAGGCATAGAGTTGACTGCAAAAAAACCGTCCCCGATTCAAAACCGGGGACGGTTGTATTATGTCAGAATCTGACAATCAATCAGTTTTTACCAATGTGCAACACCGCAGGCACAATAATGGTAGCTTTCAATACCGAAGATCTTGCAGAAGAACATAAGAATCTTCCACAGGAACTGCAGGAGCTTGTTGGAAGAATGGCACCAGCAGGAATGTGCAGTATTGTTTGTACCGGTGTTATCATTGTCACTGTCACCGTTTTCAAGACCTGAACCGGGTGCAGGAATGACAAGAATGGTAAGATTTTCGGTCATGCAATCCACTGTGAAGTAGTTGTCTTCACCCACTGAAAGATCTTTGCCGTTTACGGTAACAATAACATCTTCAGGATCATACTGACCGCTCAGGGCAAACTGGAACTTGAATTCCTGACCTGCCTTGACATTGATGTATGCCGTTTCATAGAAGACATAATCATTGATGACATAATTACCGTAGGGGCTCTTTGCAAGCTGCACGGTGTATTCGGCATTTGCTTTGTAGACATAAACCGTGATTGTTTCGCTGATTGTGCCGTTAAGAGCTGTCACGGTTACGGTGGTTGCACCATTCTTGATACCCTTGACAACACCATCGGAATCGACAGTTGCAATGGAAGAATCAGCGGATGTCCATGTAAATTCCACATCTGCATCAGTGGGCAATACAGTGTAAGCAATCTGTTTGTTTGCACCAACTGCAAGTTTTACATCAGCTGCATCAATATCGATAACAATATCGCCGTCGCTGAATTCTGCTTCTACGGTTACATCCGCACGGACATTGGTATAACTGCCGTTCCAGCCAAGGAAGATTCCGTCTTCCTTTTCGGGATCTGCAGGAGCTTCTGCTGCGGAACCGTAGTACACGGTCTGTTCAGATACGGTCTGACCGTCAGCAACAAATGTTACCTTGTAAGTGGTCAGATAAACAGCACCATCTGTATTGAGTGCGGCAGCTGCATCGTCAACGTCAGCCTGTTCGCTTGCAATGCGATCAGGAAGAACTGCATTGGCTGCAAGCAGGTCTTCGATTTCGGCTGCTACGCCGGCATCGAGTCTGGTATCTGCAAGTCTTGCACTGAGCTTTGCAACGTTTTCGTCATAAGCTGCATAATCAGCTCTGTAAACGACATTGCTGTAGTTGTGTTTGCTGTCATTCTTACAGACATAAGTTTCGTAACCGTTGCCCCATGTGCCGTTTGCATCCTTGGTCGGACGGCGCAGTTCTGCAAGTCTGTAGTCATGGCCGATTGCATCAACAACAACGTGTTCCTTATCAAGGACAATCTTGCATACCGCACAACGGACAACATTGTCATAAGAGCCGGCTTCGGTGCAGGTAGCAGCGATTTCGTTTTCTTTGACAGCATCTGCCGTTGTGTGACCGAGGGCTGCAACTTCTTCCTGTGCGGTGATGATTTCACCACAGACGGAACACTTCACACCGGCGGTCAAACCGCTTTCGGTACAGGTTGCATCCACTGCGGGGATTGCTTCTTCGGTGTGACCGAGTGCATCAACAACTTCCTGTGCGGTGATGATTTCACCACAGACGGAACACTTCACACCGGCGGTCAAACCGCTTTCGGTACAGGTTGCATCCACTGCGGGGATTGCTTCTTCGGTGTGACCGAGTGCATCAACAACTTC
>JAFSEF010000073.1 GCA_017435865.1 Clostridia bacterium
ACCTTCAAAACTGCACGCACTCCAAAAGGAGAGATTTTTTCGAAAGACAATGCAAAAAACCATGGCAAGGCTGACGCCTGCCATGGTTTTTTAAAGCAGTATTTCGGAAAAATATCCGTTTTGGAGCGTATAAATCCCTATATGAGACCGCCTTTCAAAGCGGTGTGCTTTTATCATAGTCAGATGTGTTATTATAATGTAATATAAATAATATAAAATTTTATTATTTATACCAATTATAGTAATTGTTTGCAGAGTCGAAAAAAGTCGGTTATTTTACCTCAAACAAAAACAGATAAACAAGCCGGCATTGTAAAAACTATATGTGATCAGTCAGTGCTGATGCCGAGTTCTTCCATTTTTTTCTGCAGGCCGAGAAAATCTTCCAGTGCATCTGCTTTTCTGCGAGGATCACGCAAAAGTGCAGCGGGGTGGAAAGTTCCCATCATCAGTGTGCCGTTTTTTTCATAGAATATACCGTGCTCCTGTGTGACTTTGTAATTCGGAGAGATCAGACGACAGGCGGCAATTCTTCCAAGGCATACGATGATGGACGGCCGCATGATACGAACCTGCTCACGTAACCAATCAATGCAGGCATCCTGCTCAGAAGGGGACGGATCACGGTTTTCGGGCGGTCTGCATTTTAATATGTTGGCAATATAGATGTTTTTGTGTCTGTCAAGACCGATTCCGTTCAGGTACAGATCCAGTAATTTGCCGGCTCTGCCGACAAACGGTTCTCCTTTGAGGTCTTCGTTTTCACCGGGCGCTTCGCCGATGAAAAGAATTTTTGCATCCGGATTGCCGACACCGAAGACACAATTTGTCCTCGTTTCGCATAAATTGCACTTGTTGCACGCCGAACAAGCATTTTTCAGGTCATCAAAATTGGTAAAAATGGGGAACACCATCCTTTTATTGTATAAGTTTCATAATTTTTTGTACGATGTTTGTGAGATTTTTAATAGATAGGGTATTGCATTTTTGCAAGAAAAGTGATACTATATCTTTGCGTTACTCATATTATATAGTGTTTGCTGCGTAAAGTCAATTTTTTCGAGCAATTACGGAAAAAATTCTGTTTTCTCTTGACATCTTCGCAAGAATGCTATATAATACGCATATAGCGTGTTTGTACGCTTTACTTTGCATGTATATAATTGAACTCTATGTAGTTCGTTATATAGAGAAAAAACTTTTTAGAAAAAGGAAGGTCACAAAATGAAAATTGCAAAGAAACTGCTTGCCGCAATTGTTGCACTCATGGTCGTTTGCAGCCTTACCGTTTCTGCTTTCGCAGCAGTTCAGGTCTCCGCAGACGCTGGTGCTCACATTGAAAATGCTGATTGGGAAATCGTTGATGATCAGATGATCGTTTATCTGTATCTTGACAAAGCTGTTGGTAACACTGCTTCTGACTTTGTTCTCACTTATGACAGCTCCATCTTCGCATATTCCTTCGCTGAAGAAGGCATTGATGCTGCTGAAATGAGCAAGTGCAAGAGCAACACTTTCACCTATGAAATTGGTGATACTGTTGAAGGTCAGCTTGAAGTTGCTTACTATTTCAAAGCTTGCCTGTGGACTCTTGAAGATTTCCAGGCTGATGCAAAGAATAAGAAGAATCTTCCCAACATCAACACTGATTCCTTCGAAGCAATCGCTATTTACTTCGATCTGATCGATGCTGACAAGTTCAATGCAGAAAACACTGAAATCACTCTCACCGGTGCTCTTAAGTTCGCTGGCGTTTCTGATTCCACTGATGCTGCTTATGCTGCAGGTGCCGATGTTCCTGTTAACCAGACTCTGTCTCACATCGTTGCTTCTGATGAACCCGCAACTGATGCTCCTGCAACTGATGCTCCCGCAACAGATGTTCCCGCAACAGATGTTCCCGCAACTGATGTTCCCGCAACAGATGTTCCCGCAACAGATGTTCCTGCAACAGATGTTCCCGCAACTGATGTTCCTGCAACAGATGTTCCTGCAACTGATGTTCCTGCAACTGATGTTCCTGCAACCAATCCTCTGACTCCTCCCGCAACTGAAGATCCCAGCAGCCCCATCGGTGGCGGCGACAGACCTGGCCCTGGCGGTAACGGCGGTCACGGCGGTAACGGCGGTCACGGCGGTCACGGCAGACCCGGTCACGATCATCCCAACACCGGTAACAGCGCTGTTCTTGCAGCTGCTGCAGGCGTAGTTCTTCTCGCTGGTGCTGCTTTCGTAGTAACCAAGAAAAGAAAATAATTAATAATTAAAAGCAAAAATTTGCAGTTTTAATTAGGGTATATGAGAGTTGTGTGGCAAGCGCAACTCTCTTTACCTTTTATGGTGAAAAAAGCGTGACAAAGCAAAGGAGCTGTGTGCACAGCTCCTTGTATCTTAATTGTTATTGTAAAATTATAATAATATTCAAAAAGGAGCTGTCACGCAGCTCCTTTGATGCTTATTATCTTCTTTTTACTTTTACAATTGCAGCAGTCTGTGCTGCAACATAAACAGCATCACCGTTGGCTGTGCAATTGAACAACGGTTCTTCAAGGATAATGCCGCTGTGCATTCTGTATTCAATAGGATGATAATTTCTGTTCGCAATGACCATAATGCAATTGTCATTACTGCATTGGCGTAAATAGCAAACACATTGCAGCATTGCAGAAACAGGTACAAAGTCACCGCTCTGCAAGGCACATAACTTTGTTCGTAAATTACCGAGAGCCTTGAAATAAGAGATCAGATCATTATCTTCATTTCCCCACGGGTAGCAACCGCGGTTAAAAGGATCACCGCATCCGCACATACCTGCTTCATCACCATAATAAATGCAGGGAACACCTGGTAATGTATATTGCAGTACTGCGGCAAGTTTGAACAGTTGTTTTGCTGTATTGTATTGTTGTTCAGTCAAGCTGATTCCTGCCTGCCACTCACGGCTTCTGCCGTCGCAATCAATGCCTGCAAGCTTTGTAAGAACACGTTGTGTGTCGTGCGTACCGAGCATGTTCATAAGCGTATGCAGGGAAGGACGCGGATAGTTTTCACACACGGTCAGAATTCTGTCCGTGAATTTTTCTGCCAGACCGTCTGCTGCAAAGTCCAGAATTGCATCGCGGAACGGATAATTCATGACAGAATCAAGCTGCTGCCCCAAAAGATATCTTCTGCGGTGGCTGTAGCTGATTTTGTTGCTCGCATCCTCCCACACCTCGCCGAGAATAAAAGCATCTTCTCGGGTTGTTTTTACGCAGTTTCTGAGGGAGTCCAAAAAAACATCAGGCAATTCGTCGGCAACGTCGAGACGCACACCATCGGCACCTGCACTGAGCCATTTTGCAACGATACCGTCTTCACCTGTTATGAACCGTAAATAACTCTTGTTGGATTCGTCCACTTCAGGAAGTGTATCAATGCCCCACCAGGAGTCATATTTTGTTCTTCTTTGATCAAAATGATACCATGATGCATACGGTGAAGATTCAGATTGATAAGCACCTACGGAGTCAAAGTGACCGTATTTGTTGAAGTAAACACTGTCATCTCCTGTGTGGCTGTAAACGCCGTCAAAAAGCACATGAATGCCTTTTTGTTTTGCTGTCTTACACAGATGCTCAAAATCTGCGTTGGTGCCGAGATATGGGTCAATTTGCGAATAATCGGAAGTGTCATACCTGTGATTGCTTGCTGCCATACAAATTGGATTCAAGTACAGGCAATTGACACCAAGGGAAGCAAGGTAATCCAGTTTTTCAGTAATTCCCTGCAAATCACCGCCGAAGAAATCGGAATTGGTGATTTTACCTTCTGCATTCGGTTGCCAAACAGGAACACCGCCCCAATCATCACGGAGAGTACGGTTTGGCATTGCTTTTTGTTCAGTTTTACCTGAACGATAAAAACGATCGGGGAAAATCTGATACATGATACCGCCTTTGATCCAGTCCGGAGTCTGAAATGCAGCATCGTAGACGGTCAGCTGCCACGGTTCACCGCTTTCAAGGAAACTGCCGCGGCGGCTGTCAGTGCGACGGATTCTGCCGATTCCCCAAGGGGTATCAAATTCGAAGTGGTAAAAAAGCAGGCAGGGAACAGGGCACGCAAAATCAGTGCCCCACCATTCCGTTGAGCCGTCCGTGCTTTCCCAATACAGGTGATATTTGTGTACATCTGTTTCATCATCCGTTACAAGACGAACTGCAGAAACACGCATTTCGCGGGGCAATAAAACCCGAAACCGCAGACTTTCGCCTGCGGCTATGCTTCCGAAAACGGATTTATATTCGCTTCTTCCGGAATCAAAGGGAATCACGTTGGTTTGTCCTTTCGCAGCACCGTGTGCTTATTTAGCACTTGCGGTACCCCAGATATTTTTTGCATATTCATTGATGGCTCTGTCGGCTGCGAAAATACCTGCACCGGCAATGTTCATCAATGACATACGGTTCCATTTTTCCTTATCGGTATACATCTGTTCGCAAAGACTGCGTTTGTTGTTGTAGTCTGCAAAATCGGCAAGAACCATGTAAGGATCGTGGTGTACGATGGTGGAGGACAGTTCGGAGAAATTCTTGCCTGCGATGTTATGAGAATTCATGAAGTCGATTACACGGCGGATGGTAGCATTGTTGTTGTAATAATACATCGGCTGATAGCCTGCATTACGCAGTGTGTTGACTTCCTGTGTGTTCATACCGAAGATGACAATATTGTCATTGCCGACGGATTCAAAAATCTCAATGTTTGCACCGTCCATTGTGCCGAGGGTGATGGCACCGTTGAGCATGAGCTTCATGTTGCCCGTACCGCTGGCTTCTTTACCTGCAAGAGAAATCTGTTCGCTGACATCGGCAGCGGGCATCAGACGTTCTGCAGCCGTTACGCAATAATCTTCAACATAAATGACCTTCATGAACTTGTTGACGGTCGGATCGTTGTTGATCATGTCAGAAAGTGCACAGATGAAGCTGATGATCTTTTTGGCGACAAGGTAACCGGGTGCAGCCTTTGCACCGAAAATATAGGTATGCGGTACCCAGTTGCCGTTGGGATTGTCTTTGATTTCAAGATATCTTGCAAGAATGTCAAAGGCATTCAGATGCTGTCTTTTGTATTCATGCAGACGTTTGACCTGCACGTCAAACAGGGAAGCCGTATCGAGAGCAACACCTGTTGTCTTATAGATGTGCTTTGCAAACTGTTCTTTCTTCAACTGCTTTACGGCAGCCAGTTCGCCGAGCAATGCTTTGTCGTCAGCGTGGTCACGCAGTTTTGTCAGTTCATCGGCATGCAGGATGAAACCTTTGCCGATGGTGTCGGAAAGAAGCTGCGTCAGTTCGGGGTTTGCCTGGCAGAGCCAACGACGGTGTGCAATACCGTTGGTGACATTGGTGAACTTGTCAGGTGTCAGACGGTAGAAATCACTGAACAGACTGTCTTTGATGATATCGCTGTGCAGTGCGGAAACACCGTTGACACTGTGGCAGGCGGCAACGCAAAGGTTTGCCATTCGGATAGCACCGCCGGATATAATGGCTGTACGTTCAACAAAATCAGCATCGAACGTGCTGTTCCATGTATAGCTGCGAAGTCTGTTGTCAATCTCTTTGAGAATCTGATAAATTCTGGGAAGCAGACGTTTGACAAGATCTTCGCTCCAGCATTCAAGAGCTTCACTCATGACGGTGTGATTTGTATATGCGACCGTGTTGGTAACGATTGTCCATGCTTCATCCCAACCGTATCCGCATTCGTCAAGCAGAATACGCATCAGTTCGGGGATGCAGAGTGTCGGATGGGTATCGTTGATGTGAATTGCAATTTTTTCGGAAAGATTGTCAAGTGTATCGTTTGTACGCAGATAACGGCGGATGATATCCTGCACAGCAGCGGACACAAGGAAATACTGCTGGCGAAGACGCAGACTCTTGCCTTCGGGATGGTTGTCGGCAGGGTAGAGCACCTTGCTGATGACTTCTGCCATTGCATTGCGCTCCATTGCCTTGATGTAATCGCCTTGGTTGAAAGCAGACATATCAAGCCCCGGAGCCTGTGCACTCCACAGACGAAGAACGCTGATACCTTTGCCGTCTTTACCGGAAACGAACATATCATAAGGCACTGCCTGAATAGGGGTGTAATCCTTCAGTTCAACCTGATGATGGTGTTCATCCCACCAATCGTGTATCTGGCCTTCAAAACGGACTTCGACAGCACTTTCGGGACGGGGAACAAGCCATGCATCGCCGCCGGGCAGCCAGAAGTCAGGAAGTTCGGTCTGCCAGCCGTCAACAATTTTCTGTTTGAAAATACCGTATTCATAAAGAATGGAGTAGCCGCGTGCAGGATAACCCTGTGTTGCAAGAGCATCCAGATAGCAGGCTGCCAGTCTGCCGAGACCGCCGTTGCCGAGACCTGCATCGGGTTCACATTCATAAATGGAATCCATAGAAATGCCGTAGCCTTTGAGAACGGATTCAAAAGTCTTGGTCAGATTCAGGTTATAGAGATTGTTCTTCATGGAACGTCCCATAAGGAATTCCATGGACATATAATAAATTCGCTTGGCACCGGCTTTGTCGCTGCGCTGATTGAAGTCAGTACGACCTTCAGCCATCATGTCGCGGGTAATCATTGCAATAGAACGGTAAAATTGTTCTACACTTGCATTCTCGGGGGATACACCGAAGAAATGCAGAAGTTTGTTGTCAAGAAGCTCTTTTGCTTGCTTCACTGTAAGGGAATATTTCATGCAAAACCTCCAAAAAGTCTTTTCAAAAAGGGACTTTTTAATCCTCTGTTTATGCATTTTACACTAAAATAACCATAATTGCAATAGGTAATAAGAGAGAAAATGTGTAATGCAGAATTTTTGTGATTTATGAATAATAATACAGAGAATAATTATAGCAGGTTGACATATTGTGAAAAAAAGAGTACAATAAATTTATATATTGTCTATGGGGAAGGATTGTTTCCATGCAGCAGTATTTCAAAAGAACACGAGCAGAGATCCGATTGGAAGCTCTTGAACATAACTGGAACTGTATCCGCAGTGTCACAAATCCGTCTGCAGCTGTTATGGCTGTGGTCAAAGCCGATGCTTACGGACACGGAGATGAAAAAACCGCTTTGTTACTGCAGAAATGCGGTGCTGACTGGTTTGCTGTGTCCAATCTCGCAGAAGCGTTGGAGCTCAGACGTTGCGGTATTGAAAAACCGATTCTGATTCTCGGTTATACACCGCCCGAATGTGCACAGAAACTTGCGTACAATGATATTACGCAGGCTGTCTACTGTGAAGATTATGCACAAAGATTGTCTTCTTTTGCCGCACAGGCAGGCGTGACCGTGAATGTGCACATCAAAGTGGATACAGGTATGAGCCGAATCGGTTTCTTTTATCATGATACCGAAGAAGATGCGGCGACTGTGGATCTGATTGCAACGGCTGTGAATATGCCGGGGCTTTATTGCGACGGTATTTTTACGCATTTCGCAAAAGCAGATGTCGATCAGGACGGCGAAGTATACACACGATTGCAGTATGACTTATTCCTGGATGTCATCAGACGTCTTGAACTGAAAGGGATTCAGTTTAACTGGCGACATTGCTGTAATTCCGCTGCCATTCTGACCTATCCCGAAATGCATCTTGATATGGTTCGTGCAGGCTTGATTCTGTACGGCATTTACCCGTCATCAAGTGTGCCGAGAAGTATCATTCTCAAGCCTGTAATGGAATTGAAAACCGTGGTTTCCATGGTCAAGGAGATTCCTGCCGGCACCTCTTTCAGTTACGGCGGTACGTTTGTGTCCGAAAAGCCGATGAAAGTGGCTACCGTGCCCATCGGTTATGCGGACGGTTATCCCCGCAGTCTTTCAAACAAGGCATATATGCTGACTGAAAAAGGAGAGCGTGTAAAAGTAATCGGTAACGTGTGCATGGATCAGTGCATACTGGATGTGACGGATGTCAAGGATATCCGTGAAGGATCGCTGATCACCGTCATGGGGGAGGCAGGTTCCCGTTGCATTACGGCAGATTTTCTTGCAGAAAAAGCAGGTCTTATCAATTATGAGATCGTGTGCGGTCTCAGCCGTCGTGTGCCGCGTGTTTATATTGCAGACGGCAGAGCCATTACCACAACGGATTATCTCCGCTGAAAGGAGAGAATGTTTTGCATTCAAAGAAATGGCTTGTTTTGCTGTCTCTTTCATTGATCCTCTTGCTGACTGCTGCTGTCGGTGTAGTGTTCTTTACTTTCGGACAGAATGAAAGCCGACCTGCACCGCAGATTCTGCACATTCAACCGCAGCAGGTCAATGAACAGGCGATTGATGCTTTCAAAGAATGGAAAAAAGCGGATGCACCGTTGATGCCGACAGGCACTGACGATATATTCTATGCGATGACTGCAGACGGGGATGTTTCTTTTTTCAAAAAAGACGGTCAATCGTTTTCTTCATTGCGTGCTGACGGACAATATAAAATGGTGCTCAGCTGCAGCCGTGAAGAGATACCCGTAACAATAACGTATATTGAACAGGACGGCAGAACAGAAGGCTACGGTCTGTTTGTGAACAGGGATCCTGCTGCACAGGTGCATTATTATGAGTATGCGTTCTGCAGACTCTGTACACCGCCGGCTTCACTTGCAAAGGATGATGATCTGCTGCTGATGCTTGATTATTCTCCTGCACGTTTGTATGCGGAAAAAGAATATGGTGATCTGTTTTATTATAATCCTGCTGACGGACAGTTGACACCTGTTTTTTCACAGGCACAAAGAGGTCTGGACAAAGGGGCAAAACTGCGGACGGATTATAGTGTAATCACGGATTATACGCTTGAGAAGAATCAGAATCCGTTTTTGTTCTTTTCCGGACGTATGTACACAACGGACAGCGGTCAATATGATATTTATGCCACCGGAACAAAGGATGCTTATAACACGGATAACAATCGTTTTGTCAAAGACGTGCTTGCTCCTGTTTTTTATCAGATCAACGGCAAGGTCACTTACTGGCAAGAGAAAACGACAGGCAACGGTTTTGTTCTGACCGATACTGACGGACAACAGTTTTTTGCTTTTGACGGCAGTTTCAACGATGATTATTTGTTGCATGAAGAGCTGTTGTTGCAGAAAAGCAACGGGCAGATTCTGAACGTGTGCAGCGGACAGACGTCTGCGGTTCCACTGACGGTCGTTTCCAATGCCATAGCCCTGAATAGCAGCAAAAACGGCCGTTATTTTGCAGTGCTTGCCGAGGATGAACAAAAAGGTGCTACGATTTATTTTTATGATACGCAGCAGCAAACATCGTTCATGAGTTCGGATCCTGTATGGATGCAGACGGTGGGTATTCATGTGACGGATGACGGTTGTTTTGTTGTCTGTGTTGCCTATGATGAAGGTGCACAGAACGTAAGACACTATATTTATTCTTTCTGATTGCTTTCTGTTTATTCTTACAAATTAATAACATAAATAAAAAGGTGATTTTCGTTTTGAAAATCACCTTTTACGTTTTTATTCTTCGGTTTTCTTGATTTCGATTCTGCCGTAAAGAGAACCTTCGGAGTCTTTTCTGGGAGCTCTTGCAGGAGCTGCAGGACGGTCATTGTTGCGGTTGTTGTAACCTCTGTTGCCGCCGGGTCTGCCTCCTCTGCCACCACCGCGACGATTGTTGTAACCGTTGCCGGGATGGGTGGGCTTGACGCCTTCTTCGAGGGAAATGATGACTTTTCTTTCGGAATCATAACCGACAGAATGGGAAGTAACGCCTTCAATTTCCTGAATAGCAGTGTGGATAATGCGGCGTTCATAAGGATTCATGGGTTCAAGGGCAATATTTCTGCCGTATTTAAGGACGGTTTTTGCATGTTTTGCAGCAAGTGCACGCAGATTTTCGGCACGTTTTTCACGGTAGTTGCCGACATTGACGGAAATTCTTGCACCGTCAACTTCGTCACCGCTTTTCTTTGCGGTCAGGCGGACAAGATACTGGATTGCATCAAGGGTTTCGCCTCTGCGACCGATCAGAATGCCGTAATCTTCTTCGCAGTTGATGTTGTAGATAATGTCTTTGCCGTCTTCTTGTTTTTCGATTGAATAATCGGAAATGCCCATACCTTCAATAATGGATCGCAGATATTTGCGGGCTGTTTCTTCATCGGGAATTTCATAATATACACGGACTTCTGCGGGATGGCCGCCGAATAAACCGAGTGTTTTCTTTTGAGGTTGCTGGAGGACTTCAAACTGAACATCAATGTCCTCAGGTGCATTCAGTGCAGCTTTTGCTTTTTCGAGTGCTTCTTCAATTGTTGCACCGGTACCTATCTTTTCAAAAAGCATTATATTCTGGTGTCCTTTCATCAATTTTGCAGTCGCACCGGTTTTGCGACTGATTTCACTGTTCGTCTGCGATCTGTTTTGCTCGCAGTTTGATGCTGTTTTCTTTGGAACGGCGTTCAACCGTTTCATCAATCATGCTCATAGCAATGACTTTTTCGGGTTTATAGATCTGATTAAGAATAAGTGTCTGAATAAAGGTAAGAATGTTACTGATGATCCAATAAACACCGACGCCGGCGGAGAATTTGTAGGAGAAGTATGCCGACATAAGGGGGGACATAAAAGTCATGCAGCCCATAGAGGGGTTCTTTGCCATTTCGGGATTTGTTTTACGCTGACGCAGATACATAAGAATGCTCGAAAGCATAGCCGTTACGCCCGAAAGAACGGGGATCAGAATCAATCTCCAGTCGCCGCCTTCTGCGAGGAAGGTGTCTGGATATGCAGTCAGATCCATACCGAAAATGGTAAACTTTTCGATAAAAACAGAAATTTTCTCAATAACATCCCCGTAAACAGCAGGATCGAGTTCGGGAATGATTTTGTCAAAGTTGCCGAGGATGGCAAGTTCGACACGGCCGTTGGTTCCGATAAGGCCGAGGTTGTTGCAGATTTCCGTAAAATGTGCAATGTGTTCTTCACTGATACGAAGAACCATCGACAGAGGAGAATAGATGGCACCGTAAAGACCCATCATAACAAACATCTGGATAAACAAAGGCATACATCCGCCTGCCGTTGCACTGAAACCTTCGCGCTGATACAGCTCCTGTGTTTCCTGCTGGATCTTTGCCTGTGCTTCTCTTTGCGGAAGAGATGCATATTTGGTGCGGATTTTCTGCACTTTTGCCTGCAAACGCAACTGTTTTGCCTGGTTTTTCTGCTGTTTCACGGCACTGGGTACCATCAACAAACGGACGACAAAAGTCAGAATGAAAAGAGAGAGCAGATATTCTTCCGTCAAACCGTACAATAAGAAAAGAATTGCACCAAACGGGATTGAGATGTAGCTGAAAAGTTGTTCCATAATAAGAGTCCTCCGATTATTTTCTCTTCCTGATGTTCTTTTTGCCGGATAATTCAGGAACCGGATCTACGCCTCCGGGAAAGAATTGATTGCAGCGAAGCAGCCGTTTTGCTGCAAGAAAACTTCCGCGTAAAGGACCGTATTTTTCGATTGCCTGTACCGCATATTGCGAACAGGTCGGATAATACCGGCACATGGGCGGAAACAAGGGGGAGATATGCCGCTGATAAAAGCGGATTGCTGTCAGGAGAAACTTCTTCATCGCAGAAGACCTGCACTGTCGAGTTGTTTTTGCATAATCTCCAAAATTTCTGTGCTTTTCTTGTAAACGGTTTTTGTCCTAGCCACGAATACAATATCATAGCCGGGCTGAATATCTTGCCGTACACACAAAAAGGCCGCACGGATCACACGGCGAGCCCGATTGCGCTGAACGGCATTTCCGATTTTTTTGCTTGTAGTGATTCCAATACGACAAATACCCGCGCGGTTCTTGTTTACATAAGTAACCAACGCAGGATTTGTGTATGTTTTTCCGCGTGCATATGCTCTGCGGAAATCACTGTTGGATTTTAGAGTTTCAAATCCGGACAAGTTAGTCACCGAATCCTTTCGGATGTGATTCACCGGATTTCCACGCCGTAAAAGCAGATTAGTAGCTAAGCTGCTTTCTGCCCTTTGCTCTGCGGCGAGCAAGTACCTTGCGGCCGTTTCTGTCCGACATTCTCTTACGGAAGCCATGTTCCATCTTGCGATGACGCTTCTTGGGCTGGTACGTTCTTTTCACGGTAAAACCTCCATTCTGAACGGTCTTTAATGGTTTTCGGCTGCTAAGAAGGACGGGAATGCTTTCCCTCGCTTCGCAAGGACTAATTATACTCAAATAAAACAATTCTGTCAAGTACCTACAGTAAAAATATTCATTTTTGGTAGAATCACTGAAAATTAA
Source organism: Clostridia bacterium (assembly GCA_017435865.1). Classification (GTDB taxonomy): domain Bacteria; phylum Bacillota; class Clostridia; order Oscillospirales; family Acutalibacteraceae; genus RUG806. The sequence goes on from JAFSEF010000073.1 coordinate 12,341, forward strand.
AGTCTAAATTAAATTTAATGTTGATACTTGTATTAAAGTATAAAAGAGAGTATAATAAAATTGAAAGCATTTATGCTTTTAAGGAGGAATGTTATAAATGACACAAACCGACAAAAGGTTTAAGTTTATTGTTAATGTAGTATATTTTGGTCTTATAATAGGTGCGTTGTATTTTTTGTTTGATCGCTGTCTGTCGTTGCTTATGCCGCTGATTATCGGCATCATCACGGCAATGATCCTCAAACGTCCCATTGCTTATTTTGAAAAGAAAACACCTTTGAAACGCGGTCCGATCAGTACGGTGCTTGTGTTGGCTGTGTTGTCAATAGGACTGGGATTGCTGGTTATTGTCGGTTTTAATCTTGTTGTTGAAATCAAAGGCTTTGTTTCTTATGTGTATGAACGTCTGAATGATCTGCCGCAGATGATTTTGTCCGTCAAAAACTGGGCACTCGGTATTCTTGCAAATCTTCCTGCCGGGATTGGTGCGGAGGTCAGTGACACGGTTGCGGCATTCTTTGATGACCTTGCCGCCAACGGTTTTTCAAGCATCAAAGTCAATACGGACTCATTCAACTGGTCCAATTTGCTTTCTACGGGTGGTGACATCCTGACCAATACAATCGGAAAAATCCCGTCTTTGGTCATCAGTACCATTATTACTATTATTTCCGCTATTTTTGTCTGTGCTGACTATGAGCATATCCGTGAATTCATATTCAGGCAGCTGCCGCCTGAAAGCGGCAACAAACTTTTGCGTGCAAAGCGATTGATTGTGACAAGTATGTTCAAGATGGTCAAAGCATATGGCCTGATTTTGCTTATTACGACCATTGAACTGTCTATTGCTTTTTCCGTTCTTAAACTGATCGGTGTTTATTCTTCCGACTATTTGTTTGTTATGGCAATTGTAATTGCCGTTGTGGATATCATCCCCGTGCTCGGCACAGGTACTGTTCTGATTCCGTGGGGCGTGATTTCTTTGTTGACCGGCAAAATCGGTCTCGGTATCGGATTGCTGATTACCTATGCGGTGGTGCTTGTTGTCAGACAGGTGCTGGAACCGAAACTCGTTTCCGGACAGATCGGATTGCCGCCGATTGTGACGATTACTTCCATGTATATCGGCACCAAGATTTTCGGTATCTTCGGTTTCTTCATTCTTCCGTTTATTGTAACCATTATCAATGAAATGAACAATGAAGGTATTATTCACTTGTTCAAGCGTTCGTCTGATGTAAAAAAGGAAGAAGAACCGCCTGCAGAGGAATAAAAAGCAGAAGTTGTGCCGGCTGAATAATTGTTCGTCTTGCACTCGTGTACTCTTGACACAGATAAAGGGGGACCTGTTGTGTTGCAGAAAATGAGTTGTTCTTCAGAGTATTGTGTCGGAATGCTTTTCTGTGAAACGACCGGACAGACCTCTCAGATCGGTCTGTTGCTGTGTGTTGTCTGATTATGCAATAAAGCTGCCTTTTTTTCGGCGGCTTTATTTTTTTAGTTTTGTTCGTGTTGCTTTATAATATTACATTATATATTAGGAGATCAGTTATGCGAGCTGTTTTTTTGTGTAACGAGGCAGACAATCCTGCACGTGTTTATTCTGTGTCCGTCTGTGAACTTCTTGCTGAGAAAGCAGGCTTACGGGACTATGTGTACAGTGAAAAAGATGTTTTGCAACAGCCGGAACTGTTTGCGGATACGGAATATATTTTTTCGACATGGGGAATGCCGCAGCTGAATGAAGAACAGATCCGCACTTGTTTTCCGCGTCTGCGTTGTATTTTTTATGCTGCAGGGTCTGTGCAGTATTTTGCACGCCCGTTTTTGAATTGCGGTATCAGGGTATTCAGTGCATGGGCAGCCAACGCGGTTCCTGTAGCAGAATATACACTTGCACAGATTATTCTTGCCAATAAAGGCTTTTATGCAACTGCTCGTCTGCAAAGCTGCGGTGAAGTTGCTGCGGCCGATACCCTGAAACATAATTACCGCGGCAATTACGGTGACACGGTCGGTATTATCGGTGTCGGAATGATCGGAACACTTGTCTGTGAAATGCTGAAAAACTACAATTTGAAAATAAAAGTGTTTGATCCTTTTTTGTCGGAAGAAAAAGCAGAACGGCTCGGGGTTGAAAAATGCAGTCTCGAAGAATTGTTTTCGCAGTGTTGTGTTGTTTCCAATCATCTTGCAGACAACGCACAAACCAAAGGAATGCTGAACGGCAGCTTGTTTGCATCCATGCGACCGTATGCAGTGTTCCTGAACACGGGCAGAGGGGCACAGGTCATTGAGGATGATCTTGCTGCGGTGTTGCAGAAAAGGCCGGATCTGACAGCTGTATTGGATGTTACCATGCCGGAACCACCTGTACAGGGACATCCGTTTTATACACTGCCGAACTGCATTCTGACACCGCATATAGCCGGCAGTAGTGGTGATGAATTGTATCGCATGGCAGAATATATGGCAGATGAATTTGTTCGATTTGAAGATGGTGACAAGTGTCGTTATGAAGTCACCGAAGAAATGCTTGCAACCATGGCATAAAAGGAGTGAGAGTATGGATTGTCTTTATTTTTCAGCATCGTGGATTGAGGAATTGAAAAAAACAAAGGATGAAAAGCTGAAACGTATTGTTGCTGCTGTTTTGCATCGTGCCGAAAAGGCAAAAGAAATGCCTGTTGTGTCTGAAGAGTCTGTCCGCGTGGATGGGGAAGGATTTGTCACACAGCATGAGAATTACGGCGAAGCATGCGGACCGTTGGAAAACAATATGCTCTATCTTGCATTCGGCTATTATTATACAGGTGACAAGGCATATTTTGAAAAAGCAAGAGAACTGATGCTGGCTTATGTTGCATACAGCAAATGGTACGGAAAAGGTTTTCAGGGCAGAGGGGAACTGAATACAGGTCATTTCTGCGTAGGAATGGGATACGGTATTGCTTGCTTCGGTTCTGTTTTGTCTGCGGAAGACCGACGTACAATCACGCAGGGGACATATCGTCTCGGTATTCTGCCTCTTCTGGAGGACTGGATGCTGCCGGGGAAAAAGTTGCATTGCTTTGATACGATGGGACACAACTGGTGGCCGGTCTGTGTTAGCTCCGGTGCGTTTGCTGCCGTTATAATGAAAGAGGATCTGCCGGATTGCGGTGCACTTGCTGATCAGGCCTGTGCAGCACTGGAACAGTGGTTTGCATATCAGGGAAATGAAATCAACAACAAACTGGCAAGTATCGACAACGGTGCGTTTTATGAAGGTGTCGGGTATTATAATTATCTTCTGAAAGAATATCTTCGTTTTGCACAGGTGTATAAAATGATCTGCAAAAAAGCTCCTTTTGAAGACGGGGATTTGTTGCGACAGGCTGCGGATTTTTTTGTGCAGACAGCCTATTTGTCCGACGAAGCGGATTATTTTGTTGCGTTCGGTGATTGCGACGGAAAAGGATTTGTGGAATCTGCCGTATACCTGCTTGCCTGTCACCCGGAATATAAAGAGTTGAGATGGTTGCTGCAGAATCGTCCGCAGGGAATCGCCGATAATCAGATCCTTAAACTATTACATTATAATAACATATATTCCGAAGCTGTTGTTGAACCGACGCAGCTGTCTGCGTTGTATGCAAACTGCGGTTGGGCAATATTCCGCGACAGTTTTGAAAACAATGCAACCATGTTTGCCGTCAAATGCGGCGACAGCTGGAATCATTCACACGATGATGCAGGACATTTTCTTTTGTACCGCAACGGAACAACCGAAATATTTGACTCGGGATGCTGTAGTTACGCGAATGATATCTACCGCGATTACTATGTGCAATCCTTTGCACACAATGTTCTGCTGTTTGACGGAAAAGGACAGGACTGGCGTGATCACCATGATCACATCCGTATGCGCGGACGTTTACTCGGTTTTACGGACGAACCCGGTTTTCGATATGTTGCAGCTGATGCAACGGGACCGATGGGCAGATTTTTCCGCAAACACCTGCGACACTTTCTTTGGTTGCGTGACTTTGTGCTGATTTATGATGATGTGCAGAGTTATGAACCCGGTACGGTATCGTTCTTGTTGCACGCGAATGAGAATACTTGTTTCAGAATGCTGACTCCCTGCAGTCTGACCAGACCACATGGCTATATCGGTAACGATGTGCAGGATTGTACATATCTGTCATATAATCGTCCGACAGATGAAAACGGCAGAGTGAAGTTTGTTTCCGTGCTGGCTCTGAATGAAAACAAAGTGCCGACTTTTGAAGAACTTGCAAACGGATATAAACTGACTTGCGGTGAAATGAATGTTTATATCAATCTGTTCAGTGACGGACGCATTATGCATCGCAATTGTATCACGGAGTTTGACGGGATCACCACCGATGCGATCATTCTGACTGAGGAAAACGGGGAGTTTGCTGTCGTCAACGGAAGTATTGTCAGAAAAGATGAAAAAAGTTTTCTGGATACTTTGGCGAGAGTCCACGGAAAGTGTAAAAAAAATCTGCAAAATTACTAAACTTTTTCAAAAAAGTTCTTGCAATTTGCATAATGCTATGTTATAATACCAACGCTTGTGAAAGTGAGGTGTATTCTGCCTTGCAGCAGCAAGCAGATATGCGATGATGTGGGATGTGGCTGCACTCAGATGCAGGGAACTCTCACGGAGTATGTCCGATTTTAAACCGGGCGAAACAAGCCGATGCCAAGGGGGATTTCCGCGCCTTAACCGGAAATTTTTCCACCAAGGCACATTTCTGCTGTCAGCTCCGGAAATATTCTTTCCGGAGTTTAAATACGGGAAGGGATGAAACACCCGGCTCCGTTGCAGAAATCGATCGGCTGTCGCCACAAACGAGGAGGCAAAACAATGGCAGTTAAGGAAAAAATCAGAATCAGACTCAAAGGTTACGACCACAATCTTGTTGACAAAGCAGCAGAGCGTATCGTCGAAACCGCAAAGCGTACGGGTGCACAGGTTTCCGGTCCCGTTCCGCTTCCCACAGAGAAGGAAGTTGTTACTATCCTTCGTGCTGTTCACAAGTACAAGGATTCCCGCGAACAGTTTGAACAGCGCACTCACAAAAGACTCATTGACATCATCAGACCCACCAGCAAGACTGTTGAGGCTCTGACAGGTCTTGAGCTTCCCGCCGGTGTTGATATTGACATCAAAATCTAAATGATGTCGATGCCCTATATAAATCATAGGTCACCGCAGGTCACGTTGACATGCAGTCAACCAATAATCTGACAGGAGGAAAAAACAGATGAACAAAGGTCTTATCGGAACAAAAGTCGGCATGACTCAGATTTTTGACGCAAACGGAAACGTCGTTCCCGTAACCGTCATCATCGCAGGTCCCTGTGCCGTCGTTCAGAAGAAGACGAACGAGAAGGATGGCTATGAAGCTGTTCAGCTCGGCTACGGCGATGTCAAGGCATCCCGTGTCAACAAGCCCATGAAGGGACACTTCGCAAAGCTCGATGTGGCTCCCAAGAAGGTTCTGAAGGAATTCAGATTCGACGATTGCGCAGCATTCAACACAGGTGATATCCTGAAAGCTGACGTATTCGCAGCGGGCGACAAAGTAGACGTATCCGGTATCAGCAAAGGTAAAGGTACCGCAGGCGTCATCAAGAGATGGAACATGGCAAGACTCAAGGAAACCCACGGTAGCGGTCCGGTCGGCAGACACGGCGGCTCCATCGGTGCTTGTTCCGATCCCTCGAGAGTTTTCAAGGGAAAGAAAATGGCAGGCCATCTCGGCAGCGAAAAGGTCACCGTCCAGAATTTGGATGTCGTAACGGTTGACGCTGAAAACAACATCATCGCCATCAAGGGCGCTGTTCCCGGCCCCAAGGGCGGCACTGTTGTTATCACCAATGCCGTTAAGAAAGCGTAAGGAGGAATGAACGATGCCTAACGTAGCAGTATTCAATATGGCAGGCGAAAAGGTATCCGAGCTTGCTCTCAACGACAGCGTATTCGCAGTTGAGCCCAACACCTCGGTCATGCACATGGCTGTCATCAACTATCTTGCAAATCAGCGTCAGGGTACACAGTCCACCCTTACCAGAGCTGAAGTCAGCGGCGGCGGAAAGAAGCCCTGGCGTCAGAAAGGAACCGGCCGCGCAAGACAGGGTTCCACCCGTGCTCCCCAGTGGTACCACGGCGGTATCGCCCTCGGCCCGAAGCCCCGTTCCTACAACTTCACAATCAACAAGAAAGTCAGACAGCTTGCTATCAAGTCCGCACTTTCTTCCAAGGTTCTCGCTAACGAACTCGTCGTTCTCGATAACCTGACTCTTGAAGCCATTAAGACCAAAGAGATCGTCAAGGTTCTCGCTGCTCTTAAGTCCGGCAAAAAGGCACTCATCGTTCTTCCCGAAAAGAATGACGTCGTTTACCGCAGTGCAAGAAACATCGCAGGCGTTAAGGTTTCTCCCGTGAACACCATCAACACCTACGACATTCTCAATTGCGATACGCTCATCGTTCTCAAGGACGCTGTTGCCAAGATCGAGGAGGTCTATGCAAAATGAAATACGCACAGGATATCATCCTCCGTCCCATCGTTACTGAGGAAAGCATGATCAATACGGCAGACAAGAAGTACACCTTCGCAGTTGCCAAAGATGCTAACAAGTATGAGATCGCTGACGCTGTCGAAGCTATCTTCGGTGTCAAGGTCGAAAAGGTTAATACCATTAATGTTCGCGGTCATCTCCGTCGCTACGGCCGTTTAGAAGGCTACACGCCCTCCTGTAAAAAGGCTATCGTGACTCTGACAGACGATTCCAAGACCATCGAGTTCTTTGACGGAATGTTCTAATCAAGACCGTCCGGGCCGGCGATGTATGGAAATAGCCGTCCGCTAAACCACCCGGATATGAACACTTATTTCAAAATTATGAAAGGCGTGTGACTGAAAATGGCTATTAAAGTCTACAAACCGACTACCAACGCTCGTCGTAACATGTCGGTTACAGATTATTCTCA
>JAFSEF010000074.1 GCA_017435865.1 Clostridia bacterium
AGAAGAAATTCAGGAAATTCGTTATTTTGAAGAATGCAGAGGCATCGGCAGAAGTTTCGGTGTCAACCGCATTGAAACCACAGAAGACTATATGTCTGCCGCTGAACTCATTGAACTGCTTGTTGACCTTGTTGCCGCAGGTGGTAACTTCCTTTTGAATGTAGGCCCCAATGCAGACGGAACCATTCCTGTTATCATGCAGGAACGCCTTGAACAGATGGGCGAATGGCTCAAAGTCAACGGCGAAGGCATTTATGCATCACGCAAGCTCAAAAAGAGCAAGCTTGATAAGGTTTGGTATACGCAAAAGGACGGCAAAATATATGTTTTCTTCGCAGGTTTCCCGTTCGCCGAAAAAACGATCGACCTTGATTTTGATGCTGCTTACCGGGCAAGACTTCTCGGATGTGATGCAAAAGTTGACATTGCCGCAACAGAAGAGGGTATGAAGTTTATTTTCCCTGCAATCAATCCCGATGATATGAAGTCCGATTATATTTACACCGTTTGCCTTGAAAAATAAGGAGTGATTTTTTATGGCATTTATCAGACCGCGGGAAGAAGAACGAACCGGTTATCAGAACGGCTTATCGCTCGAACCGCACATCGATTTTCAGAATGATTTTGTCATGTGCTACCGCCTGGATGGCACAACGGCTCAACGCGTTCAGCAGTATCGCGAAAACGGTTATGCCGTACACCTGATGACAGGTATTTCATGGGGGGCGTATGTCGATTATCTGACAGGCGTATATGACGGTAGAGAGCACATGGATGAATGGCAGAAGGATCGTTTCGGCAACGAAATCGTGCACGGTCATATGACTCCTTACATGGTGCCAACCGTCTCCTTTGCCGATTACTTGAGCGAAAAACTGAAGATCGCTGTTGATGCCGGTGTTGTCGCCATTCATGTCGAAGAACCCGAGTTCTGGGACAGAGGAGGCTACTCTGAAGCATTCAAACGGGAATACGAACTCTATTACCGTGAACCGTGGCAGCCACAGCACACAAGTGTGGATGCCCATTATCGATGTGCACAACTTAAAGCATATCTCTATCGTCGCACCATCGACCGTGTCAGTTCATCTATAAAAGAGTATGCAAAAGTGAAATACAACCGTGATGTCCGATTTTATGTCCCGACACACAGTCTTCTGAATTATACGCAGTGGAAGATTATGAGTCCCGAGGGAATGCTGGCAGATATCCCGGGTGTTGACGGATTTATCGCACAGGTCTGGACAGGTACTGCAAGAGAAAAAAACATCTACAAGGGCATTCTCAAAGAGCGAACCTTTGAAACAGCCTATCTTGAATACGGTGTTATGCAGGAGCTTGTCCGCGGTACGGGCAAACGCATGTGGTTTTTGCATGACCCCATTGAGGATAATCCTATTTTCGATTGGAATGATTATCAGTACAATTATTATAAAACCGTAACCGCATCGCTACTGCATCCGCATATCAATCATTATGAAATCTGTCCGTGGCCCGACCGTATTATGCACGGTAAATATCCGAAGGATGCTCCCGATGCCACCACCATTCCGCCCGAATACAAAACCCGTCTCAACGGAATGTTCCAGACGCTTGGCGATATTGAATGTGCAGATAATACGGATGTGCTTCGTGTCGGTGTGCTGATGAGTGACACCGCCTTGTATCAACGTACATTCACGGATGACCTGTACGGCTGTGTGCCCGAAGAAGAAATCGGCACGGTGCTTCGCACAAACGAAGACCTGACCAATTCCATCATCCGAAAAATTGCCGATGGTACGGCAGCGAAAACAGAAGAACTGCAACTTGCAGAATCCAACGCATTCCCGCTGTTTTACGGATTGGCACTGCCGCTGCTTAACAATGGTCTTGCCGTACGCCCTGTGCTGCTCGATAACGTCCGTCGTTATCCCGACACGCTCGATGAATACAATCTGCTTGTCTGCAGCTATGAATTCATGAAACCGCTGTCACCCGATGTCAATAATTCGTTGGCTGCATGGGTGCAAAACGGCGGTGTGCTTGTGTATGTCGGTGACGGCAGCGATCCGTTCCACACAATCCGTTCGTGGTGGACAGGGAGGTACGACTCTCCTGTGCAGCACCTGACGCAGCTTCTCGGTATCGGCACAGAACCCGCAGACGGTACCTACGCTTGCGGCAAAGGTCATGTCATAATCCGCAGGATCAATCCCATGCATCTTTGCATTCGTGAAGATCTTGCAAATGAATATAAGCAGACCATCCACACCGCAGCAGAATTGCTCGGCACAAAATGGGTTGAAGACAATAAACTCATTGTCCGCAGAGGCAATCACATCGTTATCGCATCTCTGCTCGAAAGTGATACGGCAAGGGATGTTGAGCTTGACGGTCTGTTTGCGGATATGTATTCCCCCGATTTTGCCGTTTGTGAAAAGGTCGTTATCAGGCCGGATGAAAGCCGACTGCTATTCGATTTTGCAAAAATCGAGAAAGAACACTTGCGGATCATCGGAACCTGTGTACGCGTGCTTTCATTGGAAGAACAGAACGATGCAATCAATCTGACCGTGCGTGGTGCGGAAGATTTTAAAGCTTATATGCGTCTGCGTGTGCCCGTTGAATATGCCAATGCAATCGTCTTACTGGACGGTGAGAAAATTCAATCTGTTTATTGTGAAAAATCCCGTACACTGCTGTTGACGTTCGACAGCCATGCAGGGGAACGAAATATAGTAATCAAAAAGTGAGGACAATAAAAATGAGTAAAAAAATCAAAGTAGCCGTTATCGGATGCGGTTCTATTGCCAACAGTGCCCACATTCCTGCCTATATGGCAGATGAAAACTGTGAAATCAAGTATTTCTGCGACATTATCCCTGAAAAAGCCGATGCCTGCGTTGAAAAATACGAATGCGGCAAGGCTGTTTATGATTATCACGAAATTCTGGATGATGCCGACCTTGATGCTGTTTCCGTCTGCACTCACAATGATATGCACTCTGTTATTTCCATCGACTTTATGAAGCACGGCAAGGATGTGCTTTGCGAAAAGCCTGCTGCACGTATTCTTTCCGAAGCACAGGAAATGGAAAAAGTGTCCTATGAAACCGGCAGAATCCTTGCCATTGGTGTCTGCAACCGCTACAACGATGCTGTCAATAAGATCAAAGAACACATCGAAAACGGCGATCTCGGTGAAGTGTATCATGTATTTGCATCTTTCCGTGCACACCGTTCCATCCCCGGTCTGGGTGGTGATTTTACCACCAAAGCTTCTTCCGGTGGCGGCGCACTTATTGACTGGGGTGTTCATTACCTTGATCTGATTCTGTATTGCTGCGGCGACCCGAAGCCTCTGACCGCAAGCGGTGTTGCATTCTGCAAGCTCGGTAAGAATATCAAGGATTATGTCTTTGAGTCCATGTGGGCAAAAGATACCTACAATCCCGAAGGCACTTATGATGTCGATGACTCTGTAACAGGTCTTATCCGTACCGAAGGCCCTGTTGTCAGCTTTGAAGGTGCATGGGCACAGAATGTCGGTGAGCATGAAACCTATATCGACTTCCTTGGTGATAAGGCCGGTATCCGCTTGCAGTATTGCGGTGGTTATAAACTGTATTATGTCGAAGACGGCAAGCTTTGCAACTGTGAACCCGTCAGCGAACGCAATCCCATGCATGCAGACGAAGTGCATGACTTTGTAAAGGCAGTCATCGAACAGCGCAGAACCCGCAATGATATTTCCAAGGCTATTCTTACTTCTTATATCATGCAGGGTATCTACGACAGTTCTGAATCCGGCAGGGAAGTCGTATTTTAATTTGTAATTTGTGAATAATATACCACCATGGTTTTTTTGTAAATCAAGAAGATGAATCATGAAATCTTCTTGACTTGCAAATTCTATGGTGGTATAATTATTTAAAAATTTAAAAAAGCATTGGATGGATACCCGTTGTGGATAAAGAAAGGGTTTTTTTCCGCGCATTAAAAGGTCTCAGTTGGTTAACACAACTTGGCTTTTCTTTGGTTTGTCCTCCGCTTTTATGTGTGTTTGTTGCAATGAAACTGCAGCAAAATTTTGAAATCGGCAATTGGATAATAATTGTTGCAGTTGTTGTGGGTATACTGAGTGCTGCTTGCACGTTCATTTCATTTGCACGTCAGATGCTTTCCGATGCAATGTCTGCAGATAAATCGAAGGAAGGTGATAACAATGAAACTTGACAAAGCTGTCAAAAAAGAGACACTGATTGTTTCTGTCGGTGCTCTTTCTGTCGGTGTGTTATTCGTGCTGTTGTTTCTTGTGATCAGCCTTCTTGTTGATGCTGTTATATTTGATTACACTGTGCCGTTGGGGACCCTGTATGGTACTGTTGCCTCGGTTCTCAATTTCTTTCTGATGGCGATATCAGTTCAGAAAGCACTCAATGCAGGTGAGGATGCCAAAAAGAAAATACAACTATCGTATTCTTTCAGAATGTTGTTGCTGGTTGTCCTTTTGGGATTGGGAGTGTATTTACCGTATTTTCATTGGGCGGGTGTTCTTGCAGGTGCGTTCTTCCCACGTGTGGTAATTTTTGTACGCGGTATTCTGCTTCGTCGTCATCCTGAATCAGATGCTGTTTCCGAACTTACTGACGGAGGTGATGCTGAATAATGGATGTCACTCTCAATGGTGCCAAGATTTATTACACGATTGATGTTCTTGGCGGTATCAATATTACCGAGAGTATGGTTGTCTCATGGATTGTGATGTTGATAATTGTCGTGTTTTGCAAAGTGCTGACACATAATCTCAAAGTCCGTCCCGAAAGCAAACGCCAGCTGATTGCGGAGTTTCTTGTTGAAAAAGCAACCAACCTTGTCGTCAGTAACATGGGGGAATCATTCAGAAATTTCACTCCGTTTATCACTGCGATTATGTCTTTGTCATGCTTATCCAGTCTTTCAAGCTTATTTGGTTTCTATTCACCTACTGCAGATATAAACATTATTGCAGGTTGGTCAATTGTTGTCTTTGTGCTGATTACCTATTATAAAATGCGAGCAGGTATCGGTAATTATCTTATCGGATTTACAAAACCGATATTCATCCTGACACCGTTTAATATAATCAGTGAAATTGCAACACCAGTGTCAATGACGTTCCGACATTTCGGCAATATTGTTTCCGGTATGGTCATTAACACTCTGATCTATGCAGCCTTGGCATCATTCTCGAATGTGTTGTTTAGGTGGTTGCCGGGATTCTTAGGCAGTTTTCCGTTCCTGCAGATTGGTATCCCCGTTGTATTCTCATTGTATTTTGACATTTTCAGTTCGTTGCTGCAAGCATACATTTTCGCAATGTTGACAATGCTTTACATCAGTAATGCAGCTGAAGATAATCCGCCGAAAGAAAAAAAGAAAAA
>JAFSEF010000075.1 GCA_017435865.1 Clostridia bacterium
GCTGGTGCATCGGTTGTCACGCCAGTGGCACGGCCGAGTAGCTATGTGCGGATTGGATAAACGCTGAAAGCATCTAAGCGTGAAGCCATCTCCAAGATGAGATCTCCCATGACATAAGTCAGTAAGACCCCTCAAAGACTAAGAGGTTGATAGGCTGCATGTGTAAGCGTGGTGACACGTTCAGCTAAGCAGTACTAATAGGTCGAGGGCTTGACCTCTTGAACTGGTTCAAGTTTCAAAACTTCGCTTCCAATCATTGTTCAGTTTTCAGGGTGTATCCCAAACAGTATTTAACAGTCTTACTCAGGTAAGGCTGTTTTTTTTGTTGTTTTATATTTCTTTTCATGCTATAATTCTTTTATATTGAATTCATTGGAGTATTTTTTATATGACAGAGTCTGAAAAGGTTATTTTAACGAATATGTGTATGGTCTATGATGGCAGCAAAGTTCTTGTGCAAGACAGATTGAATAAGAACTGGAAAGGATTTACTTTTCCGGGTGGTCATGTTGAAAAAGGTGAATCTTTTACGGATGCTGTTATCCGAGAAGTAAAAGAAGAAACGGGACTAACAATTTTTTCGCCGAGACTTTGTGGCATTAAGCAGTGGCCTGCATCCGAATCAGAACGTTACATTGTTTTATTCTACAAAACTGATCAGTTTGAAGGCAACTTGCAGTCATCGGCTGAGGGGGAAGTCTTTTGGATGGAACTCGAAGATTTCAGGAAATCCGAGCTTGCACGTGATATGGATGATATGCTTGAGGTCTTTCTTAATGATAATATAAATGAATTTCATTATTATCAGGATGCAGATGGAAAATGGAATTATACACTTAAATAATTTGAAAGCGGTGATTTTGTGCGTTTGTGTCATGTCAGCGAAGAAGAAAACATTGAAATATTTCATCCGAGAATACCAGATCGGAATGACCTTGACAAAACGGTCGGGCTTGTGTGGGCGATTGACGAACAAAGATTGCCGAATTTTCTGACACCGCGTGATTGTCCGCGTGTGACCTATCACATCGGCAAGAACACTTCCGAAAGTGATAAAGACAGATTTTTCACTTCTTCAACCGTAAATCATGTTGTTGTGATCGAGCATGATTGGTTTGACAGAATGAGAAACACAACCTTGTATCTATATGAATTTGATCCCTCTGATTTTGAATTACAGGATGAAATTGCAGGTTATTATGTTGCCAAAACAGCGCAAATGCCGATTGCAAAATATAAGATTGATGATTTATTTGCAGAGTTGACAGCAAGAAATATCGAAATCCGTATTACAGATAATCTGTGGAAAATCGCCGATGAGGTCAGATCGTCCACACTTAATTGGTCATTGTGTCGAATGGGTAATGCAAAACTAAGGTAAGGGATGATGAGAATGGATCATTGCGGAACGATTGAGATTGAAACCGAAAGATTGTTTTTGAGAAGATATGTGATTGATGATGCAGTCGCCATGTATAACAACTGGGCATCGGACGATGAGGTTACAAAATTCCTGATGTGGAAAACGCACGGCAGTTCAGAAGTCAGCAAAAGTGTTGTTGCTGATTGGGTGCAGCAGTATTCTGACGAAAAATATTATCATTGGGCAATTGTTCTGAAAGAAAACGGTGATGAGCCGATCGGTGATATTGCTGTTGTGCACATGAATGAAGAAGTTTCTATGATGCATATCGGTTATTGCATCGGCAGAAAATGGTGGCATCAGGGTATCACTTCCGAAGCACTCAAAGCAGTGATGCATTTTTTGTTCGAAACAGTCGGTGCAAATCGAATTGAATCGCGTCACGATCCGAGAAATCCGAATTCAGGCAAAGTCATGCAAAAATGCGGCATGAAATACGAAGGAACATTGCGTAGCTCCGATTGGAACAATCAGGGCATCTGTGATGCGTGTTATTATGCTTTGCTGCGAACCGATCGTCCGATATGGTGGGTTATATGATGCAATCAAATGATACAAAGAATTATATTAAGTGGATCCGCAGCAAGGTCGGACATGAGAAAATTATACTTGTGCATGCCGGCGGTTGTATTTTTAATGAGCAGGGTGAAGTGCTGTTGCAACGCCGTGGAGATTGTAATATGTGGGGATTTCCCGGCGGAGCTCTTGAATTAGGCGAAACACCTGAGATGGCTGCCGTCAGAGAAGTGAAAGAAGAAACCGGGTTGGATGTTAAAGTCGGACGACTCATCGGTGTTTATACGGATACTGATGCCGTATGCTCCAACGGCGATAAATATCAAAGTGTTTGTATTGCATATGAGCTTTCAGTTGTCGGCGGTGAACTGTTCTGTGATCAGGATGAAACGCTGGAGCTTGCATATTTTCCGTTGGATAAAACTCCGAAGCTGTTTTGCAGGCAGCATGAAGAAATGATGGAAGATATTAAATCTGCATTATTGGAGGAGAAATGAAAATGAAATTCAAATTCAACCCTCACAATAAAGAAAAATGCGATATGTGCAATGTTATTGAGCAAATTAAAAAGGGTGAAAATCTGTGGTTTGTAAAAGAACTCGAAACAGGTTATGTTATTTTAGGATGGAATCATCATTTTTACGGCTATTCATTATTCATTTGCAAGCAACACGTTGTAGAACTTTTCGATTTGGATATTGATTTCAGAACAAAATATTTACTCGAAATGACTATAGTTGCCGAAGCTGTTAAAAATGCTTTCGGTGCTCAAAAGATAAACTACGAATGCCTTGGCAATGGTGATATTCATTTGCATTGGCACATCTTCCCGAGAAAATCCGGGGATTTGTTGAACTATGGAAACAACGGCAAAGGTCCCGTTTGGTGGTTGCCCAAGGAAATTATGTGGGCAGAAGATAATAAGCCTTCTCCTGACGAATTGGAAGATATGAAAACAAAACTTCTTGCAGAATTGGAAAAACTCTTATGAAAATAGAATTAAAACAGTTAAATATTAATATGGCTGAACAAGAATATGCAATGTTACAGGGTATTCTTGATGGAGAAAACGGCTTTACGAATCCTGCATACAACTTGTCCTACAAAAAATATCAAAAATGGTTACAAGAAGTGGATAATCATTCACGTGGTATTGATTTGCCAAAGGGTTGGATTCCTTATACTACATATTTTTTGTATATTGATGATATTCCTGTAGGCTATGGAAGAATAAGACACTCCTCGTCTGAATATCTGGAAACTGTTGTTGGTGCAGGAAACCTTGGATATGGTATCTCAAAGGAATATCGCAGAAAGGGTTATGGCGATATCCTGTTTAAAGAATTGTTGAATAAATGCAAAGAACACGGTTATAAAGAAATCAAATTATTTCCTTTGAAAACAAATGAAGCCACTGTAAAGATAATGCTAAAAAATGGTGGAAAGATAATCGGTGATTTTAAAGGCGAAAAGCATATTATATTAATTCCGTTACAATAATTGACATCCTAATTTAGGGAGGGATACTAATGTTAAGATTAAGACCTTACAATAAAAATGATGCAGATACAATACTTTCTTGGAGTAAAGATAAAATATCCTTTTACAAATGGTCTGCAGGAGTTATGGGTAAGTATCCCATAAGCAAAAAGCGATTCGGATTCGTTGAAAATCTTATGGCTTTTACTGCCATTGAAGATGATGAGATTGTAGGATTTTTTACAATGAGAAGACCGTCAGAAAGCTTTGAAGAACTGAGATTTGGTTTTGTAGTTGTTGACCCTGCAAAGCGTGGCAAAGGATACGGAAAAGCAATGCTTCAGTTAGGTTTGAAATTTGCAAAAGAAATCTATGGTGCTAAAAAGGTTTCTTTGGGCGTTTTTGAGAATAATGAATCTGCTTACTACTGTTACAAAGCAGTTGGTTTTCAAGATGTTGTTTTGGAAAAGACAGAAACTTATACTGTGCTTGGCGAAGAATGGAAATGTTTAGAACTTGAAATGACTCTATGATTTTCTAATGCAATATTTCAGCTGCTCTCGAATTTGTGAGGGCAGTTTTTTATAGATACCTGCTACTTCTAATGAAACAAGTGTATGTAAACGGATTGAATTTTGTGGTGTTGGTGTGATATAATGCACTTGTTAGAATTATGGAGGTGAAAATATGCATAAGGTATTTGGCGGTAAAGAAAAAGCTGAATATGCAGATAGAGAAGGTGCATATTTAATCCCTGTTCATAACAATAAAATTGGTGTAATAAAAACGGATAAAGGCTACTTTTTGATTGGCGGCGGTTTAGATAAATACGAAAGCCACGATGATTGTATAAAAAGAGAATGTGTTGAAGAAACCGGCTATGCTGCTGTAATAAAAGAAAAAATATGTTCTGCTGAAGCCTATGCCATACATCCTGAATTAGGGTATTTTCATCCGATTCAGAATTATTATATTGGTGCACTCAAAGAAAAAGTTTCTGAGCCAATAGAAACAGATCATATTTTAATGTGGCTCAGATACGAAGAAATAAAAGGTAAAATGTTTGCTGAAATGCAGAATTGGGCGTTGGAACAATGTGTAGAAAAATGCAAGGGGTGATCATGTGAACCAAAAGGATTATTGGAACTTGGTTGCAGAAGAAAAGAAATTTACCACGGTTCCGGATGTTGAATTGTTTGCAAAATATGTTTCTAAAAACAGTAAAATCCTTGATGTGGGCTGTGGTTACGGCAGAATTCTGAATGCGTTGTCAGAATCGGGCTTTGTTGATTTGACCGGTATTGATTCTGCAGAAAAAATGATAAAAAGAGGATTGCGTGAGTACCCGAATTTGAATCTGATTGTGAATCCTGATGGTACAATCCCTTTTGAAGAGAACAGTTTTGATGCGGTAATATTATTCGGTGTTCTTACTTGCGTTCCCGATAATGAAGCACAGAAAGAACTTTTAGCTAACATCAAAAGAGTTTTGAAGCCGGGTGGTATGATTTATATTAATGATTTTCTTTTGAACTCCGGTTTTAAAAGATGGTTGTTTTATAAAAAGGCACAAAAGAAAACCGGTATCTACGGGGCATTTGAAACCTATGATGGTGTAACGGTACGCCATCACGCAGAGGACTATATTTTTAAATTGCTTTCTGATTTTAAGACACTGGATTTTGAGAAATTTGTTATTCCCACAATGAATGGGAACAAGTCCAATTCATTCGGGTTTATTGGTGAATTGAAAAAGAAAGCTGATTAAGAGGTGATTTTCATGACACATGCGGAATTGCTTCAATTCTGTCTTGCAAAAAACGGAGCGTATGTTGATCATCCGTTCGGGCCTGACAGCGATATCATCAAAGTGGAAGGGAAAATATTTGCGCAATTGTTTGTTTTGCACGGTAAAGAAACCGCAACACTGAATTGCGAACGCATGACGGGAGATTTTTACAGGCAGATGTTTCCCGGTGTTGTTGTCAGAGGCTATCATTGTCCGCCTGTGCAGCAACCGTATTTCAACACTTTTCCTTTGGACGGTGTGCCGGATGCATTGATTTATGAAATGGCAGACCACAGTTATGCGACGGTTGTCGGGAAAATGCCTAAATATAAACAAAAAAAATTGTTGGAAGAAGTCTGAAAATAGTATCAAAACAGGTGGCAAACATGAACATAAAAGCATATTTTACTTCACTGCCGTTGCAGAAAAATCCAAAAAAATACGAACAATTTGTAAAAAATCTTGATTATAAGAAGCTTCTTGCGGATGATCTGTTTTGTACAAAGGACAAGTTTTTCAACGATCAGGATTTAATTGCAACCAACCTTGAAAAAACGACCGCATATTTTGAATTGCACAGCCAACTGGGCGGCAAATATCATCTTTCGGATATTGCCACGGCGGAAACGGATTTTGAAAAGGTGTTGCAGGTTTTGCATTGGCTGACTGCGCATACCTTTTATAACGGTGCACAGATGCACATGTTGACGGATAACACCGTGGATATTCTGCAATATGCATTCGCAAAGTCGTTCAAAAATGCAATCAATTGCAGGGCGAAAGCCATTGCTTTTGCGGATTGTTTGGTTTCGGTCGGCATCAAAGCCTATCCCGTTTGTATGATGTCAACTTCATTTAAAAACTGCCACTTTACCTGCCGTGCATACATAAGCGAACTTGATAAGTGGTGTGTTTTTGACCCTTCGTTCGGCTGTTGGTTTGCTGATACAAATGGCAAGCCGATTGATATTTTTGAAATGCGGGAACTGTTTTTGCAGGACAAAGAGCCTGTTTTGCAGGGATATAGTTTCAACGGCACAACGCAGTGTCAGGCGGTTTATGTGAATGTGTTTCTGAAAATGTGCATTTCCAATCTTTCAACTTGGCAAGATAATTCGATGGATAGAAGAGATACCAAAAAAATCCCCGACAGAAAGAAATTCAATGCAAAATTGCCCGATCTTGTTTGATTTTCGTATGCATATAAGCAAGGCGATCATTCGATTATTGTTTATAATAATGAAGTTGACAAAATGCAGAAGAAATTTGCATAAGTCATTGCATCAGAAAGGAAAAGCAGAATAATGAAAAATATTTTAATCCTTGTAATCGGCGGTACGGGCAATGAACCGGAAGCCCTGCGGCAGGCGCTGGAGTATTTTGGTTTCTTTGTTGCCGTAAAATACATCGGCAGACCCAAGGAACTGCTTTCTGCCTTGCAGGGTGATATGCCTTTTGAGCCGGATTGCATTATTCTTTCCTGCCATGGGGAAGACGGAGAAATCATAATGCCTGTTCTTGGCGATGATGTATATGAACCAAATGAGCCGAGAGGGAATATGACCGCTTCGGATGTTGATAAGTATCTGAATTTGCGGGGTAAATTGATTTTGAACTTGGGGTGCACAACAGGTGAAAAGGCAATGGCTACGGCTTTTGCAAAACAAAACACTTATATTGCATCAAACGATTATACCGAGGGAAATGCGGCATTGTATTTTGCCGTGACC
>JAFSEF010000076.1 GCA_017435865.1 Clostridia bacterium
CTGAAAACAAGATAAAACCACAGCAGTGTTGCGAGTGCAATAATCAGAATCGTCACTTCATGGGGAATACTGTTTAAAAAATCCTCCATTTTTTTACTCCTTTATCTGAAATCCGTGCAATCCTTGCACACTTCCCAGTTGTCGCCTTCCTTGTGGCAGACAACGGTGCAATGTTTTGCATCGATTGAAAAACGCAGGCGTCGTTATCTTTTTTTGTTGCTTATATGGTGACTTTTTTTCACAAACTGCTGCAAAAGCAGGGCAAAATTCAGCAATTCTGTCATTTCTTTTTTTGCAGGTTTTTTGTATAATACAGTCAGAAATTAAAAATGAGGAGATTGAATAATGCTTTTGCTCGGTCTGCTTGCAACATTGTGGGGATTTCTGATGGTGATTTCTCCGCAAGCCGTTTATTACATCGCTGAAAGCTGGAAAAGCCGTCAGGATGCAGAACCTTCCGCTTCTTATAAAGTGGTGATACGCATCAGCGGTGTCATCTGCGTTTGTGCAGGTGTTGCTACGTGTATCGGATCGTTTTTTGTCTGATACTTACCGCTTCAACGGTACGATTTTTTTGTCAATTTTCTTTTTCCATGCATCATAAGCCGCTTCGGTGTAGGTTTCGGGAATCTGTTTGTACAATTTTTCCACGTTGCCGCCACCGAGGGCGGCTTTTGCCGTTTTCAGGAGGGTCGGCAGATGGAAAATACCTCGCAGCACTTTGCCGATCATATCGGCTGTACTAACATTTGCACCGCCGCTTGTCAGGTCGCTTGCGGTGACAATGCGTTTGTCAAACAGCAAATCCAGTTTGTCGGGCTGCAGGTTCAGCAAGGTGTTTTTCAGCACATCCGTACCTGCAAGGGATGCGTATTTTGAAATGTAATTGTAATGATAACTCCAGAGTGTTTCGGTTGTGAATGCTCCGTCTTTGTCGGCAAGAATGCATTCATGCAGCATCTTTGCGGCACGCACGCACAGGTCAATGCCCGAACCCGACATCGGGTAGGTCATGTAAGCACTGTCCCCGATGGCAGCATAACCGTCACAGACCATTTTTGCAAGCGGACGGCGGACGGGAATTTTTGCAAACGTGCCGCCGCGAAGCAGTTTTTCACCGAGTTGCGGATGGGTGGCTTTGAAATTTTTCCATTCCGCGTCCACTTTTTCCTGTCCGAAAGGAAGGAATCTGCCGAGCAGAATGTCGTTTCCTTTTTCTTCCGTGATAAACCAGGAGATTCCCGGTTCGCCTTGGTGCATCAGATACAGTTCATAAGCATGGGGATCGGGAGGCGTTTCGCATACTTTTTCGTAAATACCGCGGTAGGCATAAAAAACCTCACCGTAAGCATATTTCTGCTCAATTCTGCAGGCATCGGGCAGGCTTTTGCGGACAGGGGAGTCAACACCGCAGGCATCAATCACAAGGTCGGCCGCAAAACGGGAACCGTCTGCGGTGACAATGCCCGTCACGCGGTTGTTTTCGGTTGCAGCCGCCTTGATTTTTGTATCCGGGACGAATTGCACACCGCATTTTAAAGCATATGCTGTTAAGAGATGTGCAAGCAGGCTGCGTTCTGCTTTTTGCGGCGGATTGTCGCCGAAATCGGTTTCGACGGGTGTTTTCTGCGACGGACCGAAGTAGCGGTTGTTGCACAAAAAACCTTTTTGCCCGGGTGTCAGTACGTCCCCCGTGAATTGTGCAACGGCCGTGATGTTGAAGCTGTCTTCCCAGTCATAGGCACAATCGGCAGGCATACGGTCGGTGTATACTGTCACATCGTAACCGTCTTTTGCAAGCAATGCACTTACTGCGATACCGCCGATTCCGGCTCCTGCAACGATAATCTTTTTCATATTTCACATCCCCCTTCTGACTTTATTAAAACAAACGGAATCGCATTTGTCAATGCTGATAAAAAAATTAACAAATCAAAGCAAAATTTCTATCAAAAAAGCGTTGAGGCTTCATAAATAAAAAGAAAAAATATGTGGATTTTAAAGGAAAGATATGTTATAATCTCTTTATATATTGACTTTTTTTTGACAGATGCTTTCGGAAAGGAAGGATTCTCTTGACAGTAACCATCAATGGTATGGATGTGAATTATCTGCATCTCGGTGAAGGGGAAGCTGTAGTCATGCTTCACGGCTGGGGGGCCAATGCGCAGCTGTTCAATGCAATTGCTGAAGTGGTTGCACAGAAATACAGTGTGTATGCACTTGATTTTCCCGGATTCGGCGGCACGCCCGAACCGCCTGCTGTATGGACAGTGGATGATTACACCGATTTTACGGTGCAGTTTATAGAAAAAATGGGCCTGAAAAAAGTGATCCTGCTCGGCCATTCCTTTGGCGGCAGAGTAATCATCAAGCTTGCAAACCGCAAAGGACTTTCTTTTGAGATCGACAAAATCATTCTCACGGATGCCGCGGGCATCAAACCCGAAAAATCTGCATCGCAGGGAACAAAAGAAAAAGTCATGCACCTCGGTAAAAAGCTGCTCACTCCGTTCCCCGGACTGACTGCAAAACTGCAGAGCATGACAGGGTCCGATGACTACCGTGCAGCATCTCCGCTGATGCGGCAGATTCTTGTCAACGTTGTCAACGAAGACCTGACCGACCTTTTGCCCGGTGTCAGACCCTCCACGTTGCTCATCTGGGGTGATCTTGATACCGCTACACCGCTTGCCGACGGTCAGAAGATGGAACAGCTCATGCCCGATGCAGGTCTTGCCGTTATTCACGGTGCAGGTCACTATGCATTCCTTGATAACCCTGTTTTGTTTGCCAACATTCTGCGTTCGTTCTTAAATATTGCATAAAAGAGGAGATTTGAAATGAACAGTATTCTGCAAATACTTTACGGTCTGGGTATTCTGCTCGGGTACTATGCCGTGTTCCGTATGACACTGCGGAATCTTCATATGTTCCAGCTCAACGGTTACCGCACCGATACTCAGCTGCACTGGATGGGAAAAAACATCGGCAGTTATCTTGTCAATCTGATTCTCCTGCCGGTTGTTGTTCTGTTCCGGTTTGTCAGCGGTGAAATTCTTCCGGTTGCAGCAGCGGTGGTTGTAAATATTCTTTATTGTGCCGTTCTGCCTTCCAACCGCAAGTTTGTAGCCAAAAAGCCGCTTGTCTGGACCCCTCGTGTCAAGCGTATGACCGTGACAACACTGCTTTTGTATGCAGTATGTATGGGACTTTCTTTCCGGACACTGACCACTGCACACTATCTGTTTGCATTCGGCATTGTGGCTCTGAATGTTGCTCTTTGTCCTTTGTTCATTCTGCTTGCAAACGGTCTGAACAAACCTGTTGAAAAAGGCATCAATGCCCGTTACACAAGAGAAGCCAAGAAAATGCTTGCCGCTTGTCCCGATCTTGATACCATCGGTATCACGGGTTCTTACGGTAAGACCAGTGTCAAGTTCTATCTTTACACCATTCTGCGTGCATGGAAAGATACGCTTGTCACCCCCGAAAGCTTCAACACCCCCATGGGTATTGTCAAAACCATCCGCGGTGACCTCAACGCCATGCACCGTATTTTCCTTTGCGAAATGGGTGCAAAATGGGTCGGTGACATCAAGGAACTGTGCAATATTGTGCATCCCAACCACGGTATCATCACGGCTCTGGGTGAACAGCATCTGGAATCGTTCAAGTCGGTTGACAACATCCGTAAGACCAAGTATGAACTTGCAGATTCACTGCCCGAAAACGGAAGATTGTATGTAAACTTCGATAACGAAGCCATCCGCAAGAATCCGCCCAAGCACAAATACATCACCTACGGCACCACATCCGATTGCGACTGGTATGCATCCGATGTAGTTGCTTCCGCAAACGGTACACAGTTTACCGTACACGCTCCCGACGGCAGCACCTGCCGTTTCACCACCAAGCTGCTGGGCATTCACAATGTGCTTAACATCACCGCCGCAGTGGCAGCTGCACACGGGTTCGGTATGCCTCTGGAAGAAATGAAGCTTCCCGTCCGCCGTATTGAGCCGGTCAAGCATCGTATGCAGATCGTCGAAAAGAACGGTGTTACCATCATCGACGACGCATTCAACTCCAACCCCGCAGGCTGCAAGGCTTCTCTGGAGACCCTCGGCAGCATGGACGGTATGAAAATTCTTGTCACACCCGGTATGGTTGAACTCGGTGAAAAAGAAGAAGAACTCAACCGCATCTTCGGTCAGCAGGCTGCTGCCGTTTGTGACTTTGTGGTATTGGTCGGCGAAAAACAGACCAAGCCCATTCTGCAGGGGCTTAAGGACAAGAACTATCCCGACAGTAAGATTTATGTGACCGATGTATTCCTTGACGGTATGCAGAAGGTCTACGGTATTTCAAGCGAAAAGAAAAAGATCGTTCTGCTTGAAAATGACCTGCCCGACAACTATTAAGCAAGGAGGAAAAACGAAATGAAAATTAAACTTGCCGTATTGTTCGGCGGTATGAGCGTTGAGCATGAAGTTTCCGTTATTTCCGCTTTGCAGGCTGTCGCTTCGCTGGACACCGAAAAATATGATATCTATCCCATTTACATGAACAAGAACAATGAATTCTACACCGGTCCCGAAGCGGGATTCATTGAATCTTACCGCGATATTCCCGCATTGCTCAAAAAATGCACCCGTTGCTTCTTCTTCAAAGACGGCAACAAGGTCAAACTCATGCGTTATCCCCTCAAGCGTTTCGGCAACAATGTGCTGACTACCATCGACGTCGCGTTCCCCATTGTGCACGGTACCAATGTTGAGGACGGTGCATTGCAGGGTTACCTCAAAACACTCGGTCTCCCGTTCGTCGGCTGTGACGTGCTTTCGTCTGCGGTCGGTATGGATAAATACGTTATGAAAACCGTACTCATGCAGAATGGTGTTCCCGTATTGGATTGTATCCGCGTGAATGTGCGTGAGTTTGCGGAACCCGATAAAATTCTTGATGAATGTGAAGCCAAAATCGGCTATCCCGTTATTGTCAAGCCTGTCAACCTCGGTTCTTCTGTCGGTATCAGCCTTGCAAAAGACAGAGAAGCATTGCTTCGTTCCCTTGACGATGCATTCCGCTATGCTCCGCAGCTTCTTATTGAACGTGCGGTTACGGACCTGACGGAAATCAACTGTTCGGTTCTCGGTGATGTGGATTATGCAGAGGCCAGTGAATGCGAACAGCCGCTGAAAACGGACGAAATCCTCAGCTATGCCGACAAATACACCTCAAACGGTGGCGGCGGCTCCAAGGGCGGTAAGCTCGGCGGTGCCAAAGGCGGTAAGCTCGGCGGTGCCAAGGGCAGCGGTTCCAAGGGTGCAGGTATGGCAAGTCTTTCGCGTAAGATCCCTGCCGATATCAGCCCCGAACGCAGAGAAGAAATCCGCACCATGGCAGTCAAGGCTTTCCAGGCTCTCGGCTGCAACGGTGTTTCCCGTATCGACTTCATGATCGACGGTGATACCGACAAGGTTTATCTCAACGAAATCAACACCATTCCCGGTTCTCTTTCGTTCTACCTGTGGAAACCTGTCGGCGTGGAATACAACGTGCTTCTTGACCGCATGATCGAGCTTGCACTCAAACGCCGCAGGCAGGAAGATTCCTTCGTCTACTCCTTTGATACCAACATCCTCGCAGTGGATCGCAGCTTTACTTCAGGCGGCGGCAGCAAGGGTGCCAAAGGCGGAAAAGTATAAGAATAAGACATTGAAGCACCCTTTGACGGGTGCTTTTTTGATTATCCGCACTATTCGTTTTATTGTTTCTGCAAAAAATTAAATTTTTGTAATTGTGTGAGATATTTGAATTCAAAAGCGTACTATACAGGTGAAAGGACGGTGAAAATCTTGGACGATAGTAAGATCTTGAATCTGTTCTTTGAGCGCTCACAGACAGCGATCTTTGAACTATCGGAAAAATACGGCAGCGTTTGCCTGCAGATTGCAAAAAACATATTGAAAAATCAGCAAGACAGTGAGGAATGTGTCAATGATGCTTTTCTTGCCGTATGGAACAGTGTGCCGCCAAACCGCCCTGTTTCTTTACAGGCATACATACTGAAAACCGTACGCAATTATGCCCTTAAGCGATATCATGCCAACCGTGCGCAAAAGCGGAACAGTCACTATGACATAGCTTTTGAGGAACTTGAAAATTGTCTGCAAACTGAAGATGATGCACACGGACAATATACAGCAGCGGAACTTGCTGTTGCCATGCAAACTTTTCTTTCTTCTCTTGACAGTGAAAACCGGATACTGTTTGTCCGTCGCTACTGGTACGGCGACAGTGTTGCGGCTCTTGCCGAGGCAACGGGAAGAACGCCGCATTTTATATCGGTGCGGTTGGCACGCACACGGGAAAAATTAAAAAAATATCTCAGAAAGGAGCAATTACTATGAATAAAAAAGAAATCGTAACTTTGCTTGATTCTATTGGTGATGCTTTTGTGGAAGAAGCTGCCGTTGTTCGCAAAAAAAAACAACGAAAACGTTTTTATTTCAACATGGCGGCCTGTTTTTGTCTTTTGTTTGCAGTAGGGATGCTTTTGCTGCAGCGGCACAATACAGACAGTGTTCTGACAGACATACCGTCTGCAACAACGGTTACGGATTCTTCCGGTTATCGTGTTGATTCTGCAACACAACCTGTGCAGCCGACAAGTGCGATACAGCAAAACACTCCTACTGTGCAACCTTCTGCAGTGCTGACAACGCAGCCGATTGCAACACAAACTCCGCAGGAAACAGCCGCGGAAAATGTTACGCAAATTGAAAATGTGTTTCCGGAAAACGGTGCTGCTATGCTTCTTCCGAAGTGGAATGAACAGAGTATTTCACAACAATTTGCAGAGTGCAGTATTGATGGTATTATTTACCGTTCTCAGGTAACACCACTTGCTACAGAAAAAGCAGGCACATATCTTTGTGATGTGACGATGGAGGGGTATGATATTTATGAAGATAAATACTATACAAAACAGGCACTGGTGTATACCATAAAGGATATTCTGTGGGAATGTGCCGTTGCTGTCCGTTTTGAGGATGCACAGGAATACTACGTATATATCAACACGTGGTATAAGCCACAGACACTCGGTGAGCTTGTTGAAGCACTGCAGCTTACAGATACTCTTTTGTTCCGAGAAGCTTATATTTATCGCTATACGCAGGACTTCAACACAACAGTCGTTTTTTCCGATTTTGATGACAGCCTTGTCTGGACGATGCTGCTAGATGATCTTTCAGTACAGAATAACCCCGATTTTATTGATACAGGCGACCGTTATCTGTACCTCAGTGTGGATATTCCTCTTCTCGGATATAAGAATATTTCCATGTGTGTTACAAAAGAGGGATATGTGACAACCAATATTCTCAGCACTTACAAATGTTTTTATGTCGGCAAAGAAAAAGCACAGGAATTTATCAACACAATTGAAAAAACCTGCCCTTATGTGGAAGAACAGGTGCGTGTGCAATATTTTGCAGCCAACCCACCTGAACAGGATGTCGGTTACGAAGTTGTGATGACAAGTGAACCGTAAAAGACTTTTTTATAAAAAATTTGATAATACACGGAGCGACACTGAAAATATATAACTGCAATTTGAACAATGCAGAAAAGAGACTTGCTCAAAGATCTCCTTTCTGCATTGTTTTTTTGAATTCTTCATGTTGTTCACGGTGCATGGCAGCGGCAAAGGGAATGGGTGTGACACTTGCCTTGTTGACCTGCCCCAGGATGCTGTCAGAGAGAATCACGGCACGGCAGATGCTTTCTTTTCCGTATTTTTCACGGATGCCGTCGGCGGTGATTTCCAAAATTTCTTTGTTTTGTATCTGCTTTTCTTCTTTGAAAAGACTGACCTGAAACTCCTTTTCGGCAGGGACGAGATTGATGCCGCGGATGCCGATGCTGCGAAGCGGCAGATGAAAATCCCAGTGTGTCTGCAACAAAGCGAGACCTGCATTGCAGATCTCATATGCCGTTGAAACGGGGTGTGAAAACTGTTTTTGCCGTTCTAACGTGTGCAGTTCGGTATCACGCAGGTGAATCTGCACACCCGTGCAGGCAAGATTGTAGGTCCGTAGTCTTTTGGCGACGGAATCGGCAAGCGAATACAGCACAAGCCGTGCATCCTGCATATTTTTCATGTCACGCGGCGGTGTGGTGGAGTTGCCGACCGATTTTATGGGTTCTGCCTCATAATATTTCTTGACGGTGCTGCGGTCTTCACCGCTTGCGGCAATGTACAGTGCTTCACCGTTTTTTCCCAATGCATTCCGCATATATTGCAAACCGCTTTGTGCAATATCGCCGATGGTAAAAATACCTCTGTTGCGAAGTGTCCGTTCGGTCGCTCTGCCGACAAACAGCAGGTCACAAACAGGACACGGCCACACAATGTCGCGGTAATTTTCAGGGGTAATGACGGTCACGGCATCGGGTTTTTTGTAGTCGCTGCCGAATTTTGCAAAAATTTTGTTCCATGACACACCGACCGAAACGGTCATATCCAGCTCCGTTCTGATACGGTTACGGATAAGGTGGGCGATTGTTTCACCGTCACCGAACAGATGCAGGCTGCCCGTTACGTCGATCCAGCATTCGTCAGGACCGAAGGACTCCACCATGTCCGAGTATTGCAGATAAATGTTTCTTGCCCGTTCGCAATAGTCTTTGTACAATTCATAATGCGGCGGTACGACCACAAGATTCGGACATTTTTTTTGTGCCTGCCAGATCGCTTCTCCCGTTCTGACACCTGCTTGTTTTGCCAATTCGTTTTTGGCAAGAATGATGCCGTGACGCAGTTCTTTTTCACCGCCGACAGCAAGGGGAACTTTCCTGTATTCGGGGTTGATTGCACATTCAACGGACGCATAGCAACTGTTCAGATCGGCGTGCAGAATGGTACGCATGGAAGTCCCTCCTGAAAAAATAAACCGAACAAATGTTCTACAATTTTGCATTATAGCAAACATTTGTTCGATTGTAAAGAGGAAAATTTTATTTTTGTATCGCAAAGAGTGAACATTGGGACTTTTCCTTTTTGCGGCAAAATCTGCATCGGAAACGCAAACGACAGCAGTTGCGGCAGATGGTGTTGAAGCTTGCTTATTTTTTTTTATTATTTTTTTATCGACAAAATGCGACTTGACAAAAATGCCATTTTTTGCTATTTTTGTAGTGATCAAAATATTTGCAACACCCCCCTCGTTGCAAATACAGAGAAAACCATTGAAAGGAAGAATCAATATGAAATCACTCGGAATAGTCAGAAAACTCGACCATGCAGGTCGCTTTGTCATGCCTGTTTCACTGCGTCGTACGCTCGGTCTTGACAAGGGTGACGGTGCGGTTGAAATTTTTGTGGATGGTGATACGGTTATGTTGCGCCGCTATTGTCCGTCCTGCATTTTTTGCAAAAGCACAGAAAATCTGATCGATTTCAACGATACCGGTGTTTGCAATGAATGTGCAAAAAAACTCGGAGAACTTGCAAAATAAAAGCTAAGATCCCTGCAATCAAATTTACGGAGAATCAATATGGAATTTGTCATTTTGTATTTTGCCCTGATTTCCCTTGTGACGGCTGCTTTTACCGTATATGACAAAATTGCCGCCAAGGCAGGCAAGTGGAGAGTGTCCGAAAAAACATTGCTGCTGCTTGCTGCGGCAGGCGGTGCCGCTGCGGAACTTGCCGTCATGCTCACCATTCGTCACAAAACAAAACATCAGAAATTCATGCTTGGTCTGCCTGCAATTCTTGTTGTGCAGGCGGCTCTGATAGCGGTGTATCTGTTTTTTATCCGATAAAGAGATATACCTTGTTTTTTCCGACTTTCCGAACGGAGGTTTTACTCTATGAAACGGCTTATGTGCAGTTTTGCGGTTTTGCTGCTTTTGTTGGTTGCCTGCGGTTGTCATTTGCAGCAGCAAAGTGCAGAAGATGCACCGACCTTTGCATACAGCGGCTGGGCATACGGTGAAAGAAGCGGGGTGCTGCGTATTTCGGACGGCAGCCTGCTGACAGCGCAGTCCTATCCGTGGACACAGTATGCCGATCATGTGAAAAAAGTCATCATCGAAGAAGCTGACGGAATCGGTGACGGTGCGTTTGCGTTTTTCTCGGCACTGCAAACGGCAGAACTGCCGTCGGGGATCACATACATCGGTGAAAATGCATTTTCGGGGTGTTACAGCCTGCAGGAAATCACCCTGTGTGCTCCCTTGCAGCGGATCGGAGCACGTGCTTTTTTTGAGTGCCGCAGTTTGCAAAGCCTTATTTTACCTGTATCGCTGACGGAGATCGGTGAACAGGCATTTGCCTGCTGCACGTCTTTGTCGCAGATTGAAAGTCAGAGTGATTCTTTTGCGGTTGCGGACAAGATGCTGTTCAATGCAGATAAAACACAGCTTCTTTTGTGCAGTGCGGCAGCAGAAGGGGATATCACGGTTCCCGACGGAGTGCTGCACATTGCAGAGCGAGCTTTTGCGGAATGTAATGCAGTGCAATCCGTTACCTTGCCTGCAGGTTTGCTGTCCGTTGGCAGCTATGCTTTTTCACAATGCCGTATGCTGACTTCCGTTACACTGCCTGCTTCTTTGCAGACACTCGGGGAAGGTGCATTCTGTCTGAGTGAGCAACTGCAGTCGATGGTGATTCCCGATGCCGTGAAAGAACTGCCCGATTCCTTGTTTTTTGCCTGCACGCAACTGCAGAATGTACATCTTCCGTCTGCCCTGGAAACAATCGGGGTGAGTGCGTTTGCGGAATGCATTTCTTTACAGGCGGCAGACTTTGCAGGCAATATAAAAGCGGTTGCTGTCGCAGAGGACAACATACCGCTGACAAGTTTGTTCTGATTTTTATTCGCTGTACAGGATTGCCACAGGCAGTTCGGGACGATTGTTGACACGCATGGGGAACAGGCTGTTGCCGATGCCGCGGCTGACGATCATGTTGGTATTGTCCTGCGTAAACAGACCTGCATCGTATTGCGGCAGCAATCCCTGACCGGGTGCATACAGGCCGCCGATACCGGGCACACGAACCTGTCCGCCGTGGGCGTGTCCTGTCAGCACAAGATCTGCATTTCCCTCACAATAGGATTCAAACAGCTCCGGTCTGTGTGAAAGCAGCACCGTGTAGCTGTTTTTGTTTTGTTCGGACAAAAAGGAAACAAGATTTTCTTCCATGGTCCGATCCATGTTCGGGTCATCCACGCCGAGGATGGTAATGCTGTCATCACCGCGTGCGATTGTGACTGCCTCGTTGTGCAGCACCACCACACCCATCTGCAGCAATTCTTCCTCAAAGGACGGATAAATGTCAAACAAAGCACCCTCGTGATTACCCGTGACATAATAAACGGGTGCAATCTGCAGTGCTTTTTCCATGAATGCGAGTGAGATCGCTTCGTCGGGAACACGGCAGTCGATCAGATCCCCCGTAACGGCAATGATGTCGGGATCCGCATCCTGTATTTTCTGCAACAGATCCGCGTTGGCAGGTCCCATTTCCTCGTTGTGCAGGTCTGATACGTGCACAATGCGGAAACCGTCAAAAGAGGCAGGAATGCGGTCACTTGTGAAGTTGTAAAAAACCGTTTCAATATTTTTGTTGTTTTCGACCAACCAGTGACCGATGCTGTACACCGAAAACAATGCCAATGCCAGTAGCAGAATGCCGGAAATGCGTTTTTTCACGTTCAGTGCTCCTTTTGTGTCTGTTGTTTTAACTGTATGACAAAAACAAATGCATCATAACACGGATTGCTTAAAATTTCCATAGTAAGTTTTGTAAAATATAAATGTCAAAAACCGTTTGTCTGTTAAAATCAGTTGACTCGTTTTTGCGTTTGCTGTATCATGGTAGGGTGACGGATATAATCCGAACCCGCCCGAAAACGGCTATTTTTAAGTCTTTTCGGCGTTTCACCCTTGAAAGGCGACAGCCTTCCTGCGGTTTCAACCCCAAAAATCCAATAAAAATACCTCGTCTTCGGGTCGAAGATTTTTTACAGTGAGGATTTTTGACGAGACGAGGCACAAAACGCAGAAAATCCTTTGTGGATTTTCGAGGATTTTAACGAAGTATCGGCGGAAATCTGCCTGTAAAAAACGGGTTCGGATTATATCCGTCACCCTA
>JAFSEF010000077.1 GCA_017435865.1 Clostridia bacterium
CTTCGTTGCTTTTGGCCAACTTATCCGCCAAGTATGCCTTCATATTAAGTTTCTGTCCGTAGGGCTACGATTTCGCTATCCCTTCTTCTCGCCTGCACCTCACGATGCAAACCTTGGGAGTCGCTTTTTAGTTCGTCGGCAACTACGCCTCGGTGGACTTTCACCACAGAGCATTGATATGCCCGTCATACCAAGAAAACGGTCGCCGTAACGCGGCGACCGTTTTCGATTCGTCCATCTCCGAGCACGTGAAGCGTGCGTTCGGAGGGACATACAATATTTTTTTACTTTATAGAAAACGCAGTTTCCTATAAAGTAAAAAAGGAACGACACTGAAAAATGTCGTTCCTTTTATAATTGTTATTCTTTTATAATGCGACCTCTGTGTTTCGGTTCCACAATGCCGGGCAACCTGTATAATGCCTGTTTGGCAAGTGCAACCACCACAGGATTCTTGAACATGGTGGGCACACCCAATGCGAGGTTTGCAGCGATTTCACTGACAGGCGGTTCGCTGGACGGCTTCATCACAACGCGGTCATTGAGTTTAAAAGTAAATGCAAGACGGCGTTTTCCGATGGTATTCACGGGACGCACATCCACAATAAAGCGGTTTGCTTTATCCCAGTATGCACTGCAGCAAACAACATAATTCATCTGTCCCAGTCGCATTTCACCGTATCTGTAATGGCCGTCCATACCGCAGATAACAGTGTTTGCCTCGTGTCCTTCGGTCCAGCTCATGGAGCATTCTTTTTCGCGGAACGAAAAACGGATATTGTCAATGTTCCCTGCTTTGTCCGCGGCCATGTAAACAACCGCCAACGGCAGCATACTGACAGGAAAACCGACAAGATTCAACAACACATTCTTACGCAGTCTGATCACACAGCCCTCAAGACGTTTTTCCCACGGACTTGAGGATGCAGGCAGCGGTTTATCAAGCGGAGCGTTCTGCAGCATTTCCGCAAGCTGCGGACAGGAAGTATCCGTTTTTACACCGTTTTCATCAAAAAATGCACGCGGAAAATGCAGCCATATCTGTTTTCTGGCATTTTCTTCGCTGCAGACACCTGCGGTGCAGATGAACATGGCATCGTAGTCCTCAAACACAATACCGAACTGCGAAAACATTCCGTCGGCACGGTAGGTTCCGGGCACATGACATCTCCAGAAACAATAACCGTAACCGTTCACACTGTCAAGACCGCTGTTGTTGGAGTTATCAACAACAAAAGACGTCGCCGTTTTTGTCCATTCTTCATCCAGAATACGCTGTCCGTTGAAAACACCGCCCTGTGAATACATAAGCATCAATTTTGCAAGATCTTCCGTCTTCAGGAACACACCCCAACCACCGGCTTCAATACCGTAGGGATCGGTTTCCCACTGCGGATAGTCAATGCCGAGCGGTTCAAACAAACGCGGCTGCAAAAAGTCACGGACAGTCTGTCCCGTCACACGGTGCACAATTGCACAGAGCATATATATATTCTCGTTGACATAACGGAATTCTTTGCCGGGATCGTTGTACCACGGTGCATTCAGATAGGAAGTGATCCAGTTGCCGCGTGTCTTGTCATCAAAAATAGAAACATTTTTCCCCGAAGTCATGCTCAGCAGATGCTTCACTCGCAACATCTGCATACGCTCATCATTCTGATCCGGAATGTAATCAGGGAAAATGTCAACAATACGGTCTTCCACCGACAACAAACCTTCCTGCACACAAAAACCGACAGCGGTAGAAGTCAGAGATTTGCTGACGGAGTACATCTGATGCGGCGTTTCGGCATTGTAGGGTGCACGGTAGCATTCAGCCGCAACTTTCCCGTGACGAATGACCATAAAAGAGTGAAAACGCAGACCATGGTCTTGCATTTCCTGCACAAAACGAGCAATTTCACGTGAAGAAACACCAACCTCTTCCGGCGTTGCTGCACGCGGAATGCGGATCTTGTCTGCCATAGAATTCCCTCCGATTTAATATAATGTTTATGTATATTATAATAAAACACACCCGTAAGCTTGTCAAGCAGATATTTTTGTTGCAAGCACGGGATTTGTTTGTTATAATATTTTCCGTAATGCAATTATTCTAAATCAGGATTCTTAATAAAATATAAACTTTTATTTTAAAACGGAGTGCTTATGATACTGTATTTTTCAGGCACTGGCAACAGCCGCTACTGTGCCGAAGCGTTTGCGTATGCTTTGCAGGACGAAATGACGGATTGTTTTTCTTTTCTGCGTCAGAAAGAAAGTGCCGATTTGCACAGTGACCGTCCGTGGGTCTTTTTTGCACCGACCTACGCATGGCAGCTGCCGCATCTGTTCCGCGATTTTATTCTGAACAGCACCTTTTCAGGCAACCGCGATGCCTATTTTGTACTGACCTGCGGTGATGACGTGGGCAATGCAGGGGTTCTGCTCGAAAAACTGTGCCGCAAAAAGAATCTGCACTACCGAGGCATTCTTGAGGTTGTCATGCCTGAAAACTATATTGCCATGTTCAATGTGCCGAAGCCTGCAACACAGAAGAAAATCATTGCCAATGCAGAACCTTCCATTCAGAACGGCATTGACTGCGTACGCAACAACAAGGACTTCCCCGTTTACAAGGCGACATTCGTGCAAAAACTGAAAACGCACATCGTGAATCCCGTATTTTATGCCACCAGCGTGAAAGCCAAGGACTTTTATGCAACAGATGTCTGCATCAGCTGCGGCAAATGTGCAAATGTATGTGTTTGCAACAATATCCGCATGGAAAACGGCAGACCCGTATGGGGCAAGAATTGCACACACTGCATGGCATGCATTTGCAGATGCCCCAAAGAGGCGATTGAATATGCCGACAAAAGCAAAGGCAAACCGCGTTATGTTTGTCCGCCGAGAGATAAAACCGAGAAATAAAAGAATCATATACACAAGGAGGTTTGTTGTATGCTCACACAGAAGATCATTTCCGTCCTGACCGCCATTTACCTGCTGTTCGGTCTTTGGTTTGTGCCTGCCGCAAAGGAAGAAGGTGTTTTCACCGAGCCGACCGAAACCGCAAAAACCGCATTTGACGAAGGGGTGTTTGCATTGAAAGAACATGACCTTGTTGTCGCCCCCGACGGCAACGACAGCAATCCCGGTACTTTGCAGCAGCCTTTGCTGACCTTGCAGGGTGCAAAAGAAAAGCTGAAAACCGTGAACACGGATGAAGAAATCACCGTATGGTTCCGCGGCGGCAGCTATCTGACCGACAAAGCCGTTCTTTTTGATACCACAGACCGCAGCGGTGTTACCTACCGCAGCATTCCGGGTGAAGATGTGGTTTTTACAGGCTCCGTGGACATTGACACATGGCAGGAAGGCAGCATCAACGGAATCCGTGCTCTCGTTTCGGATGTGGACACGGACACGGTTTATTTCCGTTCGCTTTTCAAAGGTGAAACAAGACTTCCCGTCAGCACATGGCCCAAGGAAGGTGCATTTCAGGCACTCGGTGCAGAGGATGCCGATGCATTGCAGGTGAGCAACGACAACTTTAAACTCCATTGTGCTTTTTATGTCAATACGGATGAAATTATGGATTTTGCCAATTTCACCGATGTCAACGTCCGCATCATGCACAAATGGTGTGACGATATTCTTCCCATCCGTACCATCAACACACAAAACGGCAGAATTGAGCTTGCAAAGGCGGCTGCCATCACAATTTATCCCGATGACAACTTTATTTATGAAAACGTGCGTGAAACCGTCAGCCAACCCGGTGAATGGTACCTTGACCGCAGCGAAGGCAAACTTTATTACATCCCCTGCGATGGTGAAACGGCTGAAAATCTTGTGCTGTCCGCACCCGTGACGGATGCACTCATCACCATGGACGGTGTGCAGGATATCGCATTCCGCGGCATCCGTTTTGTCAACACCGACTGGGATTTTGCAGACGGCACGCTGCGTGTATGGCCGATGGATGAAACCAATCCGCATTACAGCCAGCTTTCTTACCTGCCGACCCATCCGCAGGCTTCTTACGAAATACCCGCTGCAATCACGGTAAAAAATGCCGAAAACATCACCTTCGAAAACTGCACCTTCCGCAGCATTTCCGACACGGCGGTTATGTTCAAAGAAAATGTCAGCAGCTCCACAGTCAATGCCTGCTACTTCGACGAAATCGGCGGCAATGCGGTGTTCATCAACGGTCGGCTGCATGTTCCTGCCACCACAAAGGACATTCACGTGACCAACTGCGAAATCAACAAATACGGCAGAATTTACAACCATTCCATCGGTGTGCTTCTGTGCCATGCAAGCGATTGCGTGATTGCAAACAATGAAATCCACGACGGTTGGTACACGGCTGTTTCCGTCGGCTGGGTATGGGGTTACGGCAAGAATCCGACCCGCAATATTCAGGTAAAAGACAATCTCATTTACAACATCGGCAACAGCTGGCTGTCAGACATGGGCGGTATTTATACCCTCGGCATTCAGCCCGGCACCGTGCTCAGCGGCAATGTGATTTACAATGTCGGCTGCTACGACGGTGCAAACGGTTACGGCGGTTGGGGTATTTATCTTGACGAAGGTTCCACGCAGATCACGGTTGAAAAGAACCTCGTTTACGATTGCTCGTCCCAGACCTTCCATCAGCATTACGGCAGAAACAATATCATCCGCAACAATATTTTTGCATTCGGTAAAGACGGTGCGTTCATCATTTCAAGAAACGAAGACCACAATTCCCTGTTCCTGACCAATAACATCCTTGTGACGGATGATGCGGTCATGTACAAGAACACGGTGGAAGAACACTGGTTTGTTGACAACAACAATCTCTATTGGGATTACAGCAGAAAAGCTCCGTATGCGGGCAATTCCACAAAGGTCGATGAACGTGTAAGCCTTGTGACCATGATCGCACGCGGTCATTTTAATGAAGCCATTTTCAAAGATCCCCTGTTCCGCGATGCCGCAAACCGTGATTTCACCCTGGCTGAAAATTCCCCGGCATTCGAAACCGGCTTTGAAGCCTTTGATTACAACGCAGGCACACCCTACATTTTTGAATAAACTGCAACAAAAACGGCAGAACGCTTCTTCCCTTTCGGGGAGAAGCGTTCCTTATTATTCAGCAAAATGCTTATTTCATGCCGTTTTCGTAAGCCTGGATCATCTTTTTGACCATCTGACCGCCGACAGAGCCTGCCTGCTTAGAGGTAAGATCACCGTTGTAACCCTGCTTGAGGTTTACGCCGACTTCGGAAGCAGCTTCCATCTTGAATCTGT
The DNA here is from genome assembly GCA_017435865.1 of Clostridia bacterium. GTDB lineage: Bacteria > Bacillota > Clostridia > Oscillospirales > Acutalibacteraceae > RUG806. The sequence continues at coordinate 5,290 of JAFSEF010000077.1, forward strand.
TGAGAGCTTCACGAGCTTCGGGAACAAGACTGTTCTTATTGTTGGACATTTCTGATTCACTCCTTCAGGTGTTTTTCTTGCGTTTGCAGTTGTAGTTTGAGCAAATGAAACAGAAATATCAATGAAAAAATTTGGTAAAAAAATCGGTTATTATGTAGTCTGTTCTTCCACGATGCTGCGTACTGCCTGCATTTTTTCATCCAGAGCATTGCTCATAGCGGCACATTCAAGCAGTGTGTCCTCCACCTGTGCGAGTAATGCAGGTGAAAGATTCTTCTTGTAGCGGATGCGATGTTCAAGTGTGGCCCATGACTGCATGGCAGTGGTACGAAGCTGTACCTCTACACGGACCATGCGTTTTTCATTGTACAGAAAAATGGGAATTTCAATGATCAGGTGCAGACTGCGATACCCGTTCGGTTTCGGGTTTGTGATATAATCCTTCTTCGCAATCAGGCGAACATCATCCTGCTGCAACAGACATTCACTGAGCATATAAATATCGTCAATATAGCTGCAGATCACACGTACGCCGCCGATGTCATTGAGGTTCTGTTCAACGGCTTGCGTGGTCATGGGCAGACCTTTTCGTTTCATTTTTTCGCGTATGCTTTCAGGCGACTTGATGCGTGTGTGAATCGATTCGATGGGATTGCGTTCATGCGAAAGCGAAAACTGTGCATCCAGCACCCTGAATTTGGTTTCAATTTCAAGCACAGCACAACGGTAGTACGTCATCAGCACTGCCATTTGCCGCAGCATACTTTCCAGTTCATCCGTTGATTTTTCAAGCAATATCTGCCTGAAGCGTTGGTCGACGGTAAGATTATTTTCCATTCTTAAACATCCTCAACAATATACTGTATCGGCTGCATTCCTGCGGGACAACACAACACTCACAACAAGAAGGAGAACATACCAAACCGGGAATGCAGCCGACATGGTATATTATAGCGGCTCCACTTCAACAAAATGTCAACAACATATGTATTTTTTATTAAGTTTATCTTTGTGATAATAAATATTACTTTTTCTTTTACTTTTTTTCATTTTTGACTTGCACTAAGGACCTGTTCGGTGGTATGCTATAAGAGTTATAGCATGCACTTAAAAAAGGAGGCATACAAAATGCTTCAGATTTTCGACACCGTTCGCAGAATCGGTATTGAAACCGTACTTCCCGTTCGTCGGTTCTTTTACAAAAAAAGCAACGGAAAACTGTCAAAAACGTTCTTTTCGGAAGCCGCTTTCCATACGGATATCCGCAGCGATGTACGCATCATAAAGAAACAGGAAGATGCTGTTTTTCTTGCAAAGTGCAATCCCGACGGCAGCATCAGCGACCGTGACTTTGTGATTCTGTCCACAACAGACCTGCATCTGGAAGGACACAAACCCGAAAAAGATGCACAAAGCATTCAGATGCTGACCCGCCAGATCGCGGAAGTCAAACCCGATCTTGTCATTTTCACGGGTGACGTGATCCAGACCGCACATCAGCACATGGATGCCGCACAGTTTGCAGACATGATGGAAAAAATCGGTGTGTACTGGGTTTATGTCTACGGCAACCACGAAGCAAGAGAAGTCAAAAGCAATTACAAAAAGTTTTTGTATGACAACCTCATGAGTCGTCCGCATTGCCTGTGCCTGTTCGGCAAAGAAGACCTGTTCGGTTACGGCAACTTTGCGGTTCACATCATGAACTCCAATGATTCACTCTCGCAGAGTCTGTATTTCTTTGATTCCGGCAGAGATATTGAAGAATCCGGCAGACGCGACGAAGGTCTTTCCGACGATGTAACGGGATATGATTTCCTGAAAAAAAATCAGATTCAATGGTACAAAAACCATGTGCGTTCCATCGAAAAGGCATACGGAAAAACAAAGTCCATGCAATACTTCCACATTCCGCTGCCCGAATACGAAGAAGTTTTCACCCAAGCGGAAAACAAAACCTTTGTCCCCTCCGGCAAAGCAGAAATCAAATACGGCTCACAGCACGAAGGTATCGGATGTGCCCCCTATAACAGCGGTATGTTTGCAGCCATCAAGGAACTCGGCAGCACACAGGCTGTATTCTGCGGCCATGATCATGTCAATGACTTCTGTGCATTGTATGAGGGTGTGTATCTTGTATACAATCAACCCGGCGGTTATGCGACCTATAATCTCGACGGCTACAACGGCATTCCCTGTGCCGAAAAGGACCTGCAATTCGGTGTGACCGTCACCACCGTCCGCAAAGACGGCGGAATTGATATTCAACAAAGGCTGAATAATATTTACTTATAAAAAAGAAAGGATGTCCGCAAAATGAAATATGTCATTCTCGCAGCTCTGCTCGTATTCATTGTTCTTCTTATCATTGCTGCCGTCCGTGCCGAAAAAATGAAGAAGAAAATCATCCGCAGAAAACCTGCCATCTCCTTTACCGATGAAGAAGAAATGCTGTATGCACAGCGTTTGTCGGAAATGGTCAAGGTTCCTACCATCACCGCAAAACAAGGTGATGAGCGTGACCTGACACAGTTCCGCAAAATGCAGGAAATCATGCGTGAACAGTATCCGCTTGTTTTCTCAAAACTTGAGTTCACAGACATCGACGGCAATATGCTGCTTCGCTGGCCGGGTAAAGACCCCTCCAAAAACGGCATTCTGCTGATGGGACACCAGGACGTTGTGCCCGCAGAAGAAACCGATTGGAAACATGATCCGTTTTCGGGTCTCATTGCAGAAGGATGTGTTCACGGCAGAGGGGCCATGGACTGCAAATGCACGGTCATGTGCGAATTTTCTGCGATTGAAGAACTGCTGGCAGAAGGTTTTGAACCCGAGTGTGATGTCTACCTTGCAAGCTCGGTCGACGAAGAACTCGGCGGTCACGGTGCAGATGCAACCGTAGCCTATCTGCAGGAAAAGGGTGTTCGTCTTGCAGCCGTTATGGATGAAGGCGGTGCCATCGTCACAAATCAGCTGCCCGGTCTGAAAGCACCCTGTGCGACCATCGGTCTTGTCGAAAAAGGCACAACCCATGTCAAGGTCATTGCACACGGTGACGGCGGTCATTCCTCCACACCGCCTGCCAATACCCCCATTGTCCGTCTTTCCCGTTTTGTTACGGAAGTCGAAAAGAAAAAGCCGTTCAAGAAACACATGATCGGTGTGGTTTCCGGAATGTTTGAAGAGGCAGCACCGTACATGACCTTCCCGATGCGCCTGGTTATGGGTAATCTGTGGCTGTTCAAGCCGCTGCTGATGCTCATTCTGCCCAAAGTGTCGAAATTCGGTGAAGCCTTCCTCGCCACCACCTGTGCATTCACAATGTCGGGCGGCTCCTCGGCTCCCAACGTGTTGCCCGATGAAGCCTATGTGGTCTGCAACCTGCGTCCTGCAGTCCATCAGAACCGTGAAGAATCCATTGCCGTTCTGCGCAAATATGCCAAGAAACATAACCTTGAAATTGAGGCACCTCCCGGACACAGCGCATCCAACATCACGGATGTCAACGGCAAGGAATTCCAGTTCCTCAAAAAGTGCCTGAACAAGGCATATCCCGACTGCGTGGTGCTGCCTTACTACATGACAGGCGGTACCGACAGCCGCAAATACGAAGCCATCTGCAAAAACGTGCTTCGTTTCTGCCCCGTCCGTATGACCAACGGCCAGCTTGCAGCCATGCATGCCGCCAACGAAAGCATCGGTACGGATGCCATCGCTGACGGTGTCAAATTCTACAAATACTATGTGCAGCAGCGTGCCGGCAGAACACCCGTTAAAAAATAAGTAAACAGAAACACAATCCCCTTGTCTGCGATGTAAAAACACAGCCAGGGGGATTGTGTTATATGCACAAAGAAAAACACAGCACACAACTACCCTTATCAGGCAAAAATCTGTCCGAATGCAAAAACAATCCCGCTTTTGCATTGTAAAAACGGAATGATTATGGTAAAATATTTTCACATTGTCACCAAAGGAGATATTTGTGATGACACTTTTATGTCCCGTCTGTTCACTTGCACTGCACCGTGAAGCAGGCAGTATGCGTTGTGAAAACAACCACTGTTTTGATTTTGCAAAAGAAGGCTACCTGAATCTGCTCACCGGTAACAAAAAGAAAGGCAGCGAAACGGGCGACAACAAAGACATGGCACTTTCCCGTCGCTCCTTCCTCAGCAAAGGGTATTTTGACACACTGCTGAATGCAGTCGATGACCTCTTCTGCAGCCTGCACAACGAAAATGCCGCCATACTTGACATTTGCTGCGGCGAAGGATATTACTCCGCTGAACTGAAAAAAAGGCATCCGCAGGCAGATATCATCGGTTTTGACCTGTCAAAGGAAATGATCCGACTTGCTGCTAAACGAAAAAGCGGGAATACTTACATTGTGGCAAATCTGTTCCGCATTCCTCTGCCTGATAACAGCATTGAGTTTGCTTTCCACCTGTTTGCTCCGTTCGGGGAAGAAGAGTTTCTGCGTATACTCAAGCCCGGCGGTATTCTGGACACTGCCGTTGCAGGCGAAAACCATTTGTGGCAGATGAAAGAAGTGCTGTATGAAAAGCCGTATAAAAACGACGAAAAACCGCCGCACACTACACTTCCCTTTACAGAGAAGCAACGTGCCGACGGCAGGATTTTCCTTGACAACAACGAAGATGTTTTTTCCATGTTCAAAATGACACCCTATTTTTACCACACCCCCAGTGAGGGCATTGCGAAGCTGCAACAAGTGCCGCAGCTTGAAACCGAAATCTCCTTTGCACTTTACATTTACAAAAAACCGGTATTGTGACTTAACTCATTAATGGACTTATTACAGTTTTGTCAGAACCTTTTTTACAAACGAAATGAAAAAATAACCGATGTTATTGCATTTCTTATCAATGAATACACAACGAAAGTTATAAAGCTACCATACAAGCAGTATCCTCCCGCCGTGTCTATATCCATTCGGCAAGTAGTCATAAAATAAACGGAATAATAACTGCACAAAAATAGAACAAGATTGTTACCCATACTATCAATCAAAGATACCAAATTATGTAGTAAAACTCTCACAAAATGAGTTCCTTTTAATCCTGCAAATAATAACACAGTATGCAGCAGGATTGAAGCGACCAAGAGTATGCATTTTACAATGTACAGTTTTGTATCATCAAAAATACTTTCCAAAAAAGCAAACAAGACCAAAGCCGAACAAATGCTGGCCACCATCCAAATTGAAGTTACGACAGCAAAAATCAATTGATTTTTCAATATTTTTTGAAAAACAACATTTATTCTTGTAAGAATAAAAAAAATCAAACCGGATAAAGCAGTTTTTACAATGTCTGTAAACAACACATCCCAATCCAATATTACTTTGCCCCTGTTGATAAACACAGCGTTAAAAAAATCGGCAAACGGAATATTTGAAAACAACTTGTCACTCAACGCCGATAGGTTTGTTTCTATAGAGCTGTTCCACAAATCTTTTATCAACAGATAAACACTGTCACCTGTTTCAATGCTGACAATTGTACCATATGCAAGATACAACGCAAAGCCGACTGCATAAGTCCATACTGCTACAGCAAATGCAAAAATCATACAATAAAGAAACAATTTCCAAAGCAATCCAAACAAACCGGTCTTTAACATATTATCATCTCCACAGGTCGTATAATGTTCACACAATAACAGAACTGATTGATATACCCCATTCAAAATATTTTGAATGGGGTATATTTCTGCTATTTTTTCAGATGTACTATTATTTTTGTATAATTCATGCTTTTATCCGCACAATCAATACACATCCATTGCACTGCCAACTTCTCCGCAATGCGGACAAATGGTTTTTCTGTTCTTTTCATCATACCGTATAATTGCAATGATAATAAAATAAATAATGCCAAAACCAAACCAAAACGTCGCCAATCCGATAGCCCAATCTATTGTTCTGAACATTTTTTCTCTTTTGAATTCACCGATATAACCACACTTTCTACATTTTGGCTGATCATGATGTTGCATTCCGCTATTATTAACACTGTGTGTTGTATTGTTTGTTGCTACACCGCAATGAATACAAATCGCCGCATTATTATCAATTTCTTTTCCACAATTAGTGCAAAACATATCTCATTCTCCTAATTAAAATAGTTATGTACATTGAAATATTGAAAACATTGAGTACAAAATTAATATACCATAGTATTTTGCGATTGTCAAGCATTAAATTACAATGGTATTGTATTTTTTTACAGGGCGGTCTTGTTTATGTTTAATGAAAAACTTCGTCAGATCAGATTAGCAAAAAAAATAAGCCAAGTTGAATTGGCAAATCTTTTAGGTGTGACGAAGCAAAGCGTTTCCAATTGGGAGAATGATAATATTCAACCATCCATAGAAATGTTGGTAAAAATCTCAAATGTTCTTTCTGTTTCCTGCGACTATCTACTCGGAATCGACAACAAAAGATATCTTGATGTGACCGATCTTTCTGAAGAAGAAATACAGCACTTACAATTCATTGTTGATGATCTGTGCAAATCGAAGAAATAATCTACCAACTTCCTTTTATATCATCATCCATCCCGAAGACATTGTAAAACTCGAAAAGATATCACAGCTTAATACCGAAATCTCCTTTGCACTTTACATTTACCAAAAACCGCTTGCAGAATAATTGCACTTTAATAATATTACCAAAGTGCAAAATTTGCACCTTTTACTTTTTATAAAAGTGCATTTTTTACACTTTTTCTATTGACATAAAAGTGCAAATTGTGTTAAAGTATACGCAGACAGAAAGGAGTTATCTTATGTCTGCATTAAAAGAACTGCGCATTTCAAAAAATCTGACACAAGAACAGGCAAGCACAATATTGGGTGTTTCCTTGCGCTCATACAAATCTTATGAAAACGATGCCAATAAAGCAAATACAATAAAATACCGTGCCATGTTGCAGGAACTGGAACAATATATCTGTCTTGACGAGGAACACGGCTTGCTTTCTATTGAAGAAATCAAGGATGCCTGCAAACGCGCATTGGTTGATTATGATGTAAAATACTGCATCTTGTTCGGTTCATATGCAAAAGGTTCTGCAACAGAAAAAAGTGACGTGGATCTGCTTATTTCTACACCCGTCAGCGGATTGCGTTTTTTCGGCATTACAGAACAGCTTCGCACTGAGCTGCACAAAAATGTGGATCTTCTGGATGTGCGGCAATTGCACAACAACCCTGCATTATTGGATGAAATTTTAACGGATGGAATAAAGGTATATGAACAATCTGAAAAATGACGATTATTATATCGGAAAGATCTTAACAGATTTGCATTTTATTGTCGATCACATGAAAAATGTAACGCAAAAAGAGCTTGAAAGAAATGAAGTTCTTTTGGATTCTATGCTGTTCCGTTTGATTCAGATAAACGAAAACACCAAGAAATTGTCTGATTCTTTTAAGGAAAGTCGAAATGATATTCCGTGGAAAGATATCTCCGGTCTGCGCAACAGAGTTGTACACGACTACGGCAATGTCGATCTTGAAATCGTATACACAGCACTGACTTATGACATACCGGACTTGATTCATTTGTTTGAAAAGTAAATCAAAAAGACGATATGACCGTTTTGGCGGTTGCATATCGTCTTTTTTTTATTCTCTTGCAAGTTTATAAATCAGGTCATAAGCGAAAATCAGGTCTTCTATGCTGCAATGGTTCTGCACAAAGTGCGAAGTGCAGCAAATCCATCGTTTACCTTTGAGCAATCCGAAAACACGGCGGATTTCTTTTTCGAGTGCATCACGCGGCATGATTCCCAAAGCCGACTGCACACAGATACCGCCCATGATGCCGAAGTTGTCTGCATATTTTTCGAGGTACATTTCCAACGGCATCCCTGCATTTTCCTGCCACGGATGCACCACATCCAACCCGAGCTGCACAATGCCGTCTGCAACCTTTGCAATGCAGCCGTCCGAATGCAGGCTGACAAAACAGTTGCGTGCGTGCACATGATCAACAACCGTCTTCATGTTCGGATAAATGAGTTCACGCCAGGTGTTCGGGCTGAAGAGCAGGTCCCTTTGCGAACCCCAGTCATCGGACAGATGGATCATATCCGCACCAAGATCGATGCAATGATCTGCAAATGCTTTTGTCCACTCTGCCTGCCTGCGGTACAATTCGCCGAGTTCATCAGGATACAAAGCAAGATACAACAAGTGATTTTCAATACCGAAAACAGTATTGAAATGCTCAAAAAAGCCCGGTGTCTGCACATAACAAAAACGATCCCGTTGTTTGTGGTGTGCAATGGATGCAGCAATGTTTTCATAGTCCGCGGTGTTATCGGGCGATACAAACAAATCATAATCCAACAGCACATCGGGTGTCAGTTCTTCATGTTCACTGCGCATATGGTCAAAGGTTTCGCCACAGAAAGACCACGGACCGCCGAAAATGTGAGCAGCATCAAACGCATAGTGATCTTCAAAATTTTCAACACTTCCGAATTGTGCAGAAATCTGCGTTGCAAGATTTTCCCGCACCCAGCCGTAAATCGGCTGACGGTCGGTCTCTTTGCCGAGAATACAGTTTCTCACACGTTCCTGCGATGTCATGGCATGCACTTCCTTCAATCCGTATAAAGAATCAGATCTTTGGTAAAGAGTTCTTCATGGGTGGCAAAATCAAATGTTTTCAGCTCTGCCATACTGCCCGAGAACGTAATCACGGAATAGGTCGGTTTTACACCGCTGGCGGCCCCCGCAATGAACGTATTGATGGGCAGATAGCGTTCCTGTGCCGCTGCAAAATAATCAGTCTTGTGCGTATGTGCGGCAATCAAAAGTTTTATACCGTTGGCAAGCAACAATTCACCTGCACGTTTTTGCTGGTTTTTGTCCGCAAAAACATTGGGCATATGGCTCAGTGCAATGCTCATTCCGTATTGTTTGGGCTGCTGTGACAGCCAGTGCAACGAACGTTCATTGTAAATGTAATTATCAAGGTAAGAAGCATATTCAAAATTATCATCCGCCTTGTCTTCACCGCCGTCAAGCACGGTAAACTGCACGTTACCGAGGGTAAAACGGTAATTGAATTGCTCAATTCCCAGACGGCGATACAAATCGGACAGATTGAAGCCGCGTAAATCATGATTGCCGCGTACAAAAATAACAGGTCGTCTGCCGTGCAAAATTTCGGAACAGGGTGTCAGCAGCAAACGGATGAAATCGCTTTCACAATCAATGGAGCCGTCAATGTCCCCCATCAGCAACAATGCACTGTAAGAATCCGACAAAGCAGACCAACGTTGTGTTTTTCCGTGCAGGTCAGCCAGTGTCAGCAGCTTGACCTCATACTCGCAAACAGTGGAAAAATGATCAACCGTGTGCGTAATTTCTTTCTTTCCCTGCAATCCGCCATAAGGCAATCTGTCAATGGCACGTCTTGCCCGTACGGTATAGGTATTGTTTTCAAGATGTGCTTTCGGCACTGTCACAGAGTGAAGCCTGCCGACATTCTTGATGCGGCTTGCGGAATCCCAAAGGACATATTTTTTACCGCGATACGTATATTCAATACAGGCAACCGTCGGAACGCTTGTTGAAAAAACAACCGTGTATGCATTCTGCCCCATAAAAACGGCAGGACGGGTCAGAAAATGCAGACGGCCTGCACCGAAACAACGCACAAACAGCAACAAAGCCGCACAGGCACCGAGCAATATCGTCAGCACAAACCGCAGACCGAAAGGTACAAACGGAATCAGCAAACCGAAAATCAGAATTGCATACACAAAAGCAATATACGGAGCAATGTGCATAGCCGAACGCAGAAACTGCCGTAAGGTCCCTTTGCCGCCGTCAACAAAAAACACAATATCGGTTATCACCGCAAGAACGGCAATCGCAAACAACAACCAGAATGCACCGCCGAAACCGCCGTAGGTTTTGTCGGGATAACGCAGTTCAAAAGCACTGCCGATCAGCAGCAAAACGGAGTCTACAGCAAAAACCGCCCACAAAATACGACAAAACGGTACATTTTTCTTCAAAAACTTACGGGCAGTGTTTTCAAAAAAGACAAAACTGACACGGAATCCGCCATACAAGAACACGGACAGCGTTGTCAAAAAAACGGTTAACAGCATCAAAACAAGTTCTGCCATTCCGATCCCCCATTTATATATAAAAAGATAACTACAATCATACATTTTTATTTTACGACATTTTACGCCGTTACGCAAGAGTTTCCATTTATTTTTATCAGACGAAAAATGAAAAGCACTTTTGCACATCTTGCACAAACATGAAAAATATGCTACTATGAAACGGGTGAAAAACGTGACAAAAAACAAAACCATATTCATACGCATCCTGTTGGCGATACTGCTTGTTTTGTGGATGCTTTTCATTTATCTGTTGTCTGCCGACAACGGTGCGGAATCGGAAATCAAAAGCACTGCCGCAGCAGGCTGGACGGTCATACTGACAGATTGGCTGGATACTTTTTTTCATTTCCGCGATCCCGAACTTGTAAAATTCATCTTCCATGCATCCATCCGCAAAGTGGCCCATCTGTTTGAATATGCCGTACTCTCCTGTTTGTGGCTTTGTTTTCTCCGCACTTTTACGCAGAAAAAACACCTGCTCATCATCCCGCCTGCCCTGTTGAGTGTTCTCTATGCCGCGTTTGACGAATTTCATCAGACCCTTGTCCCGGGAAGAAGCGGTCAGTTGAGCGATGTATTTGTCGATGCAACCGGAGCCGCCATCGGCATAGCCTGCGTTTTTCTCATCGTTCACCTGCAACAGAACAGAACATCAAAAAAGAGGATTGTATGACAACCGGCATCGGTGCATACAATCCTTTTCTTACATTATTCTTATTGAATTTCTCCGATTTTATAGCCGTAATGCTCAAAATAGAATCCGAGTTTGTCTTCGATCTTCTTTTTGAGGTGTTCGGGATATTCAAAGGAGTTCTTTTTGTAGTTTTCTTCCGCTTTCCAGTATTCCTCAAAACCTGCCTTGGCGGCTTCGTAATCGCCCAGGTTCAGTTTTTCGTAGGCTTCTTTCAGATACGGGAACGGATCCTTTTCAAAGTCCTCAAAGCGGATTTCGTAGTACGAATCCTTGGGGGCTTTTTCTATGAAGGCAAAGTAATTTTCATACATCCGCTTGAAATTGTCAATGACCCAATCCTCGAACACATCGCGGTCGGGCAGCTCCTGCGTGGTCCACATATCCATGGTGCTGTCATACATATGCAGGGTGGAACGAATAACCGTGTAGGGATTGCGGTAGATGTTGATGAACCTTGCATCGGGATACATCTGAGCCAGCACACTGATTCTGCCGGTGTTGTCGGGGCTCTTGAGCAGCAGCGGTTTATGGTTGCTGTATTCGGAGCATTTTTTCAGCATATTGTCATATTTCTTTTTGAGCTTTTCCGCTTTCCTGACAGGAAGATCCTGCCAGTAGGAATTGTTCATATAGCGATTGAAGGATTGCGGAAAATAATTGACGGCATACAGGGAATCGGCCTCAATTTTGGCAAATGCCATATATTCCTCAAGCGGCAGATCCATTTCAAAGCGCATGTTATCCTGCGGGCGGGTTTCAGACAGCTGCCCTGCAACAAGCGGACGAAACAGCCATCCGAGCACGTTATAATAGTTGAATGCAAAATTGAAGGCAGGATCAAAATTGCCGAAGCTCTTGTCTCTCGACAGCAGATACTGCACAAGCGTTGTGCCGCTTCTCCAATGGCCCATAACAAAAACAGGGGCAGTTACTTTTTCTTTTTTGACTCTGTTATAGCACAGCAGATATTCGATCGCAGTCGGCAAGGCCGTAACAGTGCCCATTCCAAGCGCCGCCAGAATCTGCGGAATGGCCTTCGCCTGAATGTTTTTTTCCTTGGCAAGGGTTTTGAGGATAACATCCAGCCTTGTGATGCAAAGCGGATGCGAGAGCACAACAGCGTGCTCAACCTTGTTCATATCTTTCATGCAGCCACCTGTGCTTTCAGCTTTTTCTGATCCTGAATGTGGAAAACGACCAGAAATACGATGCCGACCAGGATCATTCCGATGCAATAGAAGGACAAATTCGACAAGCCCAACGAGCCCTTGACGGCACTTTCAAAATCACCGAACACGATCACCTTGTCGTTATCACGCAAAAATTCCCAGAAGAAACGGTTGATACCGTACACAATGATCATCACATAGAACAATCTGCCGTTGAGATTGAATTTTTTCTTATAGGCTATCAGGAACATCAATGCGCCGATGAGCAATGCGGCAACAGATTCCAGTGCCTGTTGCGGCAATGCATTGGTACCGGTCATGGCATTTGCAATGTCACAAAGCACGGTGCCGTTGCGATATGTGAATCCGCCGCAGCATCCTTCAGGGATGCAGGCGAAATGGGACACACCGTGCAGGATCATCGGCCAGATCGCATGCAGATCGCTGACCTTGCGGTAGCTGATTTTAAACACGGCACAAACAACGATGAACACCAACGGGGCAAACGCATAGGTTCTGACCATGTTCTGCGCACCGAAATTCTTGAATCCGCTTTCAACCCATGCAAGTACAAGCATCAGAATATACAGCAGCATCAGCGAAAAAGCAGACGACAGTGCAGCTTTAGCTTTACTCAGTCCGAGTTTGTAACCGTAATATGTATTGAACGCTACGGCTATAACCATTGATAAAATGTGAATTGCAGTATACATCGTTATTATCCTTTCGCTTCTTTGTTTATTTTTAATTCTCTTTGCAGCTGGTTTCCGAGTTGATATACGCCCAGTGCTTTCTGAAAATCAAAATCTTTCATAAATTCATTGGAAGATACAAGTTGCATGAATTCTTCTTTGCGGTCCTTACAGACTGTGGAATTGCGAAATCCTGCCTTTCGGCATTGTTCGGCAAATTTCATTGCCTGCAGAGCTGTGTATTTGTCCTGCGGATGGGTGATGCGTTTTGTTGTATATATATAAAATCCTGCCGTTACGGCAATACATACCACACTCAGCAGCAGCGTTGAGATCTTAAGATTCGCCATAAAATAAAAAAACGGAATCACACTCAGGCACATCAGCACGACGGACCCATACCACATTTTTACATTTTTTGCAGTCAACGCTCACACCTCTTTTTATTGTTCTATGTATTATATATAATTACTATAAATCCATCATAAACAGGTCAACAAGATCAGAAGCCTTTTTTGTATTCATCAATGGGTTTGCCGCCGCGGGCAAGGTAGGCATCGTATAATTCCTGTTTGCGTTCGACGGTGTAGGTGTAGTTCCACAGATTCTGCACACCCGTGAAGCTTTCAAAGGTTTCGTCGGGGTAAAGAATGGCGGTGCCGTGTTGGTACGGCAACGGGAATTTGACTGTGCCGTTGGCGGAAATGTAACATTCTTTTGCCTGCTTTACCGCAACACGGTTGGCTTCATAATGCGGCCATTCTTCGTCATATTTGATCTGCGTGGTCGGGAACAGCACCACGGGTGCGTTTGCCTTTTTGTAGAATTCGGGTGAGAGTCCCATGTGACCGTGATGTGAGACCTGCATGATGTCACAGGAAAAAACGTCCTTATAAAATGACAGCAGAACCTGATCGGAAAGGTCGGATGCATCGCCGGGGAAGAAAATGCGTTGTCCCGCAGCTTCGCACAGAAGCACGGTGGAGGAATTGTTGTAGGTTTCAAAAGAGCCGGGATACACTTCCTCATGCGTGCAAAGCACGGTGAATGCGAAATCACGGATAAAAAACTGCTGTCCGATGTGCAGATTCACAACGGGAATTTCGGGGTGCTTTTCAACCTCGGTAATAAACTGATCGGTAAATCTGCGGTCGGCTGCATCCCACAGTTGCGCATCGGGATGCGACTGACTGATAAAGTTATAATACAGCCGTTCGATGGTGACATCGGCCATGTTGTATTTCAGAAAATCGGTGAATTTGCAGATGTGATCGGCATGACCGTGGCTGAAATACCAGCCTGCAATCACGCATTTCTGCCCTTTTGGGGTGTGCTCAATAAGAAAATCATGCAGGCGGTCGTTGTCGCAAATGGAATAAGAATGGGCACTGTCGATGACAAAAAAGCTGCCGTCCGAGCACTGCATAACATAGCACATACCGCAGTCAATCAGCCTGTGATCGGTTTCAAACTGCCACAGGGCAGGCTGCACGATCTGTTCACAGGCTTGCGGCTCTTTGGGGTACAATGCTGTTTTTGTATCGACCGCAACACGGAATGTACGATCGGCAGGAATGAACGCCGTCTGCACCGTACAGCCGTCTTTTGTGTAAGTGGCGAACAGATTGCCGTCGATGCTGTTTTGCGTATACAGAGAAAATCCCTGCTGCTCAATTTCGTCAAGATACTGTTTGTATGTTTGCGTGTCTGCACAGGAATACACGGTATATGTACAGCTTTCAGAGCTGTTATAGACCGGCAGAATGGGGGTTGAATCAAACTGCAGCATATTGCATCCTCAATCTGCCAGGCGGCATTCCATACACAGCCAGCCGTTTTCTTCATGGCGGACCGTTATTTCAAAACCGTTGTTGTAAAGGCAGGCAACAACCTCGTCGGCACGGGTATCGATGATTCCCGACACAATGTAAACGGAGTCCTTGTGCATGAACTTTTTGACATCGGGAGAGAGCATCATAATCGCATCTGCTACGATGTTGGCGGCAATGACATCAAACATACCGCTGACCTGATCGGCAAGATTGCCGTGGATCATGTGGTAGTCGGGCTCGGTGAAACCGTTCATTTCGCCGTTTGCAATGGCGGTTTTGACGGCAAGACGGTCGATATCGACACCGATAACGCTTTCGGCCCCCAGCAGCATACCTGCTACGGACAGAATACCGCTTCCGCATCCGACATCGAGCATTTTTGTGCCCGCTTTGACATGATTTTCAAGTGCCTGCATGCACAGACGGGTGGTTTCATGTGCACCCGAACCGAAGGCAACACCGGGTTCAAGATGCAGCACCTTGCGGTCGCCTGCTTCGTAATCATCGTCCCAGATGGGATGGATCAGCAGCTTTTCACCGACGGGGGTGGGCTTGAAATATTTTTTCCAGTTGTTTTCCCAGTCCTCACGGGCACAGTTGTCCTGGCTGATTTCAAATTCGATTCCGCAGGCGGTCAGACGGTCGGTCAGGAAGGCAATGGCTTCGGCGGGATTTTCTTCGGGAGAAATAAAAATATGTACGATCGCCTTGGTGCGGTCCTTCTGCAGCAGCTCCTCATCAATAAGGTCGATGTGCGCGATCTCCATAGCCTCTTCTTCAAGGTTGCTGTAATCTTCAATATAAATGCCGTAGGGCACGGTCATGTTGGCAATGTCGCCTGCTCTGTCAACGTCCTTGGCAGGCACGGCAATGCTGATCTGGGTCCAGTTTTCCATATTCTGTTACCTTTCGGGAATCAATATTTGTTATGTACGTCTTCTGCAAAGCAGAGAAGATCTTTGAATTCAAGCACGGTGCCGTCGTCAAGAATGCACTTGCCTGTCATTCTGCCGAAGACCTGATGCTGATCGGTGATGATGAACTTGACGTCGATTTTTGCCGCACGGTCCAGCACGGGGATGAACTCGGCTTCAAATCTGCCGTCGGATGAAGTGAATGTCCACGGCTTTGTGTACTGTTTTACGCCGTTTTCTTCGGGGATGTTGAAGGTGACATCGTCAAGTTTGTGACCGACACCGTCATAGAACACGATGTTTTCGGTTGCACTTGAACGGTCAGAGAAACCGTAGCCGAGGTTAAATCCGAAGGGCTTTCCGTTGATGATGCCGTTGCCAGAACCCCAGTACCATGTGTTGTCATAGGTCCACACACCGCGTCCCCAGTCAAGGGTTGCAAAGTCCTTGGCTGCATCGAAAACATATTCCTTACCGTCAAATACAGCTTTACCCGAACAAGGCATACAGTTGATTTTGCGGTTGTAATAGAATGCGGTGGGCTTTTCTTTCCACGGGGTGGCAATGACAAGAGAATCCATATCGGGTTCTTCGATGGCAAGGTCAACCGTGAGGGTCTTTCCTTCAAAGAAATTTTTGTATTCGCAGGTGATGCGACGGCTGTGACCGTCCTTGACAAAATCCATTTTCAGCCGCTTGTCATGGTAAGAAACATTGCCCTTGTCGGCACTGGGAGGAAGTCTTAATTTGCCCATGGGGAAAGCATTGAGAATGGTTTCGGTATGTTCCCATCCCTTGTTGAAGTCCAGCAGACTTGCCGACTGCAGACCGATGTATCCGTCATCGGAAATGGTGAATGCAAGGCCGTAGTTTCCATCAGAGGAGAGTACAAGATAATAGTCCCATTCCTTGATGCGGAATTTGGGAGCCTTGATATCGTTGCGGTTATACTGCTGGAACTGTTTTCTGGACCAGCCGGGTTCCGCAATGTGACCGTCGGCATTCAGCAGACGTTGTACCTTGGTAATTTCATGGTTTCTTTCAGACATATCGGATCCTCCTTTGTTGTTTTAAAAATTCACGTCGGTCGAAACTTTCTTTCTTCCGTGGTGATAGAATTTTCTGTCCTGCAGCGACCACATACGGGAGGTGAATTCACCCGGTGCGATGCTGCCGAGGGCTGCGTTGATCTCGTAAATATTGGCATCCATCAGGTCAAGCTGCGAAAGAATTTCCGCCTCTAAAAACTGCGGACGGACGGCTGCACCGTATTCGGGTTCACCGTGGTGAGATGCGAGCATATGCTGCACAAGCATAACCGTGTCGGCATTCAGATTCAGCTTCTTTGCATAGTGCTCCACAAGCATTGCACCGCCGACAAGATGCCCGACAAGCGTTCCGCGGACGGTATAGCTTTCCACAAGACCTGCTGCGGAAACATTGAACTCGCTGAGCTTTGCAATATCGTGCAGCAGGGCACCGCAAAGCAGAAGATCCCTGTCAACGGACACATACAAAGCGGAAACCGCATCGGCAAGCTTCATAATGGACAGTGTATGCAGCAGCAATCCGCCGCGGATGGCATGATGCAGCTTGTAAGCGGCAGGCCATACACTCATTTTTTCACCGTAATCCGCAACGACGACATTGCAGAGCTTTCGCAGGTCTTCATCCTGAAATGAATCTATGTAGGAATGCACCTTGCGGAGCATATCCTCGGCGGAATACGCGGCACTCGGCACAAAATCCGCCATGTTGATGCCGTCGCGTTCTTCACTCTGACGGTAGCGGTCAATACGCATCTGCGGTGCATTGTTGTAAGTCGTGATCACACCACGCACCAGAATGACCGTATTGACAAGGGGCATTGCCGCCTCATCCCCTTTGTAGTCCCAGACCTTTGCATTAATCTCACCGTCCGAATCGGACAGGATCATATCCAGATAGAACGAACCGTTCTTGGATGTTTTTTTATCACACGAACGAACAAGAGCAAAACCCTGCACGGTACTGTTTTTTTCGTCAATGACCTTAAAATTCATGCACTCACCTGCTATCTTAAAATATAATTATTTATATTTTAACATATAACCTTGCATAAGTCAAAGGTTAATTGTACATTTCTTCCAAAGAGCAAAAGACATATCCCTGTTTTCTTGCAGTATCAATAATATCTCCCATGGCGGCGGCATTGTCGCCTGACACGGAATGCAGAAGCAATATCATCCCCGGATGCAGCTGCGAAGTGACCTGCTGCAAGGCAAAATCCGCCCCTTTTTGTTTGTTGACATCCCAGTCGGCATACGCTGCCGACCAGAACAGACACGAAAAACCGAGGCTGTTTGCAAGTTCCACGGCATTGTCGGAATACCTGCCCTCGGGAAAACGGAAAAACAAGGCAGAATAGCCGAAATTCTGCCGCATATAATCATCAAATCCCATGATTTCTTCCGCCATTTGCGTACGGGTAAGCGTTGTGAAATCCGCATGGGTTACAGAATGATTTCCCACGATATGCCCCTCATTGATCATTCTTGCGATCAGTTCGGGTGCGGATTTTATTTCATGCAACGTACAGAAAAATGCAGCCGGTACGTTTTTTTCTTTGAGCACATCGAGAATTTTTGCAGTGTTGCCGTTTTCGTAGCCGCAGTCAAAAGTCAGATAAATGCGTTTTTTGTCGGTACGGCTGTCAAAGACCTTCGCATCGAGCTGCTTTGCATCAAAATGCTGCTGAAAACGCAGGCTGAATTCATGCACGCTGCCGTTTTCCGAACGACCGAAATAATGATCCGTTGCGGTGGTGTCGTGTCCTGCGGTATTCTCGGGATCACTGACGGTATACTCCGCCGTCGGCAACGCACACAGGCCCGACAGAGTATCGCCCCCGTTGTCGCCGTAAAAAACCTTTTGCACCGGCACTGTAATTTCTGCCTGTACGGGCAGCGTAATTTCATCTTCCACAGGTATTGAAACCGTATCGTCCGTCGAAACGCAACCGACAAGCAGCACGAAACACAGCACAACAGACAGCAACCGAAAAAATGAATTCATAAACAAAACCCCCGATAAAAATATGTATCGGTCCTGCAACAGGACCGACTCTTACTTCATCAGATTCTGCACACCTGTAATAAAGTCATCCATGGTATCGATGGCACGAATGGCTGTCTTTTTTGCCTTTTTCTTGACTGCATTGCCTGCCATCATGCCGGTACCCATCATAGCGGCACCGCCGATGGTCATCACCGCACCGACACTTTTCATAACAGTTCCGATTTTTGTTTTCATTGTTTATCCCTCCTTGCAAACATATTCTGTGCACTTACTGTAAAATTATGCATTCGTGTGATTGCAAAGATGATTTTTTGGTGCTATACTGAAAAGAAAAAACGGAGATTTTTCTATGGCACAACTGAATATCGTGCTTGTGGAACCCGAAATTCCGCAAAATACGGGCAATGTTGCCCGCACCTGTGCCTGCACGGGAGCAAAACTGCACCTTGTAGAACCCATGGGGTTCAGGGTGGATGACAAAAAGCTTAAAAGAGCAGGCCTTGATTACTGGCATCTTTTAGACATCACTTACCATGCTTCTTTGGAAGATTTTTTCAAAAACACACAGGGCGGCACTTACTTTTTCTATTCCACCAAGGCAAACCACGATTACACGCAGGTCAGCTATCCCGACAACTGCTACCTTGTGTTCGGCAAGGAGACGGCAGGTCTGCCGGAATGGCTGCTGCACGAAAACCCCGACACAACGGTCCGCATTCCGATGATCCCGGATGCACGAAGCCTGAATTTATCCAACTCTGTTGCGGTGGGTGTTTTTGAAACACTCAGGCAATGGGGTTTCCCCGAACTGCAGAACAAAGGAAAATTAAGAGAATTTGATTGGGAGTGAGTGTATGCAAACGGTAAAACCCGGCGTATTGAAACACATGATCAAACAGGTTGCGAAGTTTTTGTATCCGCAATCGGTATCCGTCCCCGTATGGCATGCTCACACGGGAAAACACATTGCACCGAACGAATTTACCCACAATGACGACACCGTCACCATGCATCTCGGTGACTGGTGGAACGCAGGCTACGACGATGTTCGCTGGTTTGCGGCGGACCTGTGTGTCCCCGAAAGCTTTGCAGGCAAAAAGGTGTATCTGCAGCTTGATTTCGGCGGTGAAGCGATTGTTCGCATTGACGGCAAAATCGTCGGTGCGGTCAGCTCCATGGATGCAGCTACATGGGTGCACAGAGACATTATTCTGCTGCCTGCCCTGCAAGCAGAACAGAAGTTGCACATTGAACTCGAAAATTCCGTCTGCTGCGGTGCATTCTGCGACCCTGCCATGGACGGTGCCAAAGACATCCCCATGCAGATGCGTTCGGCCTGCCTGAAAACGGTGGACGAAAGCACGGAAGAATATTATTTCCTCGTCACCCGCGTTTATGATTCGCTGGAGCTTCTCAACGATGATGTTGTTCGCACCAAAGTGTACAACGCACTGGACGATTCGCTGCATATCCTCGATTTTGATTTTGACAACGAAACATTTTACCGCAGTGTGCCCAAAGCACTGCAGCAGCTCAAAGACGATCTTGCCGCCATCCGTGCACATTCCCCCGGTGATGTGATCCTGACAGGACACAGCCATCTGGATGTTGCATGGCTGTGGACGGTGCTTGAAATCACCCGCAAGACCGCAAGAACATTCTCCAACAACCTTGCTCTCATGGACAAATATCCCGATTTTCGTTTTGCCCAGAGTCAGGCTGTGCTGTATGACTTTATGAAAAAGCATTACCCCGACATTTTTGAAAGGGTAAAAGAAAAAGTAAAAAGCGGACAATGGGCAATCACGGGCAACACATGGGTCGAAGCCGATACAAATCTCGCTTCGGGTGAATCGCTTGTCCGTCAGCTTCTGTTCGGCAGAAACTTCTTCCTCAAAGAATTCGGTGTCAGCTCGGATATTTACTGGCTGCCCGACTGCTTCGGTTTCACATGGGCTCTGCCGCAGGTCATCCGCCGTTCGGGTATGAAATATTTCATCACCGCCAAATTGCAGAACAACGACACGCAGCCGTTTCCGCATTCTGCATTCCGTTGGCGTGCACACAGCGGCGACGAGGTGCTTGCCTTTGTGCAGAATGTGCACTATGAGGGCGAAGCCGATCCGAACTACATTTACAACACCCACCACACCAACCGTCAGAAAGCAGAAACGGGTGTTTCGTTCGGTATGTTCGGCTACGGAGACGGTGGCGGCGGCTGTACCTATGACATGATCGAATCCTGCCGTGCAATACAGCAGATTCCCGGTATGCCGCACGTACGTCAGGAGCTGCCCGATGTCTTCTTCGGCAGAATGGAACAACACGCGGATGCGCTGCCCGTATGGGACGGTGAGCTGTATTACGAAAACCACCGCGGCACATTCACAAGCCAGGGCTTTGTCAAAAAGAACAACCGCAAGGGTGAAATTCTGCTTCGCAATGCGGAACTTGTCAGCACACTGGCATCCCTTGCTGTCGCACACGGATATGAGCAGGAAAAACTCGAAGAAACATGGAAACTGCTTCTTATCAATCAGTTCCATGACATTTTACCCGGCACTTCCATTCACGAAGTGTACGAAAACACCAAACGCGAATATGAAAAAATGAATACAGACGGCAATGCGTTGCTGAACGATGCTTTGCAAGCTCTTTGCAGCGGCATACAGGCCGATGAAGGTGACACGGCGGTGTTCAATTTCCTGCCGTGGGAAGTAACACAGGAACTCACGGACGCTTACGGCAGCTTTACCGCAACGGTACCTGCCTGCGGATGGCGTGTGTATAAAATTGGTGAAAGACCCGACACCGCAAAGGGTGTCACCGCAAGCACAACGAAGCTCGAAAATGCATATCTTTGTGCACAATTTGACGAAAACGGCCTGCTGACAAGCCTTTATGACAAAGAAAATGACCGCGAGCTGCTTTCTGCTCCCGAAGGCAATCTGATGACCGTATTCCAGGACAAACCCATTCATGAAAGTGCATGGAACCTGGAACTCAACTACCGCAAAAAGAGTTGGGAACTGCGTAAAGCCGACAGTATCACGCTGATCGAAAACACAGAAAACAGAGCCGCACTGCACATTGTTCGCACATTCAACAAGAGCAGAATCGAACAGACAATTTCCCTTGGTGCTGCAGACCGTTTCCTGCATTTTGACACCTATGCAGACTGGCAGGAAACCGAAAAAACACTCAAAGCAGCCTTCCCGCTTAACATCCGTTCACGCCGTGCAACCTATGAAATTGCCCACGGCAGTATGGAACAGCCGACCCACATGAACACCCTGTATGACCGTGCAAAGTTTGAAAACTGTGCACACAAATGGGTGGATCTCTCTGAGGGAGATTACGGTGTTTCGCTTCTCAACGACTGCAAATACGGTCACGACATCGAAAACAATCTGCTGCGTATTACGCTGCTGCGTTCCCCCAACTGCCCCGACCGCACATCCGACAAGGGAGAACACGAATTTTCCTACCGTCTGTATCCCCATGCAGGCACATGGCAGCAGGCACAAACCGTTGCCAAAGCAAACCTTTTCAACAATCCGCTTGTTCCTGTCCCGCTGCACAAAAATGACTGCAACACGCTGCCGCTAAGCTTTTCTTTTGTTTCGGTCAACAAAAAGAGCATCGTACTGGATGCCTGTAAGCAGGCCGAAGACGGAAACGGTTACATTCTGCGTTTTTATGAAGCACACGGCACAAGAGGAACGGTGCAGGTCAACCTCGGTTTCCCCGTGGCTGCGGTAACGGAATGCAACCTCATGGAAGACGGTGACACGGCCGTTGCGTTTGACAAAAACGGTTTTTCTTTCCGCTTCACCCCCAACGAAGTACGCACATTCCGCGTTCATTTTGAAAAATAAATCGGTTTACAAACCGCTTTTTTCATGCTATACTTCTTTTATGATTTTCTGAAAGGATGAAAAAACAATGGCTAAAGAAAAAACAAAATCGCCGCGTCCCGGTTATGTTGTACCGAAAAAAGAACTCACAAACTTTGCATTCGGTGCCATGGGACAGGGTATGATTTATGCCATGATGTCCAGCTACATCAGTGACTATTATGTAAACATTCTGCAGCTGCCGATGATGTTTGTGCTGCTGCTGATGCTGCTTGCCCGTGTGTGGGATGCCATCAACGATCCGCTGATGGGCATTATCGCCGACCGCCGCGAACCCACCAAAATGGGTAAAATGAAAAAATACATTCTTTATGCCGCAGCCCCCATTGCGATTCTTTCGCTGCTGATGTATGCAAGTCCCGACATGGAAACCAAACCTCTGATGATCTTTACCGCTTTTGTGTATGTTCTCTGGGGTATGAGTTACACCATGGCAGACGTTCCGTTCTGGAGTATCCCGAACTTCATGACACCCCATGCGGAAGAACGCGGCTATGTCATTTCCTTCACAAAGAACCTCAACGGTATCGGTTCTGCAATTCCCGAAGTGCTGTTCCTTGTTGCCGGTTTCACACTGCCCGCATTGCTCGGCACCACAGGTACGCAGTTTGAAAAACAGAAATATTTCATCATTGCCGCCGTCACGGTTGCAATCGGCGTCGTGATGTATGTCAACTCCTATTTCCACATCAAAGAACGCATCATTCCGCCCGTCAAGGTCAGACAGCCGGGTGAACCGTCCGCACTGTCCCGCATTTTCAAGTGCAAACCGCTGATGCTTGTTGTTGCCATGGGTGTTCTCTCTTCGGGCAGATACCTTGTACAGGCAGCCGCCATCCACGTTGCTCGTTACGCTTTTTACATCGGCCCCGAACTGACCGATGCCATGACCGAAGCCGAACGCAACGGCTACATTCAGGCAAGCATTTCGAGCGTCAAGACCATTTTCCAGGTCTGTGCCATCGTCGGTATGTTCGGTGCCATGCTGCTCATGCCCAAACTCATGCGTAAATTTGACTACAAGAAAATCGTTATCACAACCTGCCTTTTAGGCTTCGGTGCAAGCATCTGCACCACCCTTGTCGGCTGGTTCACAAACAATCTTTACATCTGCACCCCGTTCATTCTTATTTCCTGCATTCCGCTCGGTGTTCTCAACGTTGTTTCCAACGCCATGATCTGTGACTGTCTGGACTACATTGAGCTTGAAACAGGCTACCGCGACAACGGCTTCGGTTCTGCCTGCCAGGGATTCGTCAACAAACTCGGCAACGCTCTTGCCACCTGCGGCATCATCATTATGTACATGGTCATCGATATTGACCCTGCACAGATGTATTCCAAGGATGCAATCCTTACTGCAATGGATCTGACAAGAACACAGAACTTTGCCATGTTCTCGCTTGTTTCACTCATCCCCGGCATCAGCATGCTTCTTTGCTCCATTCCGATGTTCTTCTATAAGATCTCCGGCAAAGAAAAGGAACGCATTGTCACCGAACTTGCAGCAAAAAGAGCAAAAGAAAGTGCAACTTCAACAAGCAAATAAATAACAAAAGCAACATAATAGTTCATTTTTGTTATTGCATTCCTCTTTTGCTTGTGCTATAATTCAAGTGTAGAAAATAAAAAACAATGGAGGTTTTTACAATGGATATCATTAATCAGTTTGTAGATTTCATCATGAGCATCATCGAAACCATCAAGCAGCTTGTTGCTGACATCCGTGCAAAGAACGACGCTGAATAAGCAAAAACAAAATAAAGAGTTACCGCTTGCGGTAACTCTTTTTTTGAGGTAAACGACATGAATGAAATTTTTGAAGCCGTCATGGTCATCTGTTTCGGTGCATCCTGGCCGCTGAACCTTTACAAATCCGTAAAATCCAAGACAGCCAAAGGCAAAAGCCTGCTGTTTGAAGTGCTCATTGCAATCGGCTATGTCTGCGGAATCATCGGCAAAATCTACTCTTTTACGGTTCTGGATGCACCTGTCACCTATCCGTTTGTCTTTTATATTCTGAACCTTGTCATGGTCAGTGCCGACATCATACTGACTCTGCACAACCGCAAGCTCGACAAAGAAAAGGAGAACACAAATGCTTAAACATATCGTCTGTTTCAAGCTCAAGGACAACAGCCCCGAAAACTGCGAAAAAGCAAAAGAGGTCCTGCTTTCCATGCAGGGAAATGTAGAATTGCTGCGTGACATCCGCGTGGGTATCGATTTTCTGCATTCCGAACGCTCATACGACCTGATTCTGGAAGTGGTACTCGATGACGAAGCAGCACTCGAAGCGTATCAGCAGCATCCGTATCACGTGCAGGTCGTCAAAAAGCATATGCACGCCGTACGTGAAACATGTGTGGCAGTAGACTATCTCTTCTGAAAAAACGGAAGTCAGACACAAGCGTCCGACTTCCGTTATTTTTATTCGGCTTTTGTCAGCAGATGCAGACATTTTTCAAATTTTACGGAGTACCAATGGTTTTCAAGGTCATCCATGGTGGCTTTGATGCACGCACAAGTGAAATCACACGCTTCGGCAGCAGCAGAAAGCAGATCTTTTCCGTTGAGGTATGCACCCGTAAATGTGCTTGCATACACATCCCCCGTGCCATGGATCGCAACGGGCAGTTTTTCGGTAAAGTATTCACCGAATGCACCCGTTTCACTGTCATAGGTAGCACAACCGAGCTTGTTCTCATCGTAGCTGATGCCTGTCAGCACGACCTTTTTGGCACCCAGGCCTGCAAGACGCTGCAGCAGACCGAGCACATAGTCCTTGTCATAGCTTTCTTTGTATTCTTCACCGAGCATGAATGCGGCTTCGGTCAGATTGGGGACGATAACATCCGCTTTTGCACACAGCTTTGCCATGGCAGCGGCAAATTCGGGAGTGAATCCCGTATACAGTTTTCCGTGGTCTGCCATGACGGGATCAATGACCACGCACAGATCATCGGTTTTGAAAGTGTCGATCAGATTTTCAACAAAACCGAGCTGTTCAAAAGAACCGAGGTATCCTGTATAAATGCCGTCGAGTACGATATTTTCCTTTTTCCAGTGGGCTGCGATTTTGGGAAGTTCTTCCGTCAGGTCGCAGAATGTGTAGCCCGTAAAACCTGCCGTGTGAGTGGACAGAACTGCGGTCGGAACACTTGCCACTTCAATGCCCATTGCCGAAAGAACAGGCAATGCAACCGTGAGAGAGCATTTGCCGATACAGGAGATATCATGCACGGCAGCACAGCGTTTCATTTTCATATTATTTTCCTCCCGGACTTGTTTTCTTTTCAATAACAGGTTATACTATACACAAAAACTGTTCACAAATAAATACACAGAATCAGAATATTTTTCATGTACAGTTTGGAGAAAGTGCCATGAATGAAGCTCTTTTTGACAACAAAGAAAAGAAATTGTATATGCAGTTGTATTCCCATTATAAGACACTGATCATCAGCGGTCAGATTCCTCCGGGAGCAAAACTGCCGTCCATCCGCCGCTGTGCACAGGAATACGGCATCAGCCGCACGACGGTGGAAACCGCCTATCTGCAACTTGCCGCCGAAGGCTACGCAGAAGCACATCCGCAAAGCGGTTACTATGTATGTGAAGCTGATTTTTCAGCCTTGCAACCGCAGGAACTGCAGTTCACCGCGGATGAAACCTATCCGCAGGCTGAGTTTTCTTCCGATGTCACGTCTTCCGATTTTGACTTCACACTCTGGCAGCGATACTTAAAAAGCGTGCTGCACAACTCCGAACGACTCATCGGTTACGGGCATCCGCAGGGGGAACCGGAGCTGCGTTCTGCCGTGTGCGATTATATCGTAGCGAGTCGCGAAGTGGCCTGCACACCGTGGCAGATCGTCATCGGTGCAGGTACACAAAGCCTGCTGCATTTGCTGTATGCACTGTGCGGACAACCGAAAAATGTTGCCATCATCGGACCGCTTTTCAAGCAGGGACAAGCCGTGTTTGAGGATCATGCCGCCAAGGTACATCATTTTGAAAAACTGCCGCAGAATCTGTCGGTGCTGACAGAAAAAGAAATCGGACTTATTTATCTCTTTCCGTCCCACATGACACCCGACGGCGGTGTGCTTCCCGTCGGTGAACGCACAAGACTGCTGCGTTTTGCAACCGCAAACAATATTTTCATTGCCGAAGATGACTATGACGGCGACCTGCTGACAGGCTACCGTGCACCGTCTTTACAGGGACTTGACGGCGGCAACCGCGTGACATATCTGGGAACATTTTCAAAGTTGCTGCTGCCGGGCATCCGCATCAGCTTCATGGTGCTGCCGCAGTCGCTGTTGTCCGTATACATCCAAAGAGCCTCCCTGTATAACCAGACCGCATCCAAACTCGAACAACTCGCACTGAGTGCATTCATCCGCGACGGCAGACTTGCAAAGCAGGTCAGACGTACCAGAAGAAACAACGCAAGAAAGAACCGCAATGCAACTCCAACCGATACAATCATACGCAATAACTAAAAAGAAACTCTGTTTTCTTTTATTATTTTTCAAAACTGTCGATTGACTTACCCGAAAAGAGTGGTTATAATATAAGTTAACATTAATATGATGACAGGAGGCAACAACATTGGCACATTACTACACCGAACCTTCCCGCACTTTCAGCGAATATCTTCTTATTCCCGGTTATACAAGTGAAACCTGCATCCCCGCAAACGTTTCGCTGCGTACTCCGCTTGTCAAATTCAAAAAAGGGGAAGAACCCGCAATCTCTCTGAATATTCCCATGACATCTGCCATCATGCAGTCTGTTTCCAATGACACACTTGCAATTGCACTTGCAAAAGAAGGCGGTATGTCTTTTATTTACGGCTCACAATCCATTGAGGACGAAGCAGCCATGGTCGCAAGAGTCAAGAACTACAAGGCAGGCTTTGTCGTCAGCGATTCCAACCTGACACCCGACAACACCCTTGCTGATGTTCTGAACCTGTTTGAACTGACCCGTCATTCCACTGTTGCCGTCACCGAAAACGGCGAAGCCAACGGCAAGCTGCTGGGTGTTGTCACAAGCCGTGACTACCGTGTCAGCCGCATGGATCCCGAAACCAAGGTCAACGATTTCATGACTCCCATTGACAAACTCATCATAGCTCCCCTGAACACCACACTCAAGGAAGCAAACGACATCATCTGGGCACACAAGCTCAATTCTCTTCCCATCGTCGATGACAACGGCAATCTTGTGTACTTCGTATTCCGCAAGGACTATGCAAGCCACAAAGAAAATCCCAACGAAATGCTCGACAGCAACAAGCGTTTCATGGTCGGTGCCGGTATCAACACAAAAGACTATGAAGAACGCGTTCCTGCTCTCGTAGAAGCCGGCGCAGACGTACTGTGCATCGACTCCTCCGAAGGCTACTCCATCTGGCAGAAGCGTACCATCGATTTCATCCGCGAAAAATACGGCGACTCCGTCAAAGTCGGTGCAGGTAATGTTGTTGACGCTGACGGTTTCCGTTTCCTTGCCGATGCAGGTGCCGACTTCATCAAGATCGGTATCGGCGGCGGTTCCATCTGTATCACCCGTGAGCAGAAGGGTATCGGCCGCGGTCAGGCAACAGCCGTCATCGAAGTTGCCGCTGCAAGAGATAAGTATTTTGAAGAAACAGGCGTTTACATTCCGCTTTGTTCTGACGGCGGTATCGTTCACGACTACCACATGACCCTTGCCCTTGCAATGGGTGCTGACTTCATGATGCTCGGCAGATACTTTGCACGTTTCGACGAAAGCCCGACAAACAAGCTCATCGTAAACGGTCAGTATGTGAAGGAATACTGGGGTGAAGGCTCCAACCGTGCCCGCAACTGGCAGCGTTATGATCTCGGCGGCAAAACAACCCTTTCGTTTGAAGAAGGCGTTGATTCCTACGTCACCTACGCAGGTTCTCTTCGCGACAACGTCGCAAAGAGCCTTTACAAAGTAAAATCCACCATGTGCAACTGCGGTGTCACATCCATTGCCGATCTGCAGAGAGATGCAAAGATCACACTCGTTTCCGCAACCAGCATCGTCGAAGGCGGCTACCATGACGTTACACTGAAGAACGCAAGCGCATCCAGATAAAAAAAACGGAGGTTGATTCGATGCTTACAGATATTGAAATTGCTCAGTCCGTAACCCCGAAACACATTTCCGAAATTGCAAAAACAGCAGGTGTTGAAGAAAAATACCTCGAATACTACGGCTCCGACAAGGCAAAAGTGGACCTGTCCCTGCTGCGTGAAAGCGACAAAAAGGACGGCAAGCTGATCCTTGTCACAGCCATCACCCCCACCCCTGCAGGGGAAGGCAAAACCACGACCACCATCGGTCTTGCCGACGGTCTTCGCAAGATCGGCAAAAACTGCGTGGTCGCACTGCGTGAACCTTCGCTCGGCCCCGTATTCGGGATCAAGGGTGGTGCCGCAGGCGGCGGTTGGGCACAGGTCATCCCCATGGAGGACATCAACCTCCATTTCACGGGTGACTTCCATGCCATCGGTGCAGCAAACAATCTGCTTGCCGCCATGCTTGACAACCACATCTATCAGGGCAATGCACTCAACATTGACCCCAGACGCATCACATGGAAACGCTGTGTTGACATGAATGACAGACAGCTCCGCTTTGTAACGGACGGTCTTGGCGGCAGAGTCAACGGTGTCCCCCGTGAAGACGGCTACGATATCACGGTTGCAAGCGAGATCATGGCAGTGTTGTGCCTTTCTTCCTCCATCACGGATCTCAAAGAAAGACTTTCCCGCATTATTGTCGGTTATACATACAATGAAGAACCTGTCACGGCAGGTCAGCTCCATGCAGCAGGTGCCATGGCTGCCCTGCTCAAGAATGCACTCAAGCCCAACCTTGTGCAGACACTCGAAGGCACTCCTGCCTTTGTGCACGGCGGTCCGTTTGCAAACATCGCACACGGCTGCAACTCGGTCATTGCAACACGCATGGCAATGAAACTGGGCGACTATGCCGTTACGGAAGCAGGCTTCGGTGCAGACCTCGGTGCACAGAAGTTCTTTGACATCAAGTGCCGTTACGCAGGCTTAAAACCCTCTGCGGTTGTTATGGTTGCCACCATCCGTGCTCTCAAGATGCACGGCGGTCTTGCCAAGACAGAACTGAGCAGCGAAAACCTGGAAGCACTCGAAAAAGGTCTTCCCAACCTGCTGCGTCATGTTTCCAATATCCGCAACGTCTATAAACTTCCCTGTGTGGTTGCTGTCAACCGTTTCCCCACCGACACGGATGCAGAAATTGATCTTGTCATCGAAAAGTGCCGTGCACTCGGTGTCAACACTGTTCTTTCGACGGTCTGGGCAGACGGCGGCAAAGGCGGTATGGAACTGGCTGAAGAAGTTGTGCGTCTTTGTGAAGAAGAAAACGATTTCTCCTTCAGCTATGACCTCGATTGCAGCATTGAAGAAAAGATTGCAACCGTCACCAAACGTGTTTACGGCGGTGTCGGTGTCAATATTCTTCCTGCAGCAAAGAAACAGATCGAAAATCTGACCAAACTCGGCTTCGACAAGCTTCCCATCTGTGTTGCCAAAACACAGTACAGTTTTTCGGATGATGCCGCAAAGGTCGGTGCTCCCGAAAACTTTGAGATCACCGTCAAAAATGTCAAGATCTCCAACGGTGCAGGCTTCCTTGTTGTCCTTACAGGCGACATCATGACCATGCCCGGTCTTCCCAAGGTTCCGGCAGCCGAACGCATCGATGTGGATGAAAACGGTGTCATTTCAGGCTTGTTCTGATCAATACATAAAATATAGTAAAGAGATGCAAAAACACAAGTTCTTGCATCTCTTTTTTTCTGTAAAAAAACTGCCTCATACGAGACAGTTTCCCAAAAAAGAATTATAACAGCAAAGCATTTGCGAGCAGATAAGAATAATAACCGCCCATTGTTGCTCCGGCAACACCGCCGATAATACCGAACACAAGTCCGACAACAAAGGAAACAACCCAACCGATCAATGCCATTTTACCGTATTCCTTTGCACTGACAGGTTTTTCTTTATTGTTGATCAGGAACAGAATCAGACCTGCAAGCGGAATGAAGAAGCAAAGCACTTTCAGACCGGTGGAAGGCACATCGGGTTCCTGCGGCTGCTGATACGGCTGATTATAAGGATTGTTGTAAGGATTGTTCTGCTGATATCCGGGAGCACCCTGATTGTTGACACCGGCCCCGCAATTCGGACAAAAACGGACAGCATCATCCAGCTGTGTACCGCAATTCGGACAAAAACTCATAGTATAACCTCCTCAATATGTTTGTAATAATTGTAGCAGAGTTGTGATTTCTTGTCAATACAAACTTGACTTAGTAAAAAAGAGGTGTATAATATTTGTTATATAAAAAGAAAGGTGATACAAATGGCTGAATGCAATCATGATTGTTCCAACTGCTCCGCAAAATGCAGTTCCCGTGAGCAGGAATCGAGCCTTCTGGCTCCGATGAACGAACACTCCAACATTAAAAAAGTAATCGGTATTGTCAGCGGTAAAGGCGGCGTCGGTAAATCCTCCGTCACTTCCCTGCTTGCCGTTGAGGCACAAAGACGCGGTTTTAAAGTCGGTATTCTGGATGCCGACATCACAGGTCCCTCCATTCCAAAATGTTTCGGCATCAACGAACGTGCAACGGGCAGTGACCTCGGCATTTTCCCCGTTCTGACAAAAACGGGAATTGAAATCATGTCCGTCAATCTTCTTCTCGAAGACGCAGCAGCTCCTGTTGTATGGAGAGGTCCCGTCATTGCAGGCACAGTCAAACAGTTCTGGACAGATGTTGTGTGGAATGAACTCGACTATCTTTTCATCGATATGCCTCCCGGAACCGGTGATGTTCCGCTGACTGTGTTCCAGTCCATTCCGCTGGACGGTATCGTCGTTGTCACATCCCCGCAGGATCTTGTTTCCATGATCGTCGAAAAGGCAGTCCGTATGGCAGGCCTTATGAACATTCCCGTACTCGGCATTGCAGAAAACTTCTCTTACTTCACCTGCCCCGACTGCAACAAAAAGCACTTCATTTACGGCGAAAGCAAGCTCGAAGAAATTGCAGAACGTTTTGAAATCGGTGCAAGCGTACGTCTGCCCATCAATCCCAAGCTGGCAGCCGCTTGTGATGCAGGCATGGCAGAACTTGCCGATACCGAATTCCTCAGCGACTTTGCCGATCAGATCATCGGAAAATAAGAAACGGACACAAACGAAAGGAGACGCCGCATGAAAATCATCATTTACAATGAAGACGTGTTACAGAATCTCCCTGCCCACAAAAAAGCCTATGCAAACGGCATCCACAATGAGCTGAAATCCATTTTTGAGGCTGAACATGAGGTCACCACCGTAACCCTTGCCACCATAAACGAGGGGCTCAGCCGCGAAGAACTCGACAAAGCGGATGTACTGATCTGGTGGGGGCACATCGCCCATGACAAAGTACCGGATGAAATCAATGCCTATGTCTGCAAACGTGTCAGCGAAGGCATGGGTGCGATTTTCCTGCATTCCGCACACTTCTCAAAACCGTTCACAACCCTTTGCGGCACGCCGTGTTCGCTTCGTTGGCGTGAAGCAAATGAAGCGGAACGTGTCTGGACAACCGATCCCTTCCATCCCATTGCACAGGGTGTCGAACAGGGTTTCCGTCTGGACCATGAAGAAATGTACGGCGAGCATTTTTATATCCCTACCCCCGATGCGGTCGTGTTCACAGGTTGGTTTGAAGGCGGCGAAGTGTTCCGTTCCGGCTGCTGTTTCCACAAAGGAGAAGGCAGATATTTCTACTTCCAGCCCGGCCACGAAACATTCCCCATTTACAAAGACAAGAATGTCCGCAGGATTCTCCGCAATGCCGTGGACTGGGTTGCTAAAAAAGGCCCGGAAACCTCGGACTTTGTCGGCAACAAGGATTGCCTGCACCCCATCAAACCGCCCGAAAAGTTCAAGAGGAACCGTTTCTTCTACAAAGAAAAGGAAACCGAGTAAACCAAAAAACTGCAAACCGACTTCCGATCGGTTTGCAGTTTTTGTATATGTTCAGTGTTCTTCTTTTTTGCGGTGGATGGCGTGGCTGTAATGCGTATCCTGTGAACGTTCGGTGACTTTTTTGATTTCGATATCGCCCGAACGGACAAGTGCCCATTTGGTGAGCGACGGACCGACAAGTTCGTAAATGAAGATACCGAACAGCGTGATATTGCGGATAATCAAGCCCTGTTCACCGAACTCATTTTCGGCAATCAGTGACAAACCGAGAGCAACACCTGCCTGCGGAAACAGTGTGATGCCGAGGTAGCGGTTGACGCAAGATTCAAGCTTCATCATCTTGCCGCCTGCAAAAGCACCGAAGTATTTACCTGCACAACGGGCAAGCACATACACTATACCGACGATGATGATAATCGGTTCTTTGAAGATGCTGAAATCAAGACCTGCACCCGACTGCACAAAGAAGAAAATCAGCAGCGGAGCAGTCCAGCGGTCAGCTCTTGCCATCAGTTCTTCCGAGAAATCACAGCAGTTGCAGAACACGGTGCCGAGCATCATGCAGACAAGCAGTGACGAAAATGCAACATGAATTCTTCCGACCGTGAACGAAAGCATGGACACGGCAACGGTGAAAAACACAAATGTCAGAGATACGCTCAGACGTTTTGAGTTGGATTTGAAGAATCGCTCCACAAAAGTAAAGAGCAGACCGAGCACCGAACCGAGCACCAAAGACAATACCACTTCCAGAAGCGGCTCCACGATAACACCCAACAGATCAACAGCACCGCTGTCAAGCGACTTTGCAATACCGAACGACACGGCAAACACCATCAGACAGACAGCATCATCCAATGCAACGATGGGCAAAAGCAAATCGGTCAGCTTCCCCTTTGCCTTGTACTGTTTTACGACCATCAAAGTTGCAGCAGGTGCCGTAGCGGCAGCAATCGCACCCATGGTGATGGCAATGGGCATGGTGATGACTTCGGGAAAAATGAAGTGCAGACCGATCATAAAACCGTCCACAATCAGCGTTGCCGTCAGTGCCTGCAGCACACCGATGACAACTGTGGCTTTACCCGTATGCTTCAGGTGTGACAAACGGAATTCATTACCGATGGTAAAACCGATAAAACCCAGTGCACAATCGGCAAGCAGGTCAAAAGCCTTGACGTTCTCTGCGGAAACAAAACCGAGACCGGGAATACCGAGAGCTCCCAGGCAATACGGTCCGACCAGAATACCTGCAACGAGGTATGCCGTAACGGCAGGCAGATTCACTTTTTTTGCCAGTCTCGAAAGCAGCAAACCGGCAATCATTGCAAAAGCAATCGTGAACAAAGTCACGGACGTTTCACTTGCATGAAAATACTGTGTTAACATAAATGACAATTCCTTTTTACGGTATTTTTCTAAAAATAAGCATGTTAAAGAATACCACTATTGCGTTTTGATTACAAGCACAAAACACAACAAAAAACAGAAAATGTAACCGTAAAATCTGTGCAATATTATTGTTTTTTATTGCGTTTTATAATCGGTTATGTTATATTTATTTTATACATATGCCAAAATACTCTTTTTTACGGAGGAAAAGGAAAATGGTCAAAAAAATCATTGTTGCCGGCGGCGGTCACGGCGGTATTGCTGCAGCTGCCCTGCTTGCTGCAAACGGTTTTGATGTTACGGTTTATGAAAAAAACAAAAGAGATAACATGGGCTATGACTGGACGGATATTTTTGCACCCGATGCACTCGAACGTGTCGGTCTCGGTCTGCCGCCCGAAGACAAATATGAATACAAAAAAAACATGACCTTTTACGGTCCGTCCGCAAACACTCCTTTGCGGCAGGATGTGGCAGAGGACAACCTTGAAATCAAAATGGAGCGCAGCGACATTTACGAAATGCTCATCGCCCATGCCGAAAAAAAGGGCGTGCATTTTGAGTTCGGCTGCGAAGTATACGGCCCCATTATGAGCGGAAACCGCGTTGTCGGCATTCAGACCGAAAACGGCGACTTTTATGCACCCATGATCATTGATGCCTGCGGTATCGATTCGCCTGTACGTCGCCGACTGCCTGCTGCCTGCGGCATTGAAAAAGCCCCCGGCAGATTCGGAAAATTCATTGTGTACCGTGCTTTCTATGACAAGGTCGGCAAAATTGTTGATGACCCGTACAGAGTTTACTTTTTCCCTGCCGGCAGAAAAGGCATCGGCTGGGTGGCTACCGAAGAAGATACCACCGATATGCTCATCGGCTGCTTTGACGAACTCAGCGAAAATGACATCGCGGAAGTCTCCGCAGAACTGCGTGCAAAAAATCCGCAGATGGGCAACAAAATCCTGCGTGGTGATGCAATCGTAAAAATCCCGGTCCGTCAACCTCTGGCAGTCATGATTGCTGACGGGTATGCTGCCATCGGCGACAGTGCATTCATGACGGTGCCTGTCATCGGTTCAGGCATTGCAAACTCCCTGAAAGCTGCCCGTATGCTTGCAGACACCATCATTGAAGACGAAGACAGGGTGTATTCCTGTGAAACGCTGTGGAAATACCAGCTTCGTTATTACAAGGCTCTCGGTGCGGGTCTGGCTCCGCTTGCCTGTGTCAAACTGCTGCTGACAAAACTCACACCCGAACAGCTCGACTATCTCATTGACAACCATGTGCTGACCGCGGATGATCTGACCATCGGTGCGGATGCCACGGGACTCGGTGATTTTCTGAGTATGTCGCCTGCTTCTTTGCCGGACAGAATCAAAGGTCTTGCAAAACGTCCCGACATCATCAAAAAGCTGCTCTCCTGCGGCAAAACACTCGTGCAGGTTGTGGCACACACAACAGCGCTTCCCGCACATTGGGAACGCCGTAAAGTATTTGCATGGGCAGCCAATTATTGCAGAATTTTCAGAAACTACTGTCAACAATAAATTTAAAAAAGAGAGAGGACTCAAATGAAAGTTTTAATCGTAAACGGCAGCCCAAAAGGCAAATACAGCTGCACGTTGCAAACATCTTTGTACCTTGAAAAGAAATTCAAAGATTGCGAATTCACCGTACTGCACTGCGGTCAACAGATCAGAAAATATGAAAAAGATATTTCTCTGCTCATTGACGCCATCAACGCTGCTGACCTGACCGTTTTCTCCTACCCCGTTTATACATTCATCTGTCCGTCGCAGCTTCACAAAATCATCCGCCTGCTCAAAGAAAACAACTGCGACTTCAAAGGCAAATTCTGCACACAGATTTCCACTTCCAAGCATTTTTATGATGCAACGGCACACAAATACATTGAAGAAAACGCTCTCGACCTCGGTTTCTCTTATATCAAAGGTCTTTCTGCCGATATGGATGACCTGACCACCGACAAGGGACAAAAAGAAGCGGTTGCATTCTGGAAATATGTTCGTCATTGCATGGAAAACGGCATTGCAGAACAGAAGATCAACAGAGAACTGCCTGCGATTCCTGCCTTTACCGCAAGTGCAGCAGCAGTTGAAAAGAAAGAAAAATTTGACACCGTCATCGTGACCGATGCCGAAGACACGGACCTGAATCTCTTGCAGATGATCGAAGAATTCAAGGCCGTATATCCGTACCCTGTCCGCATTGTCAACCTGCGTGAATTTCCGTTTGACGGCGGCTGCTTAGGCTGCTTCAAATGTGCCGTCAGCGAAAAATGCGTTTACAAAGACGGTTTCGACGAATACCTGCGTAAGACCGTGCAGTCTGCCGATGCATTTGTGTATGCATTCCGCATCAAGGACCACTCCCCCGGCCCCGTATTCAAGACCTTCAATGACCGTCAGTTCTGCAACGGTCACCGCACCGTCACCATGGGCAAACCCGTCGGGTACCTCATCAGCGGTCACTATACGCTTGAACAGAATGTGCGTACCGTTGTTGAAGGCAGAGCACAGGTCGGCGGAAACTTCTTCTGCGGTGCTGCCAGTGATGACAACGATCCGACGGTCGGCATTGCAGCCATGGCACAACGTCTTGCCTACGCAACCGAAACCGGCTACAACCAGCCTGCCGATTTTTACGGTGTGGGCGGCATGAAGATTTTCCGTGACCTCATTTATGTCATGCGCGGTCTGATGAAAGCTGACCACAAGTTCTACAAAAAACACGGTTTCTATGATGATCTTCCCAACAGACAGCTCGGCAGACTCATTGCCATGCAGCTTGTCGGCGGCCTGATGGCAATGCCGCAGGTACAGGAAAAGGCAGGCACTTACATGAATGAGGGCATGCTCATGCCTTATAAAAAAGCACTGGAAAAAGCCGATAAAGAATAAGTAATAATACAAACCAATGAAAGCGAGGATGTACTCATGAAAAAAATGTTCGCTCTTTTACTCAGCATTCTTTTGTTTTCATCCTGTCTCCTCATTGCACAGGCAGCGGTTGCACCTGCCGAAGCTGTGATTGTGATTTCCGAAAACGCAACAGACACGGAAAAATATGCCGCAACCATGCTGCAGGATTATCTTCAGCAAAGCGGCCTTGAGCTGCCCGTTGTAACCGACACGCAGGAAAAAGCGGAATATGAAATCCTGATCGGTACCACATCCCGTCAGACACCTGCACCTGCTGCTGCCGAAGACGGTTCTTACCTGATTACAAGCTATGACGGCGGTATTCAGATTGCAGGCAGCGGAAACCGCGGCACCATTTACGGTACCTATGCATTCCTCGAAAAGCTGTGCGGTTTTCATTGGTATGCCGATGATGTGATTGTCATTCCCGATGCCGCAGATATTGCATGGGATGAGGACATTCACATTGCATACATTCCCGCCTTTGAATATACCGACACCGACTGGGTCAGCCCCTGCAATGACCAGTTTTCGCTTGCAAACGGTCTCAACGGCGGTCCGTACCGCACATTGCGTGCCGAACAGGGCGGTACGGTGGATTACATATCCAATTTCTGTCACACCTTGGCAACACAATTCTGCTCGGCAGATACCTATTATGAAGAACACCCCGAATATTTCGCATTGCACGGCGGTCTGCGTGTGCCGCAGCAGCTGTGTCTGACAAACGAAACGGTATTTGAAATCGTGCGTGATGAAGTCTTTGCCATTCTCGAAGAAAAGCACGATCCCGATGCTGCCGTGCAGATCGTTTCCCTGACACAGCATGACAATCAGAATTATTGCCAATGCAATGACTGTGCTGCCATCGACGAAGCAAACGGATCACCGTCGGGCACCATGATCACCTTCGTCAACCGCATTGCTGCCGAAGTCAAGGCTGCCGGTTATGACAACATTGCCATTGACACATTTGCTTACCAGTACACACGCAAAGCCCCCACACAGGTCAAACCGCTTGACAATGTCATTGTCCGCCTTTGCACCATCGAATGCTGCTTCTCACATCCGCTGAACGATGACAACTGCGAACAGAATGCGGCTCTCAAGGCAGACCTTGAAAACTGGAACAAAATCTGCGACCGCATTTATGTGTGGGACTATGCCACGAACTACGCCTACACCCTCGGCATTTTCCCCGACTTCGGAGTGTTGCAGAGCAATATGCAGTTCTTCCGCGACCACGGGGTCAAGGGTGTTTACGAAGAAGGCAACTATTATATGTCAAATTGCGACACCGAATTCGGTGATCTGCGTTCGTATCTGCTTGCAAAGCTGCTGCAGGATCCCGACTGCGACATGGCAGCCGAAACCGCAGGCTTCCTGAACGGATTCTACGGTGAAGGCGGCGAAGAAATCGGCAGATTCCTTACCCTGATTACGGAAAACGCTGCGAACAACCATCTCGGCATTTATTACAAAATGACCGAAACGCTGTCGCTGAACGCAGAACAGATCGCCCAATGCGATGCGTACTGGGCTGCTGCAAAAGAAAAGACCACCGATGCAGATGCTCTTGCACGCATTGAACGCAGCGAGTTGAGCTGGCGATTCTGGAAAGCCTGCAACAAGGTTTCGGAGTTCAAAGGCCTTGGTGCTTTCAAGCAGAACAGACAGCTTTATCTTGACATTCTTGCCCTTGGCACCACACAATACTGTGAAGGCAACAGTGAATTTGCAAACATCAAGAAATCGGTTTCTTACACAAATCCGCAACTCTGGAGAAATGCACAGAATGAAACCGTCGGCAACCTCCTTTCCATCATCGCGTATGCTGCCGTTGTTGCAGCCGCCTTGTATGTGTTCATTCTTGCCATCCGTCAGAAGAAATATCTGTATCTTGTCCATTTCCCGCTGCTTGCGGCAGGCATTGAAATCGTCATGTGGAACCGCAGAGCCTACCTTGCATGGAAAGATCTGGATGAATTTGCCCTGACGATTGTTCTGCTGAGTGTTATTTTTGCCTTTGTCGGTGCATCCTCTGCGTTCACATCCCCTGCAAAGACCGACAAAAAGAAAGCTGCTCTTTGGGGCATCGGCAGCGGTGTTGCATTCCCTGTCGTATACTTTGGCGTGTCGTATCTCATCAACATTATCATCTATGACGCCAAAGGCAACCAGAAAGCCATCGCGGTTGCAATCATCCTGTACAGTGCGATGCTGCTTGCCCTGCTCATAAAAACAATCCGCGGCCTGCACAAGTCCGCATAACCGTTTTATTCCGGAAGGAGACGCACCATGGCTGAAAACATTCTGTTTGTATTTTTATGTATCATTTCCATGTCTTACGGCTGGGGAATGCGCGGCAGCATTCTCGGCGGTGAAAAGGGAGCCATGCTGCCCGGTGCGTTTGTCGGGCTGCTGATTGCCCGTTTTTCGGGCATTCCCGCCCTGCAGGAGAACTGGTTCGTGCTTGCAGCCGCAGGTGCTTCCGGCTTTTTCTTCGGCGGATGCATGACCTACGGTGAAACGCTCGGTCTTACCATGAAAGGATTCGGCACCCCCGGATTCCGCACAGGACTTGCAGGTGTGTTTGTCAAAGGCTTCGCATGGTTCGGTGTGGCAGCCGAAATATTCGGCATAGCCATTGTGGCAGGCGGCGGTGAAACCTACTCCGCAAGCGATCTGATTCTGACATACTGTGCCACCGTACCTGCCTATTTCATCGGCAGAACCTTGCTCAACCGTCCGCATGACCCGAAAAATAATGTTTTCCCGAAAGTTTACTTTTCAAGAACCCGTGTCGAATACTGGGGCGGACACCTGTTTGTATTCCTGACCTTTTTCATTCTCAACCTTGTTCGCGGTGATTGGTTCACGGCTGCCTATGCATGGATCGTCGCCCTCGTTGCAGGCTTCGGCTGGATCTTTGCACAGATCGTGCACGTTTACACCTTGCCGCATATGCCCATGAAAAACGGCAAATACCTTTTCGGAAAGCTGCAGAAAAACCATTTCGTCGAAGCATGGAAATTCATGGAATGCCTCATCGGCGGTTTCGGCGGTCTTTCGATGTCCGTGGCATTTTTGCTGCTCAAAAACTTACTGCCTTACACGGAAACTTCTGCAGCATATATAACGCCATTCGGTCAGCATGACAACCGCATGGCAATCATCTGGACGGTACTGTTCCTGATCTGTGCCCTGCGAATCATCGTTGAACCCATTCCGAAAGAAAAGAAAATCATTGAACAGTTTTCGCAGGATAAGCTTACCAAAGAAGAATACGACACCGCCATTGCAAAGCTCGCTACACCGCCGTTCTTAATGCAATACAGACCCCTTTTTGCAGACATTTTTGAGGGCGTTGACTTTGTTCTCCTCGGCTTTTTGCCGCCGCTGCTGACCATGCTCGGCTCCATGCAGACCGCAAAACTGACAGCTGTGTTCGTGCTGTTCTGGGTATTGACGGAAGAAATCTGCTTCGAACAATTTATTTACCGCAAAACAAGACACATCTTCCGTGTGGTGATGCTCGGCATCTGTGCCGCACTGATGATCGGTGTGTATCTTCGTCCGTCATTCTTCTCGGCAGGATTCACACTTCTGATGTACGCCGTCAGTTACGAATTGCTGCAGTTCCTGTGGCAACAAAGACCTTCCATCATCCGCACACGTATTCAGAAAACAGGCTCACTCAAGGGAGCCGTGTTATCGTTCGGCGGTCAGCTGACCATGCACGCATTCTTCATTCCTGCCTGCCTGCTTCTGGATATCGTGGCGGTGACAATGATCTGATATGGCTTGCTTTCTGATGCTCAACAAACCCCGCGGTGTCATCACTGCTTGTCGGGATGACAAAAATCCAACCGTTATGGAATGCCTGCCCGAAGCTTACAAACACCTGCGTCCCGTCGGCAGACTCGACAAAGAAACCGAAGGTTTGCTTTTGTTCACCGATGACGGCAAACTGACGCAAACCATTTTGTCTCCCGATGCAGACATCGCCAAAACATACGCATTTTTGTGTTTCGGCACACTCACACAAGAGGGCATGGAAGAAATCCGCAAGGGCACAACCCTGTATGCAAACAACCGTGCAGCAAAACCTGCCGACATCCTTTTGCAGAGATACATGGAAGTGAAGGATGTTGCACCATATATCAGTGAGCGACGACGCGAACATCACCTCAACCACCCCGACGGTGCCGTATCACAAGG
This sequence comes from Clostridia bacterium, assembly GCA_017435865.1. Classification (GTDB taxonomy): domain Bacteria; phylum Bacillota; class Clostridia; order Oscillospirales; family Acutalibacteraceae; genus RUG806. Next base: position 46,360 of record JAFSEF010000077.1, read on the forward strand.
CATCATCCGCATTACAGAAGGACAAAAACACGAAGTTCGTTTGCTTCTGCGGACCGTCCGTTGTGCGGTGTTGTATTTAAAACGTCTGTCGGTGGGTAACCTCCTGCTGGATGCTTCCCTGCAACCCGGAGAAAGCAGACTGCTTACGGACAAAGAAGTACAGCTGCTGTTTCAATCTCCACCCCCGTTTACCGCAGACAGCTACACAGACCTGCTGCCTGCCATTACTCTCCCATGAAAGGAAAAATAATCCATGCAATTTTCTCAGGACTGGATGATGCGACAAATTCAGATGCTCGCACAAATGCTTGCCAAAATTCTTTTCGGCAAAGAAACAACCGACTACATCATTGAAGATGAACAGAATCTCAACGGTACCGACCTGCTCTACAAAGCGATTTCCGAATTGCTCAGCAAAGGTGACATCGGCGGTGCAGAGGATCTTTTGTTTGAAGCCCTTGAAAACGGCGGCAAAGAGAACCTGGAAGTTGCAATCGATTTTTATACAAAACTGAACAAGATGAGCGACAGCGAACTGGAAGCCGGCAATTTTTCACGCGAAGAAGTGGAAGACGGTCTTCGCAACGCTGCAGAGTTGTTCGGACTTGAAAACTTTCTGACATAATGATGCACAAAGACCGCCGCGGAGTTTTTTCCGTGACGGTCTTTTCATTTCCTTTTTTATTGCAGCGGTTCAAAATCAGATGCAGGATGTTTGCACAAAGGACAAACAAAATCATCGGGCAGCGTGTCGCCCTCATATACATAACCGCAGATTTTGCAGACATATCCTTTTTTCTGTTCGGGCTTCGGTTGGGGTTTGGGTTTGATATTTGCAAAGTAGTAAGCATAGGTCACACTCGGCACATCGGAAAGCACATTGGCTTCTTCGACTTCAGCAATAAAAACGGTATGCGTGCCGACATCCTGCCAGCTTTCGATTTTGCCTGCAAACACGGCATTGGTCACACCAGCGACATAAGCAACACCGTTTGCACAACGCATGGGTGAGCCGATGAATTTATCGGCATCTCTGCCGCTCTGAAAACCAAAATGCTCAAACACGGCAAAAGGTGTTTCCTCTGTCAGCACGGACAGTGCAAACACACCACTTTCTTTGATCATTTCATTGGTATAATTCTGCTTATTCACGGCAAACAGCAGTCTTTTCGGGTTGTCTGTCACTTGAATGGCGGTATTGATGATGCAGCCGTTGTCTTTTCCGTTGAGCGAAGTGCTCAAAACGAACAAACCATAGGACAACTTGTACATGGCAACAGGATTGATAGTACTCACTGAAATCTGTCCTTTCTTTCTGTAATAGTATTATAGTACAACAGACGCAGAAAATAATCAAGCTTTTTTCCTTTTTCTGCAGCAACAGGACCTTTGCAGACAACTTGTGCGTTTGCATAGCAGTTTTTTTAATAAATGTATTTCTTTTTTCTTTACTTTTCCGGACAGGATATGTATAATAAATCCGTACATTCTGTTTGAAACGGAGACGCTTTATGGAAAACACATTGCAAAAAAAATACGGTCTTGTGACCGCAATCTGTATGGTAGTCGGCATTGTCATCGGTTCGGGTGTCTTTTTTAAGGCACAGAACATTCTGGTTGTCACGGAAGGCAATTTAAGCATCGGTATTGCCGCCTGGCTTGTCGGCGGTGCCATTATGATTTTTAACATTCTTGCCTTTGCACAGCTTGCACAGAACCATTCCAAAGTCAACGGTCTGACCGACTATGCGGAAGCAACCGTCGGCAGCAAGTATTCTTACTATGTCGGCTGGTTCATGACCTTCATTTACGCACCGACCATCACTTCCGTGCTTGTCTGGCTGACCGCACGTTATATGCTGACCTTCATCTGCTCAGCCAACCCTGATTTTGCTTTGCACATCGGCATTGCAGACGGCGGTGCGATGTTCGGCCCCGAAACCATGACACTCGGTATCCTGTTTTTGTGCCTGAGCTTTGCAGTCAATGCACTTTCACCGAAACTCGCAGGCAAACTGCAGGTCAGCACAACCATCATTAAACTCATTCCCTTGGTGCTGATGGCTGTCATCGGTACCATCTATGGACTGACACATATGTCCGATATCCAACCCGACACCACCATTCTTGCTCACAACTTTGCAACCGGTTCAGGTGCTGGCAACACGTTCTTCAGCGCCATCGTTGCCACGGCATTTGCATACGAAGGCTGGATCATGGCAACCTCCATCAATGCAGAACTCAAAAACGCAAAACGCAATCTTCCCATTGCACTCATTGTAGGGGCTGTTATCATTGTAGCCGTGTATGTTTTCTACTTCATCGGCATCGCAGGCGGTGCAAGTGTCGAAAACCTGCAAAAAGACGGTGCAACGGTTGCATTCATCCATGTATTCGGTCCGTTCCTCGGCAACATTCTGAATCTCTTTGTCGCCATTTCCTGTTTCGGCACCCTCAACGGTCTGATGCTCGGCTGCACAAGAAGTATGTATGCACTCGCAGCAAGAGATCACGGTCCGTCACCGAAGATCTTCAAACAGGTAGACACCGCAACCAACATGCCTGCCAATTCCGGCATTGCGGCACTGCTTCTGACCGCAGCATGGGTTGTTTACTTCTATGGTGCAAACCTGGCTCCGAAAAGCTGGTTCGGTCTGTTCAGCTTTGATTCCTCGGAGCTGCCCATCGTCACACTGTATGCATTCTATCTTCCCATCTATATCGCATTCATGAAAAAGGCAAAGGGACTGCATCCCGTCAAGCGATTTGTATTCCCGATTCTCGCCTGCATCAGTTCGGTCGTTATCATCTTCTGTGCTGTCTACGCTCACGGCTATGTCCCCTACCTCAGTGCAAAAGAACAAGGACAATTCAGTTTCCCCGTGCTGTTCTACCTGATCGTCTTTGCTGTCGTGATGCTCATCGGCATCTTCTTCTACAAAAACAAACATACTGACAAAACCGAAACTGAGGTGAGTGCAGAATGAAAAAAGCCAAACTGAGAAAACCGTATGAAATTGCCCACATCGCAAATAAGGGTTGGGGAAAATTCTGGTTTTATTTTGTGCAGTGGACCTGGGGTGCATCCGTCAACCTGATCGGCGGTCTTGTGCATCTGCTGCTGCGTAAAAAATACCGTCACGAAAAATTCTGCAACGCAATCATCACCTACATCCCCGGCAACTGGGGCGGTCTGTCGCTCGGACTGTTCATCTTCATGGCAGAAGGCAGAGAAGAAGGCTGGACCAAAAACACACAGATCCACGAATACGGTCACACCATCCAATGCCTGTTACTGGGACCGCTGTATTGGTTCGTGGTTGCCATCCCCAGCTCATTCTGGTGCAACTGCATGAAGAAATACCGAGAAAAAAACAACGTCTCCTACTACAAACTCTATTGCGAAAGCTGGGCAAACAAATGGGGACAGACATGGAGCCGCAGAAAACAGTACGGCATTAAATAAGGACACACAAAACGCAAAAAAAATGACGGTCGTCGCACTGCGATGGCCGTTTTGCTTTCTCCTTATAAACCCCACACAATCCCTGCAACTCTGCAACAGACAGTTTCACCGCAAAAAGAAATGACCCTTAACAGTGTTTCTTCACACAACCGTTAAGAGTCATTTCTCTTCTATTTTGGTATCTAACATCTTTTGACCTCTCTTTCTGTCCGATCTGATTATTTGTTTTATTATTTAATCAAATCTGACTGTTGGTTCCTTTTCAGGTTACCAGTACATCGGTACCACCTCTTTCTGTCTATACTATAACACACGGATACACACTTTGCAAGATGGCATTTTGTACAATGTTTATATAATTTTTTAAGCATATCGCAGAATTATAGCAACAATGTACATCAATTTGCAAAATACGATTGACTTCCTGCAACGGGTTATGCTATGATTAAAATGTTGGCGGTTTCAAAACCGCCTTTTTTCATGCCGTTTTTGCAGAACTTCCCGCTATCATGAATAAAACAGATCCGAAATTCTCCACAGAACTGCGGTTCTGTTTCAATTCAGTCCCCCTTCATAGGAATGCGTTCATCAAATCGCCAAGCAATCGCCGATTTAACATATTTTTTTGCAACAAAAACACATCCCGATATTTGTGAAATATGACAATTGATAATGATTTTTAGCTATGTTACAATAATTACACTAAGTGTGAGAGGACCAATCAGGGGACAACCAATCAGGGGATGGTTTTGTGATTGGCTCCAAAATGCAACAAATGCAGCCAATCATAGAACCGTCCGAAACCACTGAAAAAGTCGACAAAGGGACAAAAAAGTGATATAATAGAAGCATCAAAAGGCTGGAGATGACGAGATGCTTCGAGAAGAAAACAGACAGTTAAGTTTCTACAGTTCATTATACGAAAAAATACCGGAA
>JAFSEF010000078.1 GCA_017435865.1 Clostridia bacterium
GGGGACGGAACCATGATTGACTGTTAATGTTATATCGTAGAGTCAATCACGGACCCGTCCCCCGTGATTTGTAATCAAGGCGAGGGTAAAACAAAAAAGACTCGCACATACATCGATACGGAAACACAAACAGGCGAACAAAATTGTTCGCTTAAAAATGTTCCGTGCCGATGTATGTACGAGTCTATAACTCTAAATGGATGATCGTTATCTTTCCAACGAAAGGGTGACAGTAGTAACTGTCGTGGCACATATTATTCAATTTTCAGCCGATCTCTCGGTGTCTTTATTATACCATACGCAGGAAACTTTTGTCAAGGTAGGTGCATAAAGTGCAAAGCAAATGGGCAAAATCACCATTTACTATTGTCGTAATTTTATTATAAATATTTTTGAAATGTTCTCAGCAACATATTGACTTTAATCGTAATTGCGAGTATAATATTATTGATTTGTTATGGTTGAGGTGAGTGTATGGATTATATGACTGAACTCGCCGCTATTGCAAAAACGCATGGCGGAATTATTGAAACGAAAATAGCAGTGCAACGCGGCATCTCCAAGGCGATGCTTTATAAGTTGTGCAAAGAAGATAAAATCCATCGCATTGTAAAAGGACAGTACATTCTTCCCGATGATATGCAAGATGAATTGTTGGCAATCAGCAATCGTTCAGAAAGAATAATTTTTTCACATGAAACCGCTCTTTATCTTCATGGTATTTCTGATCGTACTCCGTTTGAACATACAGTTACTGCACCGTCCGGTTGCATTCCGTCCGTAGCAATTAAAGCAGAATGCAAGGTATATTACATCAAGCCCGAATTGTTTGAACTTGGCAAAACGACATTGAAAACACCCGCAGGTAATGATGTTACTGCATACAATCTTGAGCGTACAATTTGCGATGTAATTCGCAGCCGAAACAAATTGGGGACAGAGACTTTCCTCGCAGCACTAAAACTGTATGCGGTGAATCCCAAAAAAGATTTGAATAAACTAAACTCTTACGCAAAAAAGATGCGGGTAGCTAATGTCCTGCGTCAATATTTGGAGGTGCTTCTTTGAGTAAAGCCATGAGTCTGAAAGCGAAAATCCGCAATATTGCTAAGCAGAAAAATATTCCTGCACAGGTCATTTTGCAGAACTATATGTTTGAGCGTTTGCTCGTCCGTTTGTCTGCTTCTGAATACAAAGAGAAGTTTGTATTAAAGGGTGGAATGTTGGTAGCAGCGATTGTTGGGCTTGACAACCGTGCAACCATGGACATGGATACCACTCTCAAAAGCCTTCCTCTAACACCGGAAGCAATTCGTAGCGCGTTAGAAGATGTCTGTGAGATCGCGTTCGATGACGGCGTTGTGTTTGAAATCGGCACGATCTCTCCCATCCGTGAAGATGACATTTACGGTGGATATCGTGTCATGCTGAATGCCAGGTTCGATACTATGCTGACGCCGCTTAGTATCGACGTATCCACCGGAGACGCAATTACGCCTCATGCGGTGAGGTACAACTTCTCTGAAATTTTTGATGACGAGAAATCATACGAGCTGTGGGCATACAACATTGAAACTGTTATGGCTGAAAAGGTGGAAACTATTTTACGGCGCGGCGTATTCAACACCCGCCCAAGAGATTTCTATGATGCCTACATACTGACCACAACACAGAAATTTGATAAGGTGGTGTTTGCGGATGCATTGAAGGCAACTGCAAATCATCGCGGTACTACAGATCAAATTGCAGATGTTACAGATATTCTTCATAACATTGAAGAGAGTCCAGAACTTAAAAAGATGTGGGATAAATACCGCAAGCAGTTTGCGTATGCAACAAACATTGAGTACGGTCAGATTGTGTCTGTGCTGAAAGCACTTATAAAATGACATTTTGTGGAACAGAAATTGCAAGCTATCTATTTTCTGCTATTGTTCCAACGCAGACTGTTGAATCACAAAAATACGGAGGTCACTTCAAAATGAATTCTGAAGATATAAAAGTTTTTCTTAAAGCGATGAATTTTGCGCCGGTAACAGGAGCGATGAATAATATGGCGTAAAGAATATGCTCCCCATGATTATACTATTTCTGTCGTAATTGCTGATGAAATATCAAAGACAACTATAAATTATGGAGATAGCATTATTTGCGGCAGAAGGACAACTTGTAACTTCTCTAAACCAGAAAATATCGTGGTTTTAGAATGTGTTGATAGGCTTTTAGAAAAGGGATATCATATGATAAAATATAGAAATTTTGGACAGTATGCGAAAACCCATTAAAAAATCCAAACGAAAAAGCGGTGATATACCGTATTATGGAGCAAACGGCATTGCAGGAAGGATTGACGACTATATTTTTGATGAAAAGTTACTACTGATTGGCGAAGATGGTGCTCGTTGGGCATCCGGAGAAGAGACCTCAATTATTATAGAAGGGAAATCTTGGGTTAATAATCATGCTCATGTATTGCGAATTAACGAAACGGTGCTTAAAGCCGAATACCTTCGAAAAATAATTAATTATTATGATTTTTCTTATCTTAAAAGTCGTCCGAATGGAGGAAAACTGTTACAGTCAGAGTTGAAGAAATTGGAAATTCCAAATATTAATTTGGATATGCAAGATAGAGTTATTGAGAGCAAAACCACAGACCTTAAAGACTATATTTCGAATTTGATAACCAATTCTTGAACTGCAAAACAGAAATGCGGCACATGGCTCATAATGAGCTATGTGTCGCATTTTCATTATTCTATTCGGTTTTCGTTTTCTCCGTTAAGGACATCCCGCTTTTGGTAAGGGGTATTTTTTGATTGAAAAGTCAGACTTTTGTCGTTGGATTCATATTGAAAAGTCAGATTTTTTGTGGTATAATTTGTTTGAAAAGTCAAAAAGGATGATGTGCTGTGCTGTATCGGAAAATAGAAAGGCTTATTGAGGAACATCTTACGTCGCATACAAAAAAGATACTTCTGATTGACGGAGCCCGTCAGGTCGGGAAAACCTATATTATCCGTCATGTCGGTCAGAAGCTCTTTGAAAATTTCATTGAAATCAATATGGTTGAGGATGCAGAGGGCGATAAACTCTTTGCCGAAACAAAAACGGTGGAAGATTTTTATCTGCAGGTGAGCATGCTTGCAGGGAACAGGATGAAAGAAAAAGAAAACACGTTGATTTTTATCGATGAAATTCAGGCATATCCGCACCTGCTGACGCTGCTCAAATTCTTGTCGCAGGACGATAGGTTTACTTATGTTGCAAGCGGTTCACTGCTCGGTGTCACGCTGTCACAAACCACATCCGTACCGATGGGCAGCATTCGCAAAGTAAGAATGTTTCCGTTGGATTTTGAAGAATTTCTTTATGCCAACGGCATGAATGAAATTGTTGTTTCGTCCATGCGTAAAAAGTTTGAACGTCTGGAAGCACTCGATGAAGCAATGCACAATAAAATAATGGACATTTTCCGGAAATATCTTCTTGTCGGCGGCCTTCCCGATGCCGTCAACGCATATCTTGAAACGAAAAATATTCAGACGGTCCGTGAAATACAAAGAGAGATTCATGCGTATTATGCTGCCGATGCTTCAAAATATGCTGCCGGAAAGAAGCTGAAAATCCGCAGAATTTTTGAGCTTATTCCGTCCAACATGGAGAACAAGAAAAAACGGGTTGTTGCACAAAGCATTGAAAATAAAAAAGGCAAAACTTTCAATGATTATACCGATGAATTTGAATATCTGATCAGTGCAGGAATTGCTTTGCACGTGCAGGCGATCTCGAACCCTGTTTTTCCGCTTATTGAATCCACGGGAAAAAATCTGCTGAAGCTGTATCTGAATGATGCAGGTATTCTTTCGGGAATCCTTTACGGAAATAACATCCGTGCGGTGCTGGATGATGTGAGAAGTATCAACCTGGGGGCTGTGTATGAAACGGTGGTTGCAAGTGAGCTGATTGCACACGGGCACAAGCTTTTCTACTATGACAACAGAAGCAAAGGGGAAGTGGATTATCTTACAGATGATTATGACAGCCTTTCTGTTGTGCCGATTGAAGTGAAATCAGGGAAAGACTATACTGTGCACAGTGCCCTGAATACGTTTGTGCAGAATGAAGATTATCACATCAAAAAAGCATTTGTTGTTTCCAATGAAAGAAAGGTAATGCAAAAAGGAAAAATAATCTATATCCCGATTTACTATATTATGTTTTTCGGCACCGAAGCAAAGGATCAGGATATGCAGTTCTGAAATGAATAAAAATCTTTTTTCACGGATATTCTTTTGTATTCCCGAATTTGCATGGTTTTATCAAAAATGCTTGACAAATGTAAACGATTGTGCTATATTGATCTTGCGATTGGTGAATAATCGTGAATAAGTGTTAATATTCAGGAGTGGTATAGTATGTTCATGGAAGAAAGACACAATGAAATTTTAAGGCTTCTTGCCGAACAGGGAAGAATTTCCAATACAGAAATACAGGAACTGTTTCAGATCAGTTACGATTCCGCTAAACGGGATTTGAGAATTCTCGAAGAACAGGGACTTTTGAAAAGAACCCACGGCGGTGCCATACCTGCCCGTCAGGTCGGTGCCAATGTCATAAAAGACCTTGCATCCGATGAACGAGTCAGGGAAGTGAAAGAGAATTATCTTGCCATTGCCAAAAAAGCAGTGCAGGAGATTGCCGAAAACGATGTCGTGTACATCACAAACGCAAGTGTCGGTTTTCTGATGGCACAGCATATGGGCGACATACCGTGCACGGTGGTGACAAATTCACTTGCAATTGCCGGGGAGCTTCGTAAAAAAGCAAACATAACCGTGCTTCTTGCAGGCGGTGAAATGCAGAAAAACGGCTGTTTTTATGACAGTTTTGCCCTGTCGATGATCAAGCGACTGCGTTTTGATAAATGCTTTGTCACTTCTGCGTGTGTGTCGGCAAAATTCGGACTTTCCGTTCAGAAGTCAAGAAGTCTGGAGCTGACAAACGCGGTCATAAACAATTCCAAAACCGTTTACGGCTTGTATCCGGTTGAAAAAATCGGCTTTGATTCCGTCATCAGCATTTGCCCTGCTGACAAACTGCATTATATGATCACCGATTCCGAAGCCGCAGAAGATGATTTGTTGCAATTTGAAGAAATGGGTATCAGAATTAAAACAGCAGAATAAAATCCGGTTCTTAAAGGTGATGAATTTATCTGCTTGTTGATTTTTTGTTGATTTTGATGTAAAATATAAGCAGCAGTTAAATGTGCGGAGGCGCAAATGAACGGTTATAATTTTGAAGAATATCTGCAGGAAAAGGAGCCTCAGAAGCGTGAAAAAGGCTATGCTTGGCACACCGCAATCGGCTTGCAGGCAGTTGACGGGCTTGAAACAAGCGGCTATCTTCTGGATGTTGCCGAAAAAAGCATTGCAGGGGATATCACCTTTGAAGAGGCAAACCAACTCATTCACAGTTATTACAAAGAGAATATAAAGCATACTGCCAATGACAGAACAGAGGAAGCGGACAAGGTTTCGGTGCGTATTGCACAGTTGCTTTCGGAAAAATCCTTTGTTTTATCACCGGCACAATATATTTCGATTCATGCTCGTCTTTTTGATGGTGTATATAAATATGCCGGCAAAATCAGAGAGTATAACATTACAAAAGCTGAATGGGTGCTTGACGGCGACACTGTTTTGTATGGCGGTGCCCTTGATCTGAGAGCAACGCTTGACTACGATATTTCGCAGGAACGGGAATTCAGCTACAAAGACCTGTCCATGGATCAGGTTATAAAGCACTTGGCAAAATTTGTTTCCCGCCTCTGGCAGATTCATATTTTTTCAGAGGGCAACACAAGAGCCACAGCCGTCTTTTTTATTAAATATCTGCGTACGCTTGGTTTTGATGTTACTAATGAGATTTTTGCACAGAATGCATGGTATTTTCGTAATGCTTTGGTTCGGGCAAACTACAACAACATTCAGAAAGGTGTGCATGAAACAACCGAGTTTCTTGAACTGTTTTTGAGAAATCTGCTTTTAGGTGAAAATAATGAACTGAAAAACAGAAATTTGCACATAAGCGGCACTTTGAATGCTCCAAAGTGCTATGAAAATAAAAATAATTGCACTTTGGATTGCACTTTGGATTGCACTTTGGATGAAACACTTGTTCTTAATTTGTTAAAGAAAAATCCGCAAATGACACAAAAACAACTTGCACAGAAAATCAATAAGTCAGAGCGAACTGTCAAAAGCATTACTGCCAAACTTGAAGAAAAAGGTTTTATCAAGCGAGAGGGCGGAAAACGCTTCGGTTATTGGTCAGTTCAGATTTAATTGTAATCCTCTTTGTTTTTTGCATACCGCAAAGCAAAGAGGTTTTTTTGTTTACAAAAAAAAAGTTGAAAACCCTCTTGACTCTCACCCTAACTTCAGGTTTATATTGAGTGTGTAAGGTACCTTCGGAACTGCAAAAAAGGAGAACAGCTATGAAAATCGGAGAATTTGCAAAGCTGTGCGGAACAAAGATTTCCGTTCTGCGACATTATGACAAAGAAAAACTGCTCGTGCCCGTTTTTACGGACAGATTCACGGGATACAGGCATTATACATCACAGCAGATTCTTGATTTTCACCGCATTACGGCACTTAAAAATGCGGGGTTCTCCTTGCAGGAAATCAAGGAGCTGATTTCTACGCAAAAAACAAACGAAGAAATTGCAGATATTTTTGCAAAAAAAGAGAAAATATTTGCACAGGCTCTTGAAAATCTTAAGGAGGCTGCACTGATGATGACAAATCTGCAAATTGTGTTTACCGACAAGCAGGCAATGATTGAATTGCCGCCCGAAAAAATGTTTCTTGATGTGTGTACGCTTGCCGAAGCACAGATCAAGTCCGCTGATTATCAGCGTATTTCGCAATACAGCATCAAGGACGGCACCATTGTGTGTGATATTGTGAAGTTAGGCGAAGAAGTCGATCCGCCCGAAGAGCAACTGCCCTTTGTCAATGACGAAAAAGTGGTCGGTAAGTGGGAAATTGTCGGCATTTATGCCGTGAAAGAGGATTTTTATGACAATCTTTTCTGCGTAAAGAACTTTTACGGCGAAGAACAGAAATATCTGTATTTTCTGCCCGACGGACAACGGTACTGGGCATTCAGCTGGACAAAAGGGTATCTGAACTCACCTGTCAACAATGAGTATGCAACCGAGCAGATCGGAGACGAACTTTTTATGTTCGTGAATCTCAAGGAATATGAATATACCCGCGGCGGCAAACCGACCTGCCTTGTGCTCAAAAAAATTGACAGCAACCGCTACACCGCCGAAGAAATTGCAACAAAGGACAATACAGATTTGCCCTTTGTTTTCGATGACCGTGTGATCGGAACATGGAAAGCACATTCCTTTTTAGGGTATCTGTGGGACAAAGGGGATTTTTCCACCGAAGCCGAACCGCCTGAGGAGCTGTATTTTAAAGAAGTCACATTTTTCCCTGACGGCAACAGCCGTGTGGTATATGAAGA
>JAFSEF010000079.1 GCA_017435865.1 Clostridia bacterium
AGGTGCAACTCCAATGGCAAAATGCGAGATCTGCAACAAGGAACTGAAGTTCGGTATTCAGGTTTCCCACTCCCACAGACGTTCCAACAGAACCTGGAAGCCCAACGTTAAGAGAGTTAAGGCTATCGTCAACGGCACTCCTTGCAGAGTGAACGTTTGCACCCGTTGCCTTCGTTCCGGCAAGGTCACAAGAGCTGTCTGAGTTTAACACAAAACAAAAAACAGTATAAAGAATCCGTCCTCAACATAAGGACGGATTTTTTATTTATTCAAATTTTTCAACGAGTCCTTTTACTCTGTGTTCTGCTTCCTTATAAACAAGCTCATCATCCCTGACGGATATCACAATGATTTTCATTGTTTCATTCTGTCGCACCAGACCGTATACCACACGGTATCCGAGATTGCGTAGTTTGATCTTATACAAACCACTTAAATTTGCAACAGCATGATTACCGAGTGGCTTGCCGATTCCGTCCGGCGGCGGCAAAGGACGTTCTGCAGTTTTTTCAATTGCTTTAAGCACCAACTTGCGATTATAAGGATCCAATCGTTTCAGATCTTTCTGTGCTTCTTTTAAATACTCAATCGTCCACATATCCTCAGTCCTTATTCAATATCCACATCAACATCGGCGAGGTCCTCTTCGGAAATACCCAAAGATTTGAGTATCTGTGCATGAGACAGCGTTTCGGTGGCATCTTCTTTCGCAAGGCGTTCCTGTGCTTCGTTCAACAGCATATAATCCGCCAACATTTCCATCAGCGATTCATATTGTGCCGGCGACAGGAGCACGCAGGCAGGTTTGTTGTTTTTCATCACAATTTTTGTACCTGTCGATTCCACTTCGTCAAAAATCTTATTTGCTTCCCCTTTATTAAAACGACTGATGGGAACAATTGTTTTCATCAGCCCCATAACGGACATCTGTTCCATATAAAAACTCCTTTCTTCGTCTTTCTTTATGATCTCCTATTTTATTATATCCAATATTAATAAATATGTCAATAATTTTGTTGATATATTTATAGATATATTTTCCATAATACAAAAAATAACTGCTGTACCGTTCTCACAGTACAGCAGTTTATTTACCTGACCTGTCCGTTTCCGCGGATGACAAATTTATAGCTTGTCAATTCCGGCAGACCAACGGGACCTCTTGCATGGAGTTTTTGAGTAGAAATACCGATTTCCGCACCGAAACCGAACTCACCGCCATCGGTGAAACGGGTACTTGCGTTTACGTATACGGCAGCGGAATCCACAAGTCGGGTGAACTTTTCGGCATCCGTGATTGAATTGGTAATGATTGCCTCGCTGTGTCCCGTGGAATATTCCGCAATATGTGCAATGGCTTCGTCGGTACTGTCAACCACCTTGACGGAAATTTTGTAATCAAGATATTCCGTTGCCCAGTCTTCTTCGCTTGCAGGGAGTGCATCGGCGAGAATGCCGCAAGCGGTTTCGTCACCGTACATAATCACATTCTTCTCTGCCAGTTTTGCAGCAATGGCAGGAAGCACGGTGTTGACTGCATCACGGTGAATAAGCAGGCTTTCGCAGGCGTTGCAGACAGAAACACGCGAGCATTTTGCGTTGAACACAATGTCCGTCGCCATCTGCACATCGGCACTTGCATCCACATAAACATGGCAGTTGCCAACACCTGTCTGAATCACAGGTACGCTTGCATTTTCAACAACGGAACGGATGAGTCCCGCACCGCCACGGGGAAGAAGTACGTCTACATAGTCATTCATACGCATCAGCTGTGTGGCGGTTTCACGGGAAGTGTCTTCGACAAGCTGAATACAATCTGCAGGCAAGCCTGCACTTTCCACACTTTTACGCATGGAATTGACAATGGCAGTGTTGGAGAAAATAGCTTCCTTGCCGCCTCTGAGAATAACAGTATTGCCCGATTTCAGGCAAAGTGCTGCGGCATCCGCGGTAACATTGGGTCTTGCCTCAAAAATAACGGCAATAACACCAAGCGGCACGCTGACCCTTGTCAGCTGCAAGCCGTTGGGAAGCAAAGTGCCGTCGCTGACTTTGCCGACGGGATCATCAAGGTTGATGATTTTCTCGACCGCTGCAGCAATGCCTTCAATGCGTTGTTCATTGAGTGCCAGACGGTCAAGCATGGATTCGCTCATGCCGTTGGCTTTGGCATTTTCAAGATCTTTTTTATTTTCGGCAATGATCATTTCGCAATCCGTACGCAATCCTTTTGCAACAGCTGCGAGGGCTTTGTTCTTGTCGCTGCTGCCTGCCGCACCGAGAAGAACAGCCGCTTTTTTTGCATTTTTACCGAGTTGAATAAGTTCAGTCATACGTTCACCTTATTTCTGTGCTTTGAAAAGTGTACCGATGGAATGTCCGTCGGTCAGTTTGTAAAGGTCGGTCGGATCGGCACCATTCATTATGACAGTGTTGATACCGGCTTCGGTGGTCAGCTTTGCAGCGGCAATTTTGGTAGCCATACCGCCCGTACCGCGTTTTGTACCCGAACCGCCCGCCACCGCTTCGATTTCGGGTGTGATAACGGGCACGACGGGAATGAGCATTGCATCTTCATCCGTCTGGGGATTCGCGGAAAACAGACCGTCAATATCCGACAGAATAACAAGTGCATCCGCACCGATGAGCTTTGCAACAATGGCAGAGAGCATATCGTTGTCGCCGTAAACAATTTCTTCAACAGCCACCGAGTCATTCTCGTTGACAATGGGAATGGCACCGAAGTCGAGCAGCTTACGGAATGTGTTGATCAGATTTTCTCTGCGTTCATCGTTTTCGACATCGCTCTTTGTAATCAGAAGCTGTCCAATGGTGTGACCGTATTCGGAAAACAGCTTGTCATACATAAACATCAGCTCACACTGACCGACACAGGCGGCTGCCTGTCTGCCGGGTGTGTCTGCAGGTTTTTCGGCAAGTCCGAGCTTACCGACCCCGACACCGATGGCCCCTGAAGACACAAGCACAATCTGCCTGCCTGCATTCTGCAGATCGCTGAGCACACTTGCAAGCTTTGCCATGCGGCGGATGTTGGTTTTACCCGTATCATAGGTCAACGTGGATGTTCCGACCTTGATAACAATACATTTTGCATCTTTCAATGAAGTCATGATTACTCCTCTTTCTGACTGCATCATTATAATTAAGTAATATATCATGATTCTTTTTATAATGCAAGAAAAATATAATATTACCGTTCCCCTATTGCAAATAAAGAAATAAATTGATATAATGTTTTTCTCAGGAGGTGTATTATGCTTAAGTTTATTTCGTGGAATGTCAACGGTTTGCGTGCCGTTGTAGGTAAAGATATTTTTGTCCCCGCTTTCAATGAACTTGATGCGGATTTTTTCTGTCTGCAGGAAACCAAAATGCAGGCAGGTCAGCTCGATTTAAGCTTTGACGGTTACACTTCATATTGGAATTATGCGGAAAAAAAGGGATATTCGGGTACTGCCATATTTGCAAAAGTGCCCGCCTTGTCCGTCACCTACGGATTGGGTATTGAGGAACACGACAAGGAAGGCAGAGTCATCACCCTCGAATATGAAAACTTTTACCTTGTGACCGTATATACCCCCAATGCCAAGGAAGATCTTTCAAGACTTGCTTACCGTCAGGAATGGGAGGATGCCTTCCGTACCCACATCATGGCACTCGACAGCAAAAAGCCCGTCATTTTCTGTGGCGACCTGAACGTTGCACACAAGGAAATTGACCTGAAGAATCCGAAACCCAACCGCGGTAAAGCAGGTTTTACGGATGAAGAAAGAGAAAAGTTCTCGGTGCTGCTTGACAGCGGATTTACCGACACCTTCCGTTATTTTGAACCCGAAACCACGGGAGCCTATTCCTGGTGGAGTTACCGTTACAAAGCAAGAGAAAACAACGCTGGATGGAGAATTGACTATTTTGTCACATCCGACCGTCTGCGTGACAAGCTCTGCGGAGCATCCATACACAACGAAATATTCGGTTCCGACCATTGCCCGGTGGAACTGCTTGTGAATATTGATTATTAATGCAGGAGTGAACAAAACATGACAAAAAAAACATTTGGCTGGATGGTCGGTCTTTGCACCTGGCTGTTCAAATTCGAGGGCTATTCTTACAAAGCAAGAGCTCTTCGCAACGCAGGAAAGAAAAAAGAATTTGACGATTATGTTGAAAAAAAGGTCAACATGCTTTCCGATGCAGTCGAAAAAAAAGCAGGCCTTACTTACACCGTTGAAGGCATTGAAAACATTCCCTCCTCGGGTCCTGTTGTGTATGCCTGTAACCATCAGAGCATTTTTGACACCACCGTCGTGGTTCGCGTATCCCGCGATCTCCCCGGCTTCATCATGAAACATCAGCTTCGCATGATTCCGCTGACAAGGCTGTGGTTCTCCTTCTTTGACTGCGTGTATGTCAACCGCAAAGACAAGGAATCTTCGCACAAGGCCTATGAAACCAGCGTTGAAAATTTAAAGAACGGCAGAAGCATGGCAATCTTCATGGAAGGCACACGCAGCCGTGACGAAAAACACAAGCTCGGCAAATTCAAGACCGGTGCATTCCGCATGGCTATGGAAGCCGGTGTTCCGATTGTTCCCGTTATCATCTGCGGCACATCCAAAGCATTTGAAGACACAGGCGAAATTGAATCCTGTATCGGCAAGGTCAAGGTCCTCAAACCCGTGAGCGTTCCGAAGATGGACTTTGACGATCTGGAAGACTTCATTGAAGATTTCAGAGAGAAGTATGAAGACGAATACGAAGACATTTTTGAGGAAGTCGAAAAGCTGAACAAATAAATTTTTCATTCAAGGAGGCAGTAACATGGCTTACAAACTCTTTGCAAACCATTGTCATGTGTTCCCCGACGGAGCCAAGGACAACGCACAGATCCGCAACTTAAAAAAGCTCATGGCTGACTGCGGCATTGAAAAGGCTGTCTGCTTTACCTGTTTTCAGGATCAGTATGACCGCTGCGGTGTCCCGGGTGATCCGAACACATGGCTGTATAACGAAATCAAGGACGATCCGTCCCTGATCGGTTTCGGAACGGTCAATTTTGAACGCGACGACATCACCGAACAGGTCGAATACATCGCATCCCTCGGATTCAAGGGCATCAAGATCCATCCTGCCTATCAGGAAGTCAACATCATGGGCGAAAAAGCCTGTCTTGTTTATGAAAAAGCACAGGAGCTCGGTCTGTTCCTTTCGTTCCACACGGGATTGCACTGGCACCGTCTTGCCGACTACAATGTGCTTTTGTTTGACGAAGTGGCATGGCATTATCCGCGTCTTCGGTTCAGCATGGAACACATCGGCGGCTATCATTTTTTCCGTGATGCACTTGCTGTTATCTGCAACAACCGTCGTGCTGCCGAATATCCGACCGTTTATGCAGGCTGGACGAGTGTCGGCGAAGAAGATGAAGAAATTCAGGGCGGCTGGCACCTGTCCGACATCGAACTGCGTACGGTTATCAAGCAAACAGGCAACGAACGCAGCACATTCGGTCTTGATTTTCCTTATAATGATACGGAAGACACAAAGCGGTTCATCAACCGCATCCTGAATATGGACATTCCCGAAGAAGCAAAAGAAGGTATTCTCGGCAAAAACCTTGCCGATGCACTGGGAATCGAACTGTAGACACAAAATAAAAAGTGCTTTCACCTGCTCAAAAAGGGTGAAAGCACTTTTGTTTTTCAGTCTGTCTTACAGCGGCATAACAAGACGGGATGCCACAAAATCATACAGCATTCCGAGGAAGTTGAAAATCTCTGCATAGACGTGCAGGATGCCGGAGAAGAATGCGGAAATCTGAAAATCCTGTCCGGCAGTGGTGATCACAGGTTCAGCAGTTTCGCCAAGAGAAAGACCTACGAGTGTTTCCAGAACGGCAACGGCGATTTTTTCATTTCCCAAAGCGGAAGGATGAATACCGTCATCGGCAAAATTGTCCATGGTATCACTCAGAGCCGTTGCAACATCGACGATCACGATTTCGCCGGGATTTTCCTGTGCATAGCGGTACATCTGGTCATTCAGGCGGTCAGCTCCCTGCTGATAGACATCTCTGAGATGCCCTGTCTGCGGATTGTAAATGGTCTGCATAAGCACCACAGCATCAGCATTGTTCTCATTGATAATATCCATGACAGCGGAAAATTCGGTATAGAAATTGTCGGCAATGGCATCAAATTCGGAATAATCCTTTTTGACAAGTGCTTCAAACATCAGACCGATGAGATTGTTGGTCAGAAAGTTGTTGCCGCCGATGGAAATGCTGATAACATCCGCATTTTTCACATCGTTGAGAACGGATTCGTCTGCAAGACGGTTGAGCAGATTGCGTGTGGTGTGACCGGGAACGGAATGGTTTGCATAGGTATAGCCGTTGGTATCGGCAACGATTTTGCCGTAGCAGGCATCAACGGGATTCACAAGACCCGAACCGTATGCAATGGAGTCACCCAGAACCACATAGTGAAGACTCGTTTCTTCCGCTGCAGCTCCGACAGCAAAACAGCTGCAAAGAAGCAAAACACTCAACAATACCGACAATACTTTTTTCATATCTTTGTTCCTCCGTTTTTTTGTTTTATTATACTGCTCATTTTTCCGAATTGCAATAATAAATCTGTATAAATTTTAATTTTTACTTGCAGACAAAAGCGGTTGCACTTCCGAAATAAAACTGTTATAATATTTTAATATTCTTTTTAAGGAGACTTGATTTATGGCAAGCAAGTTTTTTGCTCTGTTTTCAAGAATGAAATACATCAACCGTTGGGCACTCATGCGTAACACCGCCCCCGAGAGTCTTTCGCAGCATTCTCTGGAAGTGGCAGCGTTTGCACACGCACTGGCAATCATCGGCAACCGTCGCCTCGGCAAAAATTATAATGCCGAACGTGCGGCACTGCTCGGTATTTACCACGATATGCCCGAAATCATCACGGGTGATATGCCCACCCCTGTCAAATATTTCAGCAAAGAAATCCGTTCTGCATTCGGTGCTGTGGAAAAAGTATCACAAGAACGCCTGCTTTCTGCTTTGCCCGAAGACCTCAGGAATGATTTTTACCCGCTTCTTACGGAGGATGATGACCGCGATCTTCTGAAACTGGTCAAAGCGGCAGACAAGCTTTCTGCCCTTGTCAAATGTATTGAAGAACGCAAAGCCGGCAACTCGGAATTTTCGGGAGCAGAAAAAAGCACCCTTGCGGCCATTGAAAAAATGGATGTACCGGAAGTCAGAATTTTCATGGACGAATTTATGGATGCTTATGAACATACACTGGATGAACTGAGCGAATAAGGAGGTAAAAACAGATGGATATGATTCATTCTCTTCGCCGCCTTTGCACCGCTGTCGGTGTTTCGGGCGACGAATCGCAGGCAGCAGCAGTTGCAAAAGAGCTGCTGAGTGAATATACAAATGATATTACGACCGATGCACTCGGCAGCGTCATCGGCAGAATCGGTAACAGCGGACCGCGTATCATGCTCGAAGCACATCTTGACCAGATCGGACTCATCGTCACGGCGGTGGACGAAAAAACAGGTTTTGTCCGCTTTGACCGTTGCGGCGGTTCGGATATCCGTGTCATGGCAGCAGAGCGTGTGACAATCCACGGCACAAAGGACATTCCTGCGGTCATTGTCAGTACCCCTCCGCATCTGCTCGACAAAGCAGACGAAAACAAGGCACTGCCTTTTGACAAGCTGACCGCCGACACGGGACTTTCCCCCGAAAAAGTCATGCAATACATTCATCCCGGTGACCGCATCACCGTCAATCCCCGTTTTGAAACACTTCGCAATGACCGCGTCTGTGCTTCGTTTTCTGATGACAGAGGAGGTGTGCTTGCGGTTCTGCGTGCACTGGATATTCTCAAAGATAAGAATCACGGTTGTCAGATCGTTGCCGTGTTTGCTTCGCAGGAAGAAACAGGCGGCAGCGGTGCAAAGACCGCCGCATTCGGTGTGCAGGCAGAAGAAGCCATTGCCGTGGATGTCAGTTTTGCGGCTGCACCCGACACTTCGGGCATTTACTGTAAGCTCGGAAAAGGCACAACGATCTGCTTTGCACCGGGTCTGAGCAAAGAAATGAGCAACACCCTTGTTTCGCTTGCCAAAGAAAATGATATTTCCTATCAGGTCGAAGTGGCAGGCAGAAGCACGGGTACGGATGCCGACGACATCGCTGTTTCCCGTTGCGGTGTCAGAACGGCACTTCTGAGTCTGCCGCAGAGAAATATGCACACGGCAGTTGAAATGGTTGACATGAAAGACATTGAAGCCACAGCACAGCTGATGGCAGCGTATGTAATGAAGAAAGGAGATGCAAGCAATGACTGAGACACTCAGAACCCTTTGCACATTGGACGGCACTTCGGGACATGAAGATAAAATCCGCGACTACATCATTGCCAATCTCCCCCAAGACTGCGAACACAGAACGGATGCCCTCGGAAATCTCATCGTGTTCAAAAAAGGCAAAACCGAAGCAAAAAACAAAGTCATGCTTGCCGCACACATGGATGAGGTGGGTATTATCGTCACCCACATCGACGCGGACGGCTATCTGAAATTCACCACCGTCGGCGGCATTGTCCCCGGTGTACTGGCAGGCAGAACGGTGCGTTTTGAAAACGGTACGATCGGTGTACTCGGACTCAAACCGATTCACCTTTGCGAAAAAAGCGAAGAAGGCAACCTGCCTTCCGTTGATAAAATGTATATTGATATCGGTGCGACTGACCGTGAGGATGCCGAAAAGGCAGTATCCCTCGGTGATGTTGCCGTATTCAACGAAGAATTCATCCCCCTCGGCGAACACAAGGTCTGTTCCAAAGCACTCGACGACCGCATGGGCTGTCTTGCCTTGCTGACACTGCTCAAAGAAGACATCGCGGCGGATGCATATTTTGTATTCACGGTGCAGGAAGAAATCGGTCTTCGCGGTGCAGGCACGGCAGCATTTCAGGTAGCACCCGATTACGCGATCGTGCTCGAAGGTACAACGGCTGCCGATCTGCCCGATGCACAAGAACAGAAAAAAGTATGCATACAGGGCAAAGGTGCCGCCATCTCGTTCATGGACAGATCGACACTGTATCCCCCGAAGCTTTACAACCGTGCCATGGCACTTGCCAAAGAGCACAACATCCCCGTACAGACCAAAACCATGGTCGCAGGCGGCAACGATGCAGGTGCCATCCACAAAGCAGGCGCAGGTGTGCAGGTGCTCACCGTTAACGTGCCCTGCCGCTATATCCATTCGGGCTCATCTGTGGCAGATATGCGCGACTTTGACAGCCTGCTGCAGATCGTAAGACTTCTGATCGGAGAGCTGGCAGGTGTTTAAACTCGTACAATCAGATAAGGAAATCAAAAGAGTGCGTGCTTTTTGTGCCAACGGCTTTTTCGGTGCACGCATCAACACCACCATTGCTGCATACGGAACGGATGACCGCTTTGTACGCACATGGTATGCTGAAAATGACAACAAAATAACGGCAGCCGTGCAGCTCACACAGACTGCTGCTGTCATACAGTGTACATCCGATGCGGATTTTGATTCACTTACGGTTCTGCTGCAGTTTGCAGGTGCAAAAACCGTCACGGGCGAAAAAGAATGCATGAAAAAACTCGGTCTGCCACTGCACCGACAAGGGGTTCTGATGTCAGCTGCCTCCCTGCCTGCGTTACAAAAAACAGCAGAAAACGCAGACAGCGAACAACTTGCCCGCTTGCATCCTGTTCTGTTCGGTGAAACGGCAAGAAACGAGAATCCGACCGATTTTGCAGCCTGGTTCGCAGATGTTTCACACCGCACACGTCACGGTCTGAGCGAATATTTTGCCATCTTCGAAAACGGCAAAGCTGTGTCCTGTGCAGGCACATTGTACTCCAATGCACAATACGGCTGTATCGGTGCCGTTGCCACCTTACCGGATTACAGAAAACGCGGGTTCGGCAGAGATTGCACCCTCACCGCAGCCCACAGCGTGCTTGCAAACGGACAAACTCCTTGTCTTGCCTGTGCCGACAACGGCATTCAGAAGTGGTATGAAACAATGGGATTCGCAATCTGCGGTGCTTGGGCAGAATCGGAATTCTGATATATTAAATTTACGGTTTATTTTTTTGGAGAATACAAACATGGCTTTTTTTGATTTTAACGAAAACCTGCTGACCCTTGCGGACAAGGCACTTGCGAAATGTGCCGACAAGTTCGCAGAGATTGACAGCATTACAGAATACAACCAGCAGAAGGTGCTTCGTGCGTTCATCGACAACCGCGTCTGTGAAGCCGATTTCGGTGCCACCACAGGCTACGGCTACGGCGACAGAGGCCGTGAGACCGCTGACCGTGTCTGTGCACAGGTTTACGGTGCCGAGGATGCCCTCATCCGCACCTCATTTGCAAGCGGTACCCACACCCTTGCTACCATGCTGTTCGGTGTGCTTCGTCCGGGTGACATCATGCTTTCTGTCACCGGTACACCCTATGACACCATCCGTCCCGTCATCGGTCTGAAAGGTCCCGACGGACAGGGTTCCCTCAAGGATTTCGGTGTTACATACAAGGAAGTGGATCTGCTGCCAGACGGCACAGTCGACTATGACGGCATTGCAAAGGCTGTCGCAGAGCTGAAGCCGAAATGCGTTTACATTCAGCGTTCACGCGGTTATACGCTTCGTGCAAGCCTCGGTGTGGATGAAATCGACCGCATTGCAGTTCTGACCAAAGAAATTTCCCCTGAAACCCTTGTGCTTGTCGATAACTGCTACGGTGAATTTGTCGAAAAGGACGAGCCTGTTGCCCGTCACGCAGACCTTATGGGCGGCTCGCTCATCAAAAACCCCGGTGCGGGCATTGCACGTTGCGGCGGCTACATCTGCGGCAGAGCTGACCTTGTCGAGCTTGTGTCCTACCGCATGACAACCCCCGGTACGGGCCGTGAGATCGGTGCTTCCCTCGGCACGAACCGTGAACTGCTCATGGGTCTTTTCAGTGCTCCGCACGTCACGGGTGAAGCTCTCAAAACTGCCGTGTTCACTGCCGCACTGTTTGAGGAAATGGGCTACACCGCATCCCCGACCGCACAGGAAGCAAGACACGACATCATTCAGTCGCTGTGCCTTGAAACTCCCGAAAAGCTTTGTGCATTCTGCCGCGGATTGCAATCCGGCTCCCCTGTTGACTCTTTTGTCACACCCGAACCCTGGGATATGCCCGGCTATGACAATCAGGTTATCATGGCAGCAGGCGCATTCACAAACGGCTCATCCATCGAGCTGTCCGCAGACGCGCCGCTTCGCGAACCCTATGCCGTCTGGCTGCAGGGCGGATTGAACTTCCACTCCGCAAAACTCGGCGTCATGCTCGGTGCAAGGGAAGTTCAAAAAGTTGAATAAAAACAACACACCGCCGCAGGTCCCGTGACCCACGGCGGTATTGTTTCACTTGCAAATTTTGTCGGAATATATTATAATGTCAATCGGGCAAGGCAGACCTTAAACGGTAGGCGGTTACCTTCCGACTTCGGAGGGTGTCTTTTTCCCTCCGGAAAGGAGGGGATGCACATGGTAACTTATGAAGCGCTTTTTATGTTATTGAGCCTTCTTGTTGCAGTCATTGCAATTGTTATCAATATGATGAATTTCATCATAAACATAACAAAAAAGAAATAACCGCCCCCAATCTTCCAAATTAGTGCGGTTATTTCTTATCTAACATTGGAAGGCTAACCGTCTATCGGTCTGCCTTGTTCACTTATATTATATCAGCATTGTTTTATTCTGTCAACACCCGATTCGGGTGTTTTTTTACTTTATAGGAAACTGCGTTTCCATAAAGTAAAAAATATTGTATGTCCCTCCGAACGCACGCTTCACGTGCTCGGAGATGGACGAATCGAAAACGGTCGCCGCGTTACGGCGAAGCCGTTTTCTTATTCTGTTTTTAAAAGCTTCAGCATTGGCACCTGTGCAATCAAGGTCAGGGAAATCAGCAGTCCGACCACTGAAAAATACTCCAATCCGAACAGCAGCGGTCCGAATGAAAGAATACAGGCAACAAGCAGCACATATTTTGCGGCAGTACGAAGCTTATCTTTTCCCGTCAGGCAAAATACCAGCAGCAACAAGAACACAACTACTGTCAGCACCGCTGTAATAAAGGGAGTGAAGTTAGCATAACCGTAAGGTGTCAGGCTGAAATAAGAAAATGTTTCACGCCACGGCTCACCCTCGGCATTTGCAAACCTGCAGACTGCACCATAGGGCAGAATCTCAAGCACCAGTGTCACAAGCGGCAACAAAAGAAGCAGAAAACTTTTCTTTTTCATGGCAGAGTTCTCCTTTTTTTTCAGTATATATGCCGTTCTTGTATTTTTCCTGAAAGACAAGAAAACGGCTTCGCCGTAACGCGGCGACCGTTTTCGATTCGTCCATCTCCGAGCACGTGAAGCGTGCGTTCGCCAGGGACATACAATATTTTTTACTTTATGGAAACGCAGTTTCCTATATAATAAAAAAACAACACGGCTGCCCGTGCTGTTTTTTATCAAAAATCTGATTATTCTGTTTCGTTTTCTTCGCCGACATTGGTGCCTTCGTGGCTGGGATATTTGATAATGCCCAGGTATTCAAGCACAGAGCCGAAAATAACTTCCAGCCAGGAAAGAAGTACGTGAACAAAATCGGGGATCGCATTCATCATATCGTTATACATGGATCTGAACTCCTTTCGTAGTATGTACATGATTGAAAAAATTTTTCCAACCTTCCGTATTTATTATAAACTAAAAATGTGCAAATGTCAAATACTGTTTTGGTGATTTGTTCTTTTTTTGCTTTCCTGTGCCGAAAAATTTTTTATTTGCTGTCTTTTCTTTTTTTGTTTTTGTGATAAAATGAGTGTGTATTTTTATTTTGTAAGAACGGAAGAGGAACATATATGAAGTTTTTCAAAAAAACGGATTCCTATTTTTACAACACCTTTTTCAGCCTTGCAGGCATCATCGCATTGCAGAACGTTATTGTTTTCAGTGTCAACCTTGCTGACAACATCATGCTCGGTCGTTTTTCGGAAACGGCCATGAGCGGTGTCAGTCTTGCCAATCAGATTCAGTTTTTGCTGCAGATGCTTGTCAACGGTGCTGCCAACGGTGTGGCTGTCATCGCTTCCCAATATTGGGGGAAACGTCACATTGAACCGATTCGCAAAGTCTTTTCCGCAGGCTTTCTGTTGGCATCGGGACTGAGCCTGCTATTGGGTGTGCTTGTAATTGCGTTTCCGCAGCAGGTGTTGTTTTTACTGTCTGACGAAGCCGCCATTGTGCAGGCAGGTGCCGAATATCTGCGGATTATGGGATTCTCCTACATCGTTTTTGCCGCAACAAATCTGCTCGTTGCACTGATGCGGTCGGTCGAAAGTGTACGCATCGGTTTTGCGGTATCACTGGTCGCACTGGTGGTCAACATTTTCCTCAATTACTGCCTGATTTTCGGTCATCTCGGTTTTCCTCAACTCGGCGTTAAAGGGGCTGCGTATGCCACCGTCACGGCAAGAATTGCCGAGTTGCTGACCGTGCTTGTGTATGTGCTGTTCATTGATAAAAAACTGCACATCCGCCCGAAAGACTTTTTCAGTGTTGAAAAACAATACATGAAGGACTACATAAAAACAGGTGTACCGATCATTCTGTCGGGCAGCTCATGGGGCATTGCCATGACCGTGCAGACCGCCATCATCGGCAGACTCGGTGAAGCTGCCATCGGTGCGAATGCCATTGCGGCACCTGTGTATCAGGTGGTCAGCGTTCTGTATTCCTCCACTTCCAACGCAGCAAGCGTACTCATCGGTAAAACCGTCGGTGAAGGCGATATCAACAGAGTCAAAAAATACGCAAAAAAACTGCAGATCCTGTTTCTTATTGTCGGTCTGCTTTCCTGCGGAATCCTGCTTGCCGGCAAAGGACTCATTCTCTCCTTTTATGAAGTATCCGAAGCGACCTTTGCACTTGCAAACACCTTCCTTATCATTCTTTCGGTCACGGTCATCGGCTCATCTTATGAAGCACCCTGCCTGTGCGGCATTGTTTCGGGCGGCGGCGACACAAAATTCGTGCTCAAAAATGATCTGATCTTCATGTGGGGTATTGTGCTGCCGTTGTCATTTCTGTCGGCATTCGTTTTCAAGTGGCCCATTCCCGTCACATTTTTCCTGCTCAAAAGCGACCAGATCACAAAATGTGCCGTTGCCGTTGTCAAGGTCAATCGTTTCAAATGGATCCGGCAGCTGACACATTCATAACATCAAAAGGACGGTTCAATCCTATTTTCAATGATGCACTTTCACATACAGACAGAATGATTTTACAAAAATTCAGAAAAAAGCTTCGATTTACCTATTTCTATTTTCAGCATGATGTGATATAATTTATTATCAGACTAAAATAAACAACATTATTAATAATAATCAATACGGAGGAGATTATTTTGATTCATTCCGGCAAAATTCTGGTTGTCGATGACAGCAGCGACATCCGTGATATCATCGGCATTATGCTTGAAAGTGAAGGATATCGGGTTACATTTGCGGCAGATGGTCTGAGTGCCATCCGTGAACTGCACGAACAAAAGGATTTTGATCTGGTATTGCTTGACATTATGTTGCCTGACATCAGCGGCATTTCTGTCTGTAATGAACTGCGTAAGTTTTCGTCGGTTCCTGTTTTGTTCCTCTCTGCCCTTTCGGGGGATGAAGACAAAATGAATGCCTATGCAACAGGCGGAGACGATTACATTGTAAAACCCTTTTCCGCAAACGAACTGCGTATGAAAGTGGCATCGATGCTGCGCAGATACAAAGTGTACAAAGGCAAAGAAAACACAAGCGACGAAATCCGCGTACAGTCCCTGTTTATCCGTCCGAAGGAAGGTTCCGTCATCCGCGATAACGTGCAGATCGCTCTGACCGACAAAGAACTTGCCATTCTGCTGTTTCTGGTCGAAAAACGCGGAACGGTTGTTTCCACACAGGAACTCTTTGAAGGCGTCTGGAAAGACAAATACCTTTCCACTTCCGCCAATTCCGTTATGGTTCATATCATGAATCTGCGCAGAAAAATTGAAGAAGATCCCAATCACCCCAAAGTCGTCAAGACCGTCTGGGGAAGGGGGTATACACTTGGGGCATAACAACAAAAGAATCCCCGTCCTGTCGTTGCGTGTCAAAATGGGATTGGTGATTCTCATTGGCATTGTCACGGGATTGCTTGTGGCAACCATGACCAATATCATTGCCAACAACATTGCAGAAAAATATGTTTTTTCTGAAGAAAAAATGCAGGAAACCATGAAAAGCAGGCAAAGTGCTTTTCAGGAGTATGTCACACAACGAAATCTCAGTTCACTGGATTCATCCGTCATCAATGCCTGGGCGGAAGAAAACGGCGGTATTTCGCTGATGATTTACAAAGAGAACAAGCTGATTCTCAAAACAGGTGAAACCGCAACGACTGTTCCGACTACACAGGTCCCTACAACTGAAATCGATGAAGAATATCCGTGGGCGGATGATGACAGGCGTCCTCCGCATCCTGAGGATGACCGCAGAGATCCCTATCGTCCCGGTTGGGAGTACTATTGGAATGATCCCACTACTGAGGAACCCACTGAAACACCAACGGAAGTCTCCACCGAACCGACAACCGTGGTCTATGAAGTGTTTACCGGGGATGAAAATGACATTGTCTATGTACAGGAGCCGACACGTTCTGCACTGGAGACCCTGCTGCTGACCAAAGACAGCGGTTATGTTGAAGTGCAGTTCAGCGACGGCAAAGCCATTGTCTGCTTCATCGACAACACGGCAAAACAGGCAGACGGTATTATCACACTTGTCTCCCTGCTGACATCATTTATTACATTCGCAGTTCTGATTCTCATATACTATACAAAAAAGGTCAATCAGGTCGTCTCACTTGCCCATACGGTGCACCGTGTCGGTGACGGTGAACTTGATCTTCCCGTACACGCACAAGGCAGTGACGAAATCGCTCTGCTTGCTGACGAAGTGGATGCAATGCGTTGTTCGGTTGCCGAAAAAATAGAAAACGAAAAACAGGCATCCGCTGCGGCAAATGAACTGGTCACAACCATGTCACATGATATCCGCACACCTCTGACAGCATTAATCGGATATCTCGATCTGCTGGAAGAAAACAACGCAGCCAAAAACAATGACGACAAAAAATACATTGAAGCCTGCCGTTCAAAAGCACAGCAGCTCAAAAATCTGTCTGACCGTTTGTTCAATTATTTCCTTGTATACGGTCACACCATGACCACACAGCCACCCGAATACATTGATGCACAGATTTTCCTTGCACAGGTACTGGGTGAACAGGCACAGTATTTGTTGAGCAACGGCTTGTCGGTACAATATACACCGTATGAAAAAAGCGGTCTGTTTTATATTGATGCCAATGAAGTCTGCCGCGTATTTGACAATGTATTTTCAAATATTGTCCGCTATGCTGACCGTGACTATCCTGTCTTTATTTCCACACAACTGCATAAAGATTCTCTTGTTATCGGCATTGAAAACAGAATCAATGAACATGCGGAACACAACGAAAGCAGCGGACTGGGACTGAAAATCTGTTCACGTGTCATGCAGCAGTGCGGCGGTTCGTTTGCCGCAAGTCAGGACGATGGTGCGTTCAGTGCCACCCTGATGCTGCCGTTGTACAAAGACGAAAACAGAAAAAATACCTGATCTGACTTTCTATTTCAACATTACAAAGGAGTATATTCCATGCTTTGCCGAAACTGTTCAAAAAAAGAAGCCACCACACACATCAGAAGTATAATTGCAGGTGAAACTGCCGAAACTCATTTGTGTGCAGAATGTGCTGCTGCCCTCGGCTATACAAACGTATTTCCGTTTTTCGGCGGTTCCGTGGGTGATCTTGTTTTCGGCACGCTCCGCAATGCTTCCGCGGTCAGCACGCTCAGTAGCAAGGTTTTGCGCTGCGAACACTGCGGCTGCTCTTTTGAAGACATCGCAAACAGCGGCTCGCCCGGCTGTCCGGATTGCTACAGAGTTTTTTATGATAAGCTGCTGCCGGGGATTCAACGTATTCACGGCAAAGCACCGTATGTCGGCAAAGTGGCAGGCGGTGCAGGTGAAGATGTGAAGCTTGCACACCGCAAAGCGTTGCTCAAAGACCTTCTCAACCGTGCCATTGACGATCAGAACTTTGAACGGGCAGCACAGCTTCGTGACGAAATAAGAGAACTGGAGGCACGCAAAAATGGCTGAGACAAGAAAATGGTTTACAGACACAGGCAGCCACGGAGACGTAGTGCTTTCCACACGCGTGCGTCTTGCCCGTAACTTTGCAGGTGTTCCGTTTCCGTCCAGATTGCCGGAAGATATGATTGCACAACTCAATGCGGCCGTTTGGGCAACGGCACAAAAAATGAATGACTTTGATTTTTCTGTCATTCAGATGGATTCCCTGCAGGCATATGAAGCGGTTGCACTGGCAGAAAGACATCTTATCAGTGCCGATTTTGCCGCCGCAAGAGACAACCGCGTGCTTTTGCTGACACCCGATGAATCCGTCGCAGTAATGGTCAACGAAAGCGACCACCTGCGTATGCAGGTTCTCAACGGCGGTCTTTCACTGGAACGCACATACAGGACTGCAGATCAGCTGGATGATGCTTTTGATGCAGCTTTTCCGTTTGCCTTTGATGAACGGCTCGGCTTTCTGACAAAAAATCCCGCCGACCTCGGAACAGGCATGAGAGCTTCGGTGCTGCTGCACCTGCCTGCTCTTTCCGCCCAGGGGAGCATGATCCGTTTTTCATCCACCGCATCCAAACTCGGTCTTTCCGTACGCGGTGTGTTCGGTGAAGGCGGTCCTGCAAGAGGAGACCTGTATTTGCTGAGCAATCAGGTCACCATGGGATTGCCCGAACAGACGGCATTGCAGAATCTGGAAACCATTGCATTGCAGCTTGCAACCCGCGAACGTACAGCTGCAGAACAGTATGTAACAGACCTGACAGTACAGGATCGCATCCGTCGTGCACACGGTGTGCTGCTGAATGCCATGCTGCTGCCGACCGATGAAATGCTGGATGCTCTTTCACTGGTTCGCCTGGGTACATTGTACGGTTTGCTGTCTGTTTCCACGGAAGCCGTGAACGAAATGTTCATTTCCATGCAACCCGCCAATATAAATGTTATGGCAGGCATGAGTCTGCCGAAAACGGAACGTGATGTGCTGCGTGCTCGCATCGTCCGTGCAAAACTCGGAGCATAAAATCAACGGAAACAACCAAAAGTAAAGAAGTGTACATAGTCCGTCCGAAGGGATTCGCCGTCGGATGGACTCTTTTTAACCTCAAACGAAAAAGGAGCCGAAGCTATGTACAAATTTTCAGGTTTTTCCGAAAAGGCAAATGTTGCCCTGAACAACGCTGTCCATGCCGCCGAAGATATGGGACACACCTACATCGGAAGCGAGCACATTCTCATGGGGATGCTCAAGGATCCGTCAAGTCCTGCCGCCGTTGTGCTGTTGCGGTACCGTATCACCGCACAACGTGCATCCGACCACATCCGGTCATCCATCGGCATGGGTGTGCCGACACAGCTTACAGGTGAAGATTTTACCCCGAAAGCACGCAGAATTGTTGAAAACGCACTGCACGCTGCCTCCTGTGCAGGTCATTCGCTTGCAGGTACGGAGCATATTTTAGGTGCCATATTGCGTGATCCACAGTGTTTTGCCTGCCTTGTCATCACGTCCCTCGGAGCACAGCCGTCCGAACTTGCCTCGGCACTTGCAGGCGAAGGTGAAACGGAACACACCGCCACAACAAACGCAAAAACCGCAAAACCGCACTGTCCGCAGCCGATGCTCGAAAAATACGGCAAAGATCTGACCGCTGTTGCCATGCGTGGAGAAATCGATCCCGTCATCGGCAGACAAAGTGAAATTGAACGCATGACAGGCATTCTTTGCCGCCGCAGCAAAAACAATCCATGCCTGATCGGAGAACCCGGTGTCGGCAAAACCGCCGTGGCAGAAGGTCTTGCAAGCCGCATTGCAAAGGGGGATGTGCCTGATCTTCTGCGTGAAAAGAGAATTGTTTCTCTCGACCTGACCGCCATGGTGGCAGGTGCAAAATACAGGGGTGATTTTGAAGAACGCATCAAAACGGTCATTCAGGAGGTCATTGCCGACACAAATGTCATTCTGTTCATTGATGAACTGCACAATATTGTCGGTGCAGGCTCCGCTGAAGGTGCAGTCGATGCCGCAAACATTCTCAAACCCATGCTGGCAAGAGGTGAATTGCAGATCATTGGTGCAACGACGGTGGAAGAATACAGAAAAAACATCGAAAAGGATGCCGCTCTTGAACGCAGATTTCAACCCATTCTCGTCAATGAGCCGTCTGAAGAACAGACTTTGCAGATTCTGTGCGGACTACGTGAGCGTTATGAACAGCATCACCGTGTACGCATTACCGATGAAGCGTTACAAGCAGCTGTCCGTTATTCCGTGCGGTATATTGCAGACCGTTTTCTGCCCGACAAGGCAGTGGATCTGATGGATGAAGCAGCGGCACGTGTCAGAATGAAAACTGCAGCACGTACAGACAGCGTAACCACACTCGAACAACAAATCATGCAGACCGCACAGGCAAAAAATGAAGCCGTCAGAGCACAGGATTTTGAAAAAGCAACACGTCTTCGCACCGAAGAAAAACAGCTGCAGCATCGTCTTCATGCCGAAAAAATGCGGTACAACGAAAACAAAGCACCCGTCACAAGATCCGTCAATGTACAGGACATTGAACGGGTGGTATCGCTGTGGACGGGGATTCCCGTCAATCGTCTGAGCATAGCGGAAAGCAATCACCTGCTGCAACTGGAAGCAAAGCTGCACGAACGTCTTGTCGGACAGGAAAAAGCGGTGGAAAGCATTGCTGCTGCCATCCGCAGAAGCCGCACGGGATTGAGAAGTCCCAACAGACCCGTCGGCACATTTTTGTTCTGCGGTCCGTCCGGTGTCGGCAAAACAGAGCTCTGCAAAGCACTTGCTGAGGTTTTGTTCGGAGAAGAAAAGGCATTGATCCGCATGGATATGTCCGAATTTTCCGAGCAACATGCCGTGTCAAGGCTCATCGGATCTCCGCCCGGCTATGTGGGATTTGAAGAAGCAGGACAACTGACCGAGCAAATCCGCCGCAGACCCTACAGCGTGGTTCTGTTTGATGAGATTGAAAAAGGCCATCCCGAAATCTTCAATCTGCTGCTGCAGATTATGGAGGACGGCATTCTGACGGATATGCACGGCAGAACGGTTTCTTTCCGCAATGCCGTGGTGATTATGACAAGCAACATCGGTACCAACTCGCTTACAGGCGGCAGTATCGGATTCGGGGCAGACAACAAAGAGGATGACAATGCAGGTATTGACCTCGCAGCGGACGCACTGCTCAAAAGCAGTTTCCGCCCTGAGTTCATCAACCGTATTGACGAAATCATTGTATTTGAAAAACTGACCCGCGAAGATTGTGAAGCCAT
This sequence comes from Clostridia bacterium, assembly GCA_017435865.1. Classification (GTDB taxonomy): domain Bacteria; phylum Bacillota; class Clostridia; order Oscillospirales; family Acutalibacteraceae; genus RUG806. Next base: position 20,657 of record JAFSEF010000079.1, read on the forward strand.
CACACAACGGCTTCTGTCACAGCTTACAAAACGGATTGAAGAAATCGGCATCAACCTGCGGTTTGACCCGTCAGTGTGTACGATGGTGACGGACAAAGGATTTGACCGACGGTACGGGGCAAGAAATCTGCGTCGCACTGTTGCAAAAGAGATCGAAGATCCGCTGTCCAATCTTTTGCTGCAGAATACCTTGTCAAAACAGCAGCAATACCTGTGTTTTTATAAAGACGGTCAACTGCAGACCGAAGCCGTCAAAGAGCCTGTAACCGCCGAATAAAAGAAAAAAAGAACCTCTCCGTAACAGGAAAGGTTCTTGTTGTTTTGTTGCTTATTCTTCGTCAGGGAATTCCTTGCGGCAGATATCTGCTCCGCAAGCCTGCAGTTTTTCGACAATGTCTTCATAACCGCGGTCGATATGATAAATATCACCGATGCAGGTTTCGCCCTCTGCACACAAGCCTGCAATCACCATAGCGGCACCTGCACGCAGGTCATTTGCAATGACAGAAGCACCGTAGAGCTTTTCCACGCCATGAACAATGGCATGTTTTCCTTCGATTTCAACTTCCGCTTTCATGCGGCGAAGCTGATTGAGGTAGTTAAAACGGTTGTCCCATACGCTTTCCGTCACAACCGACATACCGTCGCACATGGCAAGCAGTGTTGTGAACTGCGGCTGCATATCAGTCGGAAAACCGGGATGCGGCAATGTTTTCAGGTTGCAGGGTTTGAGTCTGCCTTCAGCACAGATACGCACAGAATCATCAAATTCTTCAACCGTAACACCACATTCACGGAGCTTGACGGTAATGGTATCAAGATGCTTGGGGATTACGTTGCGAATCAGTACATCACCCTTTGTTGCAGCAGCGGCGACCATGTATGTGCCGGCTTCAATCTGATCGGGAATGATGGAATAATTTGTGCCATGCAGATCCTGTCTGCCTTCAATGCGGATGGAATTGGTGCCTGCACCCATTACTTTGCATCCCATAAGGTTCAGGAAGTTGGCAAGGTCAACAATATGCGGTTCTCTGGCAGCGTTTTCAATCACGGTAATGCCGCGTGCACGAACAGCAGCGAGCATGACATTGATGGTAGCACCAACAGAAACTTTGTCAAAATAAATGTAGGACCCGATCAGCTTATCAGCTTTTGCTTCAATCTTTTCGGGATCAAGAGGCACATTTGCGGGCGGAACCATTGCACCGAGTTCCATAAAACCTTTGATGTGCATATCCATCGGTCTGGTGCCGCCGAAAACACAGCCACCGGGAGTTGCAACAGATGCATAATTAAAACGACCCAACAATGAACCTGCAAAATAATAAGATGCACGCAAGCATTTGGTCAGAGCACTTGACAGGGGTCTGGACTGCACATTGCGGGTATCAATTTCAAGTGTCGATTTATTCAAAAACTTGCAGGTTGCACCTAATTCTTCCAGGATTTGCACCATCGCAAAAATATCACTGATGCGCGGGACGTTTTCGATAACAAAAACATCACTGGCAAGTACGGTTGCAGGAAGGATGGCAACGGCAGCATTTTTTGCGCCGCTGATATCAATGGTTCCCGTCAAACGTTTGCCACCGTGAATACAATACTTTTCCACAGCGGTACTCCTTTAAATCTTCATCCATATATTCCAAAATAAACTGAACGATCAAAATCATTTGCCTGAAAAGCGACAAAAAACTTTTATTATTATACCATCTATTCAGGAAAAAGAAAAGGGCTTTTTAAGAAAAATTCAGAGAATACGCAAAAAAAAGCGACGATTTTTTGCGTATTGCGACACTTGTTTATTGGGCAAGCTGCTCAATATGTCAGTTTTTGTGTATTCCAGTCGGAAATAACGGGCAAAAATGCAGCGGCTTCTGCCTTTGCACCCTGCAGGGAATGATCACGGTAATTGCCGCATTCGACGGCACTGACACCGGGTATTTCGCCTTCATAATCAGCAATGAAAGCAAACGCATCCGCAGTCATGCGAATAGCCTGTTCATGGGAAATTTTGTCACGCACAAGAAAATAAAATCCCGTGCGGCAACCCATGGGACCGAAATAAATGACATGGTCCTTGTATTCGGTGTTGCGTACAAATGTAGCAAAAAGATGTTCAACGGTGTGAATGGATGCATTGTCCATGACTTCTTCCGTGTTGGGTCTGCGTGTGCGGATGTCGTACGTCACGACATCGCCATCGACACGGGAAATGTACATTCCCTTCTGTAAAACGGTATGATCTACCTGAAAGCTTGCAATTTTTTCCATTGTTTTTCTCCTTATGAAATATCGGTAAACAACGCGGCAACCGCTGTTCGCAGTGCGGCGTGTTCTTTTTTGTCAAGACCGGGGTCGGTTTGCAGAATCTGTTTTGCATCCTGCTGTGCGATGTGAAGAATACGGCTGTCTGTGGTCAGATCCGCAATCTGCAATGTCGGCAGACCGTGCTGCCTTGCTCCGAAAAAGTCACCGGGACCGCGCAGATGCAGATCTTCGTCGGCAACACGGAAACCGTCATTGGTTTCACAAAGCACCTTAAAACGGTTGCGTGCGGTTTCGTTGCGGGCATCCGACACAAGCACACAGTGGGATTGCCGCGAACCTCTGCCGATGCGACCACGTAACTGATGCAACTGTGAAAGACCGAAGCATTCGGCATTTTCTATAACCATCACACTGGAGTTCGGCACGTCAATACCGACTTCCACCACCACCGTACACACAAGCAGCTGAATTTCACCGCTTGCAAAACGGCGCATGACATCTTCTTTTTCTTTTGGTTTGATTTTTCCGTGCAAAAGACCGACACGATAGTCCCTGAATTCCTTTTTCTGCAGGTTTTCATACAATACCTGTGCCGAGACACGTTCGGTTTCCCCTTCTTCAACAAGCGGACAGACAATGTAACCCTGACCGCCATCATCGAGGTGCTTTTTGATAAAATTATAAAGCCGCGGACGGTAGGAAGTATCCACCGCATAGGTTCTGACGGGTTTTCTGCCTTTTGGCAGCTCGTCCAGAACGCTGATATCCAGATCTCCGTAAATGACCAGAGCAACGGTCCGCGGAATGGGTGTCGCAGACATAACGAGTGTATGCGGAGAACAACCTTTGGCACGCAGTTTTGCACGTTGTTCAACACCGAAACGGTGCTGTTCGTCCGTGATGACAAGTGCAAGGGATGAAAACTCCACATCACTTTGCAGAATAGCATGTGTGCCGATAAGCAGGTCAATCTCCCCTGCTGCAAGGGCGGTTTTGATGTTCCGTTTCTGTGCCGCCGTCAGCGTTCCCGTCAGCAAAGCACAACGGATGGGTGTATCTTTAAAGAAGGCTGCAAATGATTTTGCGTGTTGTTCGGCAAGCACTTCCGTGGGAGCCATAACGGCAGCCTGAAAACCGTTTTTGACGGCAGAATACACAAGTGCAGCCGCAACAGCGGTTTTACCCGACCCGACATCACCCTGTAAAAGTCGGTTCATGGGTTTTGTGTGCTTCATATCCTCAACGCACTGTGCAATGGCATTCTGTTGGGCATTGGTCAGCGTAAAAGGCAGCATGGCAAAAAACTCTTTTGTAAAATCCGTTTGCAGGCTGTTTGCCGTTCCTTCGTTCTTTTCCTGACGGATCTGCAGCAATCCGAGCTGCAGCACCAGCAGCTCTTCATAAATCAGTCGTCTTCTTGCTGCGGTGATATCATCTTCCGACTGCGGAAAATGGATTTTTTCAATCGCATCCCGCAGCGAAAGCAATCTGTATTGTGTCAACAGGCGTTCGGGCAACGTCTCCTGCAGCAGGGACGGGTAGGTATCCAGTGCCGTGCGGACACATTTTGCGATTGCTTTTGCATTGAGCGAGGGTGTCTGCCGATACACGGGATGCAGCCCCGTACCGCCTTCCGCTTTTACAAAACGCGGTGAAAGCATTTCACGTCCGCCGTAAACATTGTCCTGCACTTTACCGAAAAACAGATACTCCTGCCCTTCCTCAAGCTGATTCTTCACAAAACGGTTATTGAAAAAAGTGAGTGTCATAACCCACGCTCCGTCGGTTACGGTGGTCTTTGTCAGCAATTTGCCGCTGCGTGTACGCATTTCTTCGGGCGGTTGTGCAACAATGGCTTTGATGCAGACCTGTGTGTCGGGCGGTGCTTCAAAAACAGATACCGTATCTTTCCAGTTTTCGTAGGTACGCGGAAAAAAACGCAGCAAAGAACCGACCGTCTCAACACCGAGCTTGCTGAACAGCTTGGCTCTTGCCGGTCCGACACCTTTGAGATATTGAATGTGCACGTCTTTTTCCATTGTTTTTCCTCACAGACTTCTCTTTTTTAATTGTAACAAATTCAAAACCAAATTGCAAGAATACCGCACTGTGTTCAACAAAAAAAGAAAGATAAAAAATACTTTACACATGCTTTTACAGAAAATGCTTGTTTTCTATGTTACATTGTGTTATACTTTTAAATATTATTATTATCGGGAGTTGAAAATAATGGATCCTATCAAAGTTGACTTTTCCGACAGCGGTAAGAAAAAGAGCGTCAAAGAAGTTCTGATTCCACCCGAAAAAGCCGGACTGAAAATCGCAATCAACATCATTCTCACCCTCATTGCAGCTGTGGTTATTTATTACTTCATGCTGCCGCCCATGAATCCGAAAGCATATGAATTTTACATTTACTTTGCTTCGATTTTCGGCGTATATGTAGCAAGTGCTTTCCTCACCAGCGGTGCATTCGCCAAACCCGAATACATCCCCTATGCAAGACGTCAGTCCATTGCACCCATCGCAGTGGTTCTTGTCATCGGCCTTGTGGCAGGTATCGGTTACCTTGTATCTTCTCCGTTCTTCCGTGCCAAGGATTACAGCCAGATCCTGCAGTTCGAAGAAAGTGACGACATTTCCGATGTTATCACCATCATCTCCGACACCGAAGAAGCATTCAAGAACATTCCCCTGATCGACAAGGCTTCCGCAGAAGCTCTTGCCGACAAGCAGCTCGGTGACTTTGCAAAGCTGAGTGCAGGTTATGAATCTCAGTTTGAACTGCTCACCAACGATTCCACACAGATCAACTATCACGGTGTTCCCTACCGTGTATATCCGCTGCAGTATGCTGACCTTTTCAAGTGGTTCCTCAACTCTGTGGTTGACACTGATGAATACGAAGGTATTCCCGGTTATGTCCTTGTCAACATGAACAGCCAGGAAGCTGAACTTGTTACGGCATATGACATCAAGTACTCCACTGCAGAACACTTCAACGAATTCCTTGCAAGAAAACTCCGTTTTGAATATCCGACCTATCTGTTCGGTGAAATTTCTTTCGAAGTTGACGAAGAAGGCTATCCCTACTGGATCGTTGAATGCCTTGACAAGACCATCGGTCTGTTTGGCGGTGAAGATGTTATCGGCATTCTCAAGGTCGACGCACAGACCGGTGAATGCGTGGAATACGGTCTTGAAGAGCTCACGGCTGACAATTCCGAAATTTCCTGGATCGACCAGGCATACGATGCAGACCTGCTTGTCAAGCAGTACAACTACTACGGTAACTACAACGGCGGTTTCTGGAACTCCCTGATCGGTCAGTCCAACGTCCGCAAGTCCAGTGACGGTTATTCTTTCCTTGCCAACGAAGATGACGTGTATCTGTATACAGGTGTTACATCCGTTACAGGTGACCAGTCCATTCTCGGCTTCCTGCTGATCAACCAGCGTACCAAGGATGCTTACTTCTACCCCACCACCGGTGCTACCGAAAAGAGTGCACAGGCTTCCGCAAACGGTAAAGTTTCGGATAAGGGCTGGCTGGCAACCTTCCCGCTGCTGCTGAACATCGACGGCGAACCGACTTACTTCATGTCCCTGAAAGACTCTTCACAGCTCGTTAAGACCTTTGCCATGGTTAACGTACAGCAGTACTCCGTTGTGGCTATTTCTCCCAACGAAGATGCTGACCTCGGTGATTGCCTGCAGGCTTACATCAGCGAAATGGCAAAGAACGGTGTCGAACTTGACATCAGCGGCAACTTTGAAGACATCGGCAACGGCACCGATTCCGACAACGAACCTGTAACGGGTGAAACAGTCAGCGGTGTACTGACCGATATCCGCACACAGACCGTTGCGGGCACAACCTACTACTACCTGTCCTTCGACAACACCGTTTATTACAGAGTCAGTGCAAGCCTCAACGGTGAAGCTGTTCTTTTCAATATCGGCGACACCATCACCCTGACTGCCGCCACGGAAACAGAAGACACCATCATTCCTGCCGACGATGCAGCTTTCGCTGCCGCCGCAGCAGAATAAACACAAGCGAATAACAACACACCGGAGACACTTTTTTGCAGAAGTTGTCTCCGGTTTTTTTCATTCATTCCACAACTTTTTGTAAAATACAAAAAATGACACCTTCAACATTTGAAAGTGTCATAGTGATTATTTTCTTTTGAACATTCCGGCAAGTTTTTCTTTGATGACCTGTTCTTCCGTATGTTCGATCTCCACGGTGAAATTCATGTGTTCGATAGTGTCGAGATCTCTTCTGAATTCTTCATCCGTATACGAAAAACAAGCCTTATCAAGCACACCCTGCAATCGGTTTGCCATCGGCAGCATAGAAGCAAAATTCATGCCGCCTGCAATCACACCGCCGATAACGGGGATGATCTTTGTGATTCCCTTTGCAACCGTGGATTTTGTGACCTTTGCTCCCATGACTTTGCCGATCTGCCAGATCATCGGGTACCAGAATGTTTTTGACAATGCTTTCTGCGGCAGTGCTTTCACAACACCTTTTGTTGCCTGCGAAGCAATGACTCTCACACCTGCAGCGGCATCGGGCACCTCAAACATGACACCGCAATACAACAGCAGTCTGCTTTTGCCTTCCTCGTCAATGAAGCCGTTTTTCTGCAGGTCCTTTGCACCGTACAGGTAAGACAACTCCTGTGCAAGACGTAGTGCCATACCGAAGAACTGCAGAATATCGGCAGGAACCATGGCTGCCATCGCAAGACCGCCCGGAATCCCTGCAACAAAAGAAGCAGCCGATGACTGGCTTGTTCTTTTCAGAATTTGTTTTCCTGCAAGCTGCGTAAGCATTTTCTTGGGTACATTTGCCTGCACGGGACCATAGTCAAAAATGTCCTGCAGAACAACATTTTCACCTGCGAAGACTTCCGTAAGAAACTTCTTTCTGTCAACCGGAACCCCCGGAATCTGCAATGCGGTTGTGATGATCTTATCTAAAGAGAGATCTTTTCCGCTTTTTACTTCATGATTCATTTTTACCTCTTGTCTCACTGCCGGGCGAAAAATTTATACTGTGAACACTCTCAGAGTGTTGGTATGATCGGTGATGGGCATACCTGCAACAATAACAACACGGTCACCACGGGTAACAAGGTCATTCTGTTTTGCACAGTCAATGGCATGTTGGAACAGACGATCGTTGTCGACCTGATTGAGAGCCAGCACAGGTTCAATACCCCAGGAAAGAGAAAGCTGATGGAAGGTCTTGTCCTCGGGTGTTGCAGCGACAATAACTTCAGCAGGACGGAACTTGGAAACGCGACGTGCGGTTCTGCCTGTTTTGGTAACAACCAGGATGGCTCTTGCGGTCATATCTCTTGCCGTGGTGCAGGCTGCATCACAGATGGCATTGGAAATATCCGTAAAATCAATTTCGTGTTTCAGTCCGCGGAACACATTCAGTTCTGCAGCTTCCATGTCTGCCTGACGAACGATCTTTGCCATGTATTTGACAACATGGGCAGGATCGACACCCATTGCGGTTTCGCCCGAAAGCATAACCGCGGACGTACCGTCAAACACGGCATTTGCAACGTCACTGATTTCTGCACGGGTGGGCATCGGGCTTTCGATCATGGATTCAAGCATCTGCGTTGCGGTGATGACCATTTTGCCGGACTGATAACATTTGCGGATGAAACGCTTCTGGATACCGGGCAGTTTTTCAAAATCAACTTCAACACCCATATCACCGCGTGCAACCATGATACCGTCTGCTTCACGCAGAATCTCATCAAAATTGTTGACACCCTCAATGTTTTCGATTTTTGCAATGATGCGGATGGAATGTCCGCCGTAGTAGTCAAGCAGCTTACGCAGTGCAATGACATCGTCTGCACGACGCACAAAAGAAGCGGCAATAAAATCAACATCCTTTTCAATGCCGAAAAGAATATCCTTTTTGTCCTGTTCACTGATATAAGGCATATCGAGCGATACCATCGGGACGTTGATGCTCTTGCGTGAACGAAGATCGCCGCCTGCAAGAACGGTGCAATGAATTTCGGTTTCTTCGGTGCTCTCAACGCGAAGCTGAATTTTTCCGTCATCAATCAGAATGCGATAACCGGGCTGCATCTGACGGGGCAGGTCGGCATATGTAACGGAAACAATTTCACTTGTGCCTTCGATATCTCTTGTTGTCAGCGTAAATGCGTCTCCGTTTTTCAGCTCCACACAATCATCCTTTACAAGGCGGATGCGGATTTCGGGGCCTTTTGTATCAAGCAGGACAGCGGCAGGCAGGTTGAGTCTGTCGCGGACCTTGCGAAAGCGGTCGATCATGGCAGCGTGCTGCTCATGCGATCCGTGTGAAAAATTCAGTCTTGCAACATTCATGCCGTTTTTCAGCATTTCCTCCATAACAGCTTCGCTGCTGCTTGCAGGACCGAGTGTACATACAATTTTTGTTCTGCGCATAAAAAAAGTTCTCCTTTATTTAAAAAGCCGATAAAAACACGTCCGTAGATTTATAAAAACGGATCACAACTTATTTTATTCTTTTAAGAAATGCATCTGCTGTATTATGACGTGCAAAAACGATGATATGATCATCCTTTCTGAACATATACTGTGCACCGGGCATGGTCAGCACACTGCCGTCCGGCTCTTTGATACCCAGTATATTCAGGCCGTAAGCATTACGCATATCAAGTTCACGGACGGTCTTGCCGACCCATGCACTCATGATGGGCATTTCATAAACGCCTGCATCATCACAAATGCTGAAATAGTCGTACAGGTTGTTTGCACTGTAGCGAACGGCAAGTTTGGCTGCCAGTTCCCGTTCGGGATTCCAGACTTCATCAGCCCCGTTGCGTAACAGGAATTTTTCCTGAATGGCACTGCCGCACTTGCTGACAACCCACTTGGCACCGAGTTCTTTGAGCAGAAGGGTAACTTCGAGGCTACTCTGAAACTCTTCACCCATACAGACAAAACAGACATCAAAGTCCTCCACCCCCAGCGAACGCAAAACTTCTTCGTTGCGGCAATCCCCGATCTGCGCTTCATCGGCATAGGGCAATGCCTGCTGTACATTATTTTCGTTGCGGTCTATGATCATGACTTCGTCCCCCAGCTCGTGGAACTTGCGTGCGAGCTGCGTTCCGAAGCGTCCCAGACCGACGATCAGAATTGATTTCATGGAAATGATTCTCTCCTTTCGGGAGTTGATTTAAAACTTAACCGACCAATACTTCCTCTTCGGGCTTTATGATCGCAGAGGGAATTTTCTTTTCGGTAAACAGCAGCACGAAGGACATACTGCCCACTCTGCCGCAGAACATCAGAAACGCCAGCAACAACTGACTTGCGGGCAACAGCGTTTCCCCGATGGTAAAGACGGACAAACCGACCGTTGCGATCGCGGAAATGACCGTAAAGAGTGCATCCGACAGCGACAGCTCCGGCTGCAAAAGCAGAATGGCTGTCAGCACCCCAACGGCAAGCGTGATATTGACCATCACGACCGATACCGCTTTTTTGACGGCTTCTTCAGGCAAACGTCTGCCGAAGACATTGCGGCTGCCGGAATTGGTGAGGTTTGCGCGTGCGGCAATAAACAAAACGGCAACGGTGACGGTCTTGATACCGCCTGCTGTGGATCCGGGGCTGCCGCCGATGAACATCAGCAGATCCGTCATCAGAATCCCCGCGGGGGACATGGCTGCAAGGTCTACACTGTTCATGCCTGCCGTACGCGGTGACACGGAACAGAAAAAGGAATTGAGCAACCGCTGTCCGATGTGCATATGCTGCATACTCGCGTTCTTTTCGGAGAAGAAAAACAAAACCGTTCCGCCGATCAGCAAAAAAGCGGAAAAGGTCAGTGCGAGTTTTGCGTGCAACGAATATTTTTTGAAATTCTTTTTGTTTTCTATAATGTCCTGCCATACAAAAAAACCGATTCCGCCGATGATAACAAGGGCACTGAGTGTCAGCAGCACAAGCGGATTGTCATAGTACCCCGTCACGGAAGCATAGGCACCAAAGTCTTTGCCGAGGATATCAAACCCTGCATTGCAGAACGCAGATACCGCATGAAAGACGGCATACCATATCCCCTTTGCCCCGAACTGCGGCACAAACACAAAGGACAACAGCAAGGCCCCTGCGGCTTCCGTCAGCAAAGAACCGAACAGAAGGGTACGGAACAGTTTTGCAACACCGCCGAGTTTTGCAGCATTGACACTGTCACGCAAAAGTCCCCTTGCACGCAGGCTCATGTGTTTGCCGCTGACAATGGAAAAAAGGGCAAAAACGGACATGAATCCCAGACCGCCGATCTGAATCAGGCACAGGATCACACTCTGTCCGAACAAAGACCATCCCGTTGCCGTATCCACAGTAACAAGACCCGTCACACAGGTGGCGGAAACAGCCGTGAACAATGCGGTCAGAGGATCATTTGCTTCCCCCGTTGCACTTGCCATCGGCGTACACAGCAAAAGTGTTCCCAGCGATATGATTGCAAGATAACCGCCTGCAATCAACCGTGAACAACTCATTTTACGAAAAACTGAAAAAAACTTTTTCATCAGTACATAGTCCCGCTTGAAAAATAATAAAACAGATTGCCGACCGATTCGGAAAACCACTCATAAAAGCCGACAATATCCATCAGAATGGCATATACATAATATCCCAACGAGATAAAAACAGGCGGTGCACACAACACAAGAGAGGTCTTGTGCATCATAAAACGGAATTTTGACGGACGCAGACGGAAGAATGCACGGTTGCGGCTGACATACACAATCAGACAAATCGCACCGACAATCATGGAAACGTTCATAATCACCGTCAGGTATATCGTTGCGGCAGTTTCACCTGCAGCAGACTGCACAACCGATTGCAGCAGGGCAAAAAAGTTATTCAGAAAATGAATACCGATGCTGCACCACATGGAACCCGTCACAATCGTACAATAACCGAGAATGATTCCCACAAGGAATGCAAACGGCACCTGCAGCATATTGCCGTGGATCATGCCGAACAAAAAGGCACTGACAAGAATGGCAAACCAGTCACCGTAACGGCGAAGAGACTGCATGACAACACCACGGTAAGCAAATTCTTCGAACAAGGCAGGCAGTACCGCAGATCGCAGCACCTGCAATAAAAGAATGGAAGGTGTAAGCGTAATAAGCTCCGTTTCCTGCTGCATGGAATAAAAATCGAGTCCGAAACTCGACATGATGATATACAGATAAGAAACAATGCTGTTTACAACATAACAAAGTCCCAGTCCGCCGAACAGCAGCAGGGATGTATTGACGGGATCATACACCGACCCCAACGGAAGACTTTTGAGAATCCCTTTCTTGTGCATCACAAAAAAGACAAGCACAAAAGGCAGAAATACACAAAAAGAAGTATAGACCATATCAATGACAAGCCCGAACAGCTCGTCATTGATATAGCGATTATAAATGTCTGTATTATAAGAAAGCAAAGTGGACAACAGGCTGCTGCCGCAAATCTGCAACAGCATCCCGACACCGATGAGCAAAGCAACAACAAAAAGTCGCTTCTGTTCCTTTGCATAGGGACGCAAAGGTCTTATCGGCTGATTCATTTCTGCAACGGTATAACCGTTCACTTGTGTTCCTCCATTTCGGAAACTGACGAAAAAGATAGCTTATCTTCCGCAGCAGAATTTGTATTTCTTACCCGATCCGCAGGGGCAGGGTTTGTTTCTGCCGATCTTTTCATCTGCACGGACGGGACGTTTTTTATCACTGTCATCACCACCGGAAGTGCCGGTGATTTTGACGGTCTGTTTACGCTTGACATCTTCTTCGGAACGGATCTGTGCAGTCAGCAGCATCTGTACTGTTCCCTCACGGATGCCCGTGGTCATTTCGTCAAACATATCATAGCTTTCCATACGGAACTGCACAACAGGATCGCGGTGTGCATATCCCTGCATACCGATGCTGCGACGCAGCTGATCCATGGCATCAATATGATCCATCCAACGCATATCGACATTGGAAATGAGAATCTTGTGCTCAAGACGCATGACAAGTTCGTGACCGTAGGCTGCATCCATTTCATCAAGACGTGCAAGTGCCTTTTCGGTCATCCAGTCCGTATAAACGGAAATGGAGTGCTGTTCGGGCAGTGTATCTTCCCCGATGAGCCATGCATATTTCATCTGCAGACCTGTCAGGTTCCATTCTTCGGGAGAATTTTCGGGACGGCAATAGAAAGCAACCGCATCTGCAATGCTTTCGGTGATCATCTTACGGATGGTTGCATCAATGTCTTCACCGTCAAGCACCTGATTTCTCTGCTTGTAAATGAGTTCACGCTGCTTGTTCATGACATCGTCATACTGCAGCACGTTACGGCGGGCTGCAAAGTGGTTGCCTTCAACCTTTTTCTGTGCACCCTCAACGGTCTTGGAGAAGAGCTTTGCTTCGATTGCCATGCTGTCGTCTGCCTTGACCATGTCCATGGTACGCTGAATACGGTCACCTGCAAAAATACGCAGCAGATCATCTTCTGCAGACAGGTAGAAACGGCTTTCACCGGGGTCACCCTGACGGCCTGCACGGCCACGCAGCTGGTTGTCGATACGGCGAGCTTCATGACGGACGGAACCGATGATATAAAGACCGCCTGCTTTGCGGACCGCTTCTGCTTCGGGAGCAAGCTGATCCTTGTATTTCTGTTCGAGTTTTTTGAACATGGCACGTGCTTCAAGAATATCGGTATTGTCGGTTTCGGCAAAACCCGTAGCCTCGGAAATGAGTTCTTCGGGGTATTCCATGCGACGCATTTCAGCCTTTGCCATGTACTCGGCATTACCGCCGAGAATGATGTCCGTACCACGGCCTGCCATGTTGGTGGCAATGGTAACGGCACCGAGTCTGCCTGCCTGGGCAACGATTTCGGCTTCGCGTTCATGCTGCTTGGCATTGAGGACTTCGTGCTTGATGCCTGTGCGTTTGAGTGCCTTGCTGAAGAGTTCACTCTTTTCGATGCTGACCGTACCGACAAGAACGGGCTGTCCTTTTTCGTGACAGATTTTGATCTGTTCGATGATGGCTGCAAATTTTGCCTGTTCGGTGCGATACATCACATCGTCCCAGTCCTTACGGGCAAGCGGACGGTTGGTAGGAATTTCAACAACGTCAAGAGAATAAATCTCTTCAAATTCTTCCTTTTCGGTCAGAGCCGTACCGGTCATACCGGACAGCTTGCTGTAAAGACGGAAATAGTTCTGGAATGTAATGGTGGCAAGGGTCTTGCTTTCCTGACGGACATTGACCCCTTCTTTGGCTTCGATTGCCTGGTGCAGACCTTCATTGAAACGTCTGCCGGGCATTTTACGGCCCGTAAATTCGTCAACAATGACAACTTCACCGTTTTCAACAACGTAGTCAACGTCGTTTTTCATGATACCGCGTGCCTTGATTGCCTGGTTGATGTGATGCTGCAGGGAAAGATTCTCCGCATCCATCAGGTTTTCGACACCGAAATGCTCTTCTGCCTTGCGGATACCGTTTTTGGTGAGCTGTGCACTCTTGGCTTTTTCGTCAACAATGTAATCGCAGTCTTCGTCCATAATATCTTCGACATCGACCTTGGAATCCACTTCGGTAATACGCTGCACTTTCAGTCTGCGTGCAAAATCATCGGCAAGCTTGTAAAGATCGGAGGACTTGTCGCCTCTGCCGGAAATGATAAGGGGGGTTCTGGCTTCGTCGATGAGGATGGAGTCCACTTCGTCCACGATGGCAAAATGATGACCTCTCTGCACACGCTGTTCAGAGTACAGCACCATGTTGTCACGCAGATAGTCAAAGCCCATTTCATTGTTTGTGCCGTAGGTGATGTCGGCAGCATAAGCTGCTTTTCTCTGTTCGTTGTCAAGGTCATGTACAATCAGACCGACCGTCAGACCGAGATAACGGTATACTTTACCCATCCATTCCGAGTCACGGCGGGCAAGATAATCGTTGACGGTAACAATGTGTACACCTTTTCCTTCGAGTGCACACAGGTAAGCAGGCAGGGTTGCCACAAGGGTCTTACCTTCACCTGTTTTCATTTCGGCAATTCTGCCCTGATACAGGATGATACCGCACAGCACCTGTACGGGATAGTGCTTCATATTCAGCACACGCCATGCTGCTTCACGGCAGACGGCAAATGCTTCGGGAAGAATATCGTCCATGGTTTCACCATTGGCAAGACGGGACTTGAACTCGGCAGTTTTGCCCTTGAGTTCTTCTTCACTGAGTTTTGAATAGGCTTCTTCATAAGAGAGCACTTTTTCCTGTGTTTTTCTGACTTTTTTGATTTCCTTGGCGGAATAGTCGCCGAAAATTTTTGTAAGTATAGACATTTCTCTTTGTCCTTTCTGTAAGCTGCAAAAAGCTTATGTATCTATTTTACCCCGAAAGATGAATTTAACTTAAAAAAAGCAGATTATTCCGTTTTTCCCATACAGAAGTCTGCCATGGGACAGGCATTGCATTTCGGTTTGCGTGCATCACACACATCCCTGCCGAACAACACGACTCTGTGACAGGTGTCACCGCTGGTTTCGGGTGTGAGCAGCTCTCGCAGAGCCAACTCCACTTTGTAGGGATCTTTGGTCGCAACCAGTCCGAGACGGTTGGCAATGCGGATCATGTGCGTATCACACACATAAGACGGCTGCCCGTAGACATCCCCGAGAATGAGGTTGGCGGTCTTTCTGCCGACCCCCGGCAATGCAGTCAGTGCCTCCATGGTGTCGGGCACCTTGCCGCCGTGTTCCTGCAGAATGATCTGTGCACTGCGGACAATATCCGAAGCTTTCTGCCGATAGAATCCGCAGGAATGAACAATCTCCTCAACATCCCTGATATCTGCATTTGCAAACGCTTCCACGGTCGGGTATTTTGCAAACAAGGCCGGAGTGACAAGGTTCACACGTGCATCTGTGCACTGTGCTGAAAGCCGCACGGCTACCAGAAGATGAAACGCATTTTCCGCTTCCAATGAGCACAACGCATCGGGATACAATGCAGCAAGCACCTGTTCTGCTTTTTTTGCAATCTCTTTCTTTTTCATATATACCACCAGTATATAATTATACACTTATTATTTTAATAATGCAAGAAGAAAATGCGTATGATTGCATGATATGCAATCGTAAGCAAACCGCCTGAGCCATTTTGACGTCTCTCTTGTTGTATTCATTATACCGCACCGAGACAGAAAAGAAAATCACAAAAAATGCAGAATCCGACTCCCTTTACAACAGTTTGTGAAAAAACAAAAGTGCTCTCACTTTTTTTGTGAAAGCACTTTCATTCTGCAAAAAGAATACACATATAGTCTGTCCGCAAATCAAGAATTCTGACAATTCTGATTTCCTCGTCTTCAAACGGCAAATAAAAAACTCCGTAATTACCGCAGATAAGACATCTGTAATCTGTATCCCTGTTGACTTTTTCACGCAATCCGATACCAAGATTAGGCTGCTGTGCAAGCAGATGTGCACTTCGGACAATACGGTCCGTCAGTTTTTGTGCAGCTTGCGGATTTTGCAGATTCTCTGCAATATATTGCCGTACTTCCTGCAAATCTACACGAGCCTGCGGTGAATATACAATTCTCATTCTGCAAATCCGAACTCTGCAAGAATTTCCGATTCATCAAGCCAACCGCCGTCAAGTGCCGAGTCTTCCCCTTTTTTCAGTTCTTGCATAAGAATTGCTACCGCCTGTTCCCGCATGGCTTCTTTGCTGTTCTGCGTGACAATCAGCGGAAGGCCTTCCACATTCAGCGATTGCTGAATAAACACATTGATGGCATCTGTCAGTGTCATTCCGCAACGTGCATAAATTTTTTCGACTCGTTCCTTGATTTCAGGATTAATCCGCATCTGAAAGGTTGCATTTTTGGGTGCATTTGCAACTGAAAGATATTCTGCCATTTCATCATCTCCGATTCATTCCGGTTTTATTATACCCAAAAAACGAACTATTGTCAATACAATGTCACTACAAGAAGGTATATAACCCCAAAAAGTACAAACTATTATTTTTACATAATCAGTCTGCAAACGGGCAGATTTTGTACCTGATCCGCCATGAAGAAGAACACGGAGAAATTATTCTGCCTCAAAACTAAAAATACAACATCAGTAAAGCAAAAAAGTGCTCTCACTTTTTTGGTGAAAGCACTTTTTTTGATCAATCAATCGGCATACACCGACGTAAGTCCGTAATACTCTTCCAGACACAGGCCGCTGTTGAATATTTTGGTTGCCTTTTCCACACCGACATAACGGATGTGCCACGGCTCATAAATATAGCCGGTCTGATCGGTTTTGCCCTTGGGATAGCGGATAATGAATCCGTACTTGTGTGCATTCGCAGCAAGCCACCTACCCTCTGCGGTGTCAGCAAAGCTTTCATACAACGAATTGACATCCAATGCCAGTCCCGTCTGGTGTTCCGAATGTCCGGGACGTGCCGAATAGGTATCGGCTTCGGCTTTTCCGTCTGTCGCCACATAACGGTCATAAAGATTCTGCTGTGTTTCGTAAGAACGAAAACCGGATATTTCATACAAATACAATCCTGCCCCGTACCACGCATCCGTCTGCATTTTGTCAAATGCGTCATAACACTCATTCAGCAAAGCACCCGGATTGTAAGAGGACGGAAGTGCATAGGTTTTGTTGGCAATCAGAAGACCGTCAACATAGGTCATACCGTTTTTGACATAAATGCGGTACCCTTTTTGGGAAATGCCGACAAGAGTTGCACCGTCCATACCGTTCATGCACGAATCGTCCGTATTGCCGAGACCGACACACAGCCGCAATATATTCCTTGCATCCGCAGCGGTGATTGCCTTGTCACAATCCGTATCGGCAGCTTTTTTCTGTTCTTCGCTCAATGTTACAAGATTCACGCTTGCACGCAGAACCATGCGTGCATCCGCAGCCAGAAGCCGTCCGTCACCGTCAACATCACCGAATGCAAGTGCCGAAGCAGGCACGCAACAAGCAACTGCCGACATTGCAAGCAACAGCAATAAACAAATTATTTTATGCGTTTTTTTCATTTTCTGTCCCCCGTTCATTGAAACAGTATACACTGAAAAGCAGTATTTTTCAATAGCGTTCTTGTTAATAAACGAGCACTTCGGTGAGCAGAAATACAAAAAACAGGGTCTGCAGCAGCTGCAAACCCTGTCTGAAAGATTTACTTATACAACACCGTTCTGCTTTTTGGCAGCAAGTACGGTATTCTGCATGAGCATGGCAACAGCTGTGCAATGGTGAGTGGGTTATAAATTCAATCAGATAATCTTTCTCAAAAGCTCATGAATAAAATCTTGTACTGTTGTAAAAATGGTTCCCAATAGTTGAAATATCGGGGTTGCGACCGGTATGGCCTTGCTTGCTGATTCAACAAAGGACGGCTCTGTGAAAAAAGTAAATCCCAAAGCAAGCAAAATTAAGAGCAAGAACAGCACGATCGGAAGATGATTTTTTTTCTTTTTGTTGCCTTTGCTGACAACTTTTACTTTTGGCTCATTTTTATATTGCATTGCAATGAGCTTGTAGTATTCCTGTGGCACAACAGTTTGAACATCGCCGATTTTTATTCGTAATGCTTTCAAGAAGCGCGGAAAAACACGAAGCATATCTGCTGCATAGGTGTCAAATTCAGCATTTTTGAATATATTGGGATCATAATCCGTGATAGCATAAGTTAGAGTGTAGTTCGGATCCTTTTTCTTGTGACGATAGTGGTATGTTTGTAAAAATTCTTCTATGATGCTTCTGTGGATTACAACCAGTGCAACACTCGGAAATCTTTTACCGATATCAACCATTCTGTGATAATCGTAATTGTAAAATTCAACAGTTTTATCATGCACCAGATCATGCAGAAGGATGCCCAATGATTCAATGACATACTGCTCGATTGATTTGTTTTGCGGACAGCCTGCTGCGGATACCTTTTCGGCTTCCTCCAATGCTTCAATTACATAAACAAATTTGTTTCTGCATATTTCTGCAAAGCATTTTTCATTGAGATACGAATAAGCAGTAAAAAGCTTTGTGTACTCATCTTTTCTGAAATCATCAGCAGTTTTTTCGCAATATTGAATGTATTGCTTGATCTGCTCAAATTGTTTGATGGTTGCTCTTTTTTCCAACAGGTCAACTTTTGTAAAATCAAGCGAAAGAACTCTCGCAAGTCCAAACCAACCGCAAGGGGATTCCGGATGCTTATCAGCCAACTCGGAAAATATTTCTTCTGCTCTGTCCCACTTGTCCAGTTGGATAAATGCTTGCGCCCGGTTGACCTCATTTTTGATTTCAGCGGTGTTTGATAAGTCATCTCCTAAAAAGAGAATATCGTTTGTATACAGCATAGACAGCACCTCATATTATATTGATAAAACAAATATACTCTATATGTTGACAATTGTCAATATATAGAGTATGATATCATGCAAATAAATATCCAATTACAGTGCTTAATCTTTAATGAATTCTACAATGTCTGTTATTTCGCAGTCAAGGATGTTGCACAGATCGTTCAATGTTGAGGTAGTCATCGGTTTGTTATGCTTGATGCGGTCAAGCAGGCTTCTGCTGATACCGTATTGATTGATCAAACGGTAGGTTGATATATTTTTTTTCTTTAAAGTTTCATAAAAAGGAGCAAAACTAATCATATAACACCATTCCAAATATTTTATAACCAAATTATAAAATATGCCAAATGTATTGACAATTGTCTACAAATAGTGTATGCTCATTATATCGAGCATATTCATTGCATTATGCCGACAATAAAGAAAGGAGTTTTATTATGAAAGCTTGTCTTACGTGTATGTATTTTTGCAAAAAGGGCGGCATACCCTGGTGCCTGTATCACGATTACTCCACAAAGCCTGACGGTGGGTCATTCTGTCCTTATTACAGAATGCCGTAAATGCTTCACAAGGAGAAAAAAAGTATGGGAAAATTAGAAATCAGTATAAAAAAAGATATCAGCTATTATTTGCACAATCCGTTCAGTAAAAATGTTTTCTATGTCATTGTAGATGGTGAGGTGCATGAAGTCAGCACAAAAGAAAACGGAAAAACATTTGAACTGAGCAATGAGCAGCATGAAATTACCGTTATGTGCCCGACTGCTTTTGGTGCATATGCGGTTAATAATTTGCCTGACGGACATCCGTTGAAGAAAAAATATGCCAAACTCCTTAAAACAACTGCACGAGCAAATGAGGTTGGCAAAAATGCTGCAATGAATTTAGGCGGCAGTGCGCTTTCTGCTGCTATGATCGGCATGGCTTATGATAAAATATCTGCAAAACCTGCTAATGGTCTTGTTGAATCTGGAATGATTGATTTTGCAGGTAAATCACACACGCTGACGGTTAACATCAAGAAAAAAGCGAAAATTAAAAAATTTATTATTGAATAATTAACGCAAATATAAACGCAATGCAACGATGATGCTGCATTGCGTTTTTTTTGTTATGCCTGAATCTGATTATACGATTCCGTTCTGTTTTTTTGCGGCGATGACCGTGTTTTGCATGAGCATGGCAATGGTCATCGGGCCGACACCGCCGGGAACGGGGGTGATAGCACTTGCCTTTTCGCTGACCGCTGCAAAATCCACGTCACCGCAGAGTTTCCCGTTTTCAAGGCGATTGATGCCGACGTCAATGACCACAGCACCGTCTTTGACCATGTCGGCTGTGACAAAATTGGGTCTGCCGACAGCCGCAATGATGATATCCGCTTGTTTTACAACCTCATTGAGGTTCGCGGTTCTTGAATGACACACCGTGACCGTGGCATCCGCAGCAAGCATCAGCAAAGCTGCAGGTTTGCCGACGATGTTGCTTCTGCCGATGACAACGCAGTTCTTGCCCTTGCAGTCGATGTTTTCGTATTTGAGCATCTCCATAATGCCTGCAGGGGTACAGGGCAGAAAACTCTCTTTGCCCGACAACAGCAGACCTGCATTGACGGGATGGAAGCCGTCCACATCCTTTTCGGGCAGGATGGCACTTGTTACCGCATCTTCATCAAGATGCTTCGGCAGCGGCAGCTGACACAGAATACCGTTGACAGATTTGTCTGCATTCAGCGTATCAATGAGCTGCATGAGTTCTTCCTGCTTTGTGTCGGCAGGAAGACGGTATTCCAATGAACGCATACCGCACGCCTCGCAGGCCTTTTTCTTGTTGCCGACATACACCTGCGATGCAGGGTCGTCACCGACTAAAATAACTGCAAGGCAGACTTCAATGCCTTTTTCTTTTAATGTTGCAACCTCTGCAGCGGCTCTTTCCTTGACCGCTGCGGATATTTCTTTACCGTTGATGAGTTTCATGATACCTCCGAAATGAATGGTATATTGGCTTTCGCCAATATGATATTGCTTTCGCAATGATATATTTTGTGTGTCACAAAATATGAGATATTTTCCTTGCGGAAAATATTTCGGAACTGCGTTGGCATTGTAAAAAAAGGGGGAATTTTGATTTTATCCTTGCGGTTCATCCTCAAAATTCCCCTGATTTTAATAGCGACAGCTATATCATATTTGCACGGCAAATATATCATTCATCATTTGCCGCAGGCAAATATCATTGTGTTGCAAGGCAACACTTATACCCACCACATAGCAGCAGCGTCTTCGGTGATCAGCACGTTTTTCAGTGTGCCGACAGCCTTGGACAGACCTTCGTTCTGGCTCATGAGGGAATCTTCATGCTCGATCGACAGAACGTGATCGTAGCCGACAAGACGCAGGTTGCTGACGATGTCCTTCCAATACAGCTCATCGTTGCCGTAACCGACCGAACGGAAGCTCCATGCACGGTTCATAACATCAGCATAGGGAGTCATGTCAAGCACACCTGTGCGTGCGGTGTTGTATTTGTCCACTCTCGTGTCCTTTGCATGGACGTGGAAAATGGCATCCTTGAGAGTACGGATGACCACAACGGGATCCATACCCTGCCAGATAAGGTGCGACGGATCGAAGTTGGCACCGATTTCGGGACCGACGGCTTCACGCAGACGCAGCAGCGACTGGGTGTTATAAACACAGAAACCGGGATGCAGTTCGAGAGCAATTTTGTCCACACCGTGTGCCTTTGCGAAAGCGACTGTATCTTTCCAATAAGGAATGAGCACTTCGTTCCACTGCCATTCAAGCACTTCCGAGAAGTCATTCGGCCAGGGGCAGGTGACCCAGTTGGGATATTTTGCGGTTTCGCAGTCACCGGGACAACCCGAGAAGGTATTGATCTGGTGAATGTCCAGCTTTTCTGCAAGCAGGATGGTGTCCTTGATGACCTTGTCAAACTTTGCGGCAATTTCCTTGTTGGGATGCACGGGGTTTGCATGACAGGACAGTGCACTGATCTCAACGTTGTATTTTTTGATGAGAGCCTTGAATTCCTCAAGTGCCTTGTCGTCATTGAGCAGGATATCGGGATTTGCGTGTGCATTGCCGGGATATCCGCCGCAGCCGATTTCGACCATTTCAATGCCGAGGGATGTGAAATATTTGAGAGCTTCTTCCAACGGAAGGTTGCTCAGAAGAGTTGTGAATACACCTAATTTCATGTTGTTTTACTCCTTATACATTGGCTTTGAGCCACTTCATGCTTCTGCCGATATCGGAAAGTCCGTCCGGTACGGGATCGTCATTTTCAAGCACGAGCCATTCAATGCCTGCATCCTTTGCACCTTTGACAACGGCTGCAAGGTCGTTGTTGCCTTCACCGAGTGCCATCGGCTTGCGGTCGATGCCGTCCTTGATATGCAGAAGAATGATGTCTTCTTTGTTCTTGGTGATGTAGTCATAGTTGTCAACGCCTGCACAGAAGCTCCAATAGGTGTCGAGCTCCAGCTTGCAGTATTCTGCCATGACCTGCATAGCGGTCTTACCGTTGCGGAAGACCTTGAATTCCTCAGTATGGTTGTGGTAATAGGTCGGGATGCCGAGCTTTTCGGCGGCCTTGCCGAGAATCTTGGCGGTTTTGGTGGATTCTGCACAAGTGCCGTGCGGTGCTCCGCCGACACCGGCATACATCAAACCGAGTGTTTTGACATATTCGGCAGTTTTCTTAATGTTGACAGGCAGATAATCCTGTAACCCCATGTGCGTACCGACGGCAACAAGTCCGCATTCGTCAAGTTTTGCCTTGAGAACGTCAGCCTCCACACCGTGGTAGCCTGCAAATTCAACACCGTCAAAACCAAGTTCCTTGATTTTTGGGAGAATATTCAGAAGATCATCACCGCATTTGATATGATCGCGTACGGAATAAAGCTGTACGGCAAGTTTCATGGTATGTTCCTCCGTTATCAGTCAAAATAGACGGGCTGACCGGTCTTTGCGGATGTGTAAATGGCTTCGAGAATGCGTGTAACGGTAGCAGCCTGTTCGGGAAGGACACAAGGATCGGTGTCGGTTTCGATGGCTTTGAGCCAACGACCCATATCAACCACGGATGCATCGGAGCTCGAATTGCCTTCATAGAATGCAACGCCGCCTGCATCAAGGTTGGGCTTTTCGATGGTCTGTCTGCCGTGTTTTACATAATTGAGCTTGACTTCGCCGACCGTATCGATGCCGCCGTTGACACCGCAAAGCATATAGGAAGCTTCGATGGGATGGGAGATGTTGAGTGCCCAGCTGGATTCAAGAACAACAACTGCTCCGTTCTTCATGACGATGTAGCCGAATGCGGAATCTTCAACCGTGAACTTTTCGGGATCCCAGTCACCCCATGCGTTGCCGGTGTTGGTCTGATCACGCAGCTTTGCAAAGGTGTTACCGACGACCATCTTGGGTTCGTAGTTGTTCATCATCCACAGTGTCAGGTCGAGTGCATGGGTGCCGATGTCGATCAGCGGACCGCCGCCCTGTTCATATTCATTGAGGAATACGCCCCAGGTGGGAACCGCTCTGCGACGGATGGCAAGTGCCTTACCGTAGTAGATTTCACCGAGCACACCGCTTTCGATGACGCTTCTTGCATAGATGTTTTCGGGAGTCTGACGGTTCTGATAGCCGATGGCAAGCTTCTTGCCGGTGCGTTTTGCAGCTTCGCACATGGCGACTGCTTCCGCATAGGTCTTTGCCATGGGCTTTTCACACATGACGTGCTTGCCGGATTCAAGGGCATCTATGGTAATAAAAGAGTGAGAACGGTTGGGAGTACAGACATGAACGATGTCAATGGTCTTGTCTTCAAGCAGTTCTTTGTAAGCGGTTTCGCTGCCGTAGAAAACCTTTGCATCCTCTGTGCCGTATTTTTCGGCAGCAGCCTTTGCTTTTGCTTCATCGATGTCGCAGAATGCAACCATTTCGCATTTTTCACTGAACTTTGCAAGGGAGGGCATATGTTTGCCGTTGGCGATGCCGCCGCAGCCGATGATACCGATACGCAGTTTTTCACTCATAAGAAAATCCTCCTGTTTTTTTTACATACGTAAAATAAATGTTTATAGAAACCTATGGTCCTACATTTTAATTATATAAAATATTTCCAATATTTCAATCATATAAAATGCTGCCGGGAGTAAAAATTATTTCTCGATATTTGTGCACAATGACCAAATTTCATCTTGCAAAAAAACATCCCGCGGACAGTTGACAATTGACGGAAAATTGTATATAATATTTATCCGTTCGATCATTCCGCTTCGAAACAAAGCAAGGATGCCGGGGAGGCATTCTGCAAGTCACAAAGGCATAATACAATTTTATATTCTTCGGGGTGTAGCGCAGTTGGTAGCGCGCCTGCTTTGGGAGCAGGATGCCGGGGGTTCAAGTCCCTCCACTCCGACCACAACAAGAGGACAGGTACAATTGTATCTGTTTTCTTTTTTTTCGTAAAACCAGGTGAGGACTTGAAGCACGAGCGGTACAGAGAAACAGTCCGGGGGACTGTTTCGACCGCGAGCGACCAAGCACCGTAGTGCGCGAGTCGAGTCCCTCCACTCCGACCATATTGAGCATTCATAAGAGATTTTCTTGTGAATGCTCATTTTTTATGCAATCAAAAAACAACCGCAAGTCATACAGACCTGCAGTTGTTGCAGTGTTATATTTTCAGTTTCCGCAAACCTTTCGGATAATGATTTTTGGCTCTGCCGTTGGTCACTTTTGCACCGCCGACGGTACAGCCGCAGGTGGTGACAACCGCCCAGCCGTTTTCGCAATCCACTGCAATTTCTTCACCGTGCAGATATTTTTCAAGTTCTTCGCTGTCGGGAGCAAGGTCAATCTGCCGCTTGAACTGTTTTCCCAATGCCATAAAAAACTGGTGATGCGGCTGGATATAATTTTTGCGAACCTCCCCGATGGTGACTCCACAGGAAAATGCAGCCTTTTCGGGCACAAATACAGGTGCAGCATACACGGGGTTACCGTTGTAAACAGACACCTGCTGCGGATCAAAAAAGGCAAGTGTTTCGTTCAGAAAATCCATGACAACGCGGTCGGGTTTTGCTGTTGGCCTTTTTGCCTGCATTGCATAAGACACACTCTCACGCGTGTCATGCAGCACCGCCATGAACTGTCCTTCACCACGGCTTCGGTGCGGATAAAACCTACGTGCATGGCTGATGTTTTTGCATCGACAACCCTCAAAACGGATACCGTCTGCGGTATGTTGTCTGACAACGTCACGCACAGGCAGCAGCTCAAAATGAGGATATTGCTGCAGAAAGGCATCAACCATCATTTCATTTTCTTCCAACGAAAACGTACAGGTGGAATACACAATGTATCCGCCCGGTTTCAGGGCAAGAACAGCATTGTCCAGAATCATCTGCTGCCGTTCGGCACAGTGCCGTACGTTGTCTTCGCTCCACTCGGTGATTGCAATATCATCCTTACGGAACATTCCCTCCCCGGAACAGGGTGCATCCACCATAACCATATCAAAGGTTTCGGGGAAAAGCTGTGCAATACGGGCAGGATCCAGACAGGTGGTTGCGGTGTTGCAAAAACCGAGCCGTTCCATATTGCCCGTGAGGATTTTGCAACGGGAACGAATGATTTCATTGGAAATCAGCACACCGTTTTCCCCGAGTTTATTACGCAGCTGACTGCTTTTGCCGCCGGGTGCGGCGCACATATCAAGAATGCACCAATCAGGTTGCACTTCCACGCATTCCGCCGGTGCCATGGCTCCGGGGTCCTGCACATAGATCATGCCTGCATGGTGAAAGGGGTGATTGCCGATTTTGTCAAAATCAAGATAAAAACCGGTTTGTGTATAGGGAATGCGTTCGGTTGCAAACGGTGCAATGGCAGCAAAGCGGTCAACCGATATCTTTTGCGTATTCACACGGAATGCACGCACTGCATTTTCGTTGAAAGAATCCTCATAAAGACGATATTCTTCTTCCCCCAACAACCGTTTCATTCTTGTTGTAAAAGCAAGCGGTAATTCTTTCATGACTCTTTACCGTCCGCATTCATTTCCACGTGCAGCATACCCATGGCAACTGCGGTGATGGCAGCCGTTTCGGCACGCAGAATGCGTTCTCCCAAAGAAATAATCACACCGCCTGCCGCACGGGCAAGCTCGACTTCCCTGTTATCGAATCCGCCTTCGGGACCGATGAGAATACCGACGGTCATGCCGGGTCTGATCTGTTCAAGTGCTTCACGGGTCGCAAGCATACCGCGTTCGTTTTCATACGGTACAAGGAACAGATCCATTTCAGCTGCTTTCTGCATGGCCTGTTTGTATGTCAGCACATCCGTTACGGTCGGAATCACATTGCGTTTGCTCTGCTTTGCGGCACTTTCTGCAATGGACTGCCAGCGTTCTTTACGTGATTTCTTCTTTTTTTCATCCAGTTTCACAACACTGCGGCTCATTTCAACAGGAATAATCTCTGATACACCGAGTTCCACGGTTTTCTGAATGATAAGTTCAAGCTTGTCGGACTTGGGCAAGCCCTGCAACAGACAAAAACGGACAGGAAGCTCCGTATTGCGGTAATTTTCCTCTGTAATTTCTGCCACAATCTCGTCTTTGTCGATCTGCGACAATCTGCACAGATGGCTGCTGCCCTCACAGCTTACAAGAAATGTTTCACCGATCTGCATACGCAGAACATTACAGATGTGATTGTAATCCTTGCCGCTGATCGTGAATGTGTTTTCCGTACGGGCAGAAGCTTCAACAAAAAAATTATACATACCGTACCACCTCCGGTACTTTATTAAAAATATTTTTTTATTTTATCATACACCGTATGATTTTGCAAGCAGACCGTGCATTGCAAAGGTGTAACAGAGGCATCATTTTTTCTCTTGTGCGGTTATCGGAGCAAATCCGTATTGCTGCAGATCCACCTTTCCGTTCACCACCGCAATGCCGTCTGCTTCCAGACGTCGTGTTTGTTCTTCGATGCCACCGAACGCATAGGCATGACTGAGCTCCCCTTTTGCATTCACCGCTTTGTAGCAGGGATATTTGTCTGCATCGGGATTCTTGTGCAATGCATTGCCGACCGCACGGGCAAGTTTTTTGTTACCGAGCAGTTGTGCAAGTCCGCCATAGGTGATGACCTTCCCCTTCGGAACGGTTGTCAACAGATCATATACCTTTTGCGTATCCATTGCGGCACATCCTTTCTTTTCTGCTTAGGGTGACGGATATAATCCGAACCCGTTTTTTACAGGCAGATTTCCGCCGATACTTCGTTAAAATCCTCGAAAATCCACAAAGGATTTTCTGCGTTTTGTGCCTCGTCTCGTCAAAAATCCTCACTGTAAAAAATCTTCG
>JAFSEF010000080.1 GCA_017435865.1 Clostridia bacterium
AGCCTTCCATAGCTTCTTCTGCAGTTGCAGTAGGATCAATATGTTCAAAGTGGCCGGGTACTTCAACACCTTCATAAACAACCTTACCACCGACAAGATTAATTTTACTTAATGGTTCGCCATAATAAATTTCTCCTTCAGCAGTAGGCCACTCTGTAACATGTGTTGCTTTCAATGCTATTTGTGTTGCCGCACTTGCAAAGATCGGAATGCAGGAAAGAAGCATGAGCGCGATCAGAACAACGGATAGTAATTTCTTTGTTTTCATAAAAAAGTCCTTTCTCAAATGAATTTTTTGTGTGTACTGTTCCTTTTTCCTTTTCGTTTTACTGTGTTTCTCTTGCCCTTTTAAAAATGAGATCTCCATACGCTTTGAGCGATCATCCCCTTTCTGTTGACTGTATACAATGCATTTTAGCACAAAATAACATTCGTTTGTCAAAAAATGCAAAAGCGGTATCGGAATTTGCAAAACGCGCCAAGGCGCATAATTGAAAAAAACGATCGCGTGTGGTATGATTATATTGGGTAGGTATGTAAAACAGAGTCTTGGAAAAAACAATAAAAAACGACCGATCCGGGACAGTGTCTCAGATCGATCGATGCAGGTAAATATATTCAGTTTTCGTCGCATTCCGTTATAATGCCTAATTCAAGCAATGCCATGGAGATCAGTGACAGCAAAGAAAAGGCTCCGTCTGTTTTGTATTTGTTTTGCTGTGCATCATAAGCACCCAATAATACGGGTGCAAGATGATCCGGATCGTATGTATCAAGACCGAATGAATGCAGTCCCTTATCCATTTCCGTAACTGCATGAAGCAGGTGCTCTTGTGTATTCACATGCTCTGCATTGAAATCAAGCTTTGCAAGCTCCGGCTTGATATCCCGCCCTAAAAAATACGATTGCAGATGTACATCGTCCTGAATGCAGGACAGCAGATAGCTTTCAACCGCGGGATAACTGAGTAACAGTTGTCCCTGGTTTCCTTTTTCGTCACCGTAAGGATCGGTGTATTTCTTCACATATCCGCCTCGCAGCTCATTCGGCTTATAACTCAAAAAATCTCTATCATATAAAAAGAAAACAGGGCAATCCTCGGGCTTGATATTAAACTCAAGCTTCAGACGGCGAAATAATGCATCCAACGAATCATCTGTCAGTTGCGTTAATTGATTTTTTGGCAGATTCAGTGCAAACACGCGGGAATAGGGATTGCTGCCGTAACCGATAAATTCCTCGCAGCCGCGCCGCAATTCACGCACCTCATATTCCAGAATATCGGAAAAAATTTTCTTTAACAATCTGAGCTCCGTGCCGCCGTCCTTTCTGCCGCCCTCAACAACAAAGATCACATTTCCTATATTCCGGGCTTTGTCAATCTTATAGCTCTTCATATACAGGCAAACCCTCAAACATACCGCCAAGGTACATTTTTTCCATATTCTGTGCTTCTCTCGGTTTGAATTTCGAGAGCTTGTTCACCTGACTGCCTTTTGAATCCTTAAAGGTGATCAGATTGATCTGATCCGGACGGAAAACGGAATTGGAGATCAGGTTGGTGTGATGCGAAGTTATGAACAGCTGAGAATCCTTTGCATTCTTCATGAAGAACCTGATTATTTTCTCAGCCAGCTTATTGTGAAGACTGTTTCCGAATTCATCAAAAACAAGCATTCCGG
This sequence comes from Clostridia bacterium, assembly GCA_017435865.1. GTDB lineage: Bacteria > Bacillota > Clostridia > Oscillospirales > Acutalibacteraceae > RUG806. The sequence goes on from JAFSEF010000080.1 coordinate 1,684, forward strand.
GATTTTCAATAACACCGATTAAGCTCGGCAGCATATCTGCAAAAACCTGATTGCCTTGCGATTCGTTGAAAAATGTATTCGGAATCGGAAAGCTCTTTCGTTTCAGGAAAACACTTTTTTTATTTGAACCGAGTGTAACCGTCAAGCCTTCTCCTTCACTTTGTGAACCGTATTCTATAAAGAAATCATAATTGAAATCATCAAGATATTGATTGATTTTTTCAACACCGTTTTCTTCTGCATATTTTGTAATGCTTTTTCCCCAAGGTGCTCCTTGGTTGTAGCCGTCAATGCAGTATGAGTTGAAAAAGAAGTCCATCAGCTCACGAAGCACGGGTTCTTGCGGAAAGCGTCCCGTGTTGAAGGAGGCCGTGCGCAGGAATAAGGTATCACCGTCCAACTGATTGTCAACGGTTACGGTGTCTTCAATTCTCAGTTCTCCGGTGCTGCCGCTTCTTTTCAACACGGTAATATTGTCGATCAGCAGATCCTCCGACAGCTTCTTTGTCAGAATATTGTATTCGATTTTATATTCGACCTTTTTACCGCTGAATGCAAATTCATATTCTACGGTAGTGATCGCATTTTTTGCAAACATGCAACGATAGCTTTCAAAACGCACACCATCGCCCTTTATCAGCTTAATAATAAAAGCAATGCCATTCAGTGCATTTGATTTGCCGGACGCATTCGGGCCGATAAACAAGGCGCCCTTGAGCATGTCATTGCAGACATTTGTTTCACCTAAAACAGAAGACTTTGTCGCTGTGAAATCGAATGCCGTTCGTTCCGAAAACGATAAAAAATTGGTCAGATACATTTTTGTAAGCATCGTGATGCCCTCCTTATATAATTATAATAGCTGATACTATGGTTTTTGTCAATATTATGTGTAATTTTTTTACACATATAATGTAAATATTTTACACAAATATGAAAGGAGCGATTTTTTTGAACATTGCCATTGCGGATGATGACAAGGCCATGCGGTCGCAGATGGTTTTGCTTGTCAGAAATTTTATGCGCGAAAAAGAGCAGATGTATGATATTTTTGAATTTGCCGACGGTGAAAGCCTGGTCCGTTCGGGCATTGTGTTTGACATTGCCTGCATCGATATGCAGATGCCCGGCATGAGCGGTCTTGCTTGCGCCAAACATATTTTGGAACGCAACGAAAACGCATTGATTCTGATTATTACCGCCCACCCGCAGTATCTGGATGAGGCCATGGAAATCAGTGTTTACCGCTATCTGTCCAAGCCTATTGATCCACAGCGGTTCCGCAACGGTCTGTGCGCGGCCGTGAATCGGTATTATCAGATCGTCCAGCCGGTTGTTTTTACCAATGAGGACGGCTGCTACAGGATCAGCTCTGCCGATATTCTGTATCTTTATATTGATAAACGCAATGTAACCCTCGTGACGCGCATGGGAGAGCTGCCTACCCGGAAAAACATGGAATGGTGGAAAAATACCCTGCCTGCCAATCTGTTTTCGCAGGTGCATAAGAGTTTTATGGTCAATCTCAGGTATGTGGTCGCTTACGATAAAACAAGCATCACCCTGCAAAACCGATCGGGAAAATATACCGTTTTCTGTTCCAGACGCTATTACACGCAGTTTAAGAACGATTTTTATGCTTACCTGAAAGGAACAAATGTTTGGTCGGGGGGGGGGTACATAAATGACTGTTATTGCATCATTCTTCTTTTATCTGATGGAGATTATTGCCTGTTTCTTGTTTTTCGAAAATGTCGGCAGCCGAAAAAAGGAAAGCAGCTTTCGCAATTATCGCGTGCCCGTTGCCTATGTCGCTGTGTTTGCCGTAAACTTTGCGGTTTATTTTTTCAATATACAGTATCTCAACCTTGCCGTTTTTGCGTTGGGCTTGCTGTTTATTTCTTTTTTCTGCTACGAAATCAAAAAGAAAGCAGCGGTCTTTTTCTCTTTGATGCTGACGGTGTTTATGATCGTTTCGGAATTGATTGTGGTGTCTTTCTTTACGGTCTTTCTGCATGAGGAGCTGCCGCCGGTGCAGGATAATATGTTGGTGTGGGCGATTCAGGGCGGTATGAGCAAGCTGATTTACTTTTTGCTTGTTTTCGTTTGCGCTAAGGTGTTTGCAGGCAAAGAGCACCTGCAGGAAACGGACAAATTTTTGTTTGCCCTGACCTTGTTGCCGCTTGCGACCGTGTTTGTGCTCAATTTTCTGTTTTACTACGAACTGCATTGCGGATTTGAAGAACCGTACAAAATCGGCTTGACGGTCAGCGCGGTGGGGCTGCTGATTGCCAATATCGTTGTGTTTGCGGTCTATGATTTTGTGCAGCGAAGCAACAGCGAAAAGCTGTTTTTGCAAACGGAAAACGAGCGCAACCGAGCCCGCATTGCGTATTACGAGTTTATTACAAGTCAATATGAAGACCGTAATATTCTTATTCACGATATCAAACGACATCTGTACAGCCTGGAAGCAGTTGCAAAAAACAGCGATAATGATGCGGTGGTACGTTATATTGATTCTATCCGTGATGATTTTAATCTGGAGCAAACCAATCATTTCAGCGGCAACCGGCTGCTGGATGTTATTCTGAATCGCTATTCACTCATTTGCCGTCAGAACGGCATCCGCTTTTCTGCGGAGATCGGTAACATTCCGACGGGGAGTGTAAATGAAACGGATCTGACAGCTTTGTTCGACAATCTTCTTGAAAATGCCGTTGAAGGCACAAGGTCATGTGCTGATCCCTTTGTACGCCTGACTGTGCAAAACAGCAATGATCATTTTTTGTTTGTGCAAATAATCAATTCCTGCAAAGACAGACCGGTTTTTGATAAAAAAGGAATTCCGAAATCGAAGAAAAACGGAAAACAGCACGGTTGGGGCATAAAAAGCATTCAAAAGGTCATTGACAAGCATGACGGCGAACTGAAATTTGTGTACCATGAAAGTGAAAACTCTTTTGAAACGCAATGTGTGATAAAATTGTAAGCAGTTGGCATTGTTTTGCGTATTACTTTGTGCAATGTGAATATAATTTTCTTGACTTAAATCTCAAAATAGGTTATATTTATAAAAGGAGCACAATTGCTTACTATGGACCCGGGGAGGAAATTCTGTGAGCGAAGAGAACAAAACGAATGTTGCCGTTGCTGAAGAAAAAGAAGAACTTGCGTTTGGTGCGAAGTTAGACCGTATTTACTGCTCGAACGCAGAACGCATCGTGTATACCGTCAAACGAAGCGTGTCAGGTATGAGTCTGGGGAACTTTTCCATGGGATCGGATATTTATCTGTATCAGATTTTCGGACTCAAGCCTCTGGCACTTGCAAAAGCAAGGGCAGGGCTTACCTTGTTTGATATGCTCAACGATCCGCTGTCGGCGGTCATCGTGGACAGAATGCGAACACGTTGGGGCAAGTTCAAGCCCTTCCAGTTCGGCACCATCATCCCGAGTACAATGCTTGGAATGTTCAACTGCTTTATGCCGCTGATTGCAATTATGTTCGGCATGAATGCGCATGAAAAGCTGATTATGTATATGGCAAGTGCCTATCTGGGGGAGACCATCGGTGCACTGTTCAGCGGTGCAGGCTTCATTGACCTTGTGTTTACACCCAACCCACAGGAACGAACGAGTCTGAACACGGCCTCGGAGTTTCTGGCGGATATTTACGGCAAGATACCGAGTCAGATCGCAACTGTTATTTTTGACCTTGTGGATCACGGGGTCATCAAGATGGATCTGATCAAGGTGTATGTCATTATGAACACGGCCGTGTGGGCAATTACCACCATTCCGAGCTTTATCTGGGCATTTATCAGCAAGGAACGTGTGCCGCAATCCATTCAGCCGCCAAAGGCTTCGTCGAGCATTCTTTCGGTGTTTAAAAACAAGCCCTTGCTGATCCATACGCTTTCGGGCGCAATCGACAATATTCAGATCGGTACGGCCGAATCGCTGTATTTCCGCAATGTGCTCGGACTGAACTCCTTCGGCACGGTCTGGGGTATCCCGGGCGGCCCGATTTCGTATTACAGCTACATTCTGGCACCGAAGTTCAGAAAACGCTTTTCAACCAAAACGCTGTGGCTGTTGCAAAGAGGATCGATCATTATTTCGGAAGGTGCGTTCTTCTTAGTCGGTCTTTCAGGCGGCATGAAGTATAAGCTGTATGCCAGGGTCGGTGTCATGGGTGTGATGTTCATGCTCGGTAACTGCCTCGAAATGGTGTTCTATGCAACCAAAAAGATCGTCGGCACGGAAATCAGCTACGAAGTGCAGGACTACTGTGAATGGAAAAACGGTTTCCGCGTGGAAGCGACCACAGGGCTTCTTACCAACTACTGGGGCAAGGTGCAGGGGTATCTGCTGAACCTCATCAACGCATGGATCCTCGAAAAGTGGACGGGATTTGAATCCGGTGCACTTGCCGTACAAAGCGAAAAAACAAAATTCCGTCTGTTCATCATGGCTTACGGACCGCGTCTGATTCCCGACATTTTGTGTACGATTCCGATGTTCTTCTATAATATCGACACAAAAACACGCGAAAGAATGTATCTCGAATTGCAGGAGATCCGAATGAAAAAAGCTGCCGAAGTGGAACAACTCGCAAACGGCGACAATGAACAGAAATAAGTGAATAAACAAAAAACGGAGCTGCTCAGTACAGCTCCGTTTTCGTTGTATCCGGATAATTTCAGTTTTTTTTGTTCTGATCAGTGCATCTGCAGAATTTCCTGCACGGTGGGAATGGAGTTTTCTGCTCCCATTCTGCTGACCGCAATGGCACCTGCTTTGTTGCCCATGTCACAGGCATTGCAGATGTCACCGTTTTTTATGTATTCCAGTGCCATTACAGCCGTAAAACAATCGCCTGCCGCTGTGGTGTCAACAACATTTGTTTTATAAGGCGGAAACAGTTTCAGCTCTTTGCCGTCCCATAAAGAGCAACCCTTGGCACCGAGTTTCAGTACAATGTATTTTGCCTTGCTGCGTTTTTGCAGTATTTCAGATGCTTGCAGAATGCTTTCTTCATCGGCAGGAAGAATCCCCGTGAGTGCCTGCGTTTCACTTTCATTGGGGGACAGAATGGTTGCACCCTGCATTTTTTCGAGGCACAGGTTTTTTGCAGGACCGCAATCAATCACGGTCGTTATATTGTTTTTGACCGCATGGTTGACACAGGCAATGATAACATCTTCATTGGTTTCAAACTGCAAAAGTAAAAGATCTGTGTCCGGTCTGATGGCACTGACCGCTTTTACGGGATCTATTTCAGCATTTGCACCCTCATAAACCACGATTCTGTTTTTGCCGTCGCCGTCGATCAGAATGGCTGCAAGTCCGGTCTGTGAACCGTCTGTTGCGACATCGGAAACGTCAATATTGTTGTTTTTTAAATTCTCAATCAGTTTCTTGCCGTTGGCATCGTCGGCAACTTTGCCGATCATTTTCACCTTTGCACCGACTTTTGCCAATGCACACGCCTGGTTTGCTCCTTTGCCACCGTTGGCATATCCGTAAGTGGAACCGAGTACATTTTCACCTGTTCCGGGTACTTTCGGCATATTGAGAATCATATCCATGTTGATGCTGCCGACCACTGTGGCATGAATGTTGCTGTACATATTGTTTTCCTCGCCCCGTAATATAAATAAGTGTTAAGTGCCGGACTTGACTGATTTTATTTATTGGAGATACAAGTCTCTCCAGTGCATTTTTCTTTCTTCTGTGATGTTGTACTCTTTGAGAAGAAAATCGTCAAAATCGGCGTAATTTTTAAAGGCAGCGGTATAAGCTGCATTAAATTGATGCGTATCCACGGTTTCGCAGAATTGTATGACCTCGCGAAGCCGTTTTTCTTTACGCAGAAGCAGCAACAGAAGCTGTGTTTTGCGGTTGTGCCATTTGACATATTCGTTGCTCAATAAATACTGCTGTACGATCTGCGGAAGGCTTCTGCCCAGGCAATATTCAATCACAGCAGCTGCCATCCCTGTGCGGTCTTTTCCTTCCGAGCAGTGAAACAGAATGGTTTCGCCTTTGTCAAGGCAAGCGAACAGATGGCTCCATGTCTGTTTTGCAAACGGCATGGATGCATAGACCATGTATTTTTGTCTGCGCATTTCTTCAATGCCTTCTCCCTTGAGGGCAAGCACGCGGTCGGTCTGCTCTTTTGAAACAACCACAAGGTCAAATTGCTTGTTGTCAAAGACAGGCAGGTGGGTGTAGGTGCTGCCAAGCGGCACATAATCGGGTTTGTTGGCAACTTCTTCATCACTGCGAAGGTCAAGCACGGTATTGATGTGCAGATTGTCAAGCATCCGTTTTCCGTCGTCGGACAGTTCAAACAGGGAAGCCGAACGGATGAGTTTGCCTTGTTTTATTGTTCTTCCGTCATTGCAGGCAAGACCGCCCATGTCGCGGAAATTATTGGGTTTGTTTTTCATGTGTGATAAACTCCTGTTGATGAATGGACGTAATAATCATTATTATTGCACAATTTGGTTTGCCTGTCAATTGTATAAAAAATACAAAAAACCTCCCCGCCGAAACGGGGAGGAAAAACTGTAATTCTTTTTTTAATCAAACGCGTTGATTATGCGTCCCAGCCTTCGTAACGACCGAACTGGCAGTCATTGTTACCGGAGGAAGTAGCGAACATTTCGAGCATGTTGATGGGATCGTCGAAGTCAGCAAGCCAGCCTTCGCGAGCGATGTCGAAGTTGCCGTTCTTTCTTTCTTCAAGGAAGGTGTTCCATTCAACCTGCTGAATGGACATGGAGATGCCCAGTTCTGCGAAGTCCTGCTGCATGGATTCAGCAGCTGCAACGTGACCTGTACCGTCGTTGGTCAGGTATTCAATAACGATGGGAGTTTCAGCGGACAGCTTGCCGTCTTCGCCGAACTTGAAGCCTGCAGCCTTGAGGTAGGTGCGAGCCTTTTCAAGGGTAGCTTCTTTGTCGTTGTTGATGCCGTATACATCGTAGTAGGAGTTAGCTTCTGCGGTTTCTTTGAAGATGCCGCCGTTGCCGTCTGCCATACCAAGCGGAATGTAAGAGGAAGCAGCAACCTGACCGGTCTGGCCAACGTTTTCGCAGATGTAGTCACGGTCGATGAGGATGTTGAATGCAAGACGCATGCAAGCAGCTTCTTCGGGAGTCTTGCCTGCGAACAGTTCGCTGTTAGCATTGAATGCTACGTAGTAAGTGCCGAGGTTGTCGATGATTTTGAACTCTTTGTTTTCGGTTGCAAGAAGGTTCTGGATTTCGTCCGTGGGAACGGTATCGATGATATCAACGTCACCTGCGTTGTAAGCAGCGTAGATAGCGGTATCATCAGCGGAAAGCATGAATTCGATGGTTTCAACAGTTACACTGTCAGCATTGTGATAGTAGGGGTTCTTTTCGTAAGTCATGGAAACGTCGTGTTCCCAAGCGGTGCAAACGAACGGACCATTGGAGACGAAGCCTGCTTCAGTACACCAGCCGCCGGGGGAAACTTCCCAATCTTCGTATGCTTCAACAGCAGCCTGCGGTACGGGGAAGAATGTCGGGAATGCCATGAGACCTTCCATGTATGCACAAGGAGCAGTCAGAGAGAATTCGAGGGTGGTGTCATCAAGAGCGGTTACAGCCAGTTCATTGGGATAGCCAACGAAGGTGGAGAACATATAACCGTAGTCGGATGCGGTTGCTTCAGCAGCAGCACGCTTCCAGGAATATTCGAAGTCAGCAGCAGTCAGAGCACTGCCGTCGGACCACATGAGGTCTTCCTTAAGGTTGACTGTGAAGGTAACGGAACCGTCTTCAGCGGGTTCGGATACGGTGTAGTCAACAGCAAGATCGGGAACAGTGTTGCCTTCTGCATCGTAGGTGTAAAGACCTGCGAAGGAGTTAACTGCAAGGCAAGCGCCGTCAACAGAGCTGTTGAGAGCCGGATCGAGGTAGTCGGGTTCACTTGCAAGGTTGATACGAAGAGTATCGGAATCATTTGCAAGAACTACATTCTGGAAGAACTTGTAGCCGAACAGGTTGGAGTACATGCCGGAAACATAGTCTTTTTCCATGTAAATGTCGTTGTAGTAGTACAGGGGGATGACGCAGCCGTTGGACATAAGAATGTCTTCAGCCTGGTGCATGAGCTCGGTACGCTTTGCGTAGTCGGTCTCAGCCTTGATCTGAGCGATCAGTTCATCGTAAACGGACCAGCCGTTGATGGGGTCGATGAATGCATCGTCAAGAAGATCAGCAGCAGCGGGGATTTCTTCTACATCGCCGTCACTGACGTTCGTGGGTTCTTCAGTAGGACCGCAGGCTGCAACAGTAAGAGCCATGATCGCTACAAGAAGAAGTGCAAGAAACTTTTTCATGTGTTTTTCCTCCGATAAATATTTTTTTTATACTCGCCGTTTCTCCGGATGCTGCCTGCAGAGAGTTCAAGAACTGCAAAAAGATATCCGGCAACAGAGTAAGTATACAGAATGGAATTGCCGCGTTGCTTATTTGTTGAAGCAGGCGGACATATGACCGTTGCCGCGGTCGGTAAGGGAAGGACATTCGGCAGCACACTGTTCGGTTGCATACTGACAGCGTGTGCGGAACGGACATCCTGTGGGCATTCTCAGCGGACTGGGAACGTCGCCTTCAAGAATGATTCTCTGTCTGCTTCTGGCAATGTCGGGATCGGGAATGGGTACTGCCGAGAGCAAACTCTGTGTATAAGGATGCAGGGGATTGTTGTTCAGGTCATCCGCATCTGCCATTTCCACGATTTTGCCGAGATACATAACGGCAATGCGTTTTGAAATGTGATGTACGACAAGCAGGTCATGTGCAATGAAAAGGTAGGCGACACCGAGTTTTGCCTGCAGGTCTTCAAACATATTGATAACCTGTGCCTGAATGGAAACGTCAAGAGCCGAAACAGGTTCATCACAGACGATGAACTGCGGATCAACCGCAAGTGCTCTTGCGATACCGATACGCTGACGCTGACCGCCCGAGAACTCATGTGCATAACGTGTTGCGTGTTCGGAGTTCAGACCGACATAATTCATCAGTTCAAGAATCTTTTCACGGCGTTCCTTCTTGTTGGAGTACAGCTTGTGCACATCCAACGGTTCGCCGATGATGTCTTCAACCGTCATGCGGGGGTCAAGGGATGAGTAGGGATCCTGAAAAACCATCTGCATCTTTTTACGCATGGTGCCGATGTTTTTCTTTGTAACCAATTCACCGTCAAAGTAAATTTCACCTGCGGTGGGTTCATACAAGTGCAGCAGCGTTCTGCCGACCGTGGTTTTGCCGCAGCCGGATTCACCGACAAGACCGAGTGTTTCGCCTTTGTTGATGGTAAAGGAAACACCGTCAACAGCTTTCAGTGGGGTTGTTTTCATGAATCCCGTGCGGATAGGGAAATGCTGTTTTAAATCTCTGACATCTACAAGGACATCACTCATTGTTGTTTCCTCCCTCCGCTTCCAGCATTGCTTTTACATTCATCCAGCAGGATGCTTTGTGGTTTTCATTGATTGTCAGTTCTTCGGGTTGCTCGGTCAGACAGATTTTCATGGCCGCATCGCAGCGTGCACAGAAGGAACAACCTTTGGGAAGATTGAGCATGTTGATCGGTGTGCCGAGAATGGGGACCAATCTTTCTTTCATGCGGGTGACATTGGGAATGGAACGAAGCAGTCCCTTTGTGTATTCATGGCAGGGATTGTAGAAGATTTCGTGTGCGGTACCGCGTTCGCAGATTTTGCCGCCGTACATAACAACAATATTGTCACACATACTTGCGATAACACCCAGGTCATGCGTAACGAGAATAACAGCCATGCCGAGTTCTTTCTGCAGTTTCTGAATCAGCTCCAGAATCTGTGCCTGAATGGTAACGTCAAGGGCTGTTGTCGGTTCGTCTGCAATCAGAATGTCGGGTTCACAGGCAAGAGCCATGGCGATCATGACACGCTGACGCATACCGCCCGAAAGTTCGTACGGATACTGTTTCAGACGCTTGTAGGGTTCGTTGATGCCGACCAGTTCCAGAAGCTCTGCAGCACGATCTTTGGCAGCTTTGCCTTTTTTGTCGGTGTGCAGGGTGATGGCTTCAGTCAGCTGATTTCCGATTGTGAAAACGGGATTCAGGCTGGTCATCGGATCCTGGAAAATGATGGAGCAGCACTTGCCGCGGAAACCGCGCATCTGCTTTTCGGACCATTTTGTGATGTCTTCACCTTTGTAGTAAATATTACCGTCCACGACTTTACCGGTTGCGGCAAGAATCTGCATAATGGAATATGCAGTGACACTCTTACCCGAACCGGATTCACCGACGATACCGAGGATTTCGCCGTGGTCAAGTTCAAAAGATACACCGTTTACGGCACACACTTCACCGGAGTCCGTAAAGAAAGAAGTATGAAGATTCTGTACACTGATAAGAGGTTTATTCATCTTTCATCACCTCTTCAATTTGGGATCGAATGCATCACGCAGGCCGTCACCAAGCAGGTTCAGGCTCAGAACGATCAGACAAATCATAATAGCGGGGAATACGAGCTTGTAAGGATATGTCATGATACCGCCTCTGGCTGCATTTGCAAGCGAACCGAGGGAAGGCATGGGAGCCTTGACACCAAGACCGATAAAGGACAGATAGCTCTCCGTAAAGATTGCAGACGGAATCTGCAGGGCAACGGAGATGATGATAACCGACAGACAGTTGGGAATGATGTGCTTTTTGATGATTCTGCCGGGTTTTGCACCGATGGAACGGGCTGCAAGGATGTATTCGTTTTCTTTGATGGAAAGAATCTGACCGCGGATCAGACGTGCCATGCTGACCCAATACAGAAGACCGAAAACGATGAAAATGGAAATCATGTTTGTGCCGAGTTCTGCGAGGATGGTTCCGCTCGGAAATACAAGCACTTCGTTGAGAACCACGCTCAACAGGATGATGATGAGCATATCCGGCAGTGCATATATGATGTCGACAATACGCATCATGATAAGGTCCACTTTACCGCCGAGATAACCCGATATACTGCCGTAAATCAAGCCGATGATCAGAACGATGATGCTGGCAAACAAGCCGACAACCAACGAAACTCTTGTGCCGTAAATAACGCGGATGAAATAGTCGCGGCATTGTTCATCGGTACCCAGGATATGCGGAAAACGTTCGCCGCCGTTTTCAATATATTCCTGTTCAGCCTGACTGTATTCAAACGGAGCAAGGTTTTTTGCACCCTTGTCACGCTTGCCGTCAATGGAAAGCATTTCTTCGTAGCCGTAGGGAACAATCATGGGAGCGACGATGATTGTGATGATGATTACCGAAAGGAGAATGATACTCAGCACTGCAAGCGGATTCTTGAACAAACGACGCATACCGTCTTTGAAGAAGGTTGTGCTTTCGCTCATGACATCCTGCTGTGCTTTTTCTTCTGCCGTTGCAAGAGTGAACTTCGACAGATCGATCTGTGCACTGAGAATGCTCTTTTTAGGAAGGTTATTTTCTTTGTTGCTCATTATGCTTGTCCCTCCTTTTTAGTCGAATTTGATTCTGGGATCCACTGCTTTGTACAGCAGGTCACAGATCAGGTTGGCAATAACCATCAGTGTTGCAAGGAAAACGGTTGTTGCCATGATCATGGTATAGTCACGGTCGTTGATTGCCGTAATGAATTTGCTGCCGATGCCGCCGACGGTGAAAATGGTTTCAACAACCATGGAACCCGTGATGATATATGCAATCTGCGGGCCGGCATAGGTAATAACGGGAATCAGAGAATTACGCAGTGCGTGTTTGAAGATGACTTTCAGACGGGAAACACCCTTTGCACGGGCGGTACGGATGTAGTCCTGTCCCAATGCATCAAGCATACTTGTTTTTGCAAGACGGGTGGTGTATGCCATCGGATATGCAGCCAGTGCGATAACGGGCAGAATGTAATTCGGATTGTTCGCATTCCATACAGGAATCCACTGGAGTTTAATACAGAATACCAACAGCAGCAAGGTTGCAAGAACAAAGCTCGGAACTGCAGTGAACAATGTAGAGAAGAAAACGATGATTCTGTCAGGCAGTTTGTTACGCATAAGTGCTGCAATGCTGCCGAATACCGTTCCCAATGAAAGGGCAATTGCCATTGCCATCAGACCGAGTTTTGCGGAAATCGGGAAGGATTCACCGATGATTTTTGTGATTTCGCGGCCGTTTTTCAGTGAGACACCGAAGTCTCCCTGCAGAATTCCTTTCATCCAGTTGATGAACTGAATGTATACAGGCTCATTCAGGCCGTAACGTGCATTCAATGCTTCCACAGTGGCAGGATCCAGTGCCTTTTCAGAGTTGAACGGACCACCGGGGACTGCATGCATGGTGAAGAATGTGATCGCGCAGATAATAAGAATTGTAAAAATTGCAAGTAATATGCGCTTCACAAAGTATCGGGACATAGTGCGTAACTCCTCTCGGTTTTAACTAAAAACAATTCGAAAAACTGTTCCTGATTGAAAAAAGGCAAAATAAAGGAAACAACATGTTCATTTTGCTGAAATTAATCAAGACAAATTCAAGTTATTATACATTTTTTTACGCAATTTGTCAATAGTCAAGACTTGTTGCCAAAATACATATTGAAAAATACAATAAACATGATTATAATATAGAAAATAAAGGAGGTAGGCAAATGCAATCAACAAAGAGAATCTGCGTCGGCAAGTACAAGCAATCCGATGTGACAATGTACACAACGCCGGCTGTACGTTGCTGCGGTTTTGCAGGTGACAACGTATTTGTCGGAACGGACAACGGTTTGCTCATTCTGAAGGATGGTCAATTTGTTCCTTTTGATGCCGTTTCAGGCAAGGTGAATGCACTGTATGCTGCTGCAGACGGTGTCCTCTGGTGTGCAAGCGGAAACGATGTTTACAGAATCACTGACGCAAATGCAACACTCTGGCAGTCCTTTGCAAGCGAAGCACGCGGTTTTGCGGAAGATGAAAAAAGACTCTGGATTCTGACAGCGGATGAATTGTTCCGCGAAGAAAACGGAACGGCTGTGCGTCATTGCCGTGTCGAAATGGGCAACGGTACCTGTATTGCTGCCTACGGAGACGGCGGAGTTTTTGTTTTCAACGGTCAGGCACTTCTCGGTCTGCACGGAAAACGTCCCCGTTGGGGCGGTGTGATTCCTGCTCTTTCGGATATGCCCACCAATCAGGTCACGGCTCTGGCAGGGGACCGTTGGGGACATTTGTTTGTGGGAACACCGCAGGGACTTGTGCTGTATGACGGAAAAAGTGCATGGTATACGAGCAAAGAAATCAGGGATCTGCCCGATGAAAGTGTGACGGCTCTTGCCATTGCACCTGACGGAAGTCGCTATATCGGAACCGACGGCGGTCTGATTCTGCAGCGTGGTGTACGCAGAAGTTACTATGGTGCAGGTCGCTGGTTACCCTCCGGTCGGGTCACTGCCATTGGTGTGCATCCTGTTGACGATGCAATCTGGGTCGGTACGGACAGCGGTGTATCCTGTATTTCTTTCAAAGAAATGACACTGGCCGAAAAAGCAGAGCATTTTCAGACCGTTGCAGAAAAGTATCATATCCGTGAGGACTATTTCAGCTATCGCAATCTGCATGAAGCAGGCAACATGGATAACGGTACTGTGGAAATCAGCGACAATGACGGTTTGTGGACCGGTTCGTTCCTGGCTGCCATGGCTCTGAAGTACGCTGTGACCAAAGATGAGCATGCACTCGACCTTGCACGCAAAGCCATGCGTGCACTGATTAAACTCTTTACCGTGACGGAAATTGACGGTTTCCCTGCAAGAGCATACCGCAGACCCGGTGAAGATCGTTTCGGTAACGGGGATCCCGAATGGCATCTGACGGAAGATGAAAAAGGTGCACTCGAATGGAAAGGTGAAACTTCCAGTGACGAAACGGCGGGACACTTCTTCGGCTTGTCATACTATTATGATATGTGTGCAGATGATAACGAAAAAGCAGACATCAGCAAAACAATCTGTGCCTGTGTGGATCATATTCTGAAAAACGGATATACCCTGTGCGATGCAGACGGTCTGCCGACCACCTGGGCACATTGGGGACCGCATGAACTCAATCGTGTGGATTACTGGAGATATGAACGCGGCATCAATGCTTTTGAGCTGCTGTGTATGCTTCGCACTGCATATCATATGTCCGGTGACGAAAAATACATGGATGAATACAAGCGGTTGATTAAAGAAGAGCATTATGCAATCAACTGCATGCAGCACAAAATGGAAGATGCACATGAAAATCACATTGACGATCATCTCGGTTTCCTGACCGCTGCCACCTTGCTGCGTTATGAAGAGGATTCGCACCTGAAATCCATGCTGCTGTCGGGACTTCTGCATCACTGGCAGTATGAACGTGTGGAGCGTTGTCCGTTCTTCAATCTGATTTTCGGTCATTACGCTGACGGTGAGTGTTGTGATCTGGATACAGCGGTGCAATCCATGAAAGATCTGCCGATGTCGTTTATCGATTATCCGATCCGTAATTCCCACCGCAAGGATCTTGTCTGGACGGATGATGCAATTGCATTCGGCGGCAGACGTCAGCTTGCAGAACCGCTGCCGTATGACGAAAAACTTGTCAACAATTTTGACGGGGATCCGTTCCGTGCGGACGGAAACAGAGGAACAGGTGTCAACCTTCCGACAATCTTCCTGTTGCCGTATTGGTATGGTCGCTGGTGCGGTCTGATCGAAGATTAACAATGATGTAAAGTAAAAACGGGACAGTTCACAGCGAACTGTCCCGTTGGTTTTGAAGAAATTATAATGTTGTATATAAGAGTGTATTCTCCTCAAAAGAAATGCCGATACGGTCTGTGTCATAAAGATACGAAAGGTATGACCGCACGGTGCTGCCGATGAGAACGTGCTGTTCATGTGTCATTTGCAGTCCGTAATGGCTGAACACCGTCTGCAGCAACTTTTCAAAGGAGATCGCATTCTGACATTGTGTGCAAAGGAAGTCTGCCGTTTCGAGAATTTTCTGACGGTTGAGGTCAATCAGCGGTACAATGTCTTTTGTTGCCGGTGCATGGGAGGGAATATACAAATCCGCTTTCGTTTCTTGCAGTGTGTCGAGTGAATGCAGGGTTTTGCTGACATCGAACAAAAATGTGATGCCGTATTTCTGCAGGGTTTCTTCGCTGCAAATGCTGTCTGCGACAAAGAGGATGTTGTCTGTCGTGCGGTAGCCGACCATATCGTAAGAATGTCCGGGCAGGCAGATGTGTTCTGCCCCGTCGGGGTATCCGTCATCGGTCAGCAGCTTTGTATCACACGGCTGTGCAAGCAGGAATTTGTGCTGCAGGTCTTTGTGAGGACAGCCGCCGTACAGTGTTGTTGCTTCCAGATAGGGGTGTTTTGTGTAATCCGCTTCCCCTGCAGATGCAAAAACGGAACAACCTGTGGTATCCTGTAAAAAGCGATTTCCGCCGATGTGATCGGCATGTGCGTGGGTCACAAGAATGCCCTGTAATGCAAAGCCGTGTTCACGAAGTACGCGGAGTGCTTTTTTTGCGGTATCTTTGTGCGGACCGCTGTCGATGAAAAATGCATTTTTGCCGTCGGGAACAAAAACACCGATTTTGGACGGAAGGTCAAAATAAAAAGTGTGTTCACCGACCTGTGTGAGTTCAAACATGGTGATTCCTCTTTTCGGAAAATGACTGGAATAATGAATCAGTAAAACAGAAAAGCAGATGCCGTCAGGTGACATATCGGTCTTACAGCATCTGCTTTTTATTGCTTTTTATGGGACTGAAACAGTCACTTGGAAATCAGGTGTTGTAACCGGGGAGATCCATGAATCCGGCACCGCCTGTGACTTTGAACTGCACTTCATTAAAGACACGAAGGATTTTGGTAAGAATCTCCAGGAAGAAGATTTTCAGCTTTTCACCGAATTCAATGTTTTCTTCTTCGCTGCCGGTGGTGATGAGTCTGACAATGTCATCAAATTCATCAAGGCAGGCATCGAGTTCTGCCACTTCTTCGGGTGTTGCAGCTGTGTCATCAAGCAATGTCTGTGCTCTGTCGATCACACCTGCAAGGCGTTCTTTGACAGCGGGATCCACCGTTTCATCGGTCAGATATTTTTTCATGGAATCAATCTTGTCCTGTGCACCTCTGGTTCTTCTTGCGGTGTTGAACTGCGGGAAAGCTTCGTAGGTGTAAACATCCTTGAAGTTGGGGTCGGTCAGCAGGTTGACAACAAGCTGCATGACGATGTCGTTTCTGCCGGTCTGTTCGTGGTCACCGTTGTAGAAATAGAAGGTGGTGTCGGGAAGAAGACCCGTGGAAGCGTCAATGAGGTTGTAGGGGTCGATGTGGTTGTGATTTTCGGGATCCGTACAGGTGGGGTTGGTGTTCTGCTGCTTGTAACCTTCGGGAAGCTGTACGTCTACACCGATGCCGTATGCACCGATGGAAGTGGATTCGAGCTGAATGATGCCGTCTGCCTGGCACTTGTTCCAGTTGTCGCAGATGGGGTAGAGTGCATCGTTGTAGTTGACAATGTCAAATACTTCCACACCGTGATCAATGGCGGTCAGAATGTTTTCTTCACGGTTGAGCTGTGCCTGATAGTAGCGGTCGGTCTGTTCAACCAGAATGGCATTGTCTTCGTCGGTCAGGTAACGTTCGCGAAGTTCGGGATAGTATTCACTCGGCATCAGACCCCACATCATGGTGGAGTATTCAAGATAATCTTCAATCAGAATATCAACCGCGATATCGAGCACATCGTTCAGAACTTTCTTGGGGAAAATTCTGATGAGGGTGTTGACGAGATAACCGAGCCATTCCTGATCGCCTTCCAGAAGAAGCGGGAACATATAATTATAAAGGGCTTCGTCATCATCAAGCAGACCGTGGTAATAAATATCACCGAGTGTGTAGCTGCCGTCGAGTGCGGGAATGACATAAACGATGCGGTTCAGTTCATCAAAAATGCCCTCATCCTTGTAGGTTTCAAGCAGGGAATTGCAGATGGTACCGCCCTGGCTGATGGGAACAATGTTGACTTTGTCATAACCGGTTTCTTCTTTGACGGTCTGAATGAGGTTGTAAAGACGTTCGGTGACGGTGTCCATGTTTTCAAAGGAGAAATAGGTGAAGAAATAGAGCTTGTCTTCGCCTGCGATCTCTTTGTAAGTTGTCAGCGGAATGGTGTCATACACATAGTGCTTCTGTTCTTCGGTCAGGTTGCTGACTGCTGTGTTGAGCTGTTCAGGACGAAGATCGTAAATGAACTTGCCGTTTTCGTCACTCTTGATTTTGCCGAGAAGAATTTCACCGAGTGCGGTACCCAGTGCATTTGCAAACTCAAGATCCTTGTCACGCTGTGTCATAAGAGTGGTCAGCAGCGGAATGCCTGCAATTTCGAGTGCAGTGCCGATAATGTCTTCCGTACCGCTGAGGAAGAACGGTGCTTCAAGGGGTTCACCCTCTGCATTGACGGCGACTTCACCGTTTTCATACAAGGTGGCTCTTCCCTGGAACAGACCGGGGATGACAATGGACGGATACATTTCTTCTTTTGCTACAGCAGTTGCTGCCAATGCCAACGAGCAGCTGCAAAGCATGATCATAGCAAGCAACAGGGCTGTTATACGTCTGGCCATTTTCATAACAATTACTTCCTTTTCATAAAATTTGTCAGCTATTATTTTACTGCATTGTATTGTTCTTTGCAAGCAAAAAACTTTTTTTAAAGAGAAAAAAAGAAGGCACTTTTTTATGCAGTTTGCCATATTTATTATTTCAGTTGACGATAGAAGCTGAAAAGTGTATAATAAATCTATTAAATGTAAGGAGGACTTTTTATGCTCAGAAAATTTACGGCTGAATTTATCGGAACGGCAACGCTTGTTCTGTTCGGCTGCGGTACTGCAGTTGTGACAGGGTGTGCGGTCGGTGAGGTTTCTTATCTGCTGACGGCACTTGCCTTCGGTCTTGTCATTGTTGCCATGGCTTACAGCATCGGCAATGTGTCGGGTTGTCACATCAATCCTGCCGTTTCGCTTGCCATGCTCATTTCCAAACGCATGAATGTAAAAGATTTCTTTTTGTACCTCGGTGCACAGATCACGGGCGGTATCGTCGGTGCTGTTCTCTTGTCGATTCTTGTCGGCAATGACGGCGGCCTTGGTGCAAACGGATTGTATGATGACAATATTGTAAAATCTTTGTTGGCTGAAATGATTCTGACTTTTGTTTTTGTCATTGCTATCCTCGGTGTTACCAATTATACATCCAATGCTTCCGTTGCAGGTGTGGTCATCGGTCTGACCCTGACACTGGTGCACATTTTCGGCATTTTCTTCACCGGGACAAGCGTCAATCCTGCCCGTTCGTTCGGACCTGCCCTTGTGCAGGCTCTCGCCGGTGACACACAGGCACTCAAGGTTGTATGGGTGTTCATTGTTGCTCCTTTGCTCGGTGCTGCACTTGCAGCAGTGGTCTATATGACCATCGCTCCCGACAAGAAGATCAGACACAAGGCAAAATAATTTCATTTTTTCGTGAAGTAAATTTTGCAGAGACCTTGACAAATTGAAATTTGTTTACTATAATGATACTGTTTGTAGGTATCGCTAAAAAGGCGAACCGAGTGTTATCAAACTGATTAGGAGAGTTGAATATGGGTCCGGTACTGTTTTTCGCACCTACAGTCATTGTTTACATCGTGCTTGCTGCTGCAGTCGGTGCAACAGGTGCATTTTTCTACTTGCGTAAAAAAGGTGTTATCACCATCGGAAGAGCTCCCGCTCAGCCGACCGATCCCATTATCATCGGTCTTCGCGAGAATGCTGCTCTGTTCGGCCAGCTTTATGAAGCAATGTATCTTGTAAGCCGCGGCAAGTCCGCAAAGGTCCGTACAAGCTTTGCTGCATGGAATAACCGCATTGACACTTTGGATGATGATTCCGATTTTGTTGTTGCATTCCGTGAAGAATACGGCGATTTCGATGAATGGAAAGACAGAAAGGCTATCAAAAAAGCCAACAAGCTTGTCAAGACATTCAAAAAAGCAGGTGTCATCCGTGACAAGGCTGTTTCTGTATTTGCAGAAGAAGATTTCACCGAAAAGTATTACATCACCGGCGGCATCGTTGAAGAAGGCGAAGAACTTGACGTTCTTGCACCTTATTGGAGCTGCGACGGCGAAATTATCGAAAAGGGTATTGCCCGCTGAGGCATCTGAAGATTCAAAGAGAGGATATTGTATCCTCTCTTTATTTTTTTTCTCTTGCTATTTTTGAATACGAATGCTAAAATGTAAAAAAAGGAAAGGATGATGTTTTATGTTTCTCGGTATTCAATCTGTACTCGCTGCAATTATTACATTCTTTATGATGGTTTACGGTCTGATTGCAGGTGTCAATTTCAACGACACTGTCAAAGCCTACAAAGCAAATGTCAGCTCCGTTACTGCCTATGAAAACACCATTGAAACAGCAGTTCCGCAGACAGATATTTACGGCACAATCAAAGGCCATTTTGAATCTGAGCTGCCTGCAGGCAAGACCGAAAAGAAAGTGATTGTTCTCGGTTATGACGGCGGCAGAGCCGATGCTCTTTCGCTGCTTGATGATTCTGCTGATGCATCGGCTGTCAACTATCTTGTTTCCACGGGCGGTACTGCACAGATCGGCTATTGCGGCGGTGTCAATTATCCCGCTTTTAACAAACAGGACACTTCCACGGCTCCCGGTTGGGCATCCATCCTGACGGGTCAATGGGCAGATGTGACAGGTGTTACAGGCAATAGTGTTCCCAAATCCAATGACCATTTGAGTCTGCTCACTTCGCTTGTTGAAGATCAAATCATTGATGACAGTGCATTTTACGTTTCCTGGAACGGTCATTTTATGGATGAAGATTCCACTTACATCAATGAAAAACAGTACATTGCAGACAAAAATCTCGATGTCACATTCCTGGATGCAGATGATGATAACGGTACCTTTGCAAGCACTCTTGCCGATGTACAGAATGCTGATTGTACCGATTTTATCTTCACCATTTTTGAATATCCCGATCATGCCGGTCACGATACCGGATTCTGTATTGAAAATCCCGAATATGCAGCTGCATTCAAAGAAAATGATGCACAGTGCAAGCTGATCATCGATGCAATCGAAAGCCGCGAAACGTATGAAACGGAAGACTGGCTTATCATTCTTACTTCCGACCACGGCGGCTACAATACTGGCCACGGTTTTCTGACTCTGCAGGAGAGAATGACATTCATCGTTGCCCGCTGAAACACACTGCAGTCCCCGTAACAGGGGACTGTTTTTTATTCTTGCGTTACACATAATCCGGGATGTTGGCATATATATTATTAGTGAAAACAAATTAAAAAAATGAGAAAAAAAGACTTGACAAAGATGTTAGCTTGTGCTAATATTGGCATTGTTAGTGAAGGCTAACTTCTTTGACAGTCGCTTTTTTGGAGATGAAATTTTTATGACTTTGTTGGAAGCACAAGAAGGCAAAGAATATATAATCAGTTCTATTGAAACCGATGATGAAGAAATGAATGCTTTCCTTTTTTCGCTCGGTTGTTACAGCGGTGAACCCATTACAGTTGTATCCAGAAGAAAAGGCAGCTGTGTGGTTTCCGTAAAAGACGGCAGATATTGCATTGATAAACAGTTGCAGAGTGCAATTGTAATATAAAAAATGAAAAAGCAGTTCTTGCTTTTCTTTTTTGTAACAGATGTTAGTTAAGGCTAACAAGGAATATATTTCACATCATACGATACGGGGGAATACGGTTATCATGAGAATCGCATTTGCAGGCAATCCGAACAGCGGAAAAACAACCATGTACAATGAGCTCACCGGCAGCAGCGAAAAAGTCGGCAACTGGGCAGGTGTTACGGTTGACAAAAAAGAAAGCACCATCAAAAAGGCATATGCAAACGGAAAAGAAATTCTGGCTGTGGACCTTCCGGGTGCTTATTCCATGTCACCGTTCACTTCGGAGGAAAGCGTTACAAGTGATTATGTAAAGAACGAGAATCCGGATGTCATTGTCAATATTGTGGATGCAACCAATCTCAGCCGCAGCCTGTTTTTTACAACACAGCTGCTTGAATTGGGGATTCCCGTTGTTGTTGCCCTTAATAAAGCGGACATCAATAAAAAGAAAAAGAACACCATCAACAGTGTTCTGCTTGCAGAAAAACTGGGTTGTCCCGTTGTGAACACGGTTTCCACCTCGGCAGACGGACTTGCAGAAGTGGTTGCCACGGCAATCCGTGTGGCAGGCACGGTGCAGAAAGCTCCCTATTCACAAGCAGGTGCTGCACCTGCTGACAAAAAAGCAGCCATGGAAGCAGATAAAAAGAGATTTGCTTTTGTCAATGCCATTGTCAAGGAAGTAGAACATCGTACGGTGCTGACGAAAGACATCAATGCAACAGACAAAATTGACCGTGTGCTGACAAGCAAATGGTTCGGTATTCCGATTTTTGCTGTGGTGATGGCATTTGTATTTCTTGTATCGCAGCATGAAAAAGGCCCCGGTGTAATGATTGCCGATTTTCTTGTGGGCTGGATTGAAACATTCCAGGCTTACATCGGCGAACTGCTTGCCAATGCACATCCGTTGTTGTCCGCATTGTTGGTAGACGGTATCATCGGCGGTGTCGGAGCTGTTGTCGGTTTTCTGCCCCTTGTTATGATTATGTATTTCCTGATTGCACTGTTGGAAGACTGCGGTTATATGGCACGTGTTTCGGTTGTGTTGGATCCGATTTTCAAAAAAGTCGGTCTGTCAGGCAAATCCGTTATTCCTTTTGTTATCGGTACAGGTTGTGCGATTCCCGGTGTCATGGCCTGCCGTACAATCAAAAATGATCGCGAACGCAGAGCAACTGCCATGCTGGCTCCCTTCATGCCCTGCGGTGCAAAACTTCCCGTTATTTCATTGTTTGCAGGGGCATTCTTTAAAGAAGCTTCCTGGGTCGGCACGCTGATGTATTTTGTCGGTATTGTGATTATTCTGATCGGTGCGTTGCTGGTGAAAAAAATCACAGGCAACAGTGCAAAAAAATCTTATTTCATCATTGAATTGCCCGAATATAAGCTGCCGTCTCTGAAAAGAGCATTCTTCTCCATGTGTCAGCGTGGTTGGGCTTACATTGTAAAAGCTGCCACCATCATTCTTTTGTGCAACACTGTCGTACAGATCATGCAGTCGTTCACATGGCGTTTTGCAATGGCTGAAACGGCCGATGCTTCTATTCTTGCTTCTGTTGCAGGACCTTTTGCTTATCTGCTTGTGCCGGTTGTCGGTGTGCTTTCATGGGAACTTGCAGCAGCTGCCATCACAGGATTTATCGCAAAGGAAAATGTTGTCGGTACACTGGCAGTCTGTTTTGTCGGCCTTGAAAATCTCATTGATACGGAAGAACTGCAGCTTATGGCAGGTGCAGGTGAAGAAGTTGCCGGTGTTATGGCAATCACCAAAGCCGCTGCACTTGCATATCTTATGTTCAATTTGTTTACACCGCCCTGTTTTGCAGCAATCGGTGCCATGAACAGCGAAATGAAGAGCAAAAAGTGGCTCTTTTCGGGTATTGCACTGCAGTTGGGTGTCGGTTACACGGTTGGTTTTCTTGTATATCAGATCGGTACGCTTATTACAACAGGCACGGTCGGAGAAGGTTTTGTGCCCGGTCTGATTGCGGTATTGATTATGGTGGCCGTGGTTGTTGTCCTGTGTGTACGCGGTGACAAAGGTGCACAAAGCGGAACACAGCTGAAAAAAGAAAAAGCCACCGTAAAATAATTCATTACGGAGTACTTATGGAAAATATTATTCTTGTTATCATATTGTTGCTTATTCTCGGTCTTGCCGCTTTTGCCGTTTACAGATCCAAAAAAAGCGGTAAAAAATGCATCGGCTGTCCCGACAGCGGCAGCTGTTCATCCTGTGCAGGATGTAAGGGCTGTGCTTCGATGCAGACAGAGCAGGAAATGCAATAAACCAAAAAACAGACGGTCAGTGCCGTCTGTTTTTTTATCATAGCCGTAATGTTGCAAAAGAATAAGCAGGCATACTGATGTGTAGTTCCTGCGTGAACGGAATGCAATCAATTTCCGTCAGGTCATGTTCCTTGTCAAGCAGTTCGATTGTGATTTTGTCTGCCGAAGTGTTGTGAAACTGCACAAGAATATCATGGTCTTCTTTGTCTATATTGCTGATTGCAAGCATATTGTAATCATCTTTTGCAGCACAGGTGTATATGTTTTTTTCTTGTGTACTCATGCAGTGATTTCCGAGTCTGTACAGTTCTGCAAATTGTAAAAATGCGTAATAAGCCTTTGTCGGTTGCAGGGAAGGGGTGTGAAACAATGCACCGTATGCACACCACAGCTGTGTGTCATAATACATCGCCATGTCCACTTTCAGCCGCTGCATTTCATACAGGGAGGCAGCCACATGGGATGCACCTTTTTCGTTGCGGAAGTTGATATATTGCTGTGTGCGTCGGTCTGTGGTTTCAATGTCACAAATGCAGCAATTCCATTCTGCATCAATCCGCAGTGTATCATAAAAGCCGTATTTGTTCAGGGTTTCATCGACAAACTTGCTTTCGGTTTCGATTTTTTCGAGGTATTGCTGCCCGAGATATCCGTGCCATGTGAAAAAATCAAGCGGTGCTTTTGTGTCGGGTGCACTGATGTATGCAAGAAAATCCGTAAAAAACGAAGTCGGTCCCGGGGTCCATACGCCGTTTACATTTGCACCGAGAATATAACAACTTGAATAACCGCCCACAAGAATGTCGGGATGCATCTTTTTCAGGTGATTGGCCGTTATGCTGTAGAGTCTGTAATAGTCCTGTGCGGTGCCGATCCAGTTCGGCGGTCCGTAGGGTTCCACTTTCGGATCCAGACCGTCGGGTTCATTCCAGATTTCCCAGAAACGGATATTCCAATGGTATCCGTTTGCCCAACCGCAGTTGTAGTGTCGCACGATGTGCTCGCATATGTCTGCCCATTTGCAGGGGTCGGATGGTGCGTAGATGTTGTATTTTTTCGGTTCATGCTCAATGGTGACACCAAGACGGTAAAACACTTCGATGTGATTGTCAATCAGCTCTTTAATGTAGGCATCCGTCAGGGTGAAGTCGTAATTATCCTCACAATCGGCATCAGCGGAAAAATCAGGGAAAATATTGGGAATGTCCACATAATGTGTGCCGCCGTAAGTGCCGCCTGTGTCATGAAGACGGGAAACGGGAATCTGCAGTTTTTTGAAATCGTCAAGCAGCGGGCCGTAATTGGTGATTCTTGATGCATTGTTGACACCGTGGACGGGTTTGATTTTGCCCGTTACAGTGCCGAAATCAACTGAAATTTTCATTGTTCACCTCTCGGAAAACGCTTGATATAAAGCAGTTCTTCTGTCGGACTTTTGCCGATTTTTTCAAAACCGCAGCGTTCATACAGCTTTTGTGCTCTGTGATTGGTGGCAGCGGTGGAAAGCAGAATGCCGCCATGGTCATGTTCTTTGCAATAGTCAAAAACAAACGAAAGCAGTTCCTGACCGAGGTGTTTTCCCTGAAAACTGTCCCGTATGGCTATACCGAGCCAGACAACAGACGTATCTTTGCCCCAGATAAAAACAAGACCTGCAATAACCGGCTGATTGTTTTCGGTTGCCTGTAAAACCCAGAAAAGATGATCCTTTTTGCCGTTGATGAAAAATTCCATGGTTCTTTTTTCGTTGCCGTGATTGACATTGAAAAAGGAAGCACTTTCTTCACCCATGTCATCAAAAAACTTCTGCATCTGTTCTTTGTCGTTTTGTTGCAGGGGACGGATGATAAAATCGTTTTGCTGCATACTCTTTTTCCCACTTTCTGTTTTTTTCATGGTAACACAGGACTTTAAGAAAATCAACAAGAAAACGGCTTCGCCGTAACGCGGCGACCGTTTTCGATTCGTCCATCTCCGAGCACGTGAAGCGTGCGTTCGGAGGGACATACAATATTTTTTTACTTTATAGAAAACGCAGTTTCCTATAAAGTAAAAAAGAGGGAAATGCACAGGCATTTCCCTCGGTTCTGACATCAGATTGCTTTAAAACGTCGGAAGAAAGTTTTCCATAATGTATGAAAAAAATGCAGAGAGATAAAGCGGAATGTCACTGAGAATAGCAATAATAGCAAGCATGGGCTTGACCTCCTGTTTGTTTTTTTTTGCATCTTTATTATACATTGTTTTTAAGAACCCGTCAAGCGCAAAAGAATAAATGAAACATAAACAGGAAAAAATGTATGATCCGAAAATGATTTGCAGTTACAGACTGCTGTTTTTTTTGCTGCTATGGTATAAAATTTTAAAAAATTTGTAAAAGATGGTAGACAAGACTTTGCAAGAATGATAAAATAATCTATGAGTTTGTTATCTTGCAAAATATGAACATATAAGTGAGAGGTTTTCCGTTATGCCTAAAATCGGTTTTGACAATGACCAATACCTGCGGATGCAATCAAAGTGTATCCGTGACAGAATTGCACAGTTCGGCGGCAAGCTGTATCTTGAATTCGGCGGCAAGCTGTTTGATGATTATCATGCATCCCGTGTGCTGCCGGGTTTTCAGCCTGACAGTAAAATCAGAATGCTGTGTGAACTGCGTGATGAAGCTGAGGTTGTTATTGTTATCAGTGCCGACGATATTGAAAAGAACAAGCGTCGCGGTGACCTCGGTATTACATATGACGTGGATGTGCTGCGTCTGATCGACACGTTCCGCGACCGCGGTCTGTTTGTCGGCAGCGTTGTCATTACACGTTTCCATCAGCAACCGTCCGCCGTTATGTTCCGCAAGCGTCTGGAAGCTCTCGGAATCCGTGTGTATCAGCATTACAGCATTGATGATTACCCGTCCAACGTTCCGTTGATTGTCAGCGATGACGGTTTCGGCAAAAATGATTTTGTTGAAACACAGCGTTCGCTGGTCATCGTTACGGCTCCCGGTCCCGGCAGCGGTAAAATGGCGGTCTGCCTGTCGCAGCTTTATCATGAGCACAAACGCGGAATCAGTGCAGGCTATGCAAAATTTGAAACATTCCCGATCTGGAATCTGCCGCTCAAACACCCTGTCAACCTTGCTTATGAAGCCGCAACCGCAGACCTGTCGGATGTCAATATGATCGACAATTATCACATGGATGCTTACGGCGAAATGGCGGTCAACTACAACCGCGATATTGAAATTTTCCCCGTTCTGAACACCATGCTGACCCGTATTTCGGGCAAATCCCTGTATCGTTCTCCGACGGATATGGGCGTGAATATGGTCGGCAACTGCATTATTGATGAAGCTGCCGTAACGGATGCTTCCAAGCGTGAAGTGATCCGCCGTTATTACAACACTGCCTGCGAAAAACGCAAAGGACTTGCCGATGCGAGTGAATTGCAGCGTATTGAGCTGATTATGAATCAGCTTGATATCACGCTTGAAAACCGCAAGAGTGCCGTTGCTGCACGCAAAAAGGAAGAAGAAACGGGTGCACCTGCTGCTGCGATCGAACTCGATGACGGTACCATTATCACAGGTAAAACATCCAATCTGCTCGGTGCTTCTTCCGCAGTCCTGCTCAATACACTCAAGCATTTTGCAGGCATTGCCGATGAAGTTATGCTTCTTTCTCCGTCGGTCATTGAACCGATACAGAATCTGAAAGTGAAGAACATGGGCAACCGCAATCCGCTTCTTCATATTGACGAAATACTGATTGCACTTGCCATTTGTGCCGTGCATGATGAAGCTGCCGCAAAAGCACTCGAACAACTGCCGAAGTTACGCGGTGTGGATGCACATTCGTCTGTTATGCTTTCCAATGTGGATGAACGTACATTCAAAAAGCTCGGTGTCAACCTGACCTGCGAACCCAAGAGCGAAATGATAAACAGACTTTATTTCTGATACGATATTAAATTTTTAAAATCGGAGGGAACAGATATGGAAAAGCTTCGTGTAGGATCTATCGGACTCGGCGGCATGGGTCGCCATCACACAAGAGCACACAAGAATCTCGGTATGTCGGAAATTGTTGCATTCTGTGACATCATTCCCGAACGTGCCGAAAAAATGCGTGATGAATATTTTCCGGAAGCAAAAGTGTATACGGATTACCGCGAGATGATCGAAAAAGAAAATCTTGATGCGGTGGATATCGCAACTCCCAACTATCTGCATTCTCCCATGGCTGTGTTTGCACTTGAACACGGTTGCCATGTTTTCTGTGAAAAGCCCGATGCTGTCAGTGTGGAAGCTGCACAGAAAATGAAGGATGCTGCCGAAAAGGCAGGCAAAATTCTGATGGTTATGCGTAACAATCGTTATTACGCACCGTCCGTGTTTATGAAAAAATACATTGCCGAAGGCAAAGCAGGCGAAATTTATGCTGCCCGCTGCGGTTGGCAGAGAAGACGCGGCATTCCCGGTAAGGGCGGCTGGTTCACCACCAAAGAACAGTCGGGCGGCGGTCCGCTGATCGACCTCGGTGTACATATGATCGACCTTGCCATCTGGGCAATGGGCAATCCCACCCCTGTGGCGGTTTCCGGTTGTACCTATAATAAGTTTGCCGATGACAATGCTGACAGTGACTCCGAAAATGCAAAATTCGGCGATGCAATGTCCGAAGGCACATTTGACGTTGAAGACCTTGCCATGGGCTTTATCCGTTTTGACAACGGTGCCTGCCTGCAGATCGAATTCAGCTGGGCATCCAACGTCGGCGAAGAAAAGCGTTATGTTGAATTGCGTGGCACCAAGGCCGGATTCTCCTGGAGATCTTCGGATGAAATCGAAGTCTACGGCGAGGAATGCGGCGTGCTGACCGATCTTAAGCCGCAGCTGAAATCGCTTGACGGTCACGAAGCAAATATTGCACACTTCATGGATTGCATCCTCAACGGCACCGAGCCCGACTTTGTGCCGCAGCAGGGTGTCAATATGATCAAGATCCTTTGTGCCATTTACGAATCAGCCGAAACAGGCAAGGAAGTTCTGCTGTAAACAAAAACAAAAGCGGTATGACCAATCTCATACCGCTTTATTCTTCATTAAGACCTAACAGAAAATCTGCCGATACGTTTAATACACGGCACATTTTACAGATTGTGTCGAGGGTCGGTTCTGTTTTGTCGATTTCATAATTGGCATAGGCTTCTCTTTTTAAATCGAACAAAGCTGCAAATTCCTTTTGTGTAAGATCCATGTGTCGTCTGATTTTACGTAATCTTCTTCCGAGGGTTTGCGGTGTTTCTGTGTCAAATCGAGCCCATTCGTTTTCCATCGTAACAGCCCTCCGTGGCAATAAAAAAGTGCGCAGTCAAGACTACGCACCGAAAAACGCAATCTTGCCTGCGCCACACAAGTCTTTTGCCATTCCAAAGAAAGTAAAAGAAAAGATCGCGTTTTTGCCAAAGCAAAAACACTTTCTTTAAAATGGCACAATATTTACTTGTGTGGCAATTAATAAAATACCACGAAAACAGAAAAAAATCAAGAAGAAATTAAATTGGAGTTTAGCGGGATGACATCCAAGTAAATTATCCTCTCAAACACTTGTCGCCCCTGAAAGGGGAGGTGTCACGAAGTGACAGAGGGGTTAACCAAATCTGCACAAAATCGGTCAATAAAGTCTGTTCTTTTCGTAAACCCCTCTGCCCTTTGGGCATCTCCCCTTTCAGGGGCGACAAGGGAATAGCGGATCGTTTTGAGCTAAGCGGAAACTCCTCGTCAAACCGCAATTTGAATTTTACATCAGTTGTTATTTGAAATTTATATGGAAATAAATATTTTATACCGCGACGCTGAAATCTGTGTTGTTCAGAAAGAACCCGGTCTGCTCTGTGAGGATACCCCCGACGGCATCCCGTCGGTGTTGCGAGAACAGCTGCAGATCGATTATGTCGCCACTGTGCATCGGCTCGATGCCGGCACAGGCGGAGCGATGGTGTTTGCCTTGACGAAACATGCAGCCGCAAAGCTGTCTGCCCAATTACAGGCAGGGGAGCTGACCAAAACCTATCTTGCCGTCACACACGGCTGCCCCGATGAACAGCAGGGAATATTCCGCGATCTGTTGTTCCATGACCGCCGTGCCAACAAAACTTTCAT
The DNA here is from genome assembly GCA_017435865.1 of Clostridia bacterium. GTDB lineage: Bacteria > Bacillota > Clostridia > Oscillospirales > Acutalibacteraceae > RUG806. The sequence goes on from JAFSEF010000080.1 coordinate 30,941, forward strand.
TGTTAAAAGTGAAAGAAAAGGCGTGAAAGAGGCTGTGCTTTCTTACCGCATCAAGGCGACGAACAATGGTCTGTCACTATGGGAGATCAAACTGCTGACAGGCAGAACACATCAGATCCGTGTGCAGCTTGGAAGCCGCAAAATGCCCCTTGTCGGTGACCGCCGTTACGGCGCAAGAGACGATTACAAAGGCTTTGCCCTGTGGGCAACTGAGCTTTCCTTTACCCATCCGCAAAGCGGTGAAAAACTGCTCTTTTCATCCCTTCCGCCGGAAAAAGACCCGTGGAAGCTGTTTTAAAAAAAGCATAAAAGTCAGGAGAGATACTATGACTGCTGTTGCAAAACTGTTCAATACCGTAAAAGCAATTCTTGAAGAATTCCGGCTGTACTGGAACCGACCTAAACCGGGTGAGTATGTAACATACAAAGAAATCGTTATGCTCAGCGTTGCCTGGGCGGCAATGAATATGTGCGTGCAATGGGGCATCGGCTTCGGTGTCGGCAATGAGTTCACGGGCATGACGCTGAAAATGAATAACAATCAGCTGCTTGTTATGGGCTATGTCTGCACTGCGATCGGTTATATCACCACACCGCTGAATGCCTGGATCGTTGACAATCTTCGCAGCAAGGAAGGAAAATACCGTGTGTATATCCGTCTTGCCGTGCCGACGATGATTCTTACCATTCTGTCTCTGTGGCTGCCTTATGAGAGCATCCGCGACTACAATCAGCCCTACTCGCAATACGTGATGATTGCAGTGCTGTTCCTTGTCGGTCAGGTGCAGGGCTACATAAAGGGCTGGTTCCAGACAGGGCTTACCAATATGGTGCATGTCATCACCCCGAACACGCAGGAACGCACCAAAATCATGTCCATCACCTCGATTATTTACAGCATGGGCTTTACCATCAATAATCTCTATTATCCGCTGATGGTCGAGCTGCTGTGCGAAAACGATTATAAGTACACCATGACCTATTACAGAGGTGCTTACACCCCTGTTGCATTGCTGGCTCCGGTCTGTCTGCTTGCTTTTTATTATACCAAAGAACGTCTTGTTCTTCCAAAGAGCCGCATCACCAAAATGAGCTTTGCTTCCTCGATGCGTGCCGTTGCGGGCAACAAGATTTTCTGGATCAAATGTGCCGACGGCTGGAACGATTTCCTGGAGGGAGCAAAGGGCAATGTATGGGACTGGATGGTCTACCGCGCACACATCATGAAGCCCGGCACCTATGCCATTCTCAACACCCTTGCTCACAACGCACAGTTCTGGGCCATGCTGTTTTCCCCCGCGCTTATCAAACGCTTCGGCAAGCGCAAGCTCAAAATCTTCTGCAACCTTATGCAGGTTGTGCTGATTGCCGGTATCGGCATTTTCCTTGAATCGAGCGTCTTGCCGGTTATGCTGTTCATTATCAACTTTATCAACCGCTTTGTGGATTGCCGTGAGGTTATCGACAAAGCCATCGAGTCGGATATGCGTGATAATCAGCAGTATCTCATCGGGGAACGCATCGACGGTGCATTCGGCTTTATTCAGTCGTATGCAGGCAGCGTCATCGGTGCGTTCACGGGTCTTTTTGTGCCGTGGGTCTATAAGAAAAAAGGCTTCGACGGCAACGACTATTCCGTTTTGGATGTGTATCTGGATTACGACGAAAGCAAGCCGCTTGATCAGCAGACCAAGAACCCCGACTGTGTTTTGTTCCCGATGCTCAAAACGCTTATTTCCATTTCCGTTGTCGGTGCGGCAATCGACGTTCTGCCGTGGTTTGCCTATGACATCAGCGAAACGGGGCAGAAATCCATGATCCGCGTTATCCGCATCCGAACCATTGTTGAAGACCGCAAGGCAAAAGTTGTGGAAGATTCGGAATATATTGAAGGTTGCGATGCACTGCGTCTTGCTCAGAAATATGCAAATGCAGACAAAGTGCAAGTGCCCTCGAAAGAAGCTTTGCAGCGTGCAAAACGTCTTCCTGACAGCACACCGTCCGAAGAAGCGATCCGCACACAGGCAATCAGGGATGCAAAGCAGGCAATTGCCGATGCACAGATGCATAATGAAGAAATTGAAATCTCGAAATTTGTTATGTTTGAGCTGAATCGTTTTTCGACCGAATTCGGTAAAGCACAGCTTGCTCTTGCACAGGCAATCGTGGAAGCAGGTCCCGATGGTTTCTACCGCCGTGCGGATGAGTTCATTGCACTTGCAGCACAGCTGCCGCTGAGCAAGGTCAAGGAAGAAAAAGTATGGCGTAAGCAGGATGTCCGCAATGCAAGAAGCATCCGTCGCAGTGCAAAACTTGCTGCAAAGCATTATCCCGAAGGCGTTGTGGAATTTGACCGTCAGATTTACGAAGATGCTTACAATCTTCCCGATGATACCGCAGAACAGGCAAAATACCGCCGCAAAGCCATGCGTGAAGCAAGCAAGCAGAGAAATATCTACGCAAACGTTGCAGCTCCGTATCTTGCCGCAAAAAGAACGGTTGATCTTGCCGAAGGGTATCGCAATATTGAAGATCTGACATCCGATTATGAAGCGACAAAGCTTCGCATGGAAGAAACGTACGAAAAAGATGCAGCCATTGCACAGCGTCTTGCGGATGAAAGAAAAGCCGATGCACTCCGCCGCAAGAACGAACGCAAAACAAAAAAACACGGATAAAATGCTACAAAAAAAGACCGCGACGGGGAGCGGTCCAATAAAATAGCATAATAATGTTTTCGGAGAGGCGGCATGATTTAGGTCATGCCGCCTTTCCGTTTATAATGTCATAGAGTAAATTGGCGGGGAGTATGCCGATATAGTCGTAGCTGATGTCTACATTATGTATGCTTTCCATAAAGTTTCTCGGTCTAAGTATCCGTTGGGTGTATGGGGTGGCAGAAATATTTCTGTATAAATCACGCCGTCCTTAGGTTTGTATTCCATAGGACCTCCTTTGCATGTTTGGGTTTTCAGCCCTGTGGGGACGGAATGATTTGCTGCAATCGTTTCGTACTCACAAGGGCGTTGGGATAGCTGCATAGCAGCGCAAGGGATGAGCCCCTTGTTCGGAATAAAGTGACGGAAGGACAGATACAACTTCGAAGTTGTTGTCTGTCTTTCTCGCAGAGCGCACATACGAGGTGTGGAACACACCCGTATAGAAGTGCGCCCTTAGTAAACTAAGGGTTCGTTAAAGCAACTTGTACACAGCCTGTGTAGAAGTTAAAAACCGTTGGCATCTTAATTTCAAATCTTGTCATGTCGGCTCAGTTATAATTATGTGATTCCACACACAAAAATATATAATAATTTTGTGAAATGGGTTGATTTGTTCACAAGTTTTGAATATAATAATAGTGTGATTGTAAAACCCAAAACTCCAATAATAGTGTGAAGGAGTGCTTTTATGGAACGATTGATTTTGAGTAAACTGCTTGAATGGAAGAATTCACCCTATCGCAAGCCGCTGATTCTGAAGGGTGTGCGTCAGGTGGGAAAGACCTGGATTCTGAAAGAGTTCGGCAGACGCTATTATGAAAATACCGCTTATTTCAACTTTGATGAAAACGAAGAATATAAACAGTTCTTTGAAACTACCAAGGATGTGGATCGGATTCTGCAGAATCTGATGCTGGCCAGCGGCTATAAGATATTGCCCGAAAAGACGCTCATCATTTTTGACGAGGTGCAGGACTGCCCCAAGGTCATCAATGCCATGAAGTATTTCTGCGAGAATGCCCCGCAGTATCACATTGCCTGTGCCGGTTCGCTGCTTGGCATTGCCCTGGCTAAGCCATCTTCTTTCCCTGTAGGAAAGGTCAACTTCATGCAGATCGACCCTATGACATTTACTGAATTTCTTCTCGCAAACGGTGACGAGAACCTTGTGAAATATTTGGAGAGCGTGGATACACTTGATCCGATCCCCGATGCTTTTTTTAATCCGTTGTATGAGAAGCTAAAGATGTACTATGTTACCGGAGGTATGCCTGAATCGGTAAAGATGTGGACGGAGGCCCGTGACGTATCTGCCATGCAGGAAGCTCTGTCCGATATCATCGGTGCTTACGAACGTGACTTTGCCAAGCATCCCAATCTCACAGAGTTTCCGAAGATCTCTATGATCTGGAAATCTGTTCCCTCTCAGTTGGCAAGAGAGAACAAGAAGTTTATCTATAAGGTTGTCAAAGAAGGTGCAAGAGCTCGTGAATATGAGGACGCTCTGCAATGGCTGGTAGATGCCCGTTTGGTGCATAAAGTCTACCGCAGCAGCGCACCCGGTCTTCCTGTGGCCGCTTATGATGATCTGTCTGCGTTCAAAATCTATTTGGTGGACGTAGGCCTGCTCCGTCGTCTGGCACAATTGGCTCCTACAGCTTTTGGCGAAGGCAACCGCCTGTTCACCGAGTTCAAGGGAGCATTAACCGAAAACTATGTATTGCAAACTTTGATTACGCAGTTTGAGGTACTGCCTCGTTATTGGTCACAGAATAATCCTCCCTATGAAGTGGATTTTCTGATTCAACGAGAAAATGACATTTTCCCCATCGAAGTAAAGTCCGAAGCAAATTTGGCGAGCAAGAGCCTCAGAAAATTCAAGGAATTGTTTCCGGATAAAGTGAAGCTCCGTGTGCGATTCTCACTGGATAATTTGAAGCTGGACGATGATGTGCTGAACATTCCGCTGTTTATGGCTGATCAAGCTGATCGGTTGATTGGATTGGCGTTAAAAAAGAGAAATGTAAAGCTCTGATCCTTTGGGCGGAGCACATGACATAGTGTTTTTTCATAGAGCAAGGAGAATAACAAAACATTATCTTGGCTCCCACCTTAAAACCGTTTTGGAAAATCAAGCAATCAGTGATAGTTTGATATTCTCGCACACAGTCGGTATATTTCTCGAACAGCTCTTTTTGATCGTCTGTTATGGTAGCTCTGAGTTTTTCTTCGTTCCTACAGATTAGCTCCACTAATTTCTTGTACTCTTTGTCGGAAGAGGTGTCGTACTCTGTCGGCTCGATATTGCCGTACCAAAATTCTTCAAGGATTCTCATACAGCATCCTCCTCGTAGATCATTTCCTGGAGGACGATTTCCTCGGCTCGGTTGCGGATGCTGTTTATGGCTCCGACCCATGCCATCTGATCGTGCAGCTTCATGCGCTCTGTCACGCCCTCAGCATCTTTCATTTGCTCAATGATAAATTCAAAACGGCGCTGTGCCTGCTCATTTAGATCAGCGAGATATGTCCATAGCTGACCGCTGAGAACAAGGTCGTTAAAGCGGATAGGGTGATGTTCTTCAAGATAATCCCTGTGCAACCGTCCCCACCGACCAATAGGTCTGTTTTCATCTGGTAAACGAATATCGGGAATATGGTAATCACCGCAACGGATACAGTTCAGTTCCTGCATCATATGTGCCTCCAATAAGCTTCAAACATTCTGTTAAAGATAGAAAAAGGCGATACCTGGTTGTGAAAACCAAGTATCGCCAATTTTTCTTGTCGCACTCCTGTACGGCAGCTACCCTATGTCGGTAATGTTCTCATACTGTCTTATTGGAAACTACTCTGCAGCGGTCTTTTTTTGTTCAATTATGCTTTCTTTTTGCGGTTGTATGCGTTGCGGCAATAGCTAATTACCGAGAATAAAAGGAACAGAATGATGTTGAAAACAATGACCATCGGCCCTGTCTGAAAACCGACACACAAAGCGGTGAAGAAGCCTGCAAGGAAACAGAAAACACCGCTTGCTACCGAGCAGATGATAACACCTTTGAAGCTTTTGCAGAGTCTCATGGCTGCAAGGGCAGGGAACAGAATCAGACCCGAAATCATGATCGAACCCATCATTTTCATACCGACAACCACCGTAACCGCGGTCAGCACTGCAATAAGGGATCGGTACAGGGATGCGTTGATGCCCGATGCACCTGCAAAGGTTTCATCAAACGTGATGGCAAAAATGCGGTTGTAAAACAGAACAAACAACACAAGCACCGCAACCGAAACAAGAATGCTGAAAACCAGGTCGGTATTGCTGATGGAGAATATGCCGGCCGAACCGAACAGGGAAGTACAGATTTCCTGGTATCGCTGATTCGAAAAATTGTACAGCAGGCTGCCGACCGCAACAGCACCCGTGGATAAAACCGCAATGGCGGTGTCGCCATGGATTTTACTGTTCTCACCGGTACGCAGCAGGAAAAACGCTGCAATGACAACAATGGGCAGGGTGATGTGGTAGGCAGAACCGGTGGCACCGAGAATGGTTGCAATCGCAAGTGCACCGAAACCGGTATGGGAAAGACCGTCACCGATCATGGAGAAACGTTTGAGAACAAGGGGAACTCCCAACAGGGAGCAGCACAGGCAGACAAGCAATCCCACGGCGAGAGCCTTGAGGATGATCGGCAGCATGAAACTGTCGGTCAGATAATAGGAAAGCGGTTTGTAATCAACAGAGGTGATCAGTTCGGTGAGGTTCATTTGTCCACCCCCCAGAATCGTTTTGCCTGGCCGCTGCTTATGTATTCTTCGGATGTGCCGTAATACAGCATACGGTGATCCATGTGCAGAATGTGGGTCGCATCGGTCAGTGATGTGTCAATGTCATGTGAGATGATGATCACTGTAATGCCCTGTTCACGGTTGAGTTTGTTGACGATGGCATACAGTTCTTCCGTGACGAGTTTGTCAAGACCTGCCGTCGGCTCGTCCAATAACAGAAGCTTTGAGGATGCACACAAAGCTCTTGCAAGCAACACACGCTGCAATTGACCGCCTGATAATTCGGAACAGGAATGCTTGGCGATATCGGAAAGACCGAGCAGCTGCAGCGTTTCTTCTGCTTTCTGCTTGTCCTGTTTTGAATAAAAAAGGCTTCTTGTGCCTGAAAGAACCACTTCTTTGACGGATGCAGGGAAGTTTTTTTGCACCACCGTGGCCTGCGGCAGATACCCGATGCGTGATGCGGTCAGGCCGTCACCGTAGAGAATCTGTCCGTCAGACGGTTTTATGAGGCCTGCGATGGCCTTGATGAGTGTGCTTTTGCCCGAGCCGTTGCGTCCGAGAATGCACAGGTAATCACCGGCATTCACATCAAATGTGATGTCGGTCGCTACGGTTGCACCGTCGTATGCAAGTGCTACATTTTTGCATGAGAGCAGTGCCATCAGGAAAGAGCCTCCTTCAGAGTTTCGGTGTTGCGTTTCATCAGATCAACATATGTCACACCGTTGTCGAAATCCTCTTGTGTGACATTGTGGTAAGAGTGCATTTCTCTTTTTGTACAGCCTGTTGCCGCAACAATGCTGTCAGCAGTCTGCATTTTTGAAAATTCAAGATACAGCACACAGGGAATATTGTGATTCTGTACGGTTTTGACAAGTGTATTGAGGGTGGCTGCGGAAACTTCGGTATTGCCTGCACATCCGCCGAATGCAGAGGTGTGTGAAAGACCGAACTGTTCGCAGAAATAAACAAACGGAAAACGATCTTCAAAGACCAGCATTTTGTTGCTTGCGTTGTCAACAATCTTTTGTATTTCCTGTGCCTGTGCCGTGATCTGATTCGCATAATTTTCTGCGTTGGAACGGAAGGTTTCTTCATGTTCGGGATACAGTCTGCACAGTTCATCGCAGATGGCCTTAAGAATGCGGACAGCATTTTCGGGGGAAGTCCAGACGTGTTCGTCGTAGTCTTCCGTTTGTGCGTGATCGTGCTCGTGATCATGCATATCTTCTTCGATCGCAGCAGGAATGGCTTTGAGTTCCACGCAGGACGTCATTGCAAGTGCCGTGAACTGTTCCGTGTCGAGGTTGCCGCTTCTGAATTGTTCGTCTGCCCATGTGTCGGTTTCTCCGCCGGAATAAATGAACAGGTTGCAATTCTGCACGGCAGCAAGGTCATCGAGTGTAGGAGAAAAACCATGGACTTCGCTACCAGGGGAAATGAGCATTTTTATTTGCAGCAGATCACCGGCAACGGCTCTTGCAAAATCATAAGCAGGGAATACGGTCGCAATTACGTCCCATTGTTGTGTCTGTACGGGGCTGTCGGTGCAGCCGCCTGTTACAAAAGCCGTCAGCATAAGAACACAAAGTAAAACGGCAGTGATATATTTTTTCACGGATATACTCCTCAGCAATAAAAATAGTAATTCAATTTATTATATATGAAACAGAAGAAAAATTCAATATCTTTTTATTCTTACTTGATTATTTTGTAAAACAGTGTAAAATAAAGACATGGAAGCAATTTTGGGAGGTTCTTATGAATAAAAATACACTTGTTGAAAAGGTAAGAAACTTGCATCTTCCGATCGGCAGCTACTGTGTGCTTGCAGGCGGTGCCATGCTTTTTTACGGTCTTCGGGATCAGACACAGGATGTGGATCTGCACGTGAATGAGGATGCTTTTTCGATTTTAAAAAACACACAGCAGCTTATTCTGTTGGATGAAGAACGCTGTCATTATGCAATCGGTGAGGATGTGGAGCTGTATGTTATGCCGCAAAGTGAAATTGTGTATGCTGTGCATGACGGAATTTGTGTGCAGACACCGCAGGCTGTGCTTGCTCTGAAAAAAAGACTGAACCGAGAAAAAGACAAAACAGACATTGCTGCTCTGGAAGAATATATAAAAATGCACGAATGATGTAAAAAGGCAGAATAAATATACAGCAGTTGGTGGAAATGTGTCACTTTCTGCTGTTTTTTGTGTAATATATTAAAAATATTTAAGCTGTTTTTTATAGATTGACTTTATTATGCTTATATGTTAATATTAATAATGGTGTGTCAGAGCCTTATCTGATGATTCTGAATTAAGGGGTTGCCCATAATGAGAGATTTAAAATCCTATGAGCCGTTTTTCGGGGCATGGTATATCAGACGTCCTATTTTTGAAAACGCGTTCGGCGGCATATATGAAATTTATAAGCAGGACAGTGACGAACCCGCACAGTCCATGAAGGTAATCCGTATGCCTGATCCCGGCAGCGGATCCGAAGAGGAATATTCCCGGAAACTTGAGAAAGATCTTGTTGCGGAAATCAACATGATGACTGCACTGAAAGGCCATATCAATGTTACCGCTTACGAGGAGTATGAGGTCCTGCGTCGCGGAGACGGTTTCGGATGGGATATCGTGATCCGTATGGAACCGGTTATGCCGCTTCCCGAATACATCCGCAACAATCCTTTCACCATCGGTGATGCAGTGCGGCTGGGTGCAGAAGTCTGTGCGATGCTTGAGTTTTGCCATCCGCATGAGATTGTGCATCGTAACATCTGTCCGCAGAATATTTTTGTTTCTGCTGACGGCGTGTATAAAGTCGGTGATTTTGCCATTGAAGATCCGAACGGTCAGCTGCTTTCTGCTCTTAAAGAGCTTGATGCTGCCTGTTACACGGCACCCGAAGTGCACAACAATGATCTTTATGTTCCTGCATCCGACATCTATTCACTGGGTATTCTGCTGTACGGTCTGCTCAACAACAACCGTCTTCCCTTTATGCCGGCATATCCGCAGCAATACTCTTTGACAGATGTGGTCTTTGCCAATGAAAAACGTTTCCGCGGTGAAGAAATGCAGGCTCCCAAGAATGCAGGCGAAGAACTCTCCGCCATCATTCTCAAAGCTTGTTCATTCAATGTAAACGACAGATATGAAAGTGCATCCGAAATGAAAGCTGCGTTGCTTGCAGTGCTTTACGGCAACGCTCCGCAAACGGAAGCACCTGCTCCTGCTGCACAGCCGCAGGAAGAAGAAAAGGCAGTCGACTCGGTTGCGGTTGTTGAAGCGGTTGCAGCTGATGAAGAAGCACAGACTGCTGAAATGACTGAAGAACCCGTTGAAACAGTGGCTGCAGAACCTGCAGAATCCGCTGAAGTTGCAGCCGAACAGAAAACAGAGGTTGCTGAATCCGAAGCAACGCAGGTACCTGTTGAAGCAGAAATGCTTACCGAAGCAGAGGAAGAAGAAAAGGCTGCCAGCCCTGTCGGTGATGTGGTGGCCGATGAAGCGTTTGTTTCGGCTGAAGTTGCTGCCATTGTCAATGAAGTGTTTGATTCCGTGCAGAAGGAATCCGATTCCGGCAAAGATGCATTTGAACTGGAAGACGCATTTGATATGCTTGTGGGATCGTCAACCAAGGAAGATGATATTCTTCATGCTGAATTTGAAAAGGTCGTAACGGATAATACCGAAGAAAAGAAGACGCAGGATGCTGTTGTGTATGAACCCGAAAAGGATTACACAGCTCCCGAAGCAAAAGCTGATGATCATATTGAAGTGCCTGTTGCTGATGAAAAACAGGGTAAAAACCGTAAAACGGGCATTCTTGCTGCCATTGCAGTCATTGCGGTGGTGGGTGTGTCGGCTTTCGGTGTCAAGTATTTTGTGACAGAACCCGAACTGCCTGTTGACAGCAGCGATACGGCATCCGGAAGCATCAGTGAAGATATTTCCGCATCCGAAGAACAAAGCACTGCCGCAACAACAGAAGAAGTCACTACCAAACCTGCAAAAACGGAAGTTCCGTCTCTGACGGGTATGAATGCTGCTGATGCCGAAATCCTTTTGCAGAGTCTCGGTTTCAGAGTTGTCAGAGAAACAACCTACAGCGACACAATGGCTGTGGATTATGTCGTTTCGCAGACGCCCGTTGCAAAGACGCAGGCAAAGACCGGTTCTGTTGTTACCATCACGGTCAGCATCGGCAAACAGGCCAATGCCGTCACCTCTCTTTCGTTTGTACAGTCTTCCGTCACCCTGCGTGTAGGACAGACTCTGAAACTCGATTATACATTTGAACCTGCCGATGCAAATACGGACGGACTGAAGTGGACTTCCTCCGCATCCAATGTTGCAACCGTCGAAAACGGTACAGTCAAAGGACTTGCCATCGGCACAACGCAGATCACCGTACGCAGTGCCGACGGTAAGACAAGCAGTGTTTGTACGGTTGCGGTTGTCGGTGAATCCGAAATCACAGTCCCCTCTCAGGTCGGTCAGTCAAAGGCACAGGCAGTAGCCGTGTTTGAATCCCTCGGTCTGAATGTAACTGTCAAAGAACAGTACAGCACCACGGTTGCCAAGGGTAAGGTCATTTCGCAGAGCATTGAAGGCGGCAAAACCGCAAAAGCAGGCGATACCATTGCGTTGGTTGTCAGCCTCGGAAAACAGGAAGAAGCAACCACGGTTCCTTCTGAACCGACCACGCAGCAGCCGACTTCCTCTTCGGACGGCACAACCGAAAAACCGACCACGACTCCTGCAACACCGGGAACAACCGTTCCGTCCACAACGCAGAATTCTGGTGACAATACAACTACCACGACCACACAGGCAGCCAATGTAGCTGTCAAGAGTGTTTCTCTTTCACGCAGAAGCACGACCATGCAACTGGGTGAAACGCTTGTGCTTGTTGCAACGGTTTCTCCTGCGGATGCAAGCAACAAATATGTCACATGGGCATCTTCCGATTCGTCTGTTGTCAGTGTTTCTGACGGTACGCTCTATGCAAAGTCAACAGGTACCGCAAAGATCACGGTCACCACAGCTGACGGTTCCAAGACCGCTACCTGCAGTGTCACGGTCAAGGATGACACGGTGAGTGTTCCCAATGTTGTCGGCAAAACGGCAGAACAGGCAGAATCGCTTCTGAAATCGGCAGGCTTTACAGTTGTCAAAAGCCATGATTTCACTGCAAACGGCACACCGGGTACGGTACAGTCGCAGTATCCTGTTGCAAACTCGAAACTCACGAAGGGTGAAGAAGTGCAGATTGTTGTTTGTCAGCGTGTTGTTCAGATTCGCGTTACCGCAAGTGAAGGCGGCAGTGTCAGCGACGGCGGTGTTGCTGTACCCGGTAAAAAGATCACTATTTCCGCAACACCGGACAGCGGCTATCGCTTCGTAAAATGGAGTGACGGCAATACAAATGCAAGTCGCAGCGTTACGTTCGGCAACGCCGATGAAACCTATACTGCATATTTTGAAAAAATATCATAAACAATCTGTCTGACAAAGGAGATGCATAAAATGTTCAAAAGAATAGTAAGTTTTGTTTTGAGTGTTATACTGCTGCTCGGTTGTTGTGCATCTGCTGTCGCACAATCGACAGAAGCAGACCGTCTGGTAGACGAGAAAGAGTATCTTCTTTTCGGTGCGCTGTACCGTGCACAGGGGGTTGCTACAGACGGAGGCTACCTTTATTTCGGTTCCAACCAGTTTGTCGGGCAGCTCAGTGATATTCTGAAAACCACTTTTGACGGTGATGCTGTCTGCATCAATCCCGATGCCATTCCCTTTGAAGCAAAAATGGATCAGTGTTTCCATGTCGGCGGCATTGATTACCATGACGGCAAGATTTATGCCGCCATTGAAGACAACGGCTATTACAATCCCTATATTGCCGTTTATGATGCCGAAAACCTGGAGCTGCTGGAATATAAACGTCTGCCTGTCGGCACAACGGCTGACCTGGAACCCATTGAGAACAAAGAGGATATTGATTTTGCAAAAGGGGATATCCGTATGCACATGGACGGTGTTCCGTGGGTGGCTGTGGATCCTGCAAGAAATGTATTCTATACTGCAGAATGGAGCGATGCCGATCGCCTGAATGTCTTTTCTCTTACGGATTACTCCTTTGTCGGCTTTGTGGAGCTGAAAGACGAACAGGGCAATGCGGTTGTGCTGGATCGTTGCCAGGGTGCAGATGTTTACGGCAATATGCTTTACTGCTCCTGCGATATCGGATCTGAGCAGCCCTTTATGGCCATCGATCTTGACAGCGGTGTAATGACCCGTTTGTTTGATCGTAACCTCGGGGATGATGCCGAGGCAGAAGGAATGTGCGTGCAGACAACAGAAGACGGTGTTTTCTTTGTGTCGCAGTATTATGCCGGTGTCAAAGTCACGGTTTGCACATATGATGTTTCAGACCTTGTGGCACCTGTTGAAGAAGCAAAAGAGCCTGTTGTGCTTTCATTCTTCGATAAGATCGTTGCGGCATTGCGTACTGTGTTTGTCGGCATGATCAATATGTTTTCTCTTACGCTGAACAAAGCAGCGTAACGGTTACTTTTTATACTATAGCGGAGGCTTTTCTTTATGTGTGATTTTAACGGCCGTAAGGTTCTGGTGCTCGGTCTTGCAAGAAGCGGTCTTGCAGCTATTGAATTGCTCAGAAAACTCGGTGCAGAAATAACTTTATCCGAAATGCGTACAGAGGATCAGATCAAAGAAGCAGCCATGCTTCGTGAAATGGGTGTACGTATTGTCGGGCAGACACCTGATGTGTTTGAAGAGGAGTATGATCTGGTTGTCAAAAACCCCGGTATTCCGTCTTCAAAGCCGTTTGTAAAAAGTCTGCGTGCACGCGGCATTCCCGTGATCACGGAAATAGAACTCGGATTCGCCGTTGCGAAACCGCAGCATTATCTTGCCGTCACCGGTACAAACGGAAAGACCACAACAGCAACCTTGTTGGGTGAAATCGTAAAAGCAGCATATCCCGGCAAAACACACGTTACGGGGAACATCGGTGTGCCGCTTTGCAGAACGATTCTGGATTATGACCTGATGAATGAAGAAGGACATTATATTGTCCTTGAAATTTCAAATTTTCAGCTTGTGGATATTGTGCAGTTCCATCCGCAGGCAGCTGTGATTCTCAACCTGACGCCCGACCATGTGGATGTGATGGGTTCGCTTGAAAATTACTATGAATCCAAGACCCGTGTCTATCGCCGTATGACACCCGATGAGGTGTTTATCCGCAATACCGACGATGCGGATGTGGTTGAATATACAGGTACTTATCCTGTTCCCTGTAAACGTCTGGATATGAGTCTGACGGATGAAAAGGCATTTTACCATCTGCAGGACGGTTGGATGATGGCAGGCGACGACAAAATCATGCCACTGGATGAAATCAAGATTGTCGGTATGCACAATGTGCAGAATTGCATGGCAGCGGCTGCACTTGCAAGGGCTGCAGGTGTTGCGGACGAAACCATCCGCAGTGTCATTGCTGCATTCAAGGGTGTTGAACACCGCATTGAATTTGTCCGTGAGCTCAACGGCGTGCGTTATTACAATGACTCCAAGGGAACCAATCCCGATGCTACCATCACGGCTCTGAAAGCTTTTACACAACCTGTACTTCTTCTTGTCGGCGGATTCGAAAAAGGTCTTGCCATGGATGAAGTAAAAAAATACATCGGAAATGTCAAAAAAGTCATCGGATTCGGTGCTTGCGGAAAACGTCTTGTTGCCGAATTGACAGGTGATGACGGTATTGTTGTTGAAACCATGCAGCAAGCTTTGCAGGAAGCTGTGTCGCTTGCCGAAAGCGGTGATGTTATACTGCTTTCCCCGACAACGAGTTCTTTTGATCAGTTTTCTTGCTATGAAGAACGCGGTGAAGTGTTTGTAAAGCTTGTGAATGAATTGCAAGTGTGAGAGAGAATTATGCAGAAAAAAAACAAGCCGATCGGTGTTTTTGATTCAGGTCTGGGCGGTCTGACCGTTGTCAAAACCCTGTTTGAACAAATGCCGAATGAGGATATTATTTATTTCGGGGATACCGCACGTGTTCCCTACGGCAGCAGAAGTCCCGAAACCATCCGTACCTATGCTTGTCAGGATGTTGATTTTTTGCTGCGTTACGACGTAAAAGCGATCGTAATTGCCTGCAACACGGCAGATTCCATGGCACGTGAGCTGATAAAGGAGAAATATGATCTTCCTGTCATCGGTGTTGTGGAGCCTGCAGCAAAAAAGGCAGTCAGTCTGACCGAAAACGGAAAAATCGGTGTCATCGGTACAAAGGCAACCGTAAACAGTGCTGCCTATGAAAACGCGGTAAAGGCAATTGATCCGCGTGTCAGAGTGTTCAGCCGTGCTTGTCCGTTGCTGGTACCCCTGGTAGAAAACGGTCGGTTCAGAAAAGATGACAGGGTTGTCAATATTATTCTGGAAGAATATCTTGAACCGCTGCACCGTGAAGGTGTGGATGCCCTTGTACTCGGATGTACGCATTATCCCTTGCTTAAAGAGGCAGTACAGTGTTGTATGCCCGGCGTGAAGATCATTTGCTCAGGGGAAGCCTCTGTTGATATGCTTGCGGAAATGCTCACCGAGAATGATCTGCGAAGCGAAAGTACCGCAGAAGGGGAGCATCGTTATTTTGTCAGCGATGATGTGAAGAGTTTTACAGAGAATGCCGAATCCTTCCTGGGTCGCTCCCTGGACGGTGCTGTAATGACTGCACAGCATTTTTGCTGATTGAAAATATGTAATTAAAGAGAGGTTATTTGTATGAAATCCAAGATTGCACTGGTGCTTGCTGTTGTTGTTCTTGTTTGTTCTTTTGCAATGACAGCTTGTACGAAGCCTGAAGAAGAAATCATCGGCACATGGAAAGCACAGCAGGTTACCTTGGGGGTTGTGACCGAGTCCGTCATTACTTTCAATGCAGACGGAACAGGATCTGTTACCGGTTTGATGAATATCACAGGAAATATCAATTATGTGATGGCGGAAGATTATCTGACTATGACATACAATGTGTTGGGTATTGAAAATTCCGTTACATATCAGTTTACCATTGAAGATGACACTTTGAATCTTACAAAGGATGCCACCACCGTGACATTTACACGTGTTGTGTAAGGACTCGAAAAAAGTGAATTATTCCGACCGGAGAGTGATTTTTCGGTCGGTTTTTTTGCAATAGGCAGTATTGTTCATAAGACAATGAACTTTTTTGTATGAGAGAGGAAACAAAAAAATGAGAGAGTACAAATGGTTGCCGATCGACACACCGTCGATTATGTTTTCGGCAATTTCATCCGCAACATGGGGACGCACAATACGTATGGCTGTTGTGTTCAAAGAACACACAATACAGGAAGGCATTTTGAGGCAGGCGGTTGCGGACCTGCAGAATCGTTTTCCTGTGTATTTTTCTTACCTGAAACGCGGTTTTTTCTGGAATTATCTGCAACAGACCGATGCAATGCCTGAAATCCGTCCCGAAGACGGAAAAGCTTTGCATCCGATTGTTTTGCATAAGGATGAAAAACCCGATTTTCGCATTGTTTATTCCGGCAGACGTCTTGCTTTTGAATGTGCCCATTACATCACAGACGGTCATGGTCTGCAGGCCTTTTTACTTGCTTTGGTGCAAAGGTACATGATTCTTGCAGGTTTGACGGAGGATGCTGAACAGGACGGCATTCTGTACTGGAAAGATTCCGCTGATGCAGGTGAATGGGAAGATTCTTTCCTGAAATACGGTGACAATGAACAGGAAAAGGCAAAATCCGTGAATCAGGATGTCTGACATTTTGACCTTGCTTGCGAAAAGGATGCACTGTATCTGACATATTTCCTTATGAATGTCAGTGAAATCAAAGAAAAATCCGCTGCACTTGGTGTTACCCTGACGGAATATCTGACAGCCGCGTATATGCTTGCGATCATCAGAACGGCAAAAAATAAGATCGAAAAGCCTGTTTGTGTGGATATTCCTGTCAATCTCCGTCGTTTCTTTGAAACTGCAACGCTGCGTAATTTTGTCTATCAGGTCAGTACCGTGCTGGACACGGAAGGCAGACAGGATTGGACTCTTACAGAAATCGCTGCAAAAATCAAAGGACAGGTTGCTTCACAGCTGAATCAGCAGGCATTGCAATCCATTCTGAAAAAACTGACAGGTCTTGCAAAGAATCCTGTAGTACGACTTGTTCCCAATGTTATCAAACTGCCTGTTTTGCGTGTTTTGCAGAAACGGTCTCATGCCAACCAGTCTACCATTTTTACAAACCTCGGCAATGTGAGTCTGCCGCAGGAAATTGCACAGCACATTGAAAGACTGGAACTTGTCAATGGCGATACGAGCGGTTACGGCCTGCCTGCCACTTGTTCCGGCGTCAGTTTCAACGGTCAGTTTGTGTTCTGCATTTCTTCCAATTCGGGGGAAAATGCAGTCTGGAAAGAACTGGCTTCCATTCTGACCGCGGAAGGTCTTGCAGTGCGTGTTGAGTGTTCATATGCCGACAAGAAAAAAGAGGAACAGACAAAAGTCGGTCATACACTTTGTGAATCATGCGGTGTTTTGTTGCCGACGGAGTATGCAGTTTGCCCGCTTTGCGGCAAAAAGCCTGTTCATACAGACAACAAAGCATTCACAAGCGTGCCCGTTGCATATCCTGCTGCACAGTGTCATGCTGAAAAATACGAAAACAAAGAAAAAGTACAGTATGATATAAAAGGCCGTTTGCAGGCTTATTTCCACTTCTGAAAACACGGCAATTCCGACGAATGAATCGGGATTGCTTTTTTTTCTTTTTGTGGTATAATAAGTAATATTCATTTTATAAAGGAGGAATACGATGCTTCGTTTCGGTTGTGTATCCTGCGGTTCTCTTCTTGTGATGGATTGTGGCACTTCTCTTTGCAGATGTGGTGTGTGTGGCGTGCAACAGCCGGTTCCTGTTACGCTGAATCCGGAAATGTTGGCACTTTATAATCTTGCGTGTGATGCACAACGTGACGGTGGTTTTCATGCCTGCCGTTCTTATTGCGAAACGATTCTGTCGGTTTTTCCCGAAAGTGCGTGTGTGCACTGGCTTGCGGTATTGGCAGAATACGGGGTGGAATATATCCGTACTCCGCAATCCAAAAAGCCTGCCATTGAAAGCGGTTATCTGAATGTAATGCGTGTGAGTGACAGCATGCACTATCTTGCTGCCATGGATCATGCGGATGCGGATATGGAAGTCTTTCTTGAAAAGAATGCTTCTTTGATTGAGCAGCAGCAGAAAGTGCTGTATGATGCCGCAGTGAACGCACCGATGTATGACGTGTTTTTGTCCTGCAGTTCCGATTTTGTCAGGGATTCCGAACGTGAAGATCATCTTGCCGCTATGCGGATTTTTAAAAAGCTCGTCAAAAACGGATTTCGTGTGTATATGCGCGGTGTTTGCGGTGAAACGGATGAAGCATCTGTATTTTCTGCTTTGCATTCGGCAAAGGTTATGTTTGTGATCGGCAACACGGCATCTGTGTTTTTTGAAAACAGTGTACGCAATGACTGGTCGCGGTTTATTCAGCTTTCTCAATCGGCAAGCCGAGGAAAATTGTATGTATTGCATGAAGGCTTTTCCAATGAAGTGTTGCCCGATGAGCTGAGTCTGTATCCGTCGTATTCATATCTGAATCATGCCGCACTTTCCGCAGTGTTACAGGAGGCTGTGACCTGCATAAAGACTGCGGGAACAACGGATGAATTGCGTGATCGCAATGATATTTTTATTGCCAATGCCGTTGCAGAACAATACAACGTGGCGGCAAGAATGCGTGCAAAAGACGAACAACGCGGTGAGCTGTTTGCAAATCTGTGCGAACAGGAACGAAAAGCACAGACAAAAGAAGAATTTGCAAGCATTGCGGAAGGATTCCTGCGGATCAGCGGATACAAGGATTCCAGACAACGTGCAGAACGATGTCAGCGCAGAGTTACGCAGCTGCATTATGAAAAACTGGCTGAAGAAGAAACACTGCGTCTGGCAGCAGAAAATAAAAAGGCCGTTGAACAGGCAGAAAAAGATGAACGGGAAAGCGGTACATTTGCAGACCGGAACCGTCAGCGATTGGTTATTGCCGGTGCATTGTTTGCATTTTTTGCAACGGCGGCCGCTGTTGTGCTGCTGTTGACGCAAATCGTTCTTCCGTATGCACATTATTATGATGCCAAAAAACAGATGCTTGCAGGAAAAACGGAAGAAGCGTTGTCGGTGTTTGAAGAATTGGGCGATTTCCTGAACAGTGAAGAGTATGCACAAAAGATCGAAAACGCACAGCTGAACCCCGAACCGACGATGCCTTTTGCATTACGGTGAGTTTATTTGACGGAAAAAACTGCATTTTTGTGAAATATGTTGAAAAAAATGACTCTATTTTTAGAGAATCGAATATTGACAAATCTTTTTTATTCGATTATTATTAAACTGTTATATGTAATCAAGAGGGAATGTATATGTCATCCCCCGTATCTGAAGTTTATATGAATGCCGCGGACACTGAACTTGTCCGCATGACAAAAGACGGTGATCGTGCAGCACTGAATGCACTGTTACATCGTCATACGGCAATGGTCAGAGCCATTGCATCACGTTCCTTTGGCGCTTCGCTTGAAACCGACGATCTTGTGCAGGAAGGAATGCTCGGACTGCTCGCAGCCGTGTATTCTTATGTACCTGATCAGGCAGCCTCTTTCCACACCTACGCCTCGGTCTGTGTTTCCAACCGCATTGCTTCGGCTGTGCGTGCGGCATCCAGATTAAAGCATTCGCCTTTGAACTCCTATGTTCCGTTGTCTGAAGCGGACGGGTCTGCAGGGAACAATCCCGAAGATCTCGTTCTTGCAGAAGAACAAGCCGAATATCTGCTTTCTTTTTTGTCGAAGTCTTTGACGGCACTTGAAACAAAAGTGCTTCGTCTGCATCTGACAGGGAAGAACTACACCGCCATTGCAGAAGAGTTGAATATCAATGTCAAATCTGTTGACAACGCTCTGCAACGTGTCCGTGCAAAATTGAAATTCGGTTTGCAGGAAGGGTCATAACAGCAAAAAGCTGTATGATAAATGCCACAGCACATAATCTGAAAAAGGTCTATGCGTCAGGGGTAAATTTATTTTTTTTGAGCGAGGTAAACCAAAATGTTCGAAGACAAAACACTCATTTGCAAAGAATGCGGCAAAGAATTCGTATTCACCGCCGGTGAACAGGAATTTTATGCAGAAAAGGGTTTCGAAAATGAACCCCAGCGCTGCAAGGAATGCCGTGCTGCCCGTAAGCAGGCTCCCAAGGGCGAAAGACAGTTCTTTGAAACAACCTGCAGCGAATGCGGCGGCGTAGCAAGAGTTCCCTTTAAGCCCCGTGACGACAAGGACGTACTCTGCAGCGATTGCTTTGCTAAGCGTAAAGCTGAATAAGTTAAGAATTGTACAAAAAGAACAGCACCGTAAAGGTGCTGTTTTTTTGTTCTTCGCGGAAAGTTTGGGGATTTTGATGTCATCCCGATAAACCGCAATTTTCGTTTCTTGATCCCCAATTTTTTTTATCGAAAAAGCGAAAGAATTGAAAAATACCTCCGTAATGCAGCCATTACGGAGGTGTATGTGTTTATTGTTTTTATGCCGCAAGCAGCAAAGGAGCTGCAAGTTTTACAACCTCAGCAGTTGTTGCAACAGTTGCTGCCGAAGCGGTCAGTGTGCCTGCCACAACGGCAATCAGGACATAGGCAACGCTGACAATCATGATGACAGCAAGGATAATTGCTACCACTTTAACGAATTTTTTGTTCATATTCTTTTTTTTGATCCTTTCTTATGCCAGACCGAGGACAGCTTCAATGGCAGCCTTGTATTCTTCGGTGGTTTTCTTTGCATTTTCTGCATTGTCAGCAGCAACCGATGCATAAATCTTGAGCTTCGGTTCCGTGCCGGACGGGCGGACAATGAGCTTGTCTCTGCCGAGAGTCAATACAATGACGTTGCTGACGGGCAGCGTTGTCTTTTTCACTTCACCTGTGACAAGATCCTTGTCGGTGCATTCTTTGTAGTCGGTTACATTGGTAACGGCGGCACCTGCGATTGCGGTCGGAGTTGCTGTGCGAAGTGTGTCAAGCATGGCGTTCATCTTCTGCATACCGTCTGCACCCTCAACATAATAGTTGAACAGGGAATTCAGGTAATAGCCGTGTTTTGCATACAGCTCGTTGAGAACTGCAACCAGTGTTTTGCCCTGTTTTTTGTAGTAAGCTGCCATTTCTGCAATGAGCATGGAAGCGTTGACGGCATCCTTGTCTCTTGTGTGAAGACCGGACAGATAGCCGTAGCTTTCTTCAAAACCGAGTTCAAAACGGTCCGCTTCGCCTTTTTCTTCAAGCTGTGTCATCAGCTCGCCGATATATTTGAAACCTGTTAGCAGGTCGAACATTTCGGCACCGTAGGACTTTGCAATCACGGCTGCAAGTTCGGACGATACAATGGTCTTGATGATCACGGGATTCTTTGCAAGTGTACCGTTTGCTTTTTTGCAGGAAAGAATATATTCAATCAGCAGGCAGCCGACCTCATTGCCGGTCAGCAAAGTGTATTCGCCGTTGTCAAGCACTGCAATACCCACGCGGTCGCAGTCGGGGTCGGTTGCAAGCAGAATATCGGCTTTGTTTGTTTCGGTCAGTTTGAGGGCTTCTTCAAAAGCCTGTTTGATTTCGGGGTTCGGATAAGGACAGGTCGGGAAATTTCCGTCGGGCAACTCCTGGGATGCAACAACCGTTACATCATCGAGTCCGATATCCTTGAAAATGCGGCGGACAGGCTTGTTGCCCGAACCGTGAAGCGGTGCATAAATGAGTTTCAGACCGCTGTCCTTGCAAACCCCGGGGTTGATCTGACGGGATGCCACGGCTGCAAAATAATCTTCCAGCAGGCTGTCTTCAATGTATTCGATCTTGCCGCTTGCAAGACCTTCTTCCAACGAAACGGTTTTTACATCATCAAAAAGATCAATGCGGTTGATGTAGCCCAAAGTCTTGTCGGCAGCTTCATCAGTCATCTGATATCCTCTGGGATCATAGCACTTGTAACCGTTGTATTTTGCAGGGTTGTGACTTGCGGTGATGACAATACCGGAGCTGCAACCGAGTTTACGCACGGCCCATGCAACCACAGGGGTCGGGATGAGTTCTTTAAAGAGATAGACCTTGATGCCGTTTGCTGCAAGAACGCAGGCGGCTCTTTGTGCAAAAAGAGCAGATTTGTTGCGTGAATCATACCCTACCGCAACACTCGGAGCAGTAAAATCTTCGTTGAGGTAATTTGCAAGACCCTGTGTGGCAGCACCGACAGTATAAATGTTCATGCGATTGGTGCCTGCACCCAAAACACCGCGCAAACCACCTGTGCCGAATGCAAGGGATTGATAAAAACGGTCAAGGATTTCTTCTTCATTGCCTTCAATCGCAGCAAGTTCATTCACAAGATCAGGATCCTGTGTGCATTTTTCTTTCCAGATTCCGTACAAAGCTTTGATATCGTTCATGGTGCACTCCTTTGAAAATATTTCTTTTTATAAGTATACTCTATTTTTTTGTGTTTGGCAATCTGTTTTTAATAAAAAAGCAAAAAAGGAAAAACCCGGATTACTACCCGGGTTTTTCCTTTTGGGGAAGAGAAAATAAAATGAAAAGGAATTGGTAAAAGAAAAGTGGATACTGAATTTGTTGTATCGTTGTGAATATACTATACTATCAACCCGTTACACGTATACCATAAAATTGTAAACAAACTGTTAATAATATAAACTCAATGTTTCGCTAATTGTGAAAAAAATGCAACAATCCTTATGTCGACGGACATAAGGATTGTTTTTTGTAATCGAGAACCCCGCCATAGTGGCGGGGTTCAAAAAAGGCTATTGCCTATGAGTGAGACAAAAAAACTCCTGATGTGTTATAATAAAAGCGTGACCTGCCAGTTACGCAAACAAAATAACACATCAGGAGGACATTAAAATGTCAGAA
>JAFSEF010000006.1 GCA_017435865.1 Clostridia bacterium
ACGCACTCCAAAAGGAGAGATTTTTTCGAAAGACAATGCAAAAAGCCATGGCAAGGCTGACGCCTGCCATGGTTTTTTAAAGCAGTATTTCGGAAAAATATCCGTTTTGGAGCGTATAAATCCCTATGTGAGACCGCCTTTTGACAGCTCCTGCATTTTTATGTTCCTATGTGCTTATGAAAGCGGAATTTCGTAATCGTAGGCGGCAAACCAGATGCCGGTTGCATAGTTTCTTGCACGCACAACAACGCGGTCGGCGTACACTTCAAACTGGAAGCCGTTGCCGAGACCCACCTGTCCGTGCGGATACATATACATATACGACGGCATGTTGATGCTGTGGATGTTGCCGTACTGTTCCACGCTCTTGTAACCGTACATGTCGTCGGTCAGGTATTCGCCCAGACCGTTGTGGATGTGACCGGAGATGAAGAAAATGTTTTCGTATTTGTGCAGAATTTCTTCCACCTGTGCGGACTGTTCACCGAAACCGCCCGTGAATTCGTCGTAGTCTTCATCGCCCCAGCTTTCGGGCAGACCGTGGGTCAGGTTCATCGGCCAGTGGCTGATCACAAAAATCGGCTTGCCGTCAACACTCGCTTCGCTCAATGTGGCATCCAGCCATGCGAGCTGCTCGTCGCTGATGTAAGCATCCGTGTGGTCGGCTTCGCTGCCCATAACAACAAAGGTGTAGCCGCCGACAACGGTGGAATAATACTGTTTTTCGAGTGCTCTGCCTGCAATGACTTCATTGTAATGCAGGAAATTGGCAAGCGAAGTCTCATAGCCTGCATCTGCCCATGTGTCGTGGTTGCCCTCGACAAGAAGAATCTCGGGCAGCAATTCCGCGTTTGCAAAGGCTGCAGCAACGGTGTCCCATTCTTCGGTTTCGCCGTTGTCGGTGATGTCACCGGCAATGATCAGTGCGTCCACGGGGTAGTCCGCTTCGGCAATGTCATCGAGTGCAAGTTCAAGCACCGCCTGTCTTGCGGCTGAGCCGTCAAGATGCGTGTCGGAAATCACGGCAACGTTCAGCAGGCATTCGTCCGTGTTTTTGGGTTCATACGCAAGTTTTCCGCCGAGCAGACCGGGGGAGACAAGCAGCGTGAGCACGAGAATCAGAACGGAAAACAATGATTTAAGGAATGCAACCATTTAAAAAAACCACCTTTATTCTTTTTTTTAATCATACCATAATGTACCTGCTTTTTACAATGGAACATCTGTACAAAAATTGTTTCTTTTCTTTGTGACAAAAAGCACTTGCAAATCTGAAATTTTGGTATATAATAAATGATACAAAACAATAAGCGGGATTGGTATATCGGTATTATGCGGCCTTCCCAAGGCTAAGAGGCGGGTTCGACTCCCGTATCCCGCTCCAAGAAAAAAGTCACTTTTGTCGGTAGACAAAAGTGATTTTTTTCAATGATATCCGTTTCTGTCGGAACGGGTGATATATCTTCGATATGATATCGCACTGTCGTGCGATGATATATGCCTGCGGCATATGAGGAACGGATATTATATCATGCTTGCGAAGCAAGTATATCATACGGCTTGCCGTATATCATATCGCGTCAGCGATATATCATTAAAAAGCGCAGCAAAGCGTGGTATAATCTGTTCGATAAATAAGAATTTGTAGAGGATTGATAAGATGCAACATAATGTTGAATTTTGGAACGCATTAGATGAATTGGTGAATAATTCAGAAATAATAATTGATAGACCAAAAGGGACTTCACACCCTAAGTATCCTGATTTCATTTATCGGGTTGATTATGGATATTTGAAGGACACAACCTCTATGGATGGTGCAGGAATAGATGTGTGGGTTGGAAGCGACGAGAAAAAG
>JAFSEF010000081.1 GCA_017435865.1 Clostridia bacterium
GCTTGCGGGGTCAAGGGGCAGAGCCCATTGTCGCCCGTCGCAACGGGCGAAATCCTTTTCCTTACAAAAGCGCAGGAAAGTTGTTAAGAAAACCCTCGCCGGGGGTTTTCTTAAGTGCGAAGCACTATTTCAATCTCCCCGCCAAACCGCAATTTTTATCTGTTTATTCCTCGTTTTTTTTCGTGAAGAACAAAAAAGCAGCCGCATCAAGCGGCTGCAAGGTCATTCATTATTATACATCAATTCTGTAAACAGCGTATGCCAACAGCTCACTGTTTACAAAATCGCATCCGTACAGCAGGATGTAATCTTCGTACACTTCCGCAAGGTAGCCTTCCGACATACCGGGGTCATTGCCCGACCACAGAATCTGGAAACCGTCCGTTGTACGCGGTGAAGAAACGGAAGAAACGTGGACATAGGTTGCACCGCCCTCGTCATAATCGGCAACGTTGAGATGCTCGTTGAGGCTCTGCATATGATAGGCCCAGTGGGAGTGACCGCTGAAGAACACAACATTGTCATATTCGCGAAGCAGGTTTCTGAACCGTACTTCATCGGATGCACCCGGTGTGTAGAACAGGGGATAGGACCAACCGAGGTCATTGACAAGGTTGCCTGCACCCATCAAAGGATTGCCGCTCGGTGCATTCAGGAAGGTGTGGAAGAACAGATAAACACGGTTTTCTTTGTAGGTTTCGAGCTGCTCTGCCAGCCAGTCAAGTTGTGCATCGGTGAGCAGTGCGTTGAACAGCATACCGTAGTTGTTGGAGGTCTGTGACAGGAAAATGTAAACATCACCTGCGGTGTCATCTGCACTGTAAACAAAGTCAAGACCGTTGTCCGAAACGTTCAGCACACCGTCTTTCTTTTCTGTACCGTACACACCTGCATTCATATATGCCTGCCAGTTTTCGAGTCTGTACTTTTCGTGCAGGTCATGGTTGCCCGTGCAGGTATAAACAGGGAAATCAAATTCGCCTGCAATGCGGTTGAAGGTCTGAAATGCTTCGACTTCGCCGTCGGTGGAAATGTCACCGGGCATGGCAACGATCGAAACACCGAACTCGTCAAAGAATTGCAGCGATCTTCCGAAGGTGGTTTCGGCAACGTCTGTACCGTCTTCCATGTCGTAACGGTTGAAATGCAGATCGCTGATAACACCGAAGCTGTAAGTGCTTTCCGTTTCGGGTGTCACTTTGTGGTCTTCGATCGCAAGACGATCCACAACAATATCATCGCGGCAGACCAGAATGTACTCTGCTCCGTAGGGGATGGCGGTGAAATCGGGCAGGTCCAGTTTGCCTTCACCAAGCAACACTTCGATTTCGGCAAAACGGCTGTAGTCATAGGTGTTGCCGTCAACTTGGCGCTGCAGTTTTTTGCCTTTTTCGTTGCCCCAATACAGCTCATACACGCCGTCTGCATTGGCGGAAAGAGTAATGAGGGCATCTGCGGAACCGGCCTGTTCATTGTGGTAGCTGACGGTGGTATCCACAAAGTAATCACTCTGTTCAGGCAGAATGCCGAGCATATTCATCAGTGCCAGCAAGGTGGACAAAATGGTTGCAAAGAGTTTTCGGATGGTGTCAAACATGGTTTTTCCTCCTTTGAAAAAGTATGGTTTAATTATATATTTCCGATAAAATGTTGTCAATAAATGAAGATTATTTTTTTGAAAATTTCTGTCATCTGCTGCTTGCGGCAGACTGCGTAAAACAATGCAATACGGGAGGTACACAGCAATGCATTTAACTGATCGTACAGTGTTCCGCGTAAGCGATGCACCGTTTTGTGCAAAGGCAGACGGTGTGACCAACGACCGTGCCGCCATACAGGCAGCCATTGATGCGGCTTTTGAAAACGGCGGCGGTACGGTTGTGCTGGATGCGGGAAAAACCTTTTTAAGCGGCAATCTTTTTCTGAAAAACAATGTGGAAATTCACTTTGAAGACGGAGCCGTTCTTTTGCAAAGCAGCGACCCCGACGATTATGTTGACTTCAAAGACGGTTCTTACACACCAAAACGTCCCGGCTACGGACATAATCTTTGCCCCGAAATCAAATGGAGCCATTTGTGGTATTATAACTATCCCTTGTTGTTCGGAGCTGAGGGGACGCATGATTTTAAAATTACGGGCAAGGGAACGGTCTGCATGATGCCCGATGACGAACCCGAAAAAATAATGAAAATTTGCCCAATCGGATTTTATCGTGCTTGTAATTTTGAAATTTCGGACATTACAATCACCAATTACCATTCCTATGCGATGATGCCGTTCACAAGCAAAAACGGTCTGATCCGGAATGTCACCATCGAAAAATGGAGCTACGGCAACGGTGACGGCATTTGTCTTATGAACTGTCAGAACATCCGCATCACCGGCTGCACCATGCATACGGGGGACGATTCGGTGTATATTTTTTCATCCTACAAGGATCCCCGTGGCGGCGGTTGGTGGTCTTCGGATGATCCGCAGCCGTCTTTGAACATCGAAGTGGATCACTGTGACCTCAACTCAAACCACTGCAAGGCATTCGGTATGATTCTGTGGGGTATTGACTGTCCCGATCAGTCGAAAGTGGAGGTCCGCAATGTCTATGTGCATGACAACCATTTTCAGACCCTCGGCAACTGGAATTACAACCCCTATACCTCAAAAATCGGCTTTCCGCCCGTGACGAATGTCCGTTTTGAGAACAATGTCATCGATGCCATCGAGCCGAATTTCTTTGAAACGCAGATCACGGACATGAATTATTTTCATTCGACATCCTTCTTCAAAAACGGTGACTTTGCGGACAAGCTCTGCTTCTGGTCTTATCTGCCCGATGCTGACAGGATCACCATCGGTAAGGATGTTTTCGGAGAGGATGAAAAGAATTTTGCATCCCTGCAAGCTGTTGAAAACGGCAAAACGGCTTTGTATCAGGGCTTGTATGTCCGTAAAGAAGCACCCTGCTGTTTTTGGGCAAAGGTAAAAACGGACGGCGGTAAGTGGCAGATGTTTGTACGTGATCTTGAAACGCAGCAAACGGTTTGCACCAAAGCGTTCTGCAACACCGGATGGGAAGACCTGCAGATGGATTTCACCGTACCCTTCAGCGGCAACTATCATATCGGTATTGAGAATATTGACAATCGTGACGGTTTGGCACAGATTACAAACGCGGTGTTACTCGGCAACAACGAAGCCGCATTCGGCTATGTGCGAGTCGGCACCGACCCCCAACGAAACTGGAAACCGTTGTATTTCTTCGACCCCGATTTGTGGAAAACGGAGGAATAAGTAATGTTGTACGGTGTCAGAGTGTTGTTTACCAATTCAGTCGGCGACTGCGATGAACGGTTTTATGAAATCAGCATTTTTACCGTGCAGGCAGAATCGGCACTGGAAGCCTTTGAAAAGCTTGAAAAGCATCTGCATGCAGTGCATACGGGTTCTTATCTGAACACAAAAGAAGAAAACGTAAGAGTGTCATTTGAAATTCTTGACAGCTTTTCAATTTATGACGATGAAAACGGCATCACGGAAGTGTATTCCGCTTATGTTCGCAATCACAGCACCTTGTCTGAAGAAGAATATAAAAAAGTGCTTACTTCGCAATGTGAAGCAGATGAGCTTGTTCCATTACGGGCATTGTAACAAAGAAAGGAGAATACTATGGGTTCCTGGAATGTAAGTATAACAGGGAATGATACGGCAGCAGATCTGAAAAGTGAATACACGGTGGCTTTTTATTATTATCCGACTGAACAGGCTTTACAGGCAATTGATCATTATGTTCGTGAAAACGGATTCAGTGAACAGGATGCACCCGAATGGTGCGATTACTATTATTCTTTGGCTGATTTCATGCACAGCAAAGGTATTCTCACCGAAGAAGTCAAAAAAACGGCGTTGGATATGATTGATAACGGCTTCGGTCTTGAAATCTGGGAAGAAGCAGGTGAAAAAACGCTTCTTGCCCGCCAAAAAGCATTGCAGAAATTCCGTGAAAAATTAGTAAGTGCACAACCGGCACCTAAAAAAATTAAACCCAATGTGTATACCGAAGATATTTTTGAGGTTGGGGACATTGTTGCCGTGCAGTTGCAGACCGCAGGGAAAACCTATTCCGAAAATGATATAAAACCGTTAACCGACGAAGAATTTGCTGCGGCAGACGGCAAATATATTGTTATGCAGAAAATCGAAACACATGCTTCATGGTCTTCTGCAATTGTTCCGCAGGTGAAAGATCATTGGGTCATTTTCCGTTTGCTGGACGGAATTTACGATACTGTGCCGGAACTCAAAGACATTGACATGCAAAAAAATGCCATTGTGCAGGCAGGAAGCAACATTTCTCCCTTGTTTTACTGTGAAAGCAGTTTGTTTTATTTCAAAAGACGAAAATATAAAGTGCTTGGCAATGATAAAACAGACATACAATTGTACCAAAACATACACCATGACGGTATATCTTTTGGCGTGGAACGCCCTTGGAAAAATCCAGATTCTCTGTTTTTGTCTTCCATGGGAAAGGAATTTGTAAAAAGAAAACACAGCGGCTCACTTGAAGAACTCAAAGAGAAATATGCCGCATTGTGCTATTGGCACGGCATTCCTTACAGGCTATCCGACACGGAATGGGAATCTGAACGGGATAAGCAGAAGGATGCTTTGTTTGCCGATCTTGAAAGAATATTTGCAGCAGGCGGCACGTTCTATGAATTCAATATCGTGCAAACGGTCGGTATGGTGTCGGTTCTCAACCGAAGGATCGACCATCTGTATGCAAAGGCTATTTATAACAACAGTAAGCTGGTAAATGCACTCTTACAATATGTTCTGCAACAAACGGACGAAGATCTTTGTATGGATGTGCCGCGTGAACGCGGTGCATTGTGCAGGCAATGCAGAGAAGAGGGCGGTGTGCAGACGGATGGTGCACCTGAGGGTTTTGAGCGTTTTTGTTGGAAGCGATAATAAAAAAGTGAGGCACTTATGGACGGAAAAACAACAGTACAATATTTGCAGAATTACATACGATCCAAGGATCATCATCCCGAACTTGTCAAAGAGTATTTCCTGAAGCTTTCGGGGGAAGTCGGAGAACTTGCACAGGCCATTCGTCACGATCTTAAACGACCTGCCGACGGCGGTGTCAAGGGCACGATCGACGAGGAAATATGGGATTGTATGTATTACCTTGTTGCCATCGCAAATTGTTACGATATCGACCTCGAAAAAACCATCTGCGACAAGGAAAAAATCAACAACAAAAAATACAACACAGGCATCGGATTTGAACAGAACAAATAAACTTTTTTCACGCACCCTTTTGCAGAAAGCAAAGGGTGTATTTTTTGCTTGGAAAAGCATTTATAATTTTTTAATTTTAAGGTTGATTTTAGTATATTTGCTATGCTATACTTAATTATATATTTTTTGATAATAAGGAGTGTTATGAACAATGGCAAATAAAGTCAGACTCGGCATCATCGGTTTGGGAAATATGGGCTCCGGTCATCTTCGTAATTACGAAAAAGGTGCTATGCCCGAAATTGAAGTCACTGCATTGTGCGATATTGATGAAACAAGATTTGCACCTGCTCTTGAAAAGGCTCCGGATGCAAAGTGTTTTGACAATGCCACAGACCTCATCAACAGCGGTCTTGTGGATGCGATTCTCATTTGTACTCCGCACTATTTCCATCCTCCCATGGCAATCGAAGGTCTCAACGCAGGTCTTCATGTCATGAGCGAAAAACCTGCAGGTGTTTACACAAAGCAGGTCCGTGAACTCAACGAAGTCGCAGCAAAGAGCGACAAGACCTTTGCCATTATGTTCAATCAGCGTACCAACTGTGTCTACCGCAAGGTCCGCGAGCTGGTACAGGGCGGCGAATACGGCGAAATCCGCCGTGTCAACTGGATCATCACTTCCTGGTTCCGTACCCAGGCTTACTACCAGTCAGGCGGCTGGCGTGCAACATGGGAAGGCGAAGGCGGCGGAGTCATGCTCAACCAGTGCCCGCATCAGCTTGACCTCTGGCAGTGGATCTGCGGTATGCCCGCAAAAGTGCGTGCAGTCTGCCACGAAGGCAAATGGCACGACATCGAAGTGGAAGACGATGTTTCCATTTATGTTGAATATCCCAACGGTGCAACGGGTACTTTCATCACCACCACAGGCGATTGTCCCGGCACCAACAGACTCGAAATCACACTCGACAAAGCCAAGATCATCGTCGAAGACGATACTATCAGAATGTTCGTCCTCAACGGTTCCACCACAGACGGCATTTACAATTCCGGTGACGGTTTTGCAAAGCTTGAAGGCAAATGGGTCGATGTGGAAACCGACGGCCTGAATGAGCAGCACACGGGTGTTATGAATGCGTTTGCAGCACACATCCTTCGCGGTGAAGACCTTGTTGCAGGCGGTGAAGAAGGCATCAACGGCCTGACCATTTCCAACGCCGCATTCCTTTCGAGCTGGCTCGATAAAGAAATTGTTCTCCCCATTGATGAGGATCTGTTCTATGCAAAGCTGCAGGAAAAAATTGCAAACTCCACCCACAAAAAAGTGGTCGTTGAGCAAGTGCAGCAGGATATGTCCTCTACATTCTAATTCATTTCCGAAAGGCGGATCTTAAAAATGTTGTTTTCTCAGGATATCGGTATTGATCTGGGTACCGCCAATACGCTCGTCTGTGTAAAGGGGAAGGGTATTGTTCTCAGGGAGCCGTCCGTTGTGGCTCTCGATGTTCGCCAGACACCTCCCAAGGTGGTGGCTGTCGGTGAAGAAGCCAAAAAAATGATCGGCCGTACACCCGGCTCCATCACAGCGGTTCGTCCGTTGAAAGACGGTGTTATTGCTGATTTCAATATGACTTCGGATATGCTGCGTGCGTTTGTCCGCAAGGCAATGGCAGGCTCTCCGCTTGCCCGTGCAAGGGTTATGATCTCCATTCCCTCAAGCGTTACCGAAGTGGAAAGAAAAGCTGTACACGATGCAGCAAAAAGTGCAGGTGCACGCTATGTCAGCCTGATCGAAGAACCGATGGCAGCTGCAATCGGTGCAGGTCTTCCCATTGCGGAAGCAACAGGCAGCATGATCGTCGATATCGGCGGCGGTACCTGTGAAGTGGCAGTCATTTCCCTTGGTGATATCGTCACATCGCGTTCCATCCGTGTGGCAGGCAACAAGCTTGACGAAGCCATCATCGCTTATGTACGCCGTAAGTTCAATCTTCTCATCGGTGAACGCACCGCAGAAGATCTGAAAGTAAAAATCGGTTCCGCTTACCCCTATCAGGGGGAAGGTGCTGTCAGTGTCCGCGGCAGAAACCTGCTGGACGGTCTGCCGAAGAACGTGCAGATCTCTGCAGAGGATATCCGCGATGCCATGCAGGAACCCCTGTCGCAGATCGTGGATGCAGTGCGTACCACACTCGAAAAAACACCTCCCGAACTTGCCAGCGATATCGTTGACAGAGGTATCATTCTTTCGGGCGGCGGTGCAATGCTCAGAGGGCTTGACCGTCTGATTGCCGCAGAAGTCGGCATCTCCGTAAAAATTGCACGCAATCCCATGGATAGCGTTGTTTCGGGTACGGCTGTCTGCCTCGAAAAGGACAGCCTGAGCTTAAGCGGAAAGAAAAACTGAAGAACAGGGTAATTTTATGCTTTTGTTTTTTAAAAGTTCAAAATTCAGATTGCTTTTGTGTCTGCTCATTGCGTTGGCTCTGGGTGTACTTACCGCTGCCGTCACGCATGATTCGACCACACCCTTAAGCAATGCCGTTTCGGTTGTCTTTACACCGCTGCAATCGGTTTCTTCCTTTTTGCAGGGTAAGCTGGACGGGTTCGGAAGTCATTTCCGTTCTGCAGGTGCTTACCTTGAACGGATCGAATCACTTGAAAGTCAGGTGGAAGAATATCAGGTGCAGCTTGTGGATTACGAAAATGCACTGCGTAAGCTGGAAAGCTATGAAGCATTTCTGGAAATCAAAGAAGAAAATACAAACTTTACATTCACTGCCGCATCCGTCATTGCCCGTGACGGTGCGGATGTGTACAATTCCATTGTGATCAACAAAGGTTCGGCAGACGGTATTGAGGTCGGTATGCCTGTCATCTGCGGTAACTACCTTGTCGGCAGTGTCCGTCAGGTGTCGGTGTCCTCAAGCGTGGTGGACACGGTGCTCAATCCCTCCCTGCAGATCAGTGCGTATGAGATCAGAACCGGGGAAGAGGGCTTTGTCACAACGGATACGGCATTGTCCCTGGACGGCAAGTGCAAGCTGATTCGTCTGAATGACGATACGGCAATCGGTTCGGGCGGTATTGTCTGCACTTCGGGTATCGGCGGCAGTTATCCGCGTGATCTGATCATCGGAACTGTCCGTTCCGTTCACAACGAAGCGGCTGATATCACGGCTTATGCCGTTCTTGAACCCGGTATCGGCATTGCCAACATCCTGGAAGTGTTTGTCATAACATCTTTCGGCACAAACTGAAATTTGTCAGAGGGTATTTACAGTGATTGAACAGGGAACAAAAACATTGCTTATAAGACGCGGTGTGCTGGTGCTCCTTCTTTTGGGGGCAGGCATTCTGCAAAGCTGTGTATTGCCTTTTGCAGGCGGTTTCCATGTTTATTATCTGCTGCCTTTGTGTGTTGTCATCGCCATGTTCGAAAAAGAAATCCCCGGTGCCGTCTTCGGCATTGTCGGCGGCTGCCTTTGGGATCTGACCACGGCAATTCCCGACGGTGCAACGGCATTGTTCCTTGCCGTCATCGGTGCGTTGTGCGGTTTGCTGACACGTTATTTTTTGCGTAACAATCTCGCGAGTGCCTATTTGCTCAGCGGCGTTGCAACACTGATTTTTTCTGTCGGACATTGGTTCTTTTTTGTGGTGCTGACACAAACACCCGGCTCTGCGGCGGCCCTTGTGAAGTTTTATCTTCCGCAGATGCTTCTGACATTGTTGATTGTTCCTTTTGTTTATTTTATCGTCCGTGCAATCGAAAAAGAATTCCGTTTGCCGGGGGAAGCAAGATATTGATTTTATTATGTATTCAAAAGTTTAAGGAGGCGGCAGAATGTATACCGGAAACAGACGAATCACCTTTTTGTCGGGTTGTGTCGGCTTTGTCTATTTTGTTTTTGCCGTTGTCCTTGTTTTTTCCATACTCCGCAAACCCGAAACAAGCGAAACCGAAAAGGACAATTCCATTGTGGCTTCCTATGAAGTGGCCGTTGAAGGGGCACGCGGCGAAATTGTTGACCGCTACGGTCAGCCGCTTGTGCAGAACAGACAGGGTTCTGACATCGTTGTGTATTATGTGACGTTCCCCGATGACCGCAAACAATGCAATGCTATTTTGCTGCAACTGATTCAGCTTGCAGAAAAAAACGGTGACGAATGGCGTAACGAACTGCCCATTGTCATGGAACCCAACGGTACGTATTCCTTTGCAGAAGACCGTGTTTCCGACATTTATTTCCTGAAATCGGAAAATATGCTCATGCTCAACACCTATGCGACCGCAAAAAACTGCATGGATGCATTTGTGCTTGACTACAAAATGGAAGAATATACACCCGAACAGCAATACAAGCTTGCCTCTGTTTATTACGGTATGGCAAGGTATGACTTCGGTTATTTCACACCCTATGTTTTTGCGGAAGATGTTTCCGACCGTACGGCTGCATATATAATGGAAAACAATGCTTTCTTTGAAGGTGTTGAAGCGGTTGTGTCTGCTTACCGTGAATACGACGGTGACGGTACCGTTGCTGCCCACCTGCTCGGTGTGGTCGGCGGTATCAGTGCAGAAGAATATGACTACGAAAAAGCACAGCTTGCATTGAAGCTGGAGGACGAAACGCTGTCCGAAGAGCAGATTGCGGCCCTGCAAGCCAAAGCCTACGGATATGACGACGATTACGGTAAATTCGGCCTTGAAGCTGCCATGGAAAAATACCTGCGCGGTGCAACGGGTACCCGTGTTTTCTATGTGGACTCGGATGGGGAAGTCACCAGCGACTATTCTTTGCTGCCGTCCTCGGGCAACACCGTGCAGACCACAATCGACAAGGAGATGCAGATTCTTGCCGAACAGTCACTGCAGGAACGTATCCGGGAAGCAACGCAGGAATCCGCACTCGAAAAAGGTCTTTCTCCTGCAGGTGCCGTTGTTGTTACGGATGTGCACACGGGTGCAATTCTCGCTGCGGCATCTTACCCCACTTTCAGCCTCGATTCTTATTATGATGATTATGATAAACTGCTGCAGGACAACGGCAAACCGCTGTGGAACAGAACTTTACAGAGTACCTATTCCCCCGGTTCTACCATGAAGTGTGCCATTGCGGCAGCGGCTCTCGAAGAAGGCATCATCGATGTGACCGATACCGTGTATTGCGAAGGCGTTTATCAGTATCTCGACATCCGTTTTGCCTGTTACCATGAAACGGCACACGGTCTGATCAATGTCGAACAGGCATTGCAGCATTCGTGTAATATTTTCTTTTATCAGATGGCCGAAAAACTCGGCATCGAAAAAATCCAGGAATATGCCCGTTTGTTCGGACTCGGTTCTCTGACGGGTGTTGAAATCAACGAAAATGCAGGTATTCTGGCAGGCCCCGACTACCGTGACTCCATCGGTATGGACTGGCAGCAGGGTGAAACGCTGCTTGCCGCCATCGGTCAGTCCGATAACTCGTTCAGCCTCATGCAGCTTGTCAATTACTGTGCAACCATCGCCAACGGCGGTACAAGATACAAACCCTATTTTGTCGAAAAAGTGCTGTCATCGGATTACAGCGAAGTCATTTTTGACCACGAACCGGTGATTGCCGCACAAACAAGAATTTCGCAGAAAACGCTCGATATTGTCAGAAACGGTATGT
The DNA here is from genome assembly GCA_017435865.1 of Clostridia bacterium. GTDB lineage: Bacteria > Bacillota > Clostridia > Oscillospirales > Acutalibacteraceae > RUG806. The sequence goes on from JAFSEF010000081.1 coordinate 10,916, forward strand.
TGCTTGTGGCAACGGACGGCGGTTGTAAGCAGAGTTTCAAGGACCTCGAAAAACAGGTCGCCGCCAAAACAGGTACGGCAGAAAAAACACTGCTTGTCAACGGTAATTATGTTGACGGTACGGACGGTTTCCTGATTACCTTCGGTCCCTATGAAGACCCGCAGATTGCCATTGCGGTTGTTGTTGAAAACGCAGGTACCGGTATTCAGACAGCACAGGTTGCTGCCGATATTTATGAATATTATTTTGAAAAGCAAAAAGAAATCACAGAAAGACAGCCTGAAAACCAGCTGATCAGTTAAAGAAAGGAGTGCCTGCTATGGCAAATACGGTTGTTGTCGCATCCGGAAAAGGCGGCGTCGGTAAATCCACCCTGACGGCAGGTCTCGGTCGTGCAGCCGCTGCGGCCGGCAAAAAAACACTCCTGATTGATTGCGATGCAGGTCTCGGTTGTCTGGACATTCTGTTCGGTCGCACTGCGGATTGTGCATTCAACTGGATGGATGTCTATGAAGAACGCTGCACTTGTGAAGATGCACTGATTCATCTTGAACAGCATCTGTGGCTTTTGCCCGTGCCGCGTACACTGGTCATTGATTTTCCGGAAGATGCCATTTCTTCATTTGTGGAAAAATACGGTGAAGACTACGATCTGATTCTCATTGATGCACCGGCAGGCATCGGCAGCGGTCTCAAACGTGCCGCAAAGGCTGCACAACGTGCGGTTGTGGTTGCAACCCCGGATGCGGTTTCTGTTCGCGGTGCATGGGCGGTCGCAAGGTTGCTCACGCAGGAGGGCATCAAAGAAGCCCGTCTGATCGTCAATCGTTTCGATTATAAGGCGGTACGTAAGAAAAAGTTGTTCAATGTGGATTCTGCTGTTGATCAGACTGCCGTGCAGCTCATCGGCGTTGTGCCCGAAGAAGAAAAAATCATCACGTCCAGTGTCACCGGCAAGCAACTGAAAAAAAGCAGTTCCGCTGTCAGAGCATTTGCACGCATCGAACGACGTATTGCAGGTGAGCAGGTAACGCTCAAAGCATCTTATCTGAAATAATTTAATTTGGTAATTGTAAAATCAGTATGAGTGTGATAAAATATATCTATTATCTCAAAAATTTATGAAAGACGGTGAGAGTATGAATATTGCACTGATTGCACACGATTCAAAGAAAGAACTGATGACCCAATTCTGTATAGCTTACTGCGGAATTCTCAGTCATCACTCCCTGTGCGCAACCGGCACAACGGGAAAATTGGTTGCCGATGCAACCGGATTGCCCATCAAACAATTTCTCAACGGCTCTCAGGGCGGAGCACAGCAGATCGGATCGTTGATTTCCTGTAACGAAATCGACCTTATGCTTCTTTTCCGCGATCCGCTTTCCAGAAAACCCACCGAACCCAATGACGCCGACCTTCTGCGTCTTTGTGACGTACACAATGTTCCCGTTGCAACAAATATCGCTACGGCTGAATCTCTTGTCAGAGGTCTCGAACGCGGCGACCTTGACTGGCGTGAACTGGTTCGCTAATTTTCCGAAAGGACTGTAAAAGGCATGGCATTATTGACTAAGGCTCCCCGCGGAACGCAGGATCTGCTTCCGTCGAAAGCACACAGATATCAGTATATCGAAAAGGTAGTGGCTGAAACCGCTGCCTGTTTCGGTTTTTATGAAATACGTACCCCTGTTTTTGAACATACAGAGCTGTTTAACCGTTCTGTCGGTGATACCACAGACGTTGTGCAGAAAGAAATGTACACGTTTGAAGACAACGGCAAGCGTTCGGTTTCCCTTCGTCCCGAAGGTACGGCAGGTGCCGTTCGTGCATTCCTCGAACACGGCCTGTTCAATGAACCGCTGCCGCAGAAGCTGTGGTACCTGACCTCCTGCTACCGTTATGAAAAACCGCAGGCAGGCAGACTTCGTGAATTCCACCAGTTCGGTGTGGAAGCATTCGGCAGCCAGAGTGCTGCACAGGATGCGGAAGTCATGGCCATTGCACGCCACGTGTTCGACAGAATCGGTGTGCAGAACATTACGCTCGAAATCAATTCCATCGGCTGCCCCGTCTGCCGTAAGGAATATCATAAAGCACTTCTTTCTTATTTCAATGAGAAAAAAGGCGACCTGTGCGAAACCTGCCTCGGCAGACTCGAACGCAATCCCATGCGTATTCTTGACTGCAAGAGCCCCGTTTGTTCCGCCATTGCAGCTGATGCTCCCATCGTCACGGATTATTTGTGCGACGAATGCAGCACCCACTTTGCACAGGTGCAGAAATACCTTGATGTCATGGACATCGAATATGTAATCAATCCGCACATCGTCCGCGGTCTTGATTATTACACCAAAACCGTTTTCGAATTCATCACCCATGACCTCGGTGCACAGAGTGCCGTGTGTGCAGGCGGTCGCTATGACGGTCTTGTCGCACAGCTCGGCGGCAATCCGCTGCCTGCCTGCGGTTTCGGTATGGGGGTCGAAAGACTCGATCTTCTCATGCAGGCACAGAACATTGAAGTGCCCGAACCCGAACATTGCTCGGTTTACATAGCACCTTACAACGAAGAGTTTTCGTTTGAAGCAATGCGACTTGCCAATGACCTGCGTGCGGAAGGCGTGTATGCGCTGACCGATGTCACGGGGCGTTCTGTCAAGGCACAGATGAAATATGCCGACAAGTGCAAAGCGGATTACACCCTCATCCTCGGTGCGGATGACATTGCAAACCGTCAGGTCAACGTCAAACGCATGAGCGACGGTACGGTTTCGCAGATTTCGCTTGATAATTTCTGTGAAGAATTTATCCGCCTGAACATCAGTGATGCACTTGCTGACTTTGCAGGCGAAGACTTTTTGCTATAAAATAAGAAATCACAACCCACAGGAGGTTTAATCGATATGGAATTTATTGCAGGACTCAAAAGAACGGACTATTGCGGCAATTTCCGTCTTTCGGATGCAGGCAAAGAAGTCACCGTTTTCGGTTGGGTACAACGTCAGCGTAATCTCGGCAGCCTGATTTTTATTGACCTGCGCGACAGAACAGGTCTGATTCAGCTTGCTTTTGACGAAAATACAGACAAGGCTGTTTTTGAAAAGGCAGCATCCGCACGCAGCGAATATGTTCTTGCTGCCGTCGGTACGGTGCGTGAGCGTTCCGCAAAGAACACCGAAATCCCCACCGGTGAAATCGAAATCGATGTCAAGGAACTGCGTATCCTCAACAAGAGCGAAACACCGCCCTTTGAAATTGTCAACAACTGCCCCACGGGCGAAATCAACAGACTGAAATACCGTTATCTTGACCTTCGCCGTCCCGAACTGCAGAACAATCTTCTGTTCCGCAACAAGGTCGCCAAGATCACAAGAGACTATTTCTATGACAACGGTTTCATTGAAATCGAAACACCCATCCTCATTCGTTCCACCCCCGAAGGTGCACGCGACTTCCTGGTGCCCTCCAGACTGCACCACGGCACATTCTATGCACTTCCGCAGTCTCCGCAGCTTTACAAGCAGCTTTCCATGGTAGCAGGTTTTGACCGTTACTTCCAGATTGCACGCTGCTTCCGTGACGAAGACTCCCGTGCAGACCGTCAGCCCGAATTTACACAGATCGATATTGAAATGTCCTTTGTTGACGTGGAAGATGTTCTTGCCATCGGTGAAGGTTACATTGCCAAGGTTTTCAAGGAAGCACTCGATATCGATATTCCGCTGCCGCTGCCCCGTCTGACTTACAAAGAAGCCATGGAACGCTACGGCTCGGACAAGCCCGACACCCGTTTCGGCATGGAACTTGTCAACCTTTCCGATATCCTTGCAGATTGCGGCTTCGGTGTCTTTGAAGGTGCCATCGCCAACGGCGGAAGCGTACGTGCATTCTGTGCAAAGAACGCTGTGACCACCTACTCCCGTAAAGAAATCGACAAACTGACCGAAAAGGCAAAAGGTATCGGTGCCAAGGGTCTTGCATGGATCCGCTGGACCGAAGACGGTATTGCTTCTTCTTTCGGCAAGTTCATCTCTGAAGAAAAAATGCAGGCAATTCTTGAAAAAGTCGGTGCGGAAAAAGGTGACGTTGTCGTCATCATCGCTGACAAGAACAGTCTTGCACTTTCCATTCTCGGCTCGCTTCGTTGCGACGTTGCAAAGAGACTTGATATCATTCCCGACACCAACAATCTGTTGTGGATCGTCGAATTCCCGTTCTTTGACTGGGATGAGGACAGTGGGACCTGGGTCGCTATGCACCATCCTTTCACCTCTCCCATGGATGAATGCCTTGATTACCTTGAAACCGATAAGGCAAAGGTCCGTGCAAAAGCCTACGACCTTGTTTTCAATGGCATTGAGCTGTCCTCCGGTTCCATCCGTATCACCAACCCCGAACTGCAGAACCGTATGTTCAATCTCCTCGGTCTTACCGAAGAAGAAGCACACAAGAAGTTCGGCTTCCTGCTGGATGCATTCCGCTTCGGTCCGCCTCCCCATGGTGGTATGGGCATCGGTCTTGACCGTCTTGTCATGCAGATGCTCGGTTGTGAAAGCCTTCGTGATGTTATTGCATTCCCGAAACTCAAGGATGCCACGGAATCCATGACCAATTGTCCTGCCCCCGTTGATGCTGAACAGCTTGATATGCTGGCTCTTGCCATCACCGATACGGAAGAATAAAACACAAACCAAAGAGGCATCGGTCAACTCACCGTTGCCTCTTTTTCGAAAAGGAGATACACTCATGGCGTACACTCAATCTCTTACTTTTCGTCCCGACGGCAACTTCCGCATCATGCAGATTGCGGATACGCAGGAGCTGCCGACCGTCAATCCCGATACCGTCAAGCTCATCCGACTTGCTGTCGAAAAAGCAAAACCCGATCTGGTCGTTTTTACAGGGGATCAGATTTACGGTCTGCTGCCGATGTTCAGGGGGAATACCGAAAAAAAGGTACGCAGCGTATTCAAAAAGCTGATCGCACCGCTTGAAGAAAACGGCATTCCCTTTGTTGTCACATTCGGCAACCACGATGCACAGTGCGGCATTTCCAACGCTGAACAGATGCGGTTTTTTATGGACTCTGCCCTGTGTGCAGGCGGCTCGTACATGGACGGCGAAACGGCACTCGGTAACATTCCCGTGTTCGGTACGGACGGCAAACAGAAATTCCACATTTACCTTTTTGATTCCAACGGTGCCGCATCCGCAGGTACATACAAGGCCATTGATGCAGGGCAGCTTGCCGATTACAGGGCAAAACGTGACGAACTGTTTGCCGAAAACGGAAAGTATATTCCGTCGCTTGTCTTTCAGCACATTCCGCCGTGGGAAGTGGTCAATACACTTGTGCGTGTACCCAAGGGCACAAAAGGTGCGGTCGAAGCCTTCCACGCATTCAAGGGACAATATTTTGTTCTGCCGCAGCAGGCACTCGAACACGGCGGCTTCATGGGGGAATCACCTGCCGTACCGCAGACACAAAGCGGACAGTTCGATATTCTCAAAGAAAAAGGCGACGTGTTCGGCATTTTCTTCGGACACGATCACATCAATTCTTTTGTGCTTGCGTATGAAGGAATTGACCTCGGATACACACAGGGGACAGGATTTAATGTCTACGGACCGGGAAGAAAACGCGGTGTTCGTATTTTTGACATTCCCGAACAGGATCCTGCCGCTTACACAACACACACCCTCACATTCGGTGAACTGACGAATGACAGAATCCTCAATCAGCCGTTTGAACTGATTCAGCCGATCATGCCAACCAGTGTGTTGCAGATCAAAAAACTCATTCCGCCTGTTGTTGCAGGCTGCAGTGCTGCGGTTGGTATGGCAGGACTTGCGTTGTATCTGTATAAAAGAAAAAAATAACAAAATGAAAAGGTGATTTTCAGCTCCGTCAGGGGAGGAAAATCACCTTGTTTTTTTTAATTTATTGCGAAACAATGGAGGATTTTTGATGTAAGGAGAAAGAAATTGCGGTTTGTCGGGGAGTTGTCTTCGACAAAATGATATATCCGCTTGCAGCGGATATGATATATCTTCGATATGATGAATGATATATTTTCCTGTCGGAAAATATTGCGGGTCGCTTCGCTCCGAATTTTAGAATAATTATATAGAGCGA
>JAFSEF010000082.1 GCA_017435865.1 Clostridia bacterium
ACGAATCGAAAACGGTCGCCGCGTTACGGCGACCGTTTTCTTGTGTAGTCATATCCTTTCAATCTGCACGGACGGCTGCCGGATCGGGTCTGCCGATCCACATATCTTCCCATTTCTGACCGCAGATTTTTTCCATGCGTTTCTTTTCTTCTTCGGTCACTTCTACCTGACCGCGTTCATGGCGTTCTGCAAGCAGCTCTTTCATACGGGCATGATCTTCCTTGGTCATGGTGTAACGGAAAATGGAAAGCACGCAGAAGAATGCAAGCACGGTCGGGATGATAACAAAGTTCAGACGCAGACCGAACATGGACATGGCGGTCTGTTCGGCAGGTGTTTTCTTGTTCGGGTCATAACCGAACAGCTTGAGTCCCAGACCGACCGCATAGCTGATGAAGCTGCCGATGGTCTTGCGGAACAAGGAATAGAACGTGGAAATCACACCTTCGCGGCGTCTGCCGGTGATCATTTCGTCTGCATCGGTGATATCGGGCTGGATGTTGTCGGCAACAAAACCGGGGCCTGAGAAACCGAAGTTATAAAGCACTGCAGACAGGAACAAGATCGTCGTGATCGTTTTCGGTTTCATGGACGGTCTGATGAGTCCGTTGAGTGCCAGACCTGCAATCATCATCGGTCCGAGAAGCTTGCCGCAGAAGGTCTTGCCCTTGTAACGCACAAGCAGATAATTCAGCGGCGAACCCATGAACTCGGCTGTGCCTGCGATGACATTCAGAGAGATGAAATACTTGTATTGGTCGGCAACACTGACCATGAAATACTGGTCGGTGATGCTGTAAAAGCTGCGTGCAAGCGAGAAAAACAGCTGCATGATGAAATACTGTCTGAATGAACGGTTGGAGAACACCAGTTTGTATTCATGGAGCATATACTTTGCATTGAACGGTTCACGCGGCTGCCCGATGGAAGACGGCTCTTTGGTCTTTGCAAAGCTGTAAATCAGCGGCCAGAAGAACCAGAACGCAAGAATGATACCGACCATCATATATTTTCCTCTGTCAGCAGGTGACGGTGTCGGCAATGCGGTCAGTGCCGTTTTGACATTGAAATTACTCAGTGCCAGTGCCGCAAAGACCCATGAACTGACTTGTCCGACAGAGTTCATCATGTATTCGACAATGCGGTACTGCGTACGCAGGAAATAGGACGGTGCTACCAACGGCAACATGGCCTGATGCGGAACGCTTGCCACCGTATAAGAAGTGCTGTACAGCACGGCAGCAAACAGATACCACCACCAGACGGCTGTCAGATTACCGCTTGCGGAAATGCCGAAGGATGTCCACTTGAACACATAAGACAATGCAAACGGAACCGCTGCAATGACCTTATAAATGTTGTGTCTGCCGTATTTGGAACGTGTACGGTCCGTGACCAGCCCCATAATCGGATCGTTGAAAGCATCCCAAAGACCGTTGATGAGCGAAATGCGGCCTGCCTGTTCGGTGTCAAGTCCTTCAACGTAAGCCAGAAACTGCTGATGGAACTGACCGATCGGGTAGCCTGCACCACCCAGTGTGATGTTTGCGGATGTAAACCGCGCAGCAGGAATCAGAACATCTTTTGCATTGCCATCAATGCCGCAGATGTCTTTGATTTTTGCACCGAGATTCATACCCGTTACCTCCCCCTCCATTGAATTATGAATATGATATCATACTAACACACTTGTGCTGTAAAAGCAACCGTAAAACGGAAGAATCAGTATCTTGTATAGCTGCCTTGCGGGACAATGCTGTCGTAACTGTAAATATAATCCGTATAATCATAATCCCACATGATGTTGCAGGTGTAACCCCAGTTACAGTGCACAACTATGACAATGGTGGAATCTGCAACAATGTTTTCACCCGACCAAAAATTGTAGCCGTATACTTCACCGGGCTGAATAAGGTCGGTGATGATAACAGAATGGTGGCTTGTGCGGATGTGATCGCCGATTTTCATGGTTTCGGCCGTGACACCGGTCTGTTTGGGAGCATTCTTGCCGAACACCTCATCGCTGATGAGGTTTGCAAATCCCCAGCACTGGCCGATACAGGTGCTGTAATCGCCCGAAAGATGTCCGGGACAGGGTGTTTCGGTGACATCGGGATATTTCTCACTCGGTGTAAGATTGTTCCAGTAGTATCCGTCCGGATATTTCTCACGCAGTGCATCCAGCTTTTGCTGAATTTCATTCTGCACGGACACAAAATAATAAAATTTCTCATCCTCAACTGTCAGAATCACGCAGGAAAAACCGCGGGTAAGACCTGTGATCGTGCCGTTGCTGTCAACCGTCACACTGTCGGGATTGGAAGAACTCCAGGTGTAGCTGTCGCCTTTGCGGATAACAACATGACCTGCAAAAAGGCTGCTTTGTTCCGCAACCCGCAGTTCGGTGCCGTGTTCAAGGTCGGGATAAAAAGAGAACGACGGTTTGGTCAGATTTACGTCGGCCAATTTTTCGGGTCCGTCCAGACCGACAGCAGCTCTTAAAATCAGTCTTGCATCTGCTGCTTTCACTTCCCCGTCGCCGTCAGCATCGGCATATCTTCTGACTTTCCATGCAGCTTTGTCGAGTGAAACGGACAAACGCAGAGCCAGTCGGGCATCCTGTGCGGCAATGGTGCCGTCCCCGTCCACATCCCCTGTTTTTTCAGTCTGTGCAAAAGACACAACACCCGACTGAAGCACAAGAACAAAAGTCAGAAACAGTATAATAAACTTTTTCATACCTTACTCCTTTTCAATTCTGTATCCTGAAAAGAAAACCGCCGCAAAAAACGGCGGTTTTGCATCAAAAACTGAATACGGCCCCCACACCATAGGTTACAACGGACATAATAAGGTCAGCAATCAGAACACCGAGGGCAACAATAGGCAGTGCTTTCTTGAAATCAATGTGCAGCAGTGCAGCCATCAAAGAGCCGGTCCACGCACCGGTCCCCGGCAGAGGAACGGCAACAAACAACAGCAATCCCCACTGCTTGTATTTCATGATTTTGTCTTTGTTTTTTTCTGTCTTGCCTTCCAGTTTTTCAATAAACTTCGTCAGAATGTTATGCTTCTTCATGAATGCAAAAATCTGACGGATCAGAAGCAGAATAAACGGAACGGGAATCATGTTTGCAATGTAGCAAAGCAGGAACGAACGGATAAACGGCAGATCAAAAACATACTTTGCCAGCAGCATACCGCCGCGGCATTCCAGAATCGGAAGCAAAGAAGTGATAAAAATGACGATTTCGCCGCCGATATTCTCCGAAAACAGAGAAGCGAACCAGAATACCAGGCCGTCGGAAAAACCGTTTTGTGCAATAAACTCAGACAGTCCCATATAAATTCTCCTTCATCATAAAATCGTTGACCTGTTCAAGAATGGCCTTGTCATTTTCAAATTTGAGTGTTTCAAGTGCATCTGCATACCGCAGCCAGATATAATCTTCAATTTCTTCTTTCTGAATCACGGTCTGCGTGTCCTTGGTGGTTGCAAGGAACACATCCACTCTTTTTTCGACCGTACCGCCGATTTTGTACTGCGACTCACAACGGAACCCGTCTATGACATGAATATGCAGTCCGGTCTCTTCCAATACCTCGCGGCAGGCAGTTTCAACAGGTGTTTCGCCTTTTTCCATGTGGCCTTTCGGAAAGCCCCAGTTGTTGGATCGTTTGTTCTTGATAAGCAGAAAACGGTATTCTTCGTTGATAACACGCATCACGACCGCACCGCAGGAATGCTCATACAGGCAATCCAGGGTATAGTCATTTTCATTTTCGGCAAATGCAAGCACGGAACGAATTTCATAATCGATTCTTCTCATATTCTTGGGTGCGACAACCAGTACGTTGCGTCCCTTCTCTTTTCGGTGCAGAACTGCAATAATCTTCCCCTCAAAAACACGCACAGGATGATTCACACCCAGAATATATGCACCAAGCACGAGCGTCTTTTTGTCTTTTTGCTGTTCGGTGATGCCGTAATTCAGCAAATAGCGGACACCTGTCCGCGGGTCCTGAAAATTGCAGGGTTTTGTCACCTTGACCCTCACAAATTTTCCAAGCATTATCTTTTCTCCGGTTTTCACTAAAATATATTTAATTATACACACAAACGGACATACTTGCAAGCTATTTTTACTTTTTTGTAATAATTTATTTGTTTTTTATCAAGAACCTGCAGGGTTCTTTTAATTATTATTAAAATTATTTTTTATAAATATAAAAAAAGCATTGTACTTTTTAAACAAATCGTGTACAATAAAAATTAACAATTTTTTAGTTTAAGGAAGCGATCCCATGGCAAAAATGCAACCAATGCCGCAAGAGCCGTCTGAGACTCCGAAAAAAGTAAAAACCGTTTACAGGGTGGACGGCAGCAGAATACTGTCTTACTTCCTGGTTCTTGTGCTTCTTATTGCCGCAGTCGGTGCGTTCGCACTGAAATCATACATTTTTGCGGATTATCAGAAAAGCGAAGTTATTTACAGCGGCTACGTCGATAAGAACACGCTTGAAAGCAAGAGCTATGTAAAAAACATCCTTCTGATCGGGCAGGACACAAAAACACTGGATTACGATTCCCGATCGGACACAATGCTGCTGCTGTCAATCAACACCAAAGACCGTGACATAAAACTGGTTTCTTTTCTGCGTGACTCTTACATGGAAATTCCCGGTCATTATGCAAACAAGCTCAACGCAGCCTGTGCCTTCGGCGGTCCGTCCCTGCTGATTGAAACCCTCGAATACAACTACGGAATCCACATTGACGGCTATGTACGCATCGGCTTCAATCTGCTGGCAGACATCGTGGATGCCATCGGCGGTGTGACAATTCCCGAAATCGACGAAACCGAATCCGAAGCACTCTATGCAGGCTACAAAGTACAGCTCGGTCCCGGCTACCACATTCATCTCAACGGTGAAAACACACTGCGTTATTGCCGCATCCTTCAGTACCAGTCCGATTTCAGCCGTACCGAACGGCAAAGAGAAGTCATTATGCAGATTCTCAAGAATTTTTCTGCCGATGATGTGATCCCGTTGCTCACACAGGGTCGTTCCCTGATTGCACAGATTGACTGCAGCTTTTCAGAAACCGAACTGTTTGCACTCGCATTGCAAGGACTGTATTGTCTGAACGGCGATATGCAGCAGCAGTACATTCCCGCTGAGGGTACATGGTGGGATGAAATTGTGGACGAGCAGGCTGTTTTGCAGATCGATCTTTATGAAAACAAAGCCATCCTTCAGGACTTTTTATATTGAGAGGAAAAACCATGAACAAAACAAACATTTTTCTGGATCGTCATTTTACCGTCGGCAAAACCGATGACCGCATTTACGGCTCTTTCATCGAACACCTCGGCAGAGCCGTGTACGGCGGCATTTACGAACCCGGCCACCCTGCTGCGGACGAAGACGGTTTCCGCACAGATGTGCTCGAACTCATAAAAGAAGCAAAAGTACCCATTGTCCGTTACCCCGGCGGCAACTTTGTTTCCGGTTACAACTGGCGTGACGGTGTCGGCCCTGTTGAAAACAGACCCAGAAGACTCGAACTTGCATGGGGATCCACCGAACCGAACACCTTCGGTACAAATGAATTTATGAAATGGTGCAAAAAAGCAGACTGTGCACCGCTGATGGCGGTCAATCTCGGCACAGGTACTGCGGAAGATGCACGTGCACTCGTGGAATACTGCAACCACAAAGGCGGCACATATTACAGCGACCTGCGTATTGCACACGGATACAAAGAACCGCACAAGATCAAGACCTGGTGCCTGGGCAACGAAATGGACGGTCCGTGGCAGATGGGTCACAAAACGGCGGAAGAATACGGCAGAGTTGCCTGCGAAACGGCAAAGCTGATGAAATGGACAGATCCTTCCGTTGAAACGGTGCTCTGCGGCAGCTCCAGCCGCGGCATGGGTACCTTCGGAGACTGGGAAGTCACCGCCCTCGAACAGGCATATGACCATGTTGATTATATTTCTTTACATACCTACTACGGCAACCACGACAAGGATCTGAAAAACTTCCTCGCCAAGAGCATGGACATGGAAGATTTCATTGAGACCGTCATTGCAGCCTGCGATTTTGTCAAGGGCAAACGCCGTTCAAAAAAGACAATCAACCTGTCTTTCGACGAATGGAACGTCTGGTACCATTCCAACGGCACTCCCTTTGAAAAATGGTCGGAGGCTCCTCACATTCTCGAAGATGTGTATGACTTTGCGGATGTGCTGCTTGTCGGCTGTATGCTCAACGTCCTGCTGCGTCACTGCGACCGTGTCAAAATCGCCTGTCTTGCACAGCTTGTCAACGTCATTGCCCCCATCATGACCGAAAACGGCGACAAAGCATGGAAACAGACCATTTTCCATCCCTATGCACTGACTTCGCAGTTCGGCAGAGGTGAAGTGCTGCAGGCAAAGGTCACGGGCAGCAAATATGACAGCCGTGAATTTACGGACGTATCCGACGTTGACAGTGTCTGCGTTTACAACGAAGAAAACGAAGAACTTATTCTTTTTGCCGTCAACAGAAGCGAAGAAGAAAATCTGCTGCAGGTACAGGCAGGCGGATTTGAGGATTTCATCCCCGTTGAACACACCGTGATTGCAGGCTTTGCAACCGACCTGACCAACACGGTCACCGCACAACCCGTGCAGCCGTCCAAAGCGGATCTGCCGCAAAAAACAGACAAGGGAATTGAAACCATGCTTCGTCCCCTGTCCTGGAACATGATCCGTCTTGCAAAACAATCGAACAAATAAAAAGGAGACCGCATTATGGCAAACTGTCCTAAGTGCAATTATCATCTCAAACCGTGGAACGTCAAAGCCGAGTGTCCCGAATGCGGTGTCAATATTCCGAACTACAAATGGGAAGAACGACTGGAAGAAGATGCCGTCCGTTCGGAAATTGCATTCGAAAAACTGCGTGCACACATTGCCAATTTCAAAAGTGCACTCATCGGCAACCGTTTACGCAAAGCAAGACTCATCTTTGTTTTTGTTCCGCTTGTACTCATTGTACTGCCCTATGCGTGGATTCAGTTGGATTTACCATTTTTAAGCGGTGAAAAAACACTGAGTCTGCTGTCGGTGATTCTGATGCTTGTCAAGAATTTTGACATCGGTGCCGTCCTGTCCATAGCAACAAGCTCCCACATCGGCAATGCCATGCTGCCGCTGGTGCTTTGCATTGTGATGATGGTGCTGTCCATTGTGGCAGGCGTTGCCAATTTCCTGCTGACACTCATCCGTGCCCACAGGCTCGGTTACATCGGCAACATTGTCTGCTGCACACTGAGCACACTCTTTGTTGCAGCTTCGGGCATTTGTTACCATGTATTTCTGCAACAATTCGCAGCAAGCGACCTTGCGGGCGTTCTGGTGCTCAGCAAATGGGGTCCGTGCATCTTCATCGGCATCCTTTTGTTCGGCATCAACATCGCGTTCAACGTGATCGTCGGCAGAACATTGCAAAAAGAAAAAACCGAACTGTCAAAAAAACAACAGGAAACTACTGTCTGATTAGACATATTTACAAATTTTGTTTTTCTTATTGACAGATGTCAGACAGATATGATAAAATAATAAGGCTATATTTATATTTCCATGAGGGAGTAGTTTGCGTGTTCAGCACGTTTCAAGTCAACAATCATGGCCGTTGAGGTCTGGCTTGGATGAAAGAACGAGACTCATGCGGGACGCTGCCACAGCTTCGTTTCGCATGAGTTTTTTTAAACACAAAAATCACTCCGGGAAAGCGGCACAAAATATTGAAAGGAAGGATTTGCAGATGAGTTATTATCTCGTCAGCAAGGAGGACGTTCTCAAGAAGATCGATGCCTCCGAAGGCGGCCTGACAACCGCACAAGCCAATGAGCGAATTGAAAAGTACGGCAAAAACAAGCTCAAAGAAGCTGAAAAGGAAAGCCTTTTCAAGAAGTTCATCAAGTCCCTCGCAGACCCGATGATCATCATGCTTCTTGCAGCAGCCGGCATCACCATCGTCACCACTTTCATTGAAAGAAAAGCAGCCGGTCAGCCCATTACCGGCACAGACCTTGCAGACTTCTTCATCATCCTTGTTGTTGTTATCATCAACACTGTCCTCTCCCTTGTACAGGAAAGCAAAGCCGAATCCGCCATTGATGCCCTCAAAGAGATGACGGCTGCCACCAGCAAAGTCATCCGTGACGGCGAAGTACAGATCATCAAGAGCGAAGACATCACCATCGGTGACGTTGTTGTTTTTGAAGCAGGTGATGCTGTTCCTGCTGACTGCCGCATCCTTGAAAGCTATTCGATGAAAGTCGAAGAAGCAGCCCTGACCGGTGAAAGTGTTCCCGTAACCAAGCTCGTTGACCTGCTGACTCTCAAAGAAGGCGAAAAAGACGTTGCTCTCGGCGACCGCAAGAACATGATGTACTCCGGCTCCACCGTTGTTTACGGCCGTGGTAAAGCTGTTGTCACCGCTGTCGGTATGGACACCGAAATGGGTAAGATCGCAGAAGCTCTGTCCCAGTCCGAAGCTGAACAGACTCCCCTGCAGATCAAGATGGGCGAAATCTCCAAGACCCTCACCAAGATCGTTATCGGTATCTGCGTATTCATGTTTGCATACGGCATCATCACCGAACTCATCTCCTTCGAAGGCGGCTTCCATTTCGCATTTGAAGGTTGGGGCACTCTCGGTATGGCTGCTCTTGACACCTTCATTCTTGCTGTTGCTCTTGCAGTTGCAGCCATCCCCGAAGGTCTTCCCGCTGTTGTTACCATCATTCTGTCCCTCGGCGTTACCGCCATGTCCAAGCGTCAGGCACTCATCCGTAAGCTGACGGCTGTTGAAACCCTCGGCTGTACACAGATCATCTGCTCTGACAAGACAGGTACTCTGACCCAGAACAAGATGACCGTTGTCGATAAGACCGCTTTCGACGAAACTCTTCTTGCCCGCTGCATGACCCTTTGCAACGACGCAACCGTCAAACCCGGCGAAACCCAGGCTACAGGCGAACCGACCGAATGTGCACTTGTCAACTACGGTCTTGCCCTGCATATGCCCAAGTATGACCTTGAAAAAGACTATCCCAGAATCGGCGAAGCTCCGTTCGATTCAGGCAGAAAGATGATGTCCACCGTTCACAACCACAACGGTCAGATCATCCAGTACACCAAGGGTGCCTGCGAAATCCTCGTCAAGCACTGCACCCATTACATCGACACCGACGGCTCCAAGAAGCCCGTTGACGATGCATTCCGCAACAAGCTTTCCGCTGATATCAAGAGCTTTGCTGACCGTGCTCTGCGTGTTCTCGGTGCCGCTTACAGAGAATACGATGCTGCTCCCGCTTCTTTTGATGCAGCCGAACTCGAAGAAAACCTTACTTTCATCGGCTTCGTCGGCATGATCGACCCCTGCCGTCCCGAAGTCAAACCCGCTATTGAAGAATGCCGCAACGCAGGTATCCGCCCGATCATGATCACAGGCGACCACAAAGATACCGCTGTTGCAATCGCAAAGGATCTCGGCATCATCACCGATGCATCCGAAGCGATTCTCGGTGCTGATCTTGAAGATTACTCCGACGAAGAACTCGTTGAACTTGTTCCCAAGTATTCCGTTTATGCACGTGTGCAGCCCGAACACAAGACCCGTATCGTCAAGGCATGGAAGGCCCGCGGTCAGGTCACGGCTATGACCGGTGACGGCGTTAACGACGCTCCGTCCATCAAGGCTGCCGACATCGGTATCGGCATGGGTATCACAGGTACCGACGTTACCAAGGGCGTTTCCGACATGGTTCTTGCAGACGACAACTTTGCTACCATCGTCAACGCTGTTGAAGAAGGCCGTAAGATCTACGACAACGTACGTAAGGTTCTCGGCTTCCAGCTGTCCACCAACATGGCAGAAATTCTGGTTATGTTCATTTCCGCAGTTCTGAAGCTGCAGTTCTTCTCTGCTCCTCACCTTCTGTGGATCAACATGGTTACCGACTCCGTTCCGGGTCTTGCTCTCGGTATGGAAAAGGCAGAAAGCAACCTCATGAAGAGAAAGCCCAGACCTGCTAACGAATCCGTTTTCGCAAACGGTGCAGGCTTTGACATGATCTCGCAGGGTATCTTCCTTGCAGCTGTTGTTATTGCTTCCTACTTCATCGGTGTCAACCTGGCAACCGGCGGTGCTTCTTGGGATCTCGCCCTTATCAGAAACAACGAAATGATCGCTCTTGAAGCTACCACCATGGCATTCCTGACCATGAACTTCATGGAAATCTTCAAAGCTATCTGTATGCGTTCGCAGCACGGTTCCATCTTCACCATGAAGAGCCAGAACTGGTGGCTGATCGGTGCATTCGTACTGACCACCATCCTCACCATGATCGTTGTTTGCGTACCTGCACTTGCAAACCTGTTCGGTCTTGCTCCCCTTGCTATGACCTTTGAACACGTTGAAGGCTGCCTGTCCCTGACAGACCTGTTCATTGCATTCGGTCTCGGCTTCTCTGTTGTTCCCGGCCTTGAAATCATCAAGATCTTCCTTCGTATGAACGACAAGAGAAAGGGCAGACTCCTGTAAATCTTTCCCTGAAAATAAAGAATCACGGTATGGCTTGTGCCTGCCGTGATTTTTTTATTCCACAATCATCCGCAAAGAACCTTTTTTATTCTATTTCATTGTCCTCTATTGACAAGTAAAAAGGATGGGAGTATAATAATAGAACAAATGTTCATTATGGTGGTGAAAATATGGCATCCAGAGTCAATTCCGTCGGCCTGTTCGGTCTGGAAGCTTTTATGATTGAAGTGGAAGCTGATGTCAGTTTCGGTAAATTCAAATTCGACATTGTCGGTCTGCCCGATACGGCGGTATCGGAATCCAAAGAACGTGTCCGTGCGGCTATGAAAAACACGGGGTATTCGTTTTCGAACAACCATATCACGGTCAATCTTGCACCTGCCGATGTACGCAAAGAAGGCCCCTTATATGACCTGCCGATTCTCATTGCCCTGCTGAAAACAACCGGGCAGCTGCCTGTGGACGTCAGTAAATGTGCATTTGTAGGTGAACTTGCCCTGTCGGGTCGCATCCGCCGTGTCAACGGTGTGTTGCCCATGGTCATCAAGGCACGTGACGAAGGACTGGAAGCCATTTTTATTCCTGCCGAAAATGCCGCCGAAGCCGCTGTTGTGGACGGCATCACCATTTATGCTCCCGGTTGCGTGGAAGAGCTCATCGGTCAGCTCACAGGTGAAGATCCGCTTGAGCCGATTGCACATACGGGTCACAGCTCCATGCGTGAGCGACCTGCCTACCTTGACTTTGCCGATGTCAAAGGACAAGACGGTGCCAAAAGGGCGGTCGAAATTGCCGCTGCAGGCGGTCACAACATTCTTATGATCGGCTCGCCCGGTTCGGGTAAGAGTATGCTTGCAAAACGCATCCCGTCCATTCTGCCCGATCTGAGTTTTGAAGAAGCACTTGAGACCACCAAAATTTACTCCATTGCAGGCGAATTGCACGACAAACAGGGGTTGATTACGGAACGTCCTTTCCGTTCACCGCATCACTCCGTATCCGCTGCAGGACTTGCAGGCGGCGGTGCAATTCCGAAACCCGGTGAGATCTCGCTTGCACACAACGGTGTGCTGTTCCTTGACGAATTACCCGAGTTTTCGCGGCTTGCCATGGAAATCATGCGTCAACCCATCGAAGACGGTGAAATTCATATTTCCCGTGTTTTCGGCACATTGACCTACCCGAGTTCGGTTATGCTCGTTGCTGCCATGAATCCGTGTCCGTGCGGTTTCCGCGGTCATCCGAAAAAACAATGCATCTGTGCAAAATCCGCAGCCGACCGCTACATAAACAAGGTTTCGGGTCCGCTGCTGGACCGCATTGACATACATATCGAAGTGCCGCCTGTGGAATACGAGCAACTCAGCAGCACAACACCTGCCGAGTCCAGCGAAGCCATCCGTGCCCGTGTTGAAAAGGTCAGAGCCATTCAGAAAGACCGTTTTTACGGCACATCCACCACGACCAATGCCCGTATGACACCTGAACAGACCCGTAAATTCTGTCCGCTGAACGCAGATGCGGAGCATATGATGCGTGATATGTTTGATTCTCTCAACCTTTCCGCAAGAGCATACGATAAAATTCTGCACGTTGCCCGCACAATGGCCGATATGGATGGTATGGAAGTCATTTCGGATGAACACATTTTTGAAGCCGTGCAATACCGCAGCCTCGACCGCAAATTCTGGGAACATTAATAATCGGAAGATAGCATTGCGTGAACAATATAAATACAGGTTGTTCACGGAAAGTTGAGAGATGTATAACAAATTGCGGTTTGTCGGGCAAACCGTAATAATGATATACGCCCCGTTGGGGCGCATGATATCACACCTGCGGTGTGATGATATCCGCTTCGCGGATGATATATTTGTTTCACAAATATGAAGGAAGCTGTCGCTTGTTC
>JAFSEF010000083.1 GCA_017435865.1 Clostridia bacterium
ATGGGGATCACCCCGCCATCACAGGCAGCACCGCCGAATGACAAACTGTGCGACTATCTGGATGCATCACTGGACGGACAAAAAGTCTCGCGGATTTTCATGTACAATCCTGACGGTATTGCACAATGGCTTTATGAAAAATATCCGCATCTGTTTACACAAGTACAGCAACGCTCAGATACGGAAATCCCCTTTTGCACCGTTATGCCATCCGTCACCCCGGTTTGCTTCGCAACGATGTACACAGGTGCACAACCGGAGGTCCACGGCATTCAGGCATATGTAAAGCCTGTCATACAAACGGATACCGTTTTTGATGCACTCATAAGAAGCGGCAAAAAAGTCGCCATTGTTTCCACAAGCGGCGACAGTATGTCCCGCGTTTTTCTGGAACGGGACATGGATTATTTTATTTATGATACTGTCGAAGAAGTCAACGCAAAAGCAAGCTCGCTGATTCTGCAGGACACATATGATTTCATTGCAGTATACAACAAGAATTACGATGCATGTATGCACAAATTCGGTCCCGAAAGCATAGAAGCATTGGGCGAATTACGCAGCAACGTCCGCACCTTCGGCACGTTTGCAGAGCTGATAAAAGAGCACTGGAAATCACACAACACACTCATCGGATTGGCAACGGATCACGGCTGCCACGAAATTGACGGCAACTGCGGATCGCACGGTCTGGACATGGATGAGGATCTGAATATCACACATTTTTACAAAGTGCTGAAAGCTGTTGAGTAAGCAGGATTGCAAAAGGGGTTGACCGCGGTCAACCCCTTTCTATTTATATTATAACATCTGAAAAAGCCAATAAATAACCCCGTAAACAAATGCCGCTGCGGTGCCGAAAACGATGACGGGACCTGCAATGGAAAACATCTTGACGGCGGTCCCGGGAATGAATCCCTCTGTTTTGAATTCGAGTGCAGGTGACACCACGGCATTGGCAAAGCCCGTAATCGGCACAAGCGTGCCTGCACCTGCGTGTTTTGCGATTTTATCAAAAACACCGATCCCCGTCAAAAAAGCTGCAAGCACAATGAGAGTGACAGACACAAGCATGCTGACTGTTTTTTCGTCATCAATTTTCAAGGCATATACGGTTTTGAGCACTTCGCCGATGGTACAGATGGTTCCGCCGATCAAAAAAGCTTTCAGGCAATTTACGACACACGGTGAATCCGGTGAAACGTTTTTGGTCATGTCTGCATATTCTTTTTTCTTGTTATTTTTGTTCATTTCATGCACCTCTCTGCCGAGAGTATGCCCAAGAAAAAAGATATCAGTCAACTTTTTCTGCGATTGTGATTTTTGCAACCGTTATTTTGTAAGATTCATCATAACACGGCGGATTGTTGGCATAATACAGCGTTTTTCCGTCGGGGGCAAAGAAAAGTGACGGGCTGTAAGAACAACGCTCATACGGATTCAGCGAGTACGGAATGGGATTATCAACGGGGATGAATGTTTTTCCGTAATCAAAACTCAGGAACATATCGGTTCCCGTTTTGCTCTCCCCTGCAATCGGATGCTTGCCGACCACAATCAGCGTTCCGCAGTCGCCGCCTTCGGGTGTCCATGCAACATACGGTGATGAACCGAAGGTTTTGCCGTCTGCCGACACGATCTGTCCGTAATCGGCAACATCACCCCAGTCATCCAGTGAAGTTGATGTTTTGCAATAAATCGGGTTGCCGTCTATACCGACCATTTCATAAACCATAAAATATTCGCCGTTGCCCATTTTTACAAGAGATGCCATACCAGGTCGCAGGGCACTGTCTTCGCAGGCAACGCATTCGTACTTTTCGCTCCAGTTGACAAGGTCGGTTGTGTATTTGAAAACGAGTTTCTGCGAATGTGCAGGGTCAGAATCGTCTGAATAGAAGCAGAACAGCCGTCCGGTCTCTTCTTCATAAACAAAATACGGCTCCCATACACCCCATTCTGTTCCCCCTGCCTTGTCGACATTGCAGAAAGCGGTGAATGTTTTTCCTGCATCCGTGCTCGAATACAGGGTGATGGTGCTGTCGGTCACCCCTTCACCGTAAACGGAAGTACCACCGAGAAGAATCGTTCCTTTTTCAAATGTACCGATATCTGCAGGAAGTTCATACAAACAAGGCATCCATTCATTCCAGAAGTTTTCATTCAGGGTGTCTTTGACAGTGCACACATATTGCCATGAAGCTGCATCATCCGTGCTTTCATAAACAGGATAGGTACTTCCCCATTTTTCAAAAGCAATCAGCAGTTTGCCGTTATCCTGCTCGTTTTTCTGATGTTGCAGACGGATAACGGTCGGATATTCGCTGACAAGCTTACCATCCGCTTCGGCAGGTACAAAAACATCGCTTTTTTGCACCACTGTGAAATCGATCGGCAGGTCATATTGTTTTTCGCCGCAGGACGAAAACAAACACAGAACGCCAAACACAAGCAACACAAAAAGAATTCTTTTCCGCATACACATACCCTCTTTTTTTTGCAAATACAAAAATATTTTACATCTGTACAGTGTTTCTGTCAACAAAAAAACCGCAAACCTTTCGGTCTGCGGTAACTTACATCTCTTATTCAGCAGTGTAAGGAAGAAGAGCAATCTGACGAGCACGCTTGATAGCGATGGTCAGTTCTCTCTGATGAGCTGCACAAGTGCCGGTCACTCTGCGGGGCAGAATCTTTGCTCTTTCGGAGATAAAACGGCGAAGCTTAGCTGCATCTTTATAATCGATAACGGCGTCCTTTTCTACACAGAAAGTACAAACCTTTTTACGGCCCTTTCTGTTGCCGGGACGGCGGTCACCTCTATCACTCTTTTCGAATGCCATGAGTTAATCCTCCTTAATAGATTTTTCTCAGAACGGAAGGTCGTCTTCTCCGGCGAGTTCGCTGAAGTCTTCACTACCTGCATTCTGATAGGCTGCGGGAGCAGTGCCACGAGCACCACCGGTTCCGCTTTCGGCTTTGGATCCACAAAAACTTACGTTGTCTGCCACAATTTCAACAGCGGTACGCTTGTTTCCGTTCTTGTCTTCATAACTGCGTGTCTGGATAGAACCCTGCACAGCAATCATGGAGCCTTTCTGGAAATACTTGCTGACAAAATCCG
The DNA here is from genome assembly GCA_017435865.1 of Clostridia bacterium. Lineage (GTDB taxonomy): Bacteria > Bacillota > Clostridia > Oscillospirales > Acutalibacteraceae > RUG806. Next base: position 3,125 of record JAFSEF010000083.1, read on the forward strand.
CTGTCTGACGCCATGCAACAACATTGATGAAGTCAGTCTGCTTGTCTTCCCCGCTTCTGGCAAATCTGCGATCCACAGCAACTGTAAAAGAAGTTACGGAAAGACCGCTGGATGTTGTACGCAGTTCAGGATCGGCAGTCAGACGACCCATGATAATTGCAGTATTGAGCATTTTGAACACACTCCTTATTTAGCAATAATCATTGTACGAAGAACGCCTTCGGTAATGTTTGCAACACGGTCGAGTTCCGCAGGGAATTCAACATTGGCAGCATAGGTGAAGAGCACATAGTAACCTTCGGTCTCGTAGTTGATGGCGTAAGCCAGTCTGCGCTGACCCCATTCATCGACACTGTCAAGAGTACCGTTGGCTTCGATGAGTGCCTGGAATTTTTCCACAAGACCCTTTGCCTTTTCTTCGCCCTCTTTCAGGGAGAATACCATTACGGTTTCGTAGTTTGACATTATCTGCACCTCCTTTTGGACTTTGGCCCTGTTATTCCACAGAGCAAGGATGTTGCTGCTATTAAACAGCCTTGATATTATATCAACAAGTTTGCAACTTGTCAATAGCTTAATTATATTATTTTAAGAAATTATGCAAAAAGTGTTTCCCAGATAATCTCGAAGAACGGAAGAGAAGTAATTGCTTCAAGAATGAACTGAATGAGTTTGCCGACGCCTGTGCCGAAGTCAAAGAAAAAGTGATTGAAATCGCCCTGTGTCACGCCTTCATATGCAAGCACGAAAGCCTGTGTATAAACGATACCGCCTTCGTTGATGATTTCTGCACGGATGTAGTTGCCGAGGCCTTCGAGTTCGTCAAGATCAACACTGTTGCCTGTTGCAACAACCTTACCGTCGGAAACCCAGGTAATGAGCATTGCATTGTCGCAATCAAGGGTGATGGTGTCAGCTTCATCGTCTACGGTGATGGCATCGATCTGCGGACCTGCTACGGTGTTGTCAGCACGGAACTTGTTGCCTGTGCCTTCGCCGCCTTCTGCATTTTCTGCATAAATGGCATCTGCAATGGCCTTGAGTTCGGCACCGAATGCCTTCTTGTCGGCATCGTCACTGTCAAGCAGAGCTGCAGCATAACCGGCCAGTTCATCGGCATTGCCGACATATTTGCTGGCTGCAAAGAATTCACCGTTTTCGAGGTTGCTTCTGAAAGCTTCATTGTTGAGATCTTCAAGCAGATGCAGTGTGAATCCCGAGTCAACGATATCGAGGTTGTGCGCATCGGAAGTAGCAATTGCATAAACGGTTCTGCCCTGCGGAATGAGGTCAGTGAGCATCATATCCCAGAGTTTACGGTCAAAACGGGTTCTGGAGTCGCCCTTGGAGTTGATGTCGATACCGATGCAGTTCGGATAGTCAAGCAACAGATTTTCGTACTTATCAACGGTGTAGTTGTAGTGTACGGTGTCGCGGTTGTAAGCATCTGCGGTATAGATTTCGTCACGGGCATTGGAGTATTCACCGGGATGGTTGATAACACTCACACCGCCTGCTTCTGCAATACCGGAAAGTGCGGTCACATAGTCGCTTGTGCCTGCAAGCATACCGTCGCCCCAGTCTGCAAACCAGCTGTTGACGTGTGCGTTGTTGAAGGAAGCTGCGTTGTGTTCGTTGCCGAACGGAACACGCATCATGTCCTGCATTGCAGTGCCGTCTGCTGCGGTCTGGGTGTAATAGGTGTCACCGTTTTCGGCATCGGCAAGAACATAGCTGTTGCCGTTGGCTGCGGTGCCTGCAAATGCAAGCGGAACAACAGGCTTGATTTCGCCGTCCTTGATGGAAAGAGCCATTTTGACATCGGGATCGACATGACCGTCGGTCCAGTTGTAGTCGATGGTGCCGTGGTCGGTGATGGCAAGAATGTCAAAACCGAGTTCATAGTGACGTTCGACAGATTCTTTGAGTGTGTCGTCGCCGTCGGATGCGGTGGTATGGCAATGCAGGTCAGCCTTGAACTGCTTTACTGCATCCCAGTTGATGTTTGCATAAGGATTTGTGATTGCAAAATCAGTTTCTGCCGCACTTGCAAAGCAAAAACCGTAGGTCAGGACAAAGCTGAGTGCCAGCACAAAAACAACACTCTTCTTAAAACCGTTTGCAAAAAGTTTCATGATTTTTTCTCCGTTTCATAAAATAGGTATATTTATTATAACGAATTAATAAAAAAATGTAAATCTGCGTTTTTCACAAAAGCAGATTTACATTTTTGTTTGTATTACACATAGGGACAGATTTTGTATGCGGTGTATTCGTGGCTGAAATGGTAGCCGAGTTTTGCCGACAATCCCACTGACATTGTGTTGGCGGCATCCCAGCTCGGATAGAGATTTCTTTGCAGACATTCTGAAATAAGTCTTGCACCGCAGGCGGTTGCAAGTCCCTGACGGCGGCAATCTTCACGGGTTGCGATTTCAATTTCAATGCCCTCATCATAGGAAGAAAATGATGAAGCACCTGCGATGATTTCACCGTTTTTCACTGCCACCACACCGAGTCCGATTTTTGCAAATGTTTCATAATCGGGATAGGTGCAGACAAAATCCTTTGACCAGCTGTGCTGCAGGCATTGCGTGTACAATGCTTCGTCAATAAGCTGCAGGGCGCAATCCGCAGGAAGTACGGCAGCAAGTTTTTGCAGCTTATCGGGATCAAAGACATCTTTTTCTTTTTTGATGGCATAACGGGTCACTTTTTGTGCTGCATCTTTCCACTCACGCTCAATGAGTGTTTCCCATTCACGGCTCAGCGGAACTGCAAAAACAAAATCGGATTTGTAGTATTCCGGACGAAATCGCACAAGTTCCGCATTCGGTTTACCGCCGAAAAATGCAAACACATTGATAATTGCCATGGCAGATTGCGGATCATCTTCCCTGTCCGTATAAACAGCACCGAGTACACCTTGCAGGCAGGAAAACACGGACGTATCCGTACAACCTGCAAACAGAGGTGCGGCAACGGCAGGATTTTTCGGTTTACAGATCATTGTCGCACTCTCCTTTTAAATAATCGGCAAGGTACATCCGTACCGATCGGCTCATTTCGTAAGAAAAATCGGAATTGTGCTTGCGTTCGCAGAAACGGCGACACCATTCGTCAAAGGTCAAAGCTCCTTTTTTGTAATCGAACATTTCCTGCAATTCACATCCGGGCATTTCGCGGTAGGTATTTTCATGCACAATGTGAGAAAGTGCACAGCGATCGGGTTTCCGACGTTCTTTCTGCTGTTGTGTCGGATAGCCGAACACCACCATAGCCGCCGGAAAAACATACTTCGGCAGATGCAGCATTTCCCTGTGCTGTTCGCAGTTTTCCATGACATCGCCGATGTAGCAGCTGCCCAGACCGAAGCTGTGTGCAGCCGTTACGGCATTCTGTGCAGCAATGACAGCATCCTGCACGGCAAGAACAAAGTCACCCGCATCGGGCAAACGCGGCGAACAACCCGAAAGGCTGTATACATTGTACCACTTCCTGAAATCGGCACAGAATATGAGCACCATGGCAGCATCGGCAATAAACGGCTGATTGTCACAGGTGACAGACAGCTCTTTTTGCAGCTTCTTGTCGGTGATGTCAAGAATGGTATACATCTGCTGATTGCCTGCGGTAGGAGCCGCACAAGCAGCCAACAGAATTTCCTGCTTGACAGCAGGATCGATCGCTTTATCTTCAAAAGCACGCACACTTTTGCGTTCGTGCAGCTGACGGATGACTTCATTCATGGAGAAAAACCTCTTTACAGTTTGATGATCTTTTCTTCAAGGGGTGTGTTGGGTCTGAAGTGCGGTACTTCAATGGTTCTGCCCTTATTGGCAACGGAAATACCCGAAAGCAGACCGACAGCGGTCCATTCACAGGCTTTGTAAACATCGAGTTCGGGCTGTTTGTTGTCGCGGACAGCGTTGATGAAATCTTCGACAATGAAGAAGTCGCCGCCGTCATGTCCGGCCTTTTTCTGTTCTTCGGTTGCAGTCTTGTAGCGTTCGGGCAGATAGTCCGAAAATTCGGAAATGTTTTTCCACTTCATATTCTGAATGGGGCTGCCTTCACCGATCAGAGAAATGCGGTCGATGTCTTCGCCGTGTGCCTTGGAACGGAACGCACCCTTGGTACCCTGCAAATAGTAAGAGTCCATGTTGTGCGGATGGGCAGACATACAGTCGGTACGGATCTGAATGAGTTTACCTTTTTCGGTACGGCACATGGTGGTCGTTCCGCTGTCCTGCTTGAGTCCGAGATCGTTGTAAACACCGGGAGAGAACGTGGAAATTTCCGTTACTCTGTCACCGGGGAACCACTGCATAGCGGGACCTAAGCTGTGGGTGGGATAGAAATTGCCTCTGATACCGCACTGCCAGTAGGAACGCCAGGAAGTTTTACCGTTGGGATAGACAAACAGATCACCGATGTTGTGCATATACATGCCTTCAGCATAGTAAGGATCACCGAAGACACCTGCCTTGACCATGTTCTTGACGATCTGCACCTTGGGTGCGTAGATGTAGTTTTCGGCAAACATATAGATCTTTTTGTATTTTTCGACCGTTTCACAAAGCCACCACAGTTCATCCATGCTGACACCTGCGGTCACTTCGCTCATAACGTGCTTGCCGGCTTCCAGGGCGGCAATGGTCTGCGGCACATGACACTGCATGGGGGTGGAAATGAGAACAGCATCAATATCCGATTCAAGCATATCCTCAAAAACGCGGTACGTCTTCTGCACACCCGTTTCTTTGGCAAGTCTTTTGAGATGGTCTTCATCAATGTCACAAGCAGCTGTAATTTCAACATCTTCGATGGAATTGAGTCCCATCAGCATGGAAATACCTCTTGTTCCGGCAATACCGACTTTGATTTTTTTCATGATTATACTCCTTATATTTATAAAACAATTTCTGTGCTGACAGCCTTGTGTCCCGTAAGTGCTTCACTTCTTGCATCAGGCTGTGCGAATGCAGCAAAAACTGTAAATTTGTCACCGTAAACAGCACGGTTGCCGTCCTCGTCAACGCTTGTAAATGCACGTTTATCGAGCTGAATGCGGATTTCTTTTTCTTCGTTTTCGGCAAGAGAAACTCTCCTGAAACCGCAAAGGCTGTAATTGCGGACAGCAAGCGGATAGTTTTCGACTTTGATATAAATCTGCAACGCATCCTCGGTTACTTTGCCGTTGTTCTTTACTTTGACAGTCAGAACGGCACCGTCAAAGTTGCCGTCTGCATCAAAGGTCTTTTCGGCAGCAATGCTCTGTGCAAAGCAATCACCGTATGTAAGTCCGAAACCGAAGGGATACAGCGGTGTACCTTCAAAATAACGGTAGGTGCGGTTTTTCATGGAATAGTCGCAGAAGTCGGGCAGATCTTCGGTGGATTCATAGAAGGTCAGCGGCAGTTTGCCGGAGGGTGAATAGTCACCGAACAGCATTTCTGCAATGTCTTTACCGCCGCGTGCCCCCGGATACCAACACTGCACAACGGCATCCGCTTTTGCATCGGCAACACGAAGATCCATGGCTGACCCGGTCATATTCAGCAATACAACGGGTTTACCGATTCCGAGAACCCAATCCAACAGCATTCTCTGGGGAGCCGGCAGCAAAAGAGAGGTCTTGTCACCGGGGCCTGCATCCCCTTCTTCCCCTTCGAGCCATTCATCCAGACCGAGCACAAGGATTACAACATCCGACAGCTCACACATGGCCTGCGTTTCGGCAAACTGATCGGGTTTGTCGTGCTTGGAAAGGTACTCAATGGATTCTCTCCACTTGTGGCACCCCTCGGAATACCAGACGCGTGCATCGTCACCGAGATAATCCTGAATTCCTTCAAGGACGGTGATATAACGCGAGGATGTGCCGTGGTAGTTGCCGACCAGTGCATCTCTTGAGTTTGCATTCGGACCGATGACGGCAATGTTTTTGATTTTATCCTTATGCAGCGGCAGAATACCGTTGTTTTTCAGCAGAACAAGGCTTTCACGGGTTGCCTTGTGAGCAAGGTCAATATGTTCCTTGCTTTCGACGACAGTGTAAGGAATGTCGTCAAGTTCGGTCTTGTCAAACAGGCCGAGTAAAAATCTTGTTGTAAACAGACGAACACAGGCACGGTCGATGTATTTTTCGTCCAGAATGCCCTCTTTGTGTGCATCCAGAATACGTTGATAGGTACAACCGCAGTTGACGTCGCAACCTTTTTCGAGAGCAAGCTTGACAGATTCTTCGGGTCTTGCGGTGACCTTGTGGTTTTTGTGGAAATCCTTGATTGCCCAACAGTCGGAAACATAATGTCCTTCAAATCCCCACTTGCCTCTGAGGTATTCATTCATCAGCACTTCGTGGGCACAACAGGGTTCATCATTGGTGCGGTTGTAAGCACCCATGATCGCTTCGACCTTTGCTTCCTTTACGCAGGCCTCAAAAGCAGGCAGGTAGGTTTCTTCCATATCCTTGCGTGAAGCAATGGCATTGAAGGTATGTCGCTGCGGTTCGGGACCCGAATGCACGGCAAAATGCTTTGCACAGGCAGCAGCTTTGAGGTATTCTCCGTCCCCTTGCACACCTTTGACAAACTGTACACCCATGCGGGCGGTCAGATACGGGTCTTCACCGTAGGTTTCGTGTCCTCTGCCCCAACGGGGATCACGGAAAATGTTGACATTGGGCGACCAGAAAGTCAGTCCCTTATAAATATCTCTGTCACCGCGTGTGCTCTGCATATTGTATTTTGCTCTGCCTTCGGTGCCGATGCAATCACCGACCGCAAACAGCAGCTCTTCATCAAAAGATGCAGCCATACCGATTGCCTGCGGAAACATGGTGGCTGTACCTGCTCTTGCAACACCGTGCAGAGCTTCATTCCACCAGTTGTATTCGGGAATATGCAGACGTTCAATGGCAGGTGAATCGAATTTCAGCTGTGAGGCTTTTTCTTCGACGGTCATCTGCGCAACAAGTGCTTCGGCACGTTTTTTTGCTTCAGCTCTGTTCATAATTTTCTCCTTTTATCATTCAATTATTGAGAATGGGAAAGCCGTCGGCATCCCATGTGACTTTTCTTTTTCTTGCACTGCGGCAGGGGTCATACAGCGAATCATCATCCCCGTAGCCGCAGTTTTTGCAAAAGCATTTTTCATCGCGGGAATGATACACAAAAATCCAGTCGCCGTTTTCATCTTTTACAAATGAATTGTGCCCGGGACCGTATTCCCCGACAAGATCTTCCGACGTCAGCAAAGGTTTTTGCAGTTTTGTCCAACTATCGGGCTGCAGAAGATCGGCATTTTCAGCCGCTACCAAAAGACCGATGCAGTATTCGGGACCCGTGGCGGATGCGGAAAATGCAAGAAATATTTTACCGTCGTGTATCATGGCGGCAGGACCTTCGTTGACAGGGATACGGACACATTCCCAGTCATATTCGGGTCTCGTCAGCAGCACGGACGGACTTGTGGTCTTCCACGGTGCCGCAGGATCCACGGTAGCGATGTAGACATTGGAATGACCGCCGTTTTGTGCCCAACAGACATAATGCTTCTCTTTGCAGACAAAGTGGGTCATATCCAGTGAAAAACCGCGGAATGCAAATTCGTCACACTCGCAGGCACAAAACCTGCCTTTGTCTGTCCATGTATCGTTGTAAGGATCGCTGCCGTCACACATAATGCAATGGCAGTCGATGTCCCAGACATTGTCTTTGCTGCCGCTTGCGGCAAAAAGAACATACCACCTGCCGCCGATTTCATGGAGTTCGGGTGCCCAGATGAATCGGAATGCCGTATCGGATTCATTTTCATGCCAGATCACCTTTTCTTCGGCACAGGCAAGTGCATCGATTGTTTTTGCACGGCGAAGAATGATGCGGTCATAGCCGTCAGGGTCATTTCTGCCGTACATGGGGTAAGATGCAGTGAAATAATACCATCCGTCCGAACCTTTTGTGACAAACGGGTCGGCACGGTCTTTTATAAAAATATCGGTTTTTATGCCCATGTCAGCCTCCGATGCGGAATTTATCGCTTTCGTGCAGATCGAGTAAGGTTACGGCACGCTCAAAAATCGCTTTTGTGTTTTTGAATGCGGTAGGATGATGGGCATCACTGCCGAGATAAAACTTGCAACCCTGTGTTTTTGCAATGCGGAACATTCGCAGCACAATATCCGCTTCACTGTCCGCAAAGCTCATATCGGATTGATTCAGTTCGATACCGACACCAAGCTTTGCAGCCTTTGCAAAAATACGCTGCATATCCGCATCGGGAATCAGGCTGATCGTCTGCAGAAAGTCCTCCCTTGAACGGTTGTCGATGAGCCGACAGGCAAGATGTGCAATACCGACCTTGTGAAACGGCAAGGAAAGTTCCAACAAATGCCCGGTACGTTCTACCCACAACGCAGCTCTGGCAGCACTGTCATTATCCTCCTTGCGGATGGTGAAACCTGTCATGTGCAGGTGCGTTGTAGGGATGATGATAAAACCGAAATCATCATACCTTGCGGCAGGAATACCGACTTCTTTGTGCATATCCATGTCGCTCTCGCAGCCGAACAGAAACTCGATTCCGTCCGCCTGCGGCAGCGGTAAAGATTGTGCAACATGGTCAAAATTCTGCTTTTTGTACCAGTCCGATGCACCCTCTACGGCGGCATCCCAATAGTGATCGGTCACGCAGATGCGTTCATACCCGTTGTCTTTTGCATATTGCAGCAAGCGTGATGTTGATTGCTCGGGATCCCCCGAACACGCGGACAATTGCGAATGAATGTGATAATCGTGATCGACTTTGTAACGCATTCACATTCCCCTTTCACTCAACAGAAATCTGCGTGCTGATTGTACCGCCTTTTTTGGCATAGGGACTGTAAGCCGTGATTTTTGCCGTATACTTTCCGTCTGCAATTTTGCCTGCATTGGCGACGGTTTTGTTGCCCGCAGCACGGACATAATCGGAAATGACGGTACTCTGCCAGACGACTTTTTTATTGCTGTCCGTCAGGCTGATTTTGTAATTTTCCGCTTCGTAAAAACCTTTTGCACTGTCAAAGGTCAGTTTCGTATTGCCGTCTGCATCCTTGGCAGCACACACGCAAGCTTTGGACGGAAACTGCGGTTTTGTGTCGGGTGCTTTCTGTTTTGCCCAGGTGTAAGACCGTTTGGAAGCGTTGCAAAGATCGGTAAAATAATAATCAATGTTTTCAAAAAACACACGATGCACAATGTCATACAAACGCATACGGACATTGCCGCAAGCATCTGCTTCCACCATCCAGAAGCCGCCCGATGCACCGGGAGCATCCTTATCACCGTCGATGTAATTGAGATTGCCCATGAATGCAGCCAGAGATCCGCAGCCGACAGCCGTGAACGAACCCTGCCACACGGAACGCGGATCACTCGGTGCATAATGGGAATGCCCCGAAAAGTCAAAGACCTGCGGATATTTCTGCAGCACTTTACGCACTTCAAACGTACCCCAGTTGATGCTGCCGTATACGGTTGCGGTGGGGTGCGGATGCTGATAGACAAACACAGGCTTGTCGGGTGTATCGGCGACGGCCTTTTTCAGTTCTGCATCAAGCCATTCGAGTTTTGTGGAGAATTTTTTGCCGTCATCGTTATAAGAAACACCGATAAAATGATAGCCGTTGATCACAGTGTGGGTATCCACTTCTTCGCTGATGTATTTTTTGTAAACAGTGTAGCCGACCGTGGCATCGACATCGCGGTAATCAATGAATTCGTGGTTGCCGAGAATGGTCAGCACCTGTGTTTCTTCCCTTTTGTTTTCGGCAATGATGCGGTTATACATTTGGTACTGTTTTTCATCACCGCCACCCGAAAAGTCACCTGCCACAACAACCGCATCAAAGGTCTTGTGTGCACTGTCCTTTGCGGAATAAGCATACATATCTTCAAAAAGACGGGCAAAACGGATCGCCGCTTCCTGATTTTCTTCGCCGTTGAGATGAATATCACTGCACACTGCAAAACGAAGTACGGGGGTAAAATCGGCAGGTGCCTTTTTGTTCTCATATTTGCTGCCGTTTTTCAGAAAAGACAAGCCGAACATGGCACCGAATGCGGTTGTGAGTGCTTTGTGGGCAAGTTGCTCTGTAATGATTGAAGCCATTTCAATTCCTCTCTTACCATCTGTTTTCTACATATTCACAAAATGCGAACATATCTTTAATTGCAAGCTTTGTGCCGTCGTCAAGGGTAACATCTCCGTTCCAGATACCGTAAATCTGATGGCAATTCATGCGACCGACCAAAAGATTAAGGTCACTGTGGTTGTCAAAGGTCGGCTGCATGGTCATATTGAATCTGCCGTCCTCGGACACGAACACCCACGGCTCCATAAAACGGTCTTTGGGGAACTTTTCAACATCCACAGCACCGAATTTGTGCACTTTGCCGTCGTAGAACAGGCAGGTTTCGGTGGCGTTGGACTCATCCCCGATCGCCCAGGTAATTTCAATTCCGAAAATGTGCTCTTTTCCGTTTTCGTCGGTCAGGTATGTTGCACCGCTGCCCCAGTACCAGACCATTTTGTGAATGGTGTTGACTCTGCCCCAATCCATGGAACAGAAGGATTTGTCTTTTTTGAATTCGTAGGTGTAGTCACCGTACTTAAAAACAGCCTGCGTGGGCAAACAGGTCTGCTTGGTGGTCATAAAATAACGGGTCGGATCTTCTTTGAACGGAAGAACGGTTGTAATGTTCTCAAGTCCTTCGGGAATATCCATCTGCACGTTGCATTCGACCAATTTGCCATTGTGCATTTTTTTGTAATACAAGGTGCGTTCGGTCTGCTTGGTTTCAAAATCAAATTCGGCTTTCCCGACTTTTCCTTTGAAGCGGTTTGGAGCATCCCCGACTGCAGGCGGCACAAGTTTGTCACCGACGAACAGCTGCCCTGCATCCACAATGACCTCCCCCTTTTCAAGATCGGTCAGTTTTGCAGCCACAGAACCGCCGATATTGATGTTGGCGAAGCTGACAAGAAGCTGCATTTTGCCGTCGGTGATGGTGTAAAAATCCCATTCTTTACGGCTGATGAGGCCTTTTTTAACCTTGGTGCGGTCATAAGAAAACACATTTTTCCGTGCCCAACCCTTGGCATGCAGGGTCCCGTCGGGATTGAGCAATGGGGTTGGTTCGGTATATTCTGTCTGTTTTGATTTTTCCGTCCATTCGGTAAACGGAATATAAGTTCTTTCCAGTTCCATTATTCTCCCTCCGTTGCACTCTGACAGGCTCTGATAAGAAGTGCCCAATCGGTTGCGGTCGGTCTGGCTCCTATATAATATGTACCGAGACCACTTGCTGTAAAGCTTTCTTCCTGCAGAAATTCTCCTGTCACAGGATTGAACCACTGATACACATACTCCGCACCGGGAATCAGGTTGCCGAGAGTACCGGTCTTGATGCCGCCGTAGCCTTTTGCATTTGTATTCTGTGCAATGTTTTCGTCCGAGAAAGAATAGAAGTAAACCACAATTTCCGTGTTGTCTGCATTGCTTGCGTACACACTGTAAACATTGTTGCCGGGTACGAAATATGCTTTGTTGTCAAAACGCGGCAAGAGATTATACCATTCGGTTTGTTCAAAAAACGTACGCATATAACCGACCTGATAAGAACTTTCATATTCGAGCGAATCCTGCCATGTGGCAGCTTTCTTTTCGGCACTTGTGATGGTATCAACACCGTCAGAGCTGTCGTTTTCTTCGTCATATATATTCAGGTAGCTCCACGTATCATGACCACCCCAACCATATCCGTACATTCCGTTCAGGAATGCAAGCCAGCCCTGCATTCTGGCACCAAAGTTCTTTGTCCACAGGTAGCAATATTGGCCTTCATAATTCACAACCGGTTTTCCCTGCGAGTTGTACCAATAATCCTTTTCGACCTCATAGTCACTCTTTGCGGTCTTGGAGGGAGTCCACTGCGCCGCATAAAAATCATGGGAAGCAACGCTGCGGAAACAGGAGGCGGCTACCCCTTTGCGATACACCTTGCATTCATCTTCTGTATTCTCACCGTCCCCATATGCCGCGGTCGAGCCTGCATTTTCCTGATGTGCCGTCAGCGGATGGGTATAAGGATCATATTTTGCAATGTATTCAGCAACGAGTTTGTAAGGATTGTTGATATAGTTCCAGTCAGGATGGGTGGTATCATTCCAGTAGAAGTCATTGTCCACTTCCTGACCGAGTGTCCACATCACGGGGTAAGATGCATATCTTGCAACCCAGTAACGTGTAATTTTTTCAAGGTACTGTTTTGTGCTGTCGGCAAGATCATGCATTTTAATCGTTTTACGTCCGTCTTTGCCTGTCAGCAAAACATCGGAATAACCACCGTTTTTGGCAATGAGAACTTCCATGGAATAAGGGAAGAAAAACTGTGCATTTGCGTGTACAAGACCGTTGTCAGCAATGATTTTAAATTTTTCGTCATTCACCGCAAAGCCTGCCATATCCGCTTCGGTAATACCGTCAGACATATCAAATGCAGCACCGATGGGTTCACTCTGCAACACGCTGAATCCCTGTGCAACACGCTGTGCACAGATGGTTCTGACCATATCGACCGTTTCATCGCCGAGACTCCAGTGGGTATCACCGAGGTAGAAAAACGGGGTGCAGTCGTCATAGGTGAAATACTTTTCACCTGCTTTTGTGGTGACAAATCCGTGCTGGTAGATCGCCTTGTCTCCGCTGTATTGCGAACAGACAACCTCACCGGCTCTATTATGAAGACCTGCGTTTTCAGCATCAGTGCAAACGGTTTTATAATACCATGTTCCTGCCGACGGACAGACAAAACGAACTTTCCAGACATTGCCGCCGTCCCAGAAAGCAGGAATGGTATACAATCTTCCGTTGCCGCAAAGCAACAAATCCATATCCGTATCATTGAACGGATCGGTATACTGTTTATCACTTTCAAACTGCAATTCAATGCTGACCCAGGTTTCAGCCTGAATGGTCTGCTCACTGACAAGCCCGAAGCCGTTGCATGTGCTTGCTTCCCAATTTTCGGAACGGATTTCTGCCGACGGAATGTCGGTTTCGTTCGTCTTGGTAAGAATATTCCACAACCTCGCAAAAACAGTGATGATGTTCCCCGTAAATCTTTCAAACTGCATCACTATTTCAGGAACGATTTCATCATTGCCGACACCTGCGGCAGCTGCCGTCTGTACGGCTGAAAAAAGCAACACTGCACTAAGTACCAAAGCAAGAAAGCGTTTCATAAAAACCTCCCGCCGCAAACAAAATTCGCGGTATGTCCTTTTCACTTATAAACTTCTTTCTTATATTAGCACATCTTTTTACGAATGTCGAGAAGGATGTAAAAAAATAACAAAAAATGAGAAGCCGAAGCTTCATAATTTTCAGCAAATCTTGACTTTCGGTTGCAAAATAATTATACTTTTATGTGTAAAAGGAGGTACATATTGTGATCAACAGAATTTATACCTCAGAGGGCATCCGCAGTTTTGTTGCAAATTTTGCCAAACAAAACGGCAAGCAGAACAAGTATAGTCCCGATGCCTCTGAAACAAAGCAAGTGATGTTAATTTGATGATTTATAAAGGTTCCGCACGGGATTTTTCACTCCCGAAGAATGCGTTGTGACCTTTAAAGATCTTTATAATGCAGCTTCGGGATGAAGCTTCAAAAGCTGATAAAACCTTGGTAAAAAATCCCTGTGCAGATTGATATTTTTCTTCTGTATAAAAATTCATCGAGGTGTTTATTGTGAAAAAAACAAAAACAGGTAAATTATCAAAATTCAACTATATTCTTTTCCTTTTAAAACCTTACTGGAAATACGGCAAAGGGTATATGCTTACCGTTTTGCTCATGTCCGTTGTGTTGCAACCTGCATCTGCATATCTGACGGCACTTTTGCCGCAAAAAGCGATTGATGCCGTGATGAACGAGACTCCTCACAACGAGGTCCTTGTCATCATCATCCTGTTCACCGTGTTTATTGTTTTGGTTTCTGCTCTGGAAAAAGTGATTCATATGGCTTATACCCAGATGACACTTGTGAAGGTCAGCAATAAAATCAAAAATGATGTCAACCTAAAAGCACTGTTTACGGATTTTAAGTACTATGACAGTCCTGATTTCTTTGTAAAGTTTATTTATGCACAGGACAATTATCCGATTCATGCACAGAATGTTGTCATGTTTCTCCCTGATATAATAAGAGGGATTGCAACGGTCATTGCAATGGTCGCCGTGATTGCTGCAACAGGACCGGTGCTGCTTGGCATTACAGTCTTTTTTGTGATTCTCAATGCCGTTGCAGGACTTCCGATCATAAAACCGACGGCAGATTATGAAGTCAGCCTTGCGGATGCATGGCGACCGATGGAATATGCAGGCAGGGTGCTGAAAACAAAGGAAAATGCTGCCGAACTGCGTGCATCCGATGCAGGATTAAAGCTGCTGAACACCGTTCATTTTGCAATGGATCGTTTTCAGAAGGTGTATAAGCAATTCATAAAGAAGGTAGCCCCGTTTCACCTCTTGCAAGGGGCAATTGCACCTGTTCAGGCTGCCTGTATTCTCGCTTATATCATATTCTTTGTGATCGACGGCGACAAATCACAGATCGGCTTGTATGCATCCCTTACCGTCGCTTCTGCCGCATTGGCTTCAGGGTTGAATGATACAGTCAGCAGCATTATTCGACTGCTTCAATGCATAACAAACGGTGAAAAAATCGCAGAGTTCTTTGAAGCGGAATCGGTCATTGAACCGCCTGTCAAGAATGCTGTTTCTGCACCCGAAGGAAAGTATGAGATTGAATTCAAAAATGTGTCTTTCGGATATGATGACAATGCAATGCTGTTCAGGGATTTCAATCTCCACATCAAGCCCGGTCAAAGAATCGCGATTGTCGGTGACAACGGTGCAGGCAAAACAAGCCTCACAAAGCTGCTGCTGCGATTATACGATGTAAACAGCGGAGAAATCCTTATTAATGGAAAGAATATAAAAGAATATGACATTCATCAGCTGCGGTTGAACACAGGTGTTGTATTTCAGGATGTCCGCGTGCTTGCAATGAGCCTGCGTGATAACCTGACGGTCTATCACGATGCATCTGATAAAAAACTGCATGAAGTGCTTGACAAGCTCGGATTGAACGAAGTGCTCGCAAAAGCGGACGGAAATCTTGACACGATGGTTTCGCGTGAGTTCACAGAGGACGGTGTTTCTCTGTCAGGCGGCGAAGCACAAAAGCTGATGATCGCCAGATTGTTCACAAAGCAATTCGGTCTTCTGATTCTTGATGAACCGTCCTCTGCACTTGACCCGCTGTCCGAAAGCAGAATCATGAAAAACATTCATGATGTTTCCAATGCTGCAACAACGATCATGATTGCACACCGCCTTTCGACTGTGCGTGATTTTGACTGCATTTACAACATGGAAAACGGCAAAATCATCGAAAGCGGAACACATGAAGAGCTGATGGCCGCAAAAGGAAAATACTACGAAATGTTTATAAAGCAAGCTGCAAACTATCAGAACTGAGCTGCAGTGTTGATCATTTTTACAACATCAATGACTGCACCTGATTTTACCATTTCACAAGCAAAAAGCCGTCTGTGCAAACAGACGGCTCATTTTTAATTATCTTTTCTGATCAGTTGCACGACGCATTCCACAGTTGTCCCTTTAGGTAGGGAGTCTACCACGGTGTTTGATATATTGGAATTTGACTGTATCAGCCTTCGTCTTCTTGAGGTTTGACAGGAGGTGTAGCCCCGATTTTTCCATCCACAATTTTCCTGACAGCTTCAAGTCCGTCAGGACCACAAAATGCGTCCATCAGCTCATTGAACTCGGGGTTATCGCTGGGTGTCACGACAGCTTTGCGAATACGCAACTGTTCAATGATAGAAAGAATCACATCAAGCCCCAAGATGGCAAGTCCAATCCACAGGCAAGACTTTACCCAAATTCCGACAATGCAAAGGATAATTCCAGGAATAGACAGATAGATAAAATGGAACAGGAAATTCGTTAGAACAAAGAACCAAAACATTTTTGTGGGATATTTTCTTTCCATAATACACCTCCAAGATTTAATCAGTTAAATAAATTTCAAGTTTGTCGGTCAGTTCGCCTTTGTTTTCAAGTCCTTCGTATGAACAGATATACGGACATAATCGTCGGCCTTTTCCCTACTCAAACAAACAACGCTCTCTGTATGGTCGGTGTGGGGGAACATATCGACGGGTTGGATCTTTTTGACGGTATAGCCTTTTTTGACAAACAGATGCAGGTCGCGTGCGAGCGTTTCGGGATTGCAGGACACATACACAATACGGTCGGGTGCAAGCTTTGCTGCCGCATCAATGAACTGCGGGGTGCTGCCGGCTCTGGGCGGGTCCATCAGCAAAACACCGCAATGTTCGCCGTTTTCGGCGGCATCGCACAAAAAGTCCGTGGCATCCGCACATACAAAACGGATGTTTTTCATCTCGTTGAGTTTTGCATTGCTGATTGCATCCTTGACGGCCTGCGGATTGCTCTCGACACCGACAACTGTCCCTGCTGTTTTGGCTGCGACCATGCCGATGGTACCGACTCCGCAATATGCATCGACAACCGTTTCGTTGCCTGTCAGTTGGGCATATTCCATGGCGGTATTATAAAGAATTTCTGTCTGCACGGGGTTGATCTGATAAAACGACTGGGCGGAAATACGGAACTTCAGTCCGCAGAGCACATCGGTAATATAACCGTCGCCGTACAGCACACTCTGTCGTTCACCGAGCACAAGCGAAGTAAAACGGTCATTGACATTGTGAATAACCGTTGTAATTTCGGGATGTGCTTTGAGAAGTGCGGACACAAAACTGTTTTTTCCCGGAAAAATGGGGGTTGCAGACACAAGCACAACCATGACTTCCCCCGTTGCAAAAGCACGTTTTACAAGCACATGACGCAGAAAACCGGTGCGGTTGAATTCATTGTATGCTGTCAGCCTGAACGATTTCATCAGCTTGCGTACGGTCACGATGATAGCATCTGCTTTTTCATCCTCCAGTAAACAGGAATCGACCTTGACAATGCGATGTGAGCCGGACTGGTAAACCCCCGAAATGAGCTGACCGCCACGGGTTGTTCCGAATGCAGCCTGCACCTTATTGCGGTAATGAAACGGCTTTTCCATTCCGATGATTTCTTTGACATGACAGAATTTTCCGAGCAGCTTGATGACCTTTGCCTGTTTAAAGGAAAGCTGACGCGGATAGTCCATATTCAACAACTGACAGCCGCCGCATTTGCCTGCAACGGGACATAAACTTTTTTGATTTGACATGGCAACTCCAAAAACACAGGCGGCGAAATAAAACGCCGCCCGTATAAGTAAAATCTGATTATTCGCCCTTCATTTCGACAAGTTGCTGTGTGCCTTCATAAGCAATAACAGAAAGCTTGACGGAATCATAAATAGCTGCGGAAATGTCATCTTCGGTAACACCGAGAGATGCAGCCCACTTGCGATCGATCCATGTGTTCATGCACATGAGGTCTGCAAGACCGACGGGATCGATACCGCCTTCAACATTGCGGTCAGCATAGTCTTTACGCATGGTAAGACCGAAGACCTGGAACATCCATTTCTGAATGTGAACGATCTTTCTGCCGGGCTTACCCATTGCTGCATGAACGATGGAAAGGAACTGATCCCATGTCAGGTTGTAGAAACCGATGGGATAGCACCAGCCGCCCTTGTTCTTTTCTGCTGCACCGACGATAGCCTGTGCTACCTGACGGACGGTCAGCATGGTGGTACCACCCTTGGGATACATGGTGGTGGGCTTCATGCGGGCAAGCTGTTCAATAAGGATAACCCAAACAGGCTTTCTGCCGGGCTGTGTGCCGAAGATGTAAGGCAGTTCAAGAACAGCAACATCCATGGTACCGTCTTTTGCAAAGGAAACAGCAACATTTTCCTGTTCGATACGGCTGCGGATGTAGGGATGCTTCTTGGTCAGTTCCAGTTCGGGGAAATGCTTTGCAAAATAGGAGAAATAGGAACCGAGAATAACAGCGTGCTTGATGCCGACTTCTTTGCCGAGAGTCAGGAAACGGCGGACGGGTTCGATGTTGTACTTTTTGTAAGCTTCGTAAACGGGTGCGGGGAATTCAACACGTTCGTCAACGCCTGCTGCGAAAACGAAGGTATCGCAACCTTTCATCATTTCCTTGAGCTCGTCGTCACTCATGTTGAAATAGTTGCCCCATACGAGTTCCATTTCTTCGGGAATGGGTGCTCCTTCGGGAAGAGGAGGCAGTGCGATGGACTTGACAGTGTGACCTCTGTCAATAAAAATCTGTGCTGCTGCGGAACCGAGAAGACCGGTTCCTCCGATCATAAATACATTCATTTTCTTTTCTTTCCTTTCCGTTTGTTTATATTATTTCTTTATTGATTCTCAACATAAGTCTGCACATTGACGGAGTGTTCATCAAGAGTTGCAGCCGTGTAGATGTTACCTGCCTTATCATGGCAGAAATAGTACAGATTGGTGTCATCCGGATGCAGAGCTGCGTAAATGGCATCGTCACCGGGGTTACAGATGGGACCGATCGGAAGGCCGACACACTGATAGGTGTCATACACTGCAAGAAGCTTTGTAATCTGTGCCTGATCCATCAGGGTTGCATCGAGATTAGTGATATAATCCTGCGTAGAGTCAAAAGTAAGATTTCCGAAATCGGCAGGATTCTTCAGACGGTTGTGCAGAATGGAAGAGATGGTGAACATCTGGTTTTCATCATTTGCTTCTTTCTGAATGATCGATGCAATGGTGAGAATATCATCCACAGAATAACCGAGGGCATCGGCTGCAGCCTGGTAGGATTCAGTCCAACGGTTTTTGAAGTTGTTCAGGAAACGCTCCAGAACACTGTAAATGTTTTCACCGACATAGAATTCGTACGTATCGGGATACAAAAATCCTTCCAGAAGACGATAACGTTCGGTCGGTTTGTCAATTGTGTTCAGAAATTCGAACGCATCGGTGAATTCGTAGGAAGCAATTGCATTGTAGAACGCATTTTTGGATTCGATAACGCGGTCATTATAAAGTTTTTCGGTGATCTGATCCAGAGTGTAGCCTTCGGGGAAGGTGATAACAACCGTTTCGAGTGCATCGCTTTCGTTGAGCATGGTATCGAGCATTCTTTCAACACCCATATCAGCCGTCAGAACGTGCTCACCCGGGAAATACTCGGCATTTTCGTCATACCCCAGGAAGCCCATCAGCAATCCGCAGAATTCCGCACTGTAGATCAGACCGTTTTTCTCAAGCATCTGAACGACCTGAGAAGTGGTCATCCCCTCGTTGATAAAAACGCTGACAGGCGTGTCGCTGCGGTCAATCGCAATGATGTCATTGACACAGCCCATAATCGGAATGCGGCAGGCAAGACTTGTAAGCACGATCACAACAATCAGCAGAATACTGATGACAAGACTCAGGAAGTTGTGGATTCTGCGTTTTTTGCGGTACATTCTTCTTTTTTCTTCTTTTTCGGCAATCACACTGTTGACAGCCTTTGACTTTGCACCGGCCTTGGCGGGTTTGGCTGCAGGTTTAGCTGCCGGTTTTGCAGCAGGTTTTGCAGCTGACTTTGCAGCCGGTTTTGCGGCAGGTTTACCGCTTGCTGCGGCAGGTCTTGCGGCTTTTTTCGGTTCATTTGTGTTGGATGAAGCCATGACAATCGGTTCCTCCTTTTTGTATTGTACAGAGGTATTTTTTTGAACAGGTCTGTTACCGTTTGCCCCTGCAACAGGATTCTTCTGACTCTGTTTTTGTGCGGTTTCACGTTGCAACGCACTCAGACGTGCCTGACGGACCTGTTCTGCTTTCTTCTCGTCGGTGCTCCCCTGCGGTGCCGCAGCACCGGGATGCTTTGCAGCAGAAGGCTGATTTGAAAAGTTCCGCAGCAATTCTTCGTATGCGGAAGAAACGCCGGCACCTGACAGTTCGCGGTCTTTGTTTTCATTGGTTCTGTCGTTGGTATTCATGAAAAACTCCTTTATCTTGCGGGGGTATAAATTCTGGTTTCTGTTATGAACAAATCAAGACTCTTGTCGTATTTTCCGTGCGGAAGTGCATCATTCCGACAGGATTCATAACACAAACCGACAGCACTGCCTTCAAATCCGGAAAGAAAACGGTCATAATACCCTTTTCCGTATCCGAGGCGGTAACAGTTTTTATCAAACACAAGAGCCGGAACCACACAGATTGCATTGCTGCTGTCTGTTGCGGGGATGCATTTGTCGGGAATCGGTTCCCTGACCCCGAAGCTTCCGTTCTCAAGTTGTGAATAATCGGTGATATAATAAAACTGCATATGGCGTGTTCCGGGAATGCAACGCGGTACTGCAACTTTTTTACCCAGTTCCCACGCCTTTGCAATGATTTCGTCTGTTCCGATTTCAATACCGGTAGACATATATGCAAAAATGGTATCGGCTTCACGAAAACTCCACAGACTCAGCAATTTGTTGGCAATTTTCTTGTCAAGACGTTCTTTTTCCTGTTCCGACAATGCCGATCTGTACTGTTTTGCCTCGTTGCGAAGCCGCATTTTCAAAGGACGGATATCCTTTATCATTTGCTCTGAATCTGACGGCAAATTGCATCTGCAGTCTGCTCATCTTTCATGGCCGCAATGATTGCAAATGCGAAGTCCGCAGCAACGCCTGCACCTCTTGCGGTGATGATATTTGCATCTGTTTCAACAGGTTCACCTGTTGCCTGTGCACCTGTCAGATCCTGTTCAAAGCCGGGGAAACAGGTTGCTTTTTTTCCATTGAGCATTCCTGCATGGCCGAGCACAGACGGTGCTGCACAGATTGCACACAACAATTTATTTTCAGCAAAAGCACGATTTACAAAATGCATGACTTTTGCATCTTTTTCAAGATTGAGCGTTCCCGGCATTCCTCCGGGAAGAATCACACCGTCCATGGGGACGTGTTCATCGAGCGCATCCGTTGTGATGTCAGCAACAACGGGAATATGATGAGCTCCTGTAATCTGCTTGCCGCCGACACCGACCGTGGTGACCTCAATTCCGGCACGACGAAGATAATCAACAGGTGTGAGTGCTTCTATTTCCTCAAAACCTTCCGCTAAAAACAGATAAATCATAAACATCGGCCCTTTCTTAATTCATGGTCAGAAATGCGTACCAGTCTGCAGGCAGACAGTTTTCAGTGAATGTGATTGCGGTTCCGTAGGGTACAACAGAACCGCACGGTTGCGGTGTACCCGAAGGATACATTGCCTTTTCAGCAAACAGCGTACCGCCGCAACGATACATTTTACACCCGATCAGGCAGGCATAACGGTAAACAGAAGGCAAAAAACAAGGACAATTCGTCAGTGTTTTTGCATAGAGGTACATTTGCTGTGCATCGGATATTTCATCAGTCACGGCTTTTTCATAACAGGCAGCGTACAAAGTCTGCGAAAAACCGAAACGTGCATAATAAGCATACAAAGAGTCCTCAGCAGGACACAGATAAACAAACTGTGCATTCTTTTCGGCATATGCCAACGCTTCACGGATCAGACTGCCCATCAGACCTTGTCCGCGGTATGCAGGCAATGTTGCGGCAGCATACAGGTAGAAACCCTTTGTATCCCCCGACAAAACAGGCAGCAGATACAACGCGGCAACCGCTTTGCCGTCACGTTCGGCATAAAAACAGCCGTCCGGATCAAACGCGTACGCAAAAAAAGCATCCGTGACAAAACGGGAATCCCCGAAAACGGTTTCCCACAGAGATTGCAGATCTTCTTTTTTGCAAGGAGTTGCAGAATACTGTGCCATATTACATATAAATCCCCAGTTTGTCATACAAAGCTGCGGTTGGATAAACAGAAAATTTTTCCACCATCAATGCAGGTTTGTAAGATTGTTTTGCCTTGCGGAGCCCTTCGTCCCCTGCACAATCTTCGCGGTTGATATAAGAAAATCTGCTTTGCAGTTGTTTTGCAAATTCACGGTTGATCACGGGATATGCACCGCGGTATTCGGGTGCACATTTTTCAAGATGTGTACAGAACGTATCTGCCGTCAGTTTTTCACCCATTGTAAATGCAACCGCTTTTCCGTCAGTAAACAGAATGCCGCCCTCGAAACCGAGTGCTTCAAACTGATCGAGTGAACGCTGCACAACCGCATATTCTTCATGATCGAAGCTGCCGTGCTTTTCAAGGAACCACGCATCGGAAATTTCCTTGCACAAAGAGAGATGTTCAGTTGTCAGCTTTTCATAATGCCAATCGGGATGATCGGTCAGAAAACGGGTAATGTGATTTCGTTTTGCATGATATTTGCCGCCCTTGAGTTCGGCAAGATCTTCTGCACGATACACAAAATCATCCGTATCGGGTGTGCGGCGGATGCAGAAAAGCGATTCATCCGCAAAATATGTCTTGCATTCCGCTTCCGAAAGTGCAGCCAGATGAAAAGGCTTTGCGTTTGCACGCACATCTTTAAACAAAAGTTCCAGTGCCCCGACCGTATTCCTGCCGCCGACCGGCATGAGATAGGTCACACTGCGTTGACCGCCTTTGTAAAAAACAAAACCGTCATGCAGAGCAATCTGTGAACGGAAACTCAATGTCCACGCAAAAACATTTCCGAAACAATACTCACAACTGCCGCGATCGGCTGCCGTAAAAGCAGCTTTGCAAGCAGCCGCATCGGAAATTTCAGGCGTCTTGAATAACAGCATAGAATCCTCCGGGACAAGGAATTTCAAATTATCACACTATTTCAATGGTATATTATAACAAAACTTTTCTGATATTACAAGTATTATATAAAAAATCTTGTCCTAACTATTGTAAGAATATAAACATAAAAACTGAAAACATGCACAAAAAATACAAAAAAAAGCCTGCATTCCGGGGAAGCAGGCATTTTTATGACACTGTTTTTATCTGTCTTTTCCGTCGCGGATGGCCTTGAGCTTTTCTTCCATTTCCCGGACAGCATCCAGGTCGCCGTCGGATACGGCAATGGATGCTTCTTTTCTGCGAGTGAGCAGCTCGGCATACATCATTTCCTTTTTCTTGCCGTGCAGATCATAGAACAGCATGGGTACAATTCCCAGTGAACTGGTGATGGCAGGAATGATGGTGAACATCGCAAACAGCCAGAACTTGACCTTGTCGGGCTGCTCGGTGCCTGCGGTGTAAGCGTTCTGATCGTAGCCGACGATTTTTTTGAGGGCGGTTGTGACAACACCGCTGACCGAGGACGAAACCTTTGCGGCAAGTCCCTTCGCAACACTGGTCATCGCTTCGGTACGGTAGCCGTTTTTCCATTCGCAGTAGTCCATGGATTCGTTGTAAAGTTCCGTACCGATGACACTCATAAGACCGTAGAACACCGTCCAGATGAGTTCCCATGTTGCCATGGCGAAGAACATCGGAAGCTTTTTCTGATAGAAACCGCCGGCATAGGTCTTGCGGTCCATGCCGATGCAGCCGAACAGGAACACGAACACGTGCAGGAAGTTACCGATGTTGCGGCTGACGATATACAGGAAGCGGCTCGAAAATCTTCTTCTGAACCACGGAACAAACGAGTAAGATACGGGCGACAGCGGTGCGGCAGGAATGCCTGCAACCAAGGTCATGGATGCAAAGTGCAGAACGTCTATGTAATAGTCTGACTTGCTGCCCGAAATGCCGAAACCTGCAAGGAAATCAGACAAGGTCATCAGCAGAACAGGCTTGTTGTTGGCAATCGAACGAAGCGAATCGATGATACTCGGAGTCTTGACCGACTGCATGACACGTTCCTTGGAAATGGAGAAATACCAGAATGACATGGCACTGGAAATGATAGTGGTGGCAGCACCCATGCCGACAAATGTACCGCGAAGTTGTTTTTCGATAGTCGCGGCAGATTTGGCGGCCTTGTTGTCAATGACATCCAAAAGAATCGTCATGGCGTGTTCGGGCAGTTTTTCGCCAAAGAAACCCGAAGCAAAGTTTGCCATGGTAATGAGTCGCGTTCTGTCTACGGGATGCGGTGTGATAACCGCAAGCATACCCGTTCTTGCGATGCTCTGGAAAGTGCCGACACCTTCACGCATGATTTCAAGCACAAGATAAAAGATGAACTTGCTGACAGACATGGCATTCTGCCCTGCAAAAAGATAAGGCATAAACCAATAAAGAAGCGTTGCAACGCAACCGGGAATTGCAAGTCCGAGAAGATAGGGTCTGAACTTACCCCAACGGGTACGGGTCTTTTCAACAATGGCAGCGGTGAAAATATCGTTGACAATATCCCACACACTGTTGACAGACCTTACAATAGTCTGATATCCGAGGTCGATTTTGACAATGTTGGTAATAAATCGCGATGCATAGGTGTTGATATTCAGACTCTGTGCTGCATCCCACAACACAAAACCGACGGTTTCCTTGTTGCCGACATAGCGTCTGTTCTCATACACATATCCGAGTTGTTCCGCAGTATAAGTCTGCTCATTCATTTGCTGTTCCGCCAACACACATTCCCTCCTGTACAGTTTTTTATCATCATACCATATTCAGATGCAATATGCAAGATTTTGTGTACTGTTTTACTAAAAAAACAGATGCCGCAAATGCGACATCTGTACAAAAACGCAAAATCATTTTCTTGTGTTGCGTAATTCTTTGAGTTTTTCTTCCATTTCTCTGATGGAGTCAAGGTCACCGTCCGATGCGGCAATGGAAGCCTCTTTTCTGCGTGTGAGCAGCTCGGCATACATCAGTTCCTTCTTTTTTCCGTTCAGGTCATAAAACAGCATCGGAATGATGCCGAATGAGCCCGTCAACACGGGAAGAATGGTAAACATGGCAAAAATGAAGAATTTGACTTTGTCGGTCTGTTCCCCACCGCTTGTGTAAGCATCCTGATTGTAGCCGACGATCTTCTTGAGTGCTGTTGTTACAACACCGCTGACCGAAGAGGAAACCTTTGCGGCAAGCCCCTTTGCAACACTGGTCATTGCTTCCGTGCGGTAGCCGTTCTTCCACTCGCAGTAGTCCATGGATTCGTTGTAAAGTTCCGTTCCGATAACCGAGCGAAGCCCGTAGAACACACAGAAAATCATTTCCCACAATGCCATTACAATGAGCATGGGGATCCTTTTTCTGTAAAGGCCGCCTTCAAAGGTTTTGGGATTAAAGCCGATACAACCGAACAGGAACACGAAAATATACAGAATATTGCCGATGTTTTTACCGACAATGTAAAGCAGACGACTTGAAAATCTGCGTCTGAACCACGGGACGAAGGAATAAGAGATCGGGGTGATGGGGGCAGCAGGAATGCCTGCAAGCAGCACCATGGATGCAAAGTGAAGAACATCTATGTAGTAGTCGGTCTCACTGCCTGAAATACCGAAGCCTGCAAGGAATTCGGACAAGGTCAGCAACAGAATGGGCTTGTTGTTGATGACTGACCGCAGAGAGTCTTTGATGCTCGGGGTGGAAATGGACTGCATGACGCGTTCTTTGGAAATGGAGAAGAACCAGAATGACATACCACTTGCGATGAGCGTGGTGGCAGCCCCCATGCCGACGAATGCTCCGCGCAGCTGTTTTTCGACGGTCATGCCGTTTTTGATTGCCCTGTTGTCAATCAGATCAAGCAATATCGTCATAATCTGCGCCGGCAGATTTTCACCAAAAAAGCCTGAAGCAAAGTTCGCAATAGTGATCAATCGCGTTCGGTCCACGGGATGCGGTGTGATCGTTGCCATCAATCCTGTTCTTGCAATACCCTGGAACGTACTTACACCCTCACGAAGAATCTCGAGTGCAACATAGAAAACGAATTTACTGACCGACATGGCATTCTTGCCTGCAAACAGAAAAGGCATGCACCAGTAAAACAGGGTTGCAATGCAACCGGGAACGGCAAGTCCCAGCAGATAGGGTCTGAACTTTCCCCAACGAGTACGTGTTTTTTCAACAATGGCAGCGGTAAAAACATCATTGACGATGTCCCACACGCTGTTGATGGATTTTGCAATGGTCTGATACCCGAGGTCGATTTTAACGATGTTGGTAATAAATCGGTTTGTGTAAGCATTGATGTTAAAACTTTGTGTTGCATCCCAAACGATAAAACCGATCGTTTCTTTTGTGCCGACATAGCGTCTGTTTTCATAGACATAACCGAGTTGTTCATCGGTAAATGTCTGTGCATTCTCCGGCTGCTTTGCCAATGCAATCTCCCCCTCTTGTGTTTTTTCCATATTATCATATATTGAAAGAGATTGCAACCTTTGTATTCAAATATCAATCCGTTTAAATCGACAATATGACAAAAAGAACAGAAAAGCAGACACAATGACATTACTTACAGCCCCCACGGTTTCCGCAAAGGGGATCAATGTCAGGAATCCCCCTTCAGAGAACCAGATGCCACGCAGATACACAAGCCCCGTCCCCGTCATACGCAGCAAATAAAAAAGCATGGAGGAAACAGACGGACTATATGCATAGATCGCAACAAGAATTGCAACCTGCAAACCGAAAAACAAACCTGCTGTCGGCAGAATGTTTTTTTGCAATCCTCCGAAGGCTGCCGCCGTCAACAAAAAGGATAGCATCACAAGCCAGCTCACCGCAACACCTGCAACAAAGTATGCACCGACCGTCATACTGCCCCACGGTACAAAAGGTCCCCTTGCATCAGGAGTTATGCTCATATTATTCACGCTCGCAACCGATTGCCCCCAAATGCCGGTAAAATCGTTCCTTAAAAATACAAAGCCGTAGCCGAGCGTGAACAAAAGCAGGAATGCAACGCTTGCAAACACAAGGCAGGCTGCTGTTTTTGAAAGCAGCAATTTTCGTCCGCGTTTTGCTGTGAATACAATCTGTGCGGTGTTGCAAAAGGATTCCTCATAAAAAGATGTCCACACACAGAAAACGGCAAAAACGGAACAAAGAATCAGCAGCACCGTTGCAAAATGCACAAACAGATCGGTATGAATTTCACTTGTGAGAAAATCAAAATATACATCCGTCGCACTGCCGTCCGTTTGCAGCTGCGGCAAACAAAGAGCAAGATAATCGTATTTATACTGCATCAGACGCAATGCCGTCGGTGAAATGTGCCTGCCGCTGCTGTCTGTCACACTATGCAGAAAGGTATACACATCCGCAGCATTGCAGGTATCAAAAAAACTTTTGTCTTCCTGTTCATTTGTAAGCATCTGCGAATGCAGATACGCTTCATAACTGTCTTTATCGGCAGGCTGCAGTGCTTGTAAGCGTTCCTTGTAGGTTTGCGAGTAGCTTCTGCCCGTGTGAGCAAAAACCGACTGCAGATACGCGGTCTGTTCATGGTGGGAATAAAGCTGTGCAAAACAGACACCCACACAACAAAGAATACACAACAGAATGAGCAGCGTTTTGTTGCGAACAAGTTTTTTCAGTTCCTCAAACAGCAAGACACAGCCCTCCTTTGATTTACAGATAATCGGCAAGTTCTTTTTTTCTTTTTTGCACCGCAAGCAGACTTACAAAAAGTGCTGCAACAAACAACAAAACACAAAGCGGTATTTCCGCCATGGGAAACGCAATCAAATCCGAAAAATACAGCGGACCATGCAAACTCTGCTTTGCGGAAAAAGGAATACGAAGCAGCAGATTCGCAAGCCATTCCGTCACCACAAGAAGCGGCAACAGCAAGCCGAACAGCACCGTGTAATTTTTTGCCGTCAGGCTGCTTGCAAATGCAAACAAGCTGCACGCAAAAATGAGCAACACCTGCAGAACAACACACAGCAGAAAGTACTGCAGCAGTGTTCCGTTGAAATGATAAATTGTAAAAAAGCTCTGATATGAATTAACAGGACAATTCCACAAAACAGACGGTATATGCATCAGCAGAAAACCGAAAGACACCGCTACGGCACATATGCTGATCACCGCAGCACAAAAAACCGAAACCTTGCATTGCTGCAACAATACTTTTTTTCCTTTTTTGGTCACCGTTTGCAAAATGTCCGTTTTTGTTACCCTGTCAACGGCAGGCGACAGCGAACACAGCAGCATCACCGAAAACAAAGCGGCCACCGTAACCACACCGACACATTTGCTGACGGACTCACTGACTTCATACGGCATATTGCCGTAATAATTCTCCGCCTGTACATAATTCTGCAACGCTTGTGCCTCGTAAGCATTTTCTGCGTATTCCGTAAAGGATGCAAGCCGCTGTCTGTCGTCATACCAGAACGTGACCCAATCTTCTATCCGCTGAAAAACGAGACATTCATACAGAATCTCCCCGACTTCCCCGGCATTCGCATCACTCAATTCCAAAAGAGTTATTTCCGCTTCGGACAGGGTGGCATCATAGTCTTTTCCGACACCGTAATTCAGAAAAAAGTGTTCATCTGACATTGCATTTTTCTCTTCTTGCGTCATCACGGCAAGTCTTGTTTTGTCATAACGTAAAAAGCAATAGTCTTCATACGTTTTCACACCGGCTTCAACAAACGCTTCACAAGCATCCATCCGCAGGCGGATATTCTCCTTGCTTTGTGCAAACAGTTCGTCCTCCATTCGGCTGCGTTCCTCTGCATCCAGATGCGTGCCGTACAGACGGGCAATCGCGGCACTTGCATCAGCAGCATGCTGCACCTCATGATCCCACGCAATCCGTGGCAGAAAAAACAAAGCCACAAGCAGAAACACACACAGCACAACAAGCATACGGACAGGTTGACACACTCTTTTCAGTTCAGCTGCAAAAATACTCATTGTATTTCCTCCCCGTACACGTACAAAAACACATCTTCAAGACCTGCATTGACGGGGCTTGCATCCGCAGGTACACTGTGACTTACAAAACGGTTGACAAGTCCGTTTGCATCCTGACGTTCGCTCAAAAACACTTCCCCGTCATGCAACGCAACGGCAGCCGTCCGTTCAAAAACCTTTCCGTTCAACTGTGAACAAAGCTGCTGCACGGTTTCGTTGCACAGCAATTTGTGATTTTTTATCAGTATCACGCGGCTTGCAATGCTCTCTACATCAGACACAATGTGTGTGGACAGGATGACGGTTTTTGTTTTTCCGAGTTCCGAGAGCATATTACGGAAGCGAACGCGTTCTTTCGGGTCCAGTCCTGCGGTCGGTTCATCAAGAATCAGTACCTGCGGATCGTTGAGCAATGCCTGTGCAATGCCGACACGCTGCAGCATACCGCCTGACAGCTTTTTCATACGCAGACTTGCAGCATCCGACAGACCGACATTTGCAAGCAGTTCGTCAATTTTTTCATTCGCCTGTTTCTTTCCGAGTCCTTTGAGTGCAGCAAGGTACAGAAGAAATTGCCGTACGGTATGCCCTTTATAAAACCCGAAAGACTGCGGCAGGTAACCGAGCACATCGCGGTATTTGTCGTCGAGTAAAAAAATATTTTCATCATTGTAAAGAATTTCGCCTGCATTGGGTTTCATCAGGGTCGTCAGCATTTTCATGAGTGTTGTTTTGCCTGCTCCGTTGGGGGCAAGCAAAGCGTGTACACCGATACCGAACTCAATATTCACATCTTCCAATGCAGTGAAACTGCCGTATTTTTTGGTCACATTTTTAACAGTCAGCATATTCTTCTTCCTTTCTGACATAACGGTTCAAAAGCACAAAATACAGAACTGCAAACACGATTACGGGTAAAACAAGAGAATACGTCGGCAGATTCCGCAAAAAAGTTTCGCATTGCACATAGTCTTTCAGCAACGGCAAAAGACACAAACTTCCCCAAACAACAGGCAAAACACTGACAGCGAAACGTGCCTTGCAATGCAGCAGCAGACAAAGCAGCAGCACCGCATACAAAAACAACGCACAAAAAGACAGCATCAGCAATTTCCAGAAATCACCTGCCTGCAAAACACCTGCAATGGCTGCAACAGGGATATCAACCAGCAGGCTCATGCCCCCGAAGCACAGCATTCGTATGGCAGAAACATGAACGGGGGTATACTTACAGACTCCCTGCAAGGTCAACATACCCGATTTTTCTTCTTTCCACACCACCAGCAACCATGCTGCAAGATACAAAAACGGAGATGCAGTAAAAACAGCAGAACACAAAACCTGTTTTGCCATTGCAACAACGGCGGTATAGAGCAGAAATGTCAGCAAAACGGTCAGGTACACACAGTCGCCGATTCCGAAAAACAGGTTCCGCAAACCGAAAACACCCGACAGCTCCCGAAGCAACGAAAACACATTTTCTTTCGGCGGCATTGCTTCGCAAAGGATCACTTTCACGGCTGCGTTCTTTTCTTCTGCCGTGGGCATGGGAATATCATAATTCATTCTGAAACTCCTTTCTGATTTGTTTCAGCAGACGGTAGTAAGCGGTTTTTACGCTTGCTTCATTGCTGTCGGTGAGTTGTGCAATGGCAGCAAAGGAAAGATCCGAAAATATATGCAGGCGGAAAATCTGTTGCACGGACACATCATAGCCGCTGATAAAAGATTCCACCTTCTGCAGAAGATCGCGGTTTTCAACAAGCGTTTCAAAGCCGTTGTCCGTTTCTTCAGGCACGTCCTCAAGCGGCAGCTGCATTCGTTCCCCTGCTGCCCGTGAACGACGATAATCTATAATTCTGTTGGATGCAATGCGGTAAATCCATGTCCGTAAAGAGGCTTTGTCTGCATCATACCTGTCAAACGACCGCAGAACATTGATAAAAATCTCCTGCGTCAGATCCATTGCAAGCTCTTTGTCGAATGTCTGTTTATATGCAAAAACATAGATTTCGTCATAGTATTCACGCACGAGTGCATCTGCCTGTTTGCGTGTCAGCTTGCTGTTTTTGCCGAACAATGCTGCCATTTTTTCACCGCCTTTCCGCCCTTACACTTTTATATACGAAACAAAAGTAAAAATAGTTTCAAAAAAAATCACCTTTTTAAGGTTGCTTCTCCTTCGATACGCTTGCAGGGACTCGACTCTCGCACTGCGGTGCCCGGTCAAACTCGGCTCAGAACATCACCCGGACGTTCACTCACTCCCTTGTCGCTTCGAGTCCCCTGTGGTAGAATGCCAAAAACAAACACCACCTTTTTGAGGTGGTGTTTGCTTTTGTGTTTACAGCTCAAAATAGCAACATCTCGACAAATTGGAATTTGTCAGTCTGATATGTGTTTGATACGCTGTAAATCTCCGCTACACAGCGCATCCATGTTTCTAAAGATTTTATCTGCATCCCAATCCCACCATTTAAGGTCAAGCAGATATGCAATCAAATCCTC
>JAFSEF010000084.1 GCA_017435865.1 Clostridia bacterium
CACTGACCAAACGAGGCTTAGTCAGTGTTTACGACTACTACCTGAAGGTAGCACATATTTAATTTTGAATTGAACCGCCCTGTGCCGAACGGCATGCAGGGTGGTGTGAGAGGGCGATTAATTTCGCCCTACTCGATTGCTGATTAATAATAAAAGCCCGGGGAGTTGAATCCGTAACCGTAGTCATAACCATAGTCATAACCATAGTCATAGCCGTAATCATAGTCATTGTAGCCGTATTCGTAGCCGTACAGATCATCGTAGTTGCCGATCTGCAGGGTGGTGGCTTCTTCGGTTGTGGAATTCTCAACAGGATTGCCGTCTTCGTCCGTCACAACTTCCTGCATTGCCGGGAAAGTATCTGTTGTTGTGGCTTCAACCGGCATTCCGTTTTCATCGGTTGCCTGCTCTGTTGTTTCTTCTTCAATGCCGTAAACAAGTGCCTGCCATGCTCTGACGTTTGCCTCAAAGTCGATCATCAGCACAGACATACCGTCGATGGTTGCATTTTCTGCACTTTCGTCAATGGGGAAGCGCAGCTGATTGATTTCGTAATTCTTCAGAATATTGTAAGAAGAAAACAGCAGCGAGAAACATTTGTTGCTGTCAATGTCGGTGGTGATCTTGGGCAGGTAGGTTGTAATCAGTTCCAGAATCTCTGTCAGATCCATGCTCAGAACACGTTCTTTGGCAGCCAAAAGCACTTTGCGTTGACGTGCAGTGCGGTCATAGTCGGAATTTTCGGTGTTACGCAGTCTTGCATAATACAAGGTCTGCAATCCGTTGAGCAATGTCAGCTCGTTTGTGTACTCAATTTTGTATTCGGGATGGTTGAGGTTGACCATGGCTTCGTTGAGGACTTTGACTTCTTCTGCGGTCGGGGTCAGGTACAATCCTCCAAGTGCATTGACGATGTCCTGGAAAATGGCAAAGTCAACAATGGCATAGTTGTCAACGTGGATGCCGAAGTTGGATTGAATGGTGTCAACAAGCAGTGACATACCACCCCACGGAAGAGCTGCATTGATGCGGTCATAGCCGTATTCGGGGATTTTCAGGTACATATCACGCATCAGGGATGTCATGACAATGGAATTTGTGTATTTGCTGATGGTGATGAGGATCATGGAGTCAGATCTGCCGACACCTTCCTGAATCAGTGTGTCGGAACCGATCAGCAGCACGTTCCATATGTTTTCGTCAGCCATGACAAACTCACTGTCTTTTGCATTCTGATCCAACAGTTCTTTGAGTGAATCAAACTCTTCATCAGTCAGTGCCAGTGCGGGATCCCCTTTTTCACCGGCTGTATTTTTGCCGGTTGCATTGTGGGACGGGGATTCAATCGGCACATAATTCAGCTGGCTGAAGAAATACTGCAGACCGAAATAGCCGCCAACTCCCAACACGGAGATGATGCATATGAAAGCCACAAACGCACGTAAAATGCGGCGTTTCTTTTTCTTCTTTTTCGGTTTGCTTGTGGCTGCTTCGGGGTGCGGGATATCCTCGTCGGCAGGTGTGTCTTCTTCTGCTGCAGCGAGCTCTGCGGCACCTTCTGCAAGCAGGTTTTCCACCTTCTGGAAATTGTCTTCGATTTCCTGCTTGTTCTGGTCAGTCTTGAGCAATTGTTCTGCTTCGGTCTTTTTGACAAGATCGGGTTTTTCGGGTGGAAGCAGATCGGCAGCGTGCACACCGGCATTTTTCATGATGTCGGCAACAATCTGTTTACATTCTTCCGAGTATTCTTTTTTATCGGACATTTGAATCTGCCTTTCTGTAGGATAATAAAAGCATACTTTAAAATATTATGCTTTACCTGTAAATATTATAATAATATAAAATCAGACATTTTGTCAAGAATAAAATGTCATAATAAAATATTCTATGTCAAGAATACATATTATTCTTTGAAAAAACTGAAAGGGACTGTTGCCGCAGCAACGGTCCCCTCTGATTTTGTGTGATTTCTGCAGGGTTGAATCTGCAAAAAAAATGTTTTTTTATGCCGCAGGGAAGGTCTGGGTGTAGGTCATCTTCACGCTGACATTGTGCGTAGCAAAAAGAATCTCAATGTTCTTGATTGCAATATCTAACTGCATGACATATTTTGCCGAGTTCATTTTCATGGTTGTGCGGTCATAATTGACTTCGCAGTAACCGCCGTCATAGGTGACGGTGACATTGGAATCGGTATCGCCTTCGGACCAGTCATAGGTGAACGCGGGCAGTTGTTCAAAAATGGGACGGATGTCGTTGATGACATTGAACATTTTTCCCTGACCCTCACCGAGGTGTGAGTTGATGGATGCTTTCGGCACAATGCGGATGGCAGCCGTTCCGTTGCCGAGGTCTGTCCATTCCGCGTGAGCAGCATCTTCAGCTGTGAAAATGCAGGTCGGGAAGGGATTGGTATCGGAATACGGCGGCAGCGGTAAGGTTTGCTGTTCATATATCGTGTCAAGTACCGAGTATACGATGGAATCCACACCGCTGTTTTTGATACCGTCAACGGTGATATCCGAAATCAGAATTTCATCCGTTCCTACAAAGGACGGGTCTGCTTTGGTGGTGTTGTAGACATTGTTATAAATATCAATAATCCAGTCGGTTGTGATGGCTGTTGTCGGTTCGGGGACGGTATCAGAGGGAACCGCTGACGGATCGGTCTGATAAATGATGGGCATATCGCCTGTGATAATGGAGCCGTCAGGCAGTAAGTTGATGACCTGTGTGGGTTGGGTGACAATGGGTTGTGTGACAGGATCTTTGGAAAGACAGCCCGTGGGAACAAGCATTGCCGCAATAAGGAAAAGCAGAATTGCAATTTTTTTATTCATAGAATGAAACCTCACATTGTATAATATTTACATATTATCATAAATGAATCAAAAAAACAACAGTCTGTTCTGCAAAAACAAAACAGACTGCAATTGTGTTTTACTGGAAAAGGTTATTCTTTTCGTCAAGTGTTGTTTTTCCCCAGGAAGAGGTGTTTTCAAGTTTTACCGCAGCACGAAGAATCAAACGTGCATCGGAAGAATCAATGCTGTTGTCGTGGTTTACGTCTCCGAGGGAGGCACAGGCAATGCAATCATTGCAGATGCCTACGGAATGACGGAGAATGACACGGGCATCAGAAGAGTTGATATCACCGTCGAGGTCAACGTCACCGAACGCTTCGTCATGGAGTTTGATTTCGCAAATGAAACCACCAAGGGTGTTCTTGTTCACACTGCCGATGGAGACGGATTTGCCTGCATCGGATTTCATCTGCAAGCCGTTTGCAGCATTTGCGGTGGGCAGCGGCAGATCTTTGTTGAGCGGTGTGCCGTCAAGCCATGCCCATTTGCCTGCATTGTGTTTTGCACCCAGCCAGTAAGCAGCATCAGCTTCAAAGGAAAGCAGCTGCAAGAGCTCATACTCGCTCAGACTTTCAATGCTTGCAAGGTGGCCGCCCATGTTGGCACTCCATTCGACAGCCTGATCGAATGTAATGTCGCATTCATACAGAACATAGGCCGTGTTGCCCGAACGGATTGTATTGATGCGTTTGATGCCGTCGTTGAAAGGTTTTCCGTATTCAACAACGAAGCCGAACTTGTCTGCTGTATAAAGTACACCGTTGTACTTGTAGGTGTCAAGGCAGGTGCCCCACTTGCCGAGCATGGAGCCGGAAGAAAGCATTTCAGTAAAAGCAAAACCTGTCTGATGTTTGCTTGTGTCTGCAGCGGAGGCATAGTTTGTGAAGATGGTTTCTTCACCGTTGATCCATGTGCAGGTGCCGCCGCGGAAGGAGTTTTCAAGGCCGATCCAGGCAAAGGGAACCGGTGCGTCTGCAAGCAGGTCGTTGATGATCTGTTGTTCCTTTGCAGTGGTGATGGTTGCAAGGTAACCGCCGGATGTTTCGGCATATTCTTTTGCTTCCGCGTAATCAGCGGTGCCGGTGTACAGAATATAG
The DNA here is from genome assembly GCA_017435865.1 of Clostridia bacterium. GTDB lineage: Bacteria > Bacillota > Clostridia > Oscillospirales > Acutalibacteraceae > RUG806. The sequence continues at coordinate 3,962 of JAFSEF010000084.1, forward strand.
GTGTGGCCGTTGTACTGGCGGACTGCATGCAATGCGGGTCCCTCTTCGGGCGGAAGTTCAGGTTCCGTGGGGAACGATTCCGTGGGCGGTTCCGTCGGCTCGTCAACGGGCGGTTGCGGCTCGGTCGGATTTTCGGGGGCGGGCGATTCGGTTGTCGGCGGTTCCACGGGTTCTGTCGGTTCTTCGGGAGCCGGCTTGTCTGCGAAACCGGATTTTACATCTTTGCCGTTGTTGGTGTCAAACAATTCAACATTGCCGTAACACTTGGATGCAAAATATTCGTAGGTTGCGTAGTACAGGCGGATATCACGGGAATCACCGTTGTCGGAGATGAAGTAGAATCCGTCGGCATCCTCTGCAAGATACGAGATAGAGTGCTCACTGAAGCTGTGTGTGAAGTCAATCAGTTCACCGGGGTCGGCGTAGCTCTGAATGGCATTTCTCAAAACACTTGCACTCTGGGAAGCATTGTAAATGACTCTTTTATGATCACGTCCGATGGAGCCGCGCAGATACTGCGATACAAACAGAGCGTAGGAATAACAGCCCATTGCTCTCCAGTTCCAGTTGACTGTGGTGCCCAGTCCTTCGTCGTACATGGAGGTGATGTAAGAGCCGCCGTTGCCGATGGGCCACAAGGTGCCGCCGAAATCGGTTATGCGGTAGGTAGCATTGAACAAAATATTGTAGACTTTGTCAGCGACAGCCTGTGAGGTCTGCGTGGCAGCGATTTTGTAAGCTTCCATGCCCTGGGCTGTGGTGGTTGCTTTTGCGGTGTAGCAATAACCGTTCCATGCTGAGAAGCCGACATCTTGTCCGAGCGCTTCGGCTTGCATGGAAACAGGTGCAACTGAGCTTGTGATTGCCGACACAAGCAGAATTGCCGTCAGCAGGACACAAAGGAACCTGCTTCGTGGTTGATGCATATTGACTCATCCTTTCTGTATGCGGTGAGGATGTTAAATATTGTGTATATACTAATTCAAATCCCAAAATATCGCACATTTATCAATAAATAACAAGTCACCGTTCATAAGAGTATAACGGGAAACTTAAATTACTCTAAAGTTTCCTGAAAAATACTCTTAAAGGAGTATATGACAGAATAAGAAAAATATGAAAACCAAGAAAAAATATTTATGATAAAAGAATAAATCAAAAGCTGACTCTTGCATTTTTTGCATCGTTATGGTACACTGATTTCACAAATCAATACGGGCCTGTGGCTCAGTTGGGAGAGCGTTCGGTTCGCATCCGAGAGGTCGAGGGTTCGAATCCCTTCAGGTCCACCAAAAGAAAGCACCGCTGCAAGGCGGTGTTTTCTTTTGGTCTATATGATCGTGGGGATTCGAAGCGGCGCGGTAGTGAATGAACGTCCGGTGGAAGACTCTCCCACAGTGTGGGAGAGATGTCACGAAGTGACAGAGAGGGACAGGGCCGTCAGCCTGAAGAGCCGCGCCTGACCGAGCACCGCAGTGCGAGAGTCGAATCCCTTCAG
>JAFSEF010000085.1 GCA_017435865.1 Clostridia bacterium
TACAGGAGGGATGGGGAATGGATGGATTAACTACGATTTTTGTTATTTCGTCTGTCTACTTGACAGGGGGCACATCAATCTGTGCGATGTGCCTGAAACGGTTTTCATTATATATTATATACCTTACAGAATAGCCTTATCGTTTTGCAAGCTCGGCAAAGATTTTTTCCTTGAGCTGTTGCGGGTCGCAGTTTTTGTTGAGCAGCTTCATGGCCTGACCGAACAGTGCCATGGCAGCTTTTTCCTTGCCTGCCTTGAAGTCGGCAACGGCTTTCGGATTTTCGTCCACAACCTGCTTGACAACTGCATCGACCTTGCCGTCATCACCGCCTGCAAGCAGACCGTTTTGTTCGGCATACGTTTCGGGATCGACACCCTCTGCGAACATGGCAGCGAGGATTCTTGCTGCGTTCGGGCGGGTGACGGTGCCGTTTTTGACAAGGGAGATGAGTTTTGCAAGGGCAGCACCGTTGACGGGAAGTTCGTCAGCGGTCAGTTTTTCGCGGTTGCACAGCTTCATGCAATCCGAGAAAATCCAGTTGGCGGCATCCTTGACGGGGCAGCCTGCTTTCACGGCATCGTCGAGCACGTCGCAGAGTCTGCGGCTTGCAACGAGCTGCGAAGCGACTTTTTCTTCAAGACCTGCTTCGATGTAGCTTGCCAGTTTTTCTTCGGGCAGCATGGGAAGCGTTGCCTTGACTTCGTCAAACCATGTATCATCGATCACGATGGGCATGAGGTTGGGATCGGGGAAATAGCGGTAGTCGCCTGCGGTTTCCTTGGTACGCATGGCGTAGCTCTTGCCCTTGATATCGTCCCAACGGCGGGTTTCCTGCACGAGTTCTTCCGTGCCGTTGATGATGGCATCAATATGACGTGCGGATTCGTATTCGATTGCATTTTCGATGGCGGACAGCGAGTTCATGTTCTTCATTTCCGTACGCACACCGAGTTCCTTGGAACCTTCGGGACGGACAGAAAGGTTGACGTCGCAACGCATGGTACCCATTTCCCAACGGCAATCGGAAACACCTGCAAAACGAAGCAGCGAACGCAGTCTTTCGAGGTAGGCAATGACTTCCTTTGCACTCGAAAGGTCGGGACGGCTGACAATTTCAATCAGCGGAACAGACGTACGGTTGAAGTCCACAAGGGTGGTATCCGTCCAGTCGTCATGCACCAGTTTGCCGGCATCTTCTTCCATGTGAATCTGCTTGATGCCGATGTATTTTTCGCCGTTGGCGGTTTCGATCTTCACCTTGCCGTCCACTGCAATGGGTGCAAACCACTGTGTGGTCTGGTAAGAAGCAGGCAGATCGGGATAGTAATAACTCTTTTTGTCAAAGGTGGTGGTGCGGTTGATTTTGCAGTTGAGCATCATACCGGCGGTCATGCCCAGTTCCACCACGCGGCGGTTCATAACGGGCAGCATACCCGGCATACCGCAGCAGGCAGGACAGACGCATTCGTTCTGCTCAGAGCCGTATTTTGCACCGCAGGAACAGAAAATCTTGGAGTTTGCGGACATTTCCACATGGACTTCCAGACCGATGACGGTTTCAAATTTCATTTTTCCGTTCCCCCTTTCACAATTTTGCGGCAAGTGCAAGCAATGCACCGTCGCTGAGTGCTTTACCGACAAGCTGCACACCCTTGCATACCACTACGGGCAGACCGCTGACGGATGCGGGTGCGGTATACAGGCTTTCGTTGTAGGCGGTGTCGGTGTCGGTTGTGCTGTACGCGGTCTGCGAGCAGGCAGGCAGAAGAACAGCATCAAAGCTGCCGAAAATCTCTGCAAAACGTTCACAGATGACACGGCGCATACGCAATGCCTTGTCGTAGACGGGCATATAGTTTTCGGTAGACAAAACTTCCGAACCGTACAGAAGCTGCATCTTGGTCAGAATACCGAATGCTTCGGTACGGGAGTTTGTATAAAGGTCTTCGATATTTTTGTAATTCGGGCTGCGGTAGCCGTACTTGACACCGTCAAAACGGTTGATGTTGTTGCAAAGCTCCGCTGCTGACAAGGTGTTCCATACAGGCTGTGCGAATGCGAGAATTTCGTCTTCAATTTCGACAACTTCAACACCCTGTGCTTTGAGGTCTGCAATCGCAGCATCCGCAACCGCTTTCATGTCGGCAGAAAGGTTTGCGAGGAACGATACGGGCACAGCAATCTTTTTGATTTCGGTTGCCTGTTTTGCAGCATCGATTCTTTCCTGCGGCAAGCTTGTGCCGTCTTTGTCGTCGTGACCTGCAACGGCTGCAAGAATTTCTGCACACGTATCGGCTGTTTTTGCCAACACACCCACGGTTTCACCTGAGCAAACGGTAGCAACAAGGCCGTAACGGGACACGGCAGCATAGGTGGGTTTTATAAAGCACTGCCCCGACAATGCGGCAGCTCTGCGGGGTGTGCCGTTGGAATCGACACAAAGGCAGGCATCGGCATCGTTAAGGCTTTCGGACAAAGCGGAAACGAGATTGCCGTCGGCATCCGTGTTTGCACCGAAATAAGAGGTTTCACCGAGCAGGTCGAGTGAAAATTCGCCGACATTGACCTTGCCTGCGATGTCATAGCCTGCTGCCTGCAGACGGGTGACGACCTCGGCATCAAACAGGCTCATGTAGTTTTCGAGCATTCTGCTGCCTGCAGCGGTGGGATAGTCTTTTGTGAGAATCAAATCATCCAATGCAATCTTCTTTGCACCGGCATTTTCATTTTTAACTGTATAAATCATAGCTTCGTTCCCCCTTATTCAAGCAGTCTGGGAACCTGCCAGTAGCCGTCGGTGTGTTCGGGTGCACCTTTGAGCAGGTCCTCGCGGGAGAAAATCTTTTTCTTTTCGTCTGCACGAAGCACGTTTTCAAGCGGAAATACGTGCACCATGCGTTCGGTGTTTTCAGTATCAACGCTGTCGCAGGTTTTCATATCTGCAAAGCGTTTTTCAAAAAATGCAAGCGTGTCAGAACGTTCTTCTTCGGTCAGTGCAACACGGTTGAGCTGTTCAAGACGCTGCATAAGCAATGCATCCATTGTTGTTGCCTCCTTATTCTCTGATCTGAATGTTGGCTTCACGAAGCTGCTGTTCGGTGACTTCACCGGGAGCACCCATCATCAGATCCTGTGCGTTTCTGTTGAGCGGGAATGCAATGACCTCGCGGATGGTTTCTTCGCCTGCGATGAGCATGAGCATTCTGTCAACACCGGGGGCCATACCTGCATGAGGCGGTGCACCGTAGGAGAATGCGTTGTACATGGCACCGAATTTTGCCTTGAGGACTTCTTCATCATAGCCTGCGATTTCAAATGCACGCTTCATGATTTCGGGGTTGTGGTTTCTGACAGCACCCGAAGAAAGTTCCACGCCGTTGCAGACGATGTCGTACTGATATGCAAAAATCTCAAGCGGATCTTTGGTATTGAGAGCTTCCAGGCCACCCTGCGGCATGGAGAACGGATTGTGGGTAAAGTCGATCTTATTGGTTTCGCTGTTGAGTTCGTACATCGGGAAATCAACGATGTAGCAGAATTCAAATGCATCCTTGTTGATGAGTCCCAGCTGTTCGCCGAGCCATGCACGGATGCCGCCTGCAAGCTGATTGACAACGCTCAGCTTGTCGCAGATGAAGAACAGTGTTTCGCCGTCCTTGATGCCGACCATTTCGGTCAAAGTGGCTTTCTGTTCGTCGGACAGGAACTTTTCGATGGGGCCTTTGTACATACCGTCGGTGTAGGTCAGGTAGCCAAGACCCTTCATGCCGATGGACATGGCATACTGCAGAGAGTCTTCAAAGAACTTTCTGCTCTGACCCTGACAGGGAGCGACAATACCGCGGACGGGCTTGCCCTTGAACAGCGGGAATTCGACGCCTGCAAAGAAGTCGGTCAGGTCCTGAATAAGCAGCGGGTTGCGAAGGTCGGGCTTGTCGGAACCATAGTGCAGCATGGCATCTGCAAAGGTGATGCGACGGAACGGAGGCTTGGAAACTTCCTTGTCGGTGAACTTTTTGAATGTATTGTAAAGCACGGTTTCGGCAACGGCAAAAACGTCGTCCTGCGTTGCAAAAGCCATTTCAAAGTCGAGCTGATAGAATTCGCCGGGGGAACGGTCCTGTCTTGCATCTTCGTCACGGAAGCAGGGTGCGATCTGGAAATAACGGTCAAAACCTGCGGTCATGAGCAGCTGCTTGAACTGCTGCGGAGCCTGCGGAAGTGCATAGAACTTGCCTTTGTGCTTACGGCTGGGAACAAGATAGTCACGGGCACCTTCCGGAGAAGATGCGGTAAGAATGGGAGTCTGGATTTCCATGAATCCCTGTTCTTCCATCTGGCTGCGAAGGTAGCTGATGACCTTGGAACGGAGTACGATATTATTGTGAATTCTGCGGTTACGCAGGTCAAGATAGCGGTATTTAAGGCGAACTTCTTCACCGGCTGCGGTGTCGTTGCCGATTTCAAAGGGCAACGCATTCAGACAAGGACCGAGAACGGAAATCTCGCTTGCCTTGACTTCGATAAGACCCGTTTCAAGACGGGCATTGACGGTTTCTTCGTCGCGTTCGCAAACCGTGCCGACAACGGAAATGACGGTCTGCTTGCCAAGACCCTGCAGCATGGAGTCGTCATTGACAACGACCTGCGTGATGCCGTAATGGTCGCGAAGATCCACAAACAAAACGCCGCCGTGGTCACGGATGACTTCGATCCAGCCGGCAAGGGTGACGGTCTGGCCGATGTTTTCTTTTCTGAGTTCGTTACAGGTGTGTGTTCTTAACATGGGGTTTTCATCCTTCCTTTTTTGCGTGGGACAAAACAAAAAAACTGCCCTGTCCCCTGAACATGGGACGAAAGACAGCTTCCGCGGTACCACCCAAATTGACCGTTTTCACGGTCCGCTTCAATCATCTTCACGCGATGAACGTGCGGTTCTACTCATCCCGCAAAGGGATTTTCTTCCGCCGGCTCCGAAGTGTTCTTCAACCCTGTCCGCTTACCGTCTTGCACCGACCGACGGCTCTCTGCAAGCTGCAACAGCAGTCTACTGCCTTCCTCATAGCCTTTATATAATTAATATATAGTTTTTATCACAAGAATGCAGACTTGTCAAGTTTTTTTCAAAAAAAATGTCCGCAGCACTTCAAAAAACATATCCCGTTTGCACCCTCCGATTATTCGTAAACAACCGCTTTTTATACAAAACTCACCGCAGGACAGCCGTTGCTCTGCGGTGGTCGAAAAAATGATTTGTTATTAAATGAACAAATACAAAACTATCAATGCAAAATGGCACAAATTGCGTTTATTTGATCTTTGTGAGCCAATCGGCAGGCTTTTCAAGACCGACCGAAGCACGCAATGCAAGACGTGCATCGGAAGAACTGACCCTGCCGTCGCTGTCCACGTCAGCAGCCAGTTTCTGTGCGGCATCCGCCGCATCCAGACCGACCGAGTACCGCAGCAAGCTGCGAGCATCAGAGGAAGTGATCGCACCGTCACCGTCAGCATCGCCCTGTACAACAACGACGTGCTGCGTGCCGTCCGCCAGTGTCAGCACCGCACCCGTACCGATTTTTGCATCGGCTGCAAGTGCATTGCCGTTTTTGTCTGCAACGGCAGCACCGTCACCTGCCTGCGACAGCAGCTGTGCAGCGGTTGCCCCTGCAACGGAGACAATGTTTTCGTTTGTCAGAATGATGGTCTCACTGTCGGTGAACGAAGGAACAAGTTTGTCAACGGGTTCTGTCTTGGTTTCACCGCACACAAGACAGGTAAAGGTCTTCACACCCTCTGCATCCACAGTCGGAGCCGTGGTGACAACACCTGCATCCCAAGTATGTCCGAGTGCAGAAAGTTCTGCCTGTTCTTCAAGTATTTCACCGCAAACGGAACACTTCTTGCCTTCCGTCAGACCCATTTCGGTACAGGTGGGAGCAACAGCGGGAATGATTTCTTCGGTGTGACCGAGTGCAGAAACTTCTGCCTGTTCTTCAAGAATTTCACCGCAAACGGAACACTTCTTACCTTCCGTCAGACCAGTTGTGGTACAGGTGGGAGCAACAGCGGGAATGACATCTTCGGTATGACCGGTTGCCGGAATTGCGGTTGTTTCCGTTTTATCACAGCGAACACACTGTTTAACAACATATCCGTCCTTTGTACAGGTTGCTGTGATGACTTCTTTTTCAATACTGAATTCATGACCAAGGGGTTCGGAATCACCATGTAAAGAAAGAAGTTCCTTTCCGCAGACGGTGCAGAATGATGCCGCATGGAATCCACCGGCTTGTTCACAGGTAGGCGTTATCTGCCAAACCATAACTTCTTCACCTTCTGTATGTCCGGTAGCCGGTATTCTCATTTGTCCGATAGCAATATTTTTATTGCACAAAGTGCAGTAATATACCTGTTCATAATAACCGTCAGTCTCACAGCTTGCTGCAACTTCATTTCCCATGACCGGTTCACCGAGAACATGGTCAAGCATATCAAGTTCTTCGGTATAGCTGTGTGTTGCATCGTTCTGACAGGTATAGGTCCTGACACCTGCCTGTGTACAAGTCGGGGCGGTCGTGATGACACCTACATAATTATGTCCGAGGGCAGAAAGTTCTGCCTGTTCTTCAAGAATTTCACCGCAAACGGAACACTTTTTGCCTTCCGTCAGACCCATTTCGGTACAGGTGGGAGCAACAGCGGGAATGACTTCTTCGGTGTGACCGAGTGCAGGAAGCTCTGCCTGTTCTTCAAGTATTTCACCGCAAACGGAACACTTTTTACCTTCCGTCAGACCGGTTGTGGTACAGGTTGCTGCAACAGCGGGAATGATCTCCGCATTTTTATGTGAACATACAAATATTTCAAAGGAACGGTTATATTTTTCAGCATACCTCTGTGCAGTAGAGTTTGCAAAACCATAAATTATTGCACCAGAGTATATGGTATACTCACTATCATAGATTTTGCAATCAGGATTCAGAATGGTGACCGAGGTCAGCGAGGTGCAGTAGCGGAACGCAGAATACCCGATACTCGTCACGCTGTCACCGATGGTGACCGAGGTCAGCGAGGTGCAGTTGGAGAACGCAGAATCCCCGATGCTCGTCACGCTGTCCGGGATGGTGACCGAGGTCAGCGAGGTGCAGTCCACGAACGCATAAGCCCCGATGCTCGTCACGCTGTCCGGGATGGTGACCGAGGTCAAAGAGGTGCAGTCCCAGAACGCCCAAACCCCGATGCTCGTCACGCTGTCACCGATGGTGACCGAGGTCAGCGAGGTGCAATTGTAGAACGCAGCACCCCCGATGCTCGTCACGCTGTCACCGATGATGACCGAGGTAAGCTTTGTGCAGCCGGAGAACGTGCCATCCCCGATGCTCGTCACACCGTCCGGGATGGTGACCGAGGTCAGCTTTGTGCAGTTCTCGAACGCAGAACCCCCGATGCTCGTCACACTGTCCGGGATGGTGACTGAGGTCAGCGAGGTGCAGTCGCGGAACGCAGAATGCCCGATGTCTGTCACTCCTTCTTCAATGATTATTCTCTTAATAACAGAACGATAGGGATACCACAAAGAACAAGAAGAGTATTCTAATTCTCCGGTACCGGAAATGGTCAGTATCTTGTTAATGTCAAGAACAAAGGTCAGATTTTCTCCGCATGATCCGCTTGCAAGATTATCCAGCACTGCTGCACATCTGTTGCAAGTATTACTGCCCTCATCAATTGCATGCCCCAATGCATCAATTGACAATCCTGCCCAGACAACCTCTCCGCAGCTTGAACACTTTTTACTCTCGTGTAATCCTTTTTCAGTACACGTCGGTGATACAGCAGGAATTATTTCTGTTTCTCCCTTATGAGCTTTTTGTAACCATCCGGAAACCGATATCTCTCTTGTTATCTGATTCTCAGCACCTAATCTAAAATAACCGACTATATCAACACCTATTCTGCCTTCTTCAAAGGCTGATTGATCTTTGATATCAAAAAGCATAGTTGCAACATGAAACTTATCTGAATTTACAATACATTCTTTACCGTTTTGTGCATCGTTTGCAAATTCATCAGCTGTCCATAAGTAATCTTTAAAATAGCCGGCAAAGCCAAAATACGATACATCAATATAATCAACTTCCAACCAGATGTTATTATTTTTAGAGTTGCCAACCTGAATTGTGTCTGCACCTTCACGAATGTCAGCATATTGTAACACGGCAGGATCATAAGAAATAATCATATCCCAAGCAACCAGTGACACACAATTGTTAAAATAAAAATCAACCTGAAGTCTGCCATTTTCATCCAACGTGCAACCATATTCAACAATAAGTGGTGACATGGTCGGACCTGATGCTTCTGCAATCATCGGTTGAAACTCTATGTCCCCAGTAAAAGATATACTGCACAGCAACATAGCACAAACAAGCAAAACCGACAAAAATTTCTTCATAACCTGCATGATAAATCTCCTTTAAACAGTTTTTCAATGGGAAAACATATTCCTTTTTAATAATATCTCTTATTCATAAAAAAGTCAATGATATATTCTGAAATTTCACACAACGTATGCAAAAAAGTATACACTTAAACACGTCGGTTTTATATACACACGCGGTTTTATATACACACGCAGATTTCCTCTTTACTTTTTGTCCGGTTTTCGGTACAATGTAAGGTGGATAATTTTGAGAACCGTGAGGACAGATGGTATGAAAAACTGTGAATTGCTGGCACCGGCCGGAAGTTATGAATCCTTGCAGACTGCGTTGCACTTCGGTGCGGATGCGGTGTACCTGGGCGGGCCGATGCTGCAGCTTCGTGCGGAAAGTGCAGGCTTCAGCTTTGAGCAGCTGCAGGCGGCTGCGGAGCTGGTACACGCAAAGGGAAAGAGAATGTATGTCACCGTCAACTGTTTTGCCGAAAACGGCGAGATTGACGCGTTGGAAGAATACGGCAAAAACCTGCTTCTCTGCGGGGCGGATGCGGCGATTGTGTCCGACCTCGGGGTGCTTGCGGAGCTGAAAGAAAAAGTACCGGAGCTGGAGCTGCACGTCAGCACGCAGGCTAACTGCGTGAACCGCAAAGCGGCGGAAATGTGGCACAAGCTGGGTGCAAAACGTGTGGTGCTCGGTCGCGAAATGCGGCTGGATGACATCAGGGAATTGCGTGACAAGACCCCCGACACACTCGAAATTGAAGCCTTTGTACACGGTGCGATGTGCATGGCGTATTCGGGCAGATGCCTGCTGAGCTCTTACATCTCACACCGTTCGGGCAACCGCGGCGACTGCACGCAGCCCTGCAGATGGAACTATTACCTTGTGGAAGAAAAACGGCCGAATATGTACCTGCCTGTCATTGAAGATGCGGGTGCAACGGCGGTGCTCAGCTCATCGGACCTCAAGTGCATTGACTTTTTGCAGGAGCTTGCCGATGCAGGTGTCACGTCCTTTAAAATTGAGGGCAGAATGAAAACCGCTTACTATGTTGCGACCGTTGTCAATGCCTACCGTCATGCCATGGACGGCACCGCATCGCTTGATGTGTGCGAAAAAGAACTGCTGTGTGCAAGTCACAGACCCTTTGACTCGGGATTTTACTTCGGCAATGTTGCCAAAGACCCCAACAACGACGGACTCTACCGTTCGGACTGCCAGTTCACCGCGACCGTACTCGAAGCAACGGACACGGAAATTGTGGTGGAAATGCGAAACCGCTTTAAAGTCGGGGACGAACTTGAGATTCTCTCCCCCGATTCACTGGGTGCAAAATTCACTGTCACCGCCATCACGGACATGGACGGCAACGCACGTGAAGATGCCTTCCTTGTACAGGAACACCTGCGGCTTGCCTGCCCGTACAAACTGCGTGCAGGAGATATACTCAGAAAGCGGACGGTGTAAGAAAACGACTCTTTACGTCTCAAACACTTGTCGCCCCTGAAAGGGGAGATGTCACGAAGTGACAGAGGGGTTAACCAAATCTGCACAAAATCGGTCAATAAAGTCTGTTCTTTTCGTAAACCCCTCTGCCCTTTGGGCATCTCCCCTTTCAGGGGCGA
>JAFSEF010000086.1 GCA_017435865.1 Clostridia bacterium
GCACTCTGTTGTATGCAGGTGCTTTGTAATCTTCCAGGGTGGTGTTGAGTGTATCCTTCATCAGCGATTCAACAAGAAACGTATTGATGCCGAAATTGTAGTTGTCTGAGTAATTCACGTTTTTGGTGTAGCGCAGAATGGTGACATCCTGTTCATACTGTTCTTCGCTCTTGAGTTTATTGACGGTATCGTTGAACCATGCGAGTGTTCCTGCTTTGGTGGCTGCATGGGGTTGCTCTTTACAGCCTGCATTCGCACAGGTGCGCATATAAACACCGTCTGCATTTTTGGCCCACTTGAAATTGTGTCCGGGTGCCGGCACAACATTGAGCTTCTGTGAATAATCTTCACAGTTGTTGCAGTATTCCAAGGTGTATTTTTCATGTGTGCAGTCGCCTGCAATGTCAATATAAGCATAGGAATGCCCTGTTGCAGGGACGTTGTCGGTCAGGTAGGTGTCTTCGCAGCGAGTGCAGGTCCAGTATGTGCCGCCTTCCATTGAACAAGTCGGTGCTTTGACAACGGGGGTATAATCATGGCCGAGGGCTGCAATTTCATCCGTAACGGTTTCCCACTTACAAACAGAGCAGACACCTGTTTTGTAACCGTTGTTGATGCAATCTGCGGGTGTTTCCGTGATTTCAAGCGAACAGGCTGTGCTTTCTACCGTATTGCAGACACTGCATTCGCGGGCATGGTTGCCCTTGCCGTCAAACAGGTATGCGGACCATTTGTGTCCTGTTGCAGGGACCAGGTCGGTAAGCTGACGCATTTTGCAGGTGGTGCAGACGGTTTCGGTGTAAGACGGCAGCAGGCAACCGCCGTCTACGGGGACAGGATCTTCATTCGTATGGATGTGATAAAACTTTGTAATATCTTCCAGCTTTACGGAAGCACGCAGCACAATACGGGCATCGGCAGCAGACACCTGGCCGTTGAGGTCAGCATCCGCAACAATGCTCATGTACTCGTCAAGATTTTCAAGCTTTACGGACGCACGCAGCACAATACGGGCATCGGCAGCACTCAGGGAACCTGTTTCGTCCATGTCACCCAAAAGAATGTCATAGACAGGTGTCTCAGCAGCATAAGCCGTACTCATACCGACTGCAAAAACAGCAAGTGCAAGGCAGAAAATGCAAAAAAGACGTGCAAACTTCATACAAAAACCCTCTTTTTTGATCTATATTTAATTAGAATTATAACATATAATCTGTGTTCTGTCAATCAATTGCACGCAAATGCAGAGAATAACAACAGCGATGCCCAAACGTGTTGCGTCGGGCATCGCTGTGAGAGTATGTGTTTTCTTTTAAAGCATTATATTATTAAAAACAAGCATGGACACTGTCAGCACGGCAAGAAAACCGAAGTTGAATGCCGAAAACTGACCGATGTATTTTCCGCTTTTGCCGGGGTTGTGTTTTGTGTATTCGCGGAAGGTGATCAGACTTGCAAGGGAAGCGATCAGTGTGCCCACACCACCGATGTTGACACCGACCAGAAGATCGCGGTAGTTGTCGGTGAACTGCGACAACAGAATGGCACTCGGCACATTGCTGATGCACTGGCAGGACAGAACACTGAACAGGAGTGTGCTCTTTTCGAGCAGGAACGAAAATACATTGCGCACCGCATCAATTCTTGCCATGTTGCCTGCGAAAATAAAGAAGAACACAAAGGTCAGCAGCAGGGGGTAGTCCACATCCCTGAGTGCTTTGCGGTCGGCAAAAAGCAGAACGGCGGGAATCATAAGCAGGCCGATCCAGTAGGGAATGCCGCGGAACACGATGGCAATGGATAACGCAAACAGGCAAAGGTACAACGCGGTTCTGCCTTTCGGCAGTTTTTCGTCGGCAGCTTCAATCTGCAGCGGTTCGTTACGTACAAAAACAAGACACAGCACCGTGATGAGTGCAATGGAAACGGAAAACGGAACTGCCATGATGCCCATGAACTCAGCGGTGGGAATGTTGAACTTTGTGTACAGGTACAGATTCTGGGGATTGCCGAAGGGAGTCAGCATTCCGCCGAGGTTGGCAGCAATGTTCTGCATGATAAAGGTGAATGCCATGTAGTTTTCTTTTTGTGTGGAGTGCAGAACGAAGTAGCCGAGCGGCAAAAAGGTCAGCAGAGCCATGTCATTGGCAATGAGCATGGAACCGATGAAAGTGATGTATACCAACGCAAGCACACTCATGCGTGCGGTTCTGAAACAACGGACAATCGCTTGTGCAAGCAGATAGAAAAAGCGGATGTTCTTCAATGCACACACCACAGCCAGCACGCAGAACAGGCAGGTCAGTGTTTTGACATCAAAATAACCGAGGTATTGTGCATCGGGAGGAACGATGATGCTTGTGACAACGGCAGCAGCAAAGGCAACCACGGTGACAATGTTCTTTTTGACAAGGGCAGCAAACTGACGCAGAGGAAGAATAATGTGCAGCGGTTTTTTGCGTGGTGCGGAAATGCTTTTTGCAGGCATCTTCGGTTGGACGCTTGTTTTTGTCTGTGCCATAAGGCTCTCCTTTTTATTGAAAAACTATTGTTTATTTCGCACGAATATCAATGGTCTTTTATGGGCACATTGACGAACCTCACGCATTTTAATACAAATAAAAACTTTTGTCAATAGAAAAAGAGACTTGTTTTTCAATTATTTTGCGGTATAATAAAAAACATGAAAAATAAAAGTAAGAAAAAAATCATACATGACTACACAACGGGGAATCTGCCCAAGCAGATGCTCCTTTTTTCGTTGCCGTTTATGCTCAGCAACTGCCTGCAGGTGTTTTACGGCATTGTGGATATGATCGTTGTCGGGCATTTTGTCGGTAGAGAAGGCTTGTCGGCTGTTTCAACCGCTTCGCAGGTGTTCAACTTCCTGAATATGCTGTCGCTCGGATTTGCCATGGGCGGTCAGGTGGTGATCGCACAGCTTGTCGGGGCCAAAAAAACGGAAGATCTGCAAAAGTGTATCGGAACGCTGTTTACCCTTGTGGCAGGACTCGGTGTTGTGATGACCGGTGTCGGAATCGCTGTCTGCGAGCCTGTGCTTCGTCTGTTGCAAACACCCGAAGAAGCGTTTTCCATGGCAAGCAGTTATCTGTATATCTGTTCGGCAGGATTGCTGTTTTCGTTCGGTTACAACCTTGTCGCTTCCATTTTACGCGGTGAAGGGGAGTCTGTGCAGCCGTGTATCTATATTGCAGTCGCTGCGGTTACGAACCTGCTGTTTGACCTGTTGTTTGTGGGCGTTTTTCACTGGGGTGTCGCGGGTGCGGCTGCCGCAACGGTACTCGGACAGGCGGTGTCCTTCATCTGGTCAATCATATATCTCTTACATCATAAGGAAGCATTCGGTTTTGATTTTAAATTGTCTTCGTTCAGGCCTGACAAAAAGCAGACACGCAACATCATTTCACTGGGTGTACCCTTTGCTTTGCGCAGTGCTGCGGTGCACGTTTCCATGTTGTTTGTGACTTCGCTTGTCAACTCTGTCGGTGTGGCGGCTTCCGCTGTGTTCGGTGTCGGTCTGAAAGTGGACGACGTTGTCCGTAAAATCTCCATGGGGTTCAATTATGCTTCGTCAGCCATGGTCGGGCAGAACATTGCAGCCGGCAACATCAGGCGTACCCGTCGGGTCGTTTACTGGAGCTGGATTTACAGTGCGGCGGTGTATCTTGTTTTCTTTGTGATCTACGTTACCAATATTGAGTTTTTGTTCCGTCTGTTCACAGATGATGCCGAAGTGCTCGGTCTTGCCCCTGTTTTTGTCCGGGCGATTGTCTGGAGTTTTCCTGCCATGGCGATCATGCGCGGTACCAACGGATTCATTTCGGGAATCGGCAATTCTTCATTGGGACTTGCATTCTCGCTGTTGGACGGACTTGTGCTGCGTATCGGATTGAGCTGGTTGTTGGGTACGGTCTGCGGACTCGGATTGTACGGATATTTCCTCGGCTACGGTCTTGCTACCTACGGCACGAGCATTCCGGGTGCAGTGTATTTCCTGGCAGGCAGATGGAAAAACAGAAAACTGAAAATATAAAGAAAAACAGAAAGTGAACAGGAGTATGAAAAAAATTCCTCGTTTTGCAGAAGCTGCCTGGATTTGCGGCATTGTGTTGTGTGCGTTTGGTGTTGCGTTGACGGTCAAGGCTGATTTCGGTGTGTCCATGATTGCCGCACCGCCGTATATTCTGCACCTGAAAATAGCAGAATACTTTCCGTCGTTTACCCTCGGCACGGCAGAGTATTGTTTCCAGGGTGTGTTGTTGCTTGTGATGATGGCAGTGGTACGCAGGGTACGCTTCAAGTATTTTCTGTGCTTCGCTACGGCTGTGATTTACGGTAAGGTATTGGATCTGATGCTTCTGCTGCTCGGTGGCAGCGATCCGTATGAGAGTATGCCTGTGCGGATTGTTGCTTTTGCTGCAGGCGGTGTGATCACCTCGCTTGCCATTGCTTTCTTTTTCCGTACATATCTGCCGTTGCAGATTTATGAGCTGTTTGTCACCGAATGTGCATCCGTGTTCGGCAAAGCAAATGAAAAAGTGAAGTATATTTTTGATGCAGGCTGCCTGCTTGTATCGGTCACACTGACCCTTGTACTGTTCAGAGGTTTTGAGGGAATCGGTGTCGGAACGATCGTGCTGACGCTGATCAATGCACCCATTATTGCTTTGTGCGGCAAGCTGATTGAAAAATGTTTTGATTTTTCGGCTCTGTCTCCGAAATTGCAGGAAAAGTATAAATAATAAAGAACAAGCACCGCAGAATGCCGGATGCGGTGCTTTTGTACAGGATGCAAAATATTTTATATTTTTTTAGAATTTCTTAAAAAAAACACTTGACGAACGCAAATAAATGTGCTATATTATCACTTGCGTTCGACGCAAAACCTACACGCTGGTGTAGCTCAGTTGGTAGAGCAGCTGATTTGTAATCAGCAGGTCGGGGGTTCGAGTCCGTCCACCAGCTCCACCTTTTTTAACAGGGTGTAGAGTTTCAATTTCATATGGGAGAGTTCCCGAGCGGCCAAAGGGGGCAGACTGTAAATCTGTTGTCACTGACTTCGGTGGTTCGAATCCACCCTCTCCCACCAAAGTCAAATAATCCGAACATTTACCTAATCGGTGACTCGTTCGGATTTTTGACTTATATATAAAAATTCATCTTTGTGAGTTATTATATTGTTACACATATTTCTCAAATATTGACAAATTGCACAAGATGTAGTATTATAATTATAGATTATATCGACTTAGTAACAAAGACGTAGGTGCTTCGGCATAATTTCCTACCGAGTGAAATTTTAATGCACTGCGTTTTTATGTGGTGCATTTTTTGTTTAAGGGATGACTTGCGTATGGCAAAATTAGTAAGATTTATTTATATTAATACACTGATGGACAAATTCACTTTGGCTTTTTTAAAAATTTTGTTCATCATTGTTCCGTTATGTTTGGGCTTGTTTACATATAATTACATGTGTGTAGATTTTTGTAAATCGCTATTCCTTTACGCAGCTGCTCTTTCTTTCGATATGGGAATAAAGTGTGGTAAAATCGGTGAAACAAAAGAGAATGGTATCTTTTTGTATATAATTGTTACTTTGATTTTTACGGTTTCTGTAGTACTAACGGGGATAGCCTTTGTTGGTATTATTAACAACGAGTGGTTAATTTCTTTCGATATCTTTACTAACATTCAACAATATGTATATGCAGGAATTTTGCTTCAAGCGTTTTGGTATGCAATTGAATCTGTTTTTCTTTTTTGGGGAGAACTTATTAAAAAAACCTTGAAGAAAACACCAATCAATGTATCTCAAGACTCCGATTGGAAATATAATATATAGAGGAAAGAATTTTTTTATAAGGAATTGGACAATATGATAGATATACTTAGAATTATAATTGTTTTATTTGCGGTTATTGGTGTTTTATGTTCGATTTATGCATGTGTTTATTTGATTACGAAATTGCTAGTGCATAAAAAAAGAAACAAGACACAACACCGCTCAAATGTTTGTTTAAAGCAAGTATTGGATTTCAAAGTACAAATGAGGCAAGAGCAAACCTCTAATCACGAACTTGATTCTTCAAGATCATATTGCGAAAAAATCGAGTCGGGAACAATGGAGCTTAACGCACATAAGGTTAATAACGATACTTCAATATGTAAGAATTACAGGATGGGATAAAGATGGATAATATTTTGGAGAAAAAAGAAGATTATATAGCAGCTCTAAGCGAAATTATCAATGATGAATCTTTGAACAAAAAAGATGTTATTGAGCGTTTGGAAATGTTATTGCCTGAAAAAACAAGAAAAAATAAATGTCCAGAAATTTCTTCTGAAGAATTACAAAAAGGTATCGATACGCTTATAGAGAGTTTTTGGCAATTTGTAAAAGTGGAAGATACAGCGATATACGATGATCAACATGCGACATCAACTTGTGATGTCAATATTAATTTAAGAAATTTGGCTGAAGTAATTAGTAGGACATATAAAAGAAAAGAGTATTATCGGTATTTTCACAATATTAATAATGTGTCCGAATTAAAAGAAACAGCTTTAAATAGTTTTTGGATAATCAAGCTTAAACCGTTCACTGTTTTGAGTGATACTTCTCCACTTAGACCTTCTGTTAATGAAAAGTTTGCTTTAAATTTGATTTTATCTCAAATCCAGTATCTATTAAGAACCAAAGGTAAAGATTTTCATATGCCTGATAGGTGTTTTATTCAAGACACATTATATTCTTTTAAATATCGAGATTTGAGCAAGGAAGCAATGATGCTGTTCGTAGATAGTGTTGCCAATGCCTATGGTATAACCATAGATTCATGGAAATAAATTGAGCCGTCCAATTGGACGGCTCAATTTATTTTTCAAGATTACACTGTTTTTCTTTCCACTCTTTGTATTCTTTTTTGCCTTCTTCGCTCTCAAAAAATGCTTGAATTTGCGGAAGAAAGTGCCGTGCAAGTATTTCTAATTCATGTTTTGGTACAGCACTTCTGTTCGCTGCCATAAAGCAACACAACATTTATCTTTCGGTGTTTTCAAGTTCGCTCCTTTACATTTTCAACTGCATTTCATTGCTGTCGTTATTATTTTGTTGTTTCTTTTGTCCGCGTTTTCGTTCACGGACAAATTTGGGTTGGTGCTTTAGCGTAAATAAACCCCTGGTTCTACCAGGGGAGAAAAAAGCCTTGGCAAATAAAAAAACCTCCGATATTATGAGAGTGAAGGTTTACCAGACATTCACAGGAAATAATATCGGAGGTTTTAAACAATGAAA
>JAFSEF010000087.1 GCA_017435865.1 Clostridia bacterium
AAAAGTAGTGTTTTGAGCGATTAAAACAGAATAAATGACCAACGAGAATTGCTGTCTACTATATATTGTGTCCTTTTGAAGTATTGTTTTTATATGTGGTAGGTTTTCGTAAGAATTGTCCCCTGTTAATTGTCACTTAATCGCTTTTTGAAAAAAAATGGACTTTTTCAGCGGTTTCGTACCGTCCCCGTGATTGGCTACATCCTGCCAAAACTTCCTATTTCTTAAGTTGACGACATTGCCCTGAAAGGGGCGACAAGGGGCCAGGTGGAGCAACAAGGAATTGAGTTGAGCGACAAGGGAAAGTTGTCTGACTATCCGTGTAAAACCAAATATCCGCACGGATGCAAACCAAAAAGGAGCTGTGAAAACAGCTCCTTTTTTAATGTGTTATGGTATTGAATTGTATGTCGCTTATGAATTTGCAGCTTCGGTGCCGATCATTCGTATGTTGCAGCTTCGGTGTCGATCATTCATATGTTGCAGCTTCAGTGCTGATCATTCATATGTTGCGGATTTATTGCACGATTATTCGTATGTTGCAGCGAGGTAGTCGATGACCGTCTGGATGTCGTCCACCAGTGCACCGCTGAGCTGCAGGCCGTCGAGCTGCACCATCGTCAGGGTGTATTGCGGGTCTTCGGCAGGGAAGCTGCTTGTCAGCCAGATGTTGTTGCGGGTGTCGGACACCTCGGCGGTGCCTGTTTTTGCATACACCGAGCCGGGTTGGTTGTTCCACTGCAGGCCGTAGTCATCGCCTGCCTGCAGCATACCTTTGCGGATGACTTCGCAGGCGGTTTCGGACACGGTGAAACCGAGTTTGTGGGGTTTGCCCTCTTCACTTGTTTTGTTGGCGGGGTCGATCGAACGCAGCAGCATATAGGGGACAAGCATTTTGCCGTCCGTCACGGCTGCGGACACAAAGATGTTCATGTACATGGGACTCAGCAGGAGCTTGCCTTGACCGAACGAGCTTTGCAGCAGTTCCCAACGGTCGTTTTCCGTGATGCCGTGGGACTGCACGAGCGTACCGAACTGTGTGGGAATGGTGCTGCCGATGCCGAGAGATTCAATGCCGTCGGTGTAAGCGAGCATATTTTTTTGTGTCACAAGGTCATAGGCTGCACGGCTGAACCACACGTTCGAGGACTTCTGAATGGCTTTGTAGATGTCCACATTGGTGTAATAATAATCGCCGTAGTTTGCGATGGTGCCCAGTCCCTCAAAGGTGTATTTGCCGCCGTCGTTGTCAAGCACGGGGAAGATGCCGTTGTCGGCAAAAACGGCAGCACTGACAAGCTTGAAAACCGAACCGGGGGTCAGTGCGGCGGTTGCGTTGTTGACGTATTCGCCGTTCTGATACAGCTGTTCTGCTTCCTCATTGGTCACGGACGGGTCATAAGACGGGGTGCTGACCATGGCAAGCAGTTCGCCTGTTTTGCAGTTGGTCAGTACGCCTGCACCGATGTGATCCTGCAGCAGGGTATACAGCAATTCCTGCAGGTTGACGTCAATGGTCAGGTATACGTTGTCACCGCGTTGTGCATCGATGTTTTTCTTCTTCAATCCCACAAGCAGCTGATTGAAATAAACTTCCGCACCTTCGCTGCCGTAGTATGCATCGGGTTGTGAGCCGATGACGTGGGCAACGCTGTGGGTGTAATAAAGCTGCCGTTGGGTGGTTCCGTCTTCATTCTGCAGCGTTTCGGCAAGCAGTTTGCCGTTGCGGTCATAAATCGGACCACGCAGATGCTCACGTTCAAGACTGGTGCTGACAATGCTCTTGTATTTTGCACTGTCGCCGTCCATGCGGTTGTTGAGCATGACCGAAAATGTGACGGGAATCAGCAGGCAGATGATCAGAAACAGGGAAAATGACATTCGCGTCAGAATGTACAGGGATCGGGTCGTCATGGTCGGACGCGGATTGTCAAGCAGCAGACGGAATCTGCCGGGCATCTGTGTTGCTTTGCGGACCGGGGAAGGTCGGTTATCCTTTTGCGAACGGTTCGTCATTGACAAGGAAACAACCTCCTTTCGTTTCGGCAGCTTCGGCAAAGTTGTCTGTATATTTTTTGTTTGTGCGGTGGTAATGCAGGTCGGTCACAAGAATCACGGCAAGCATCATAAAGCTGACCGCAAGGCTGGAACCGCCCTTACTGACAAGCGGAATGGTAATACCCGTCAGCGGCAGCAGGTTGTTGACACCCAGCACGTTGATGCACATCTGCACCACAAGGGTGGCTGCCATGAGGAATGCACCGTAGCGGCCGAACAGAGGACAGTTGCGGCAGACGATGTCGAGTGTGGTGTCGGCAAGAATCAGGAAGGCTGCAAGCATGACGAGGATGCTCAGGTAGCCGCCTGTCTGCAGAATGGACGTGTAGATGTAGTCCGATTCCCCGACGGGCACATAGGTGAACACGGGTCCTGTCGAAAACAGACCGCTGATGCCGATGGCATTGAGTGCACAGCGTGCCTGATACACATAGTATTCCTGAATAACGTCACGCAGCGTCTGACTCAGGTTCGGGTCGGTGCCGTCAATGTCCACGCAGACCATGAAACGCATATAAACCTTTTCGTAGTTGGATGTGAATTTGTCGAGCACGGTGTTGATGAGCTTGCCGTGATCCTGCTCAAAGAAAGAGGGTTCTTCCTGCGTGATTTCTTCACCCTCTGCAGGCGGATCGGCATAGACTTCTTCAATGTAGCTGTTGCCGAAGCTGATGACCACTGCCATCACCACGCAGACGAACACCGCGATGAAGCCGAGCAGACCGCCTGTCAGCAGCCAGCTTTTGCTGTAAATGATCAGAAACAGTGCAAACACGGCTGTCACGACCAACAGGCTGCCCAGTTCGCTCTGTGCGACATAGGTCAGGGCAAGCAGCAGGTAAACGCTGACAAGGTAAAACAGTTTTTTGCGGTAGCTCATGTATTCTTCCGCAACACCTGCCACAAGGGCGGTGAAAAACAGAAAACCGAATTTGATGAATTCACCCGGCTGCAGGCGGCCGTTGAAGAGCCACTGCGAGCCTGTTGCAAGGGAATACCCTGCCGTTGCAATGGCGGCAAGACACAGCAGAATGCAAAAGAACGGAACGGCTTTTGCCTGCAATTGCTGCCTGCCTGCGTGCATGACCCAGTAGCAGACCGCCATGCACACCGCACCTGCAACAATGCCGACCCCGATGAACAGCAGGCTGTCGGTGACAATTTCACGCACATCCGTACCCGTGGTTTCGGGGAAGGTATCCACAAAAACGCACTGTGCGGAAAATCCCGTTGTCAGCAGCAAATCAGCCGCAAACAGCAAGGGTGCGTTGAGTTTTATGAGCCTTGACACACCGAGGAACAGGATGTCGGTAACACCGAACAACAGGGCAATCGAGGCAATGTCGGCACGGATGTTGAACCGCAATGCAAGGCAATACAGCAGGTACAACTGATATACAAGGGTAAAACCGACCTGCACCAGAGGATTTGCAATCAGGGTGCGGAAAGTCAGCAGCACACGGTTGCCCGTGACGGGAAGTTGCTGCAAGGACAGTTTATTGCTCTGCATCCGTATCGCCTCCTTGTATTGCCGCAACGGCAAGTTGTTTTGTCTCTTTTTCAGCGGCAGATTCCGTAATAAAGGCTTTGAAACGGAATGTCTGCGCGATGTTGAAATAAACGGGTTCGTCCCTTACAAGCACCGCATCGGCCGCAACGGGGTCAAAGCGGCTTTCGCCTGCCGCAATGGAATAATCCCCGGGACGGTAGACCTTTTTGTTGGTGTCGGGCAGCAGCAGGAATTCACCCGTGGGCTGCACAAACACATAGGCATGACGGCGGTTGTCATAAAAAACGGAACAATAGATGTCACCCACCTCATAAGAGGGGTCCAGTGACAGGTAAAATCCTTCGGCATTGCCGATGGTAAAGCTTTCTTCGCGGATGTAAACGGTGCGGCGGTTGGCTGCGTTTTCACCCGTCCACACCGTCAGGCACAGTACGGGGATGTCGGTTCGCTCACGCTGTGTGGCGGCATCCTTGGTGCCGAAGCGGAAGACGGCAAGCATTTCCTGCCATTGCCGGGCAAACCCGCGTTTTATTTTTTGCAGCATCACACCGATGCTTTTCAGAAGGGCAAACAACAGGTCAGTCATTGCAATCCTCCTTTCAGCAGACAAGCGACACAACGGCCGCTGTCAGCATGGTAAGACCGGGGGAAAGCAGAAGTCCTGACAGGCTTTTTTTACGTAGAACAAGGTGCAGCACCACCAGTACGGCACCGACGGCTGCAAACAAATACGGTGCAATCGTCTGCCATGTTGAGGGGGCAAGTTCCTGCGGCAGGCTTGCGGGCTGCACAAACAGCACCATCACGCACAGCACCGTGACCGCACACTGCAGCAACCACGGCAGGACTTTTCCCACAGCCGAAAGGAAGCGACGCGGTACGGATTTGTTGTTGACCGAAAGGTCGGCGGCATTGGTTGCAGGATACAACCGCAGGCAGAAATCTTTACGCATCTGCACCAGAAAACGTGCATAGGCAATGTATTCTTTTTCGCCCGTAAGCACGTCGGGAGCCAACACAACAAGCTGTCTGCACAGCAGCGTTTCAAGCCGCAGGTGCATGGGTGTTGCAGGCAGGTAACCGACAGCGTTGAGAATGGCAGGCACAAGGGTGTGAATATCTTCCCATGTGCAGTCTTTTGCAAGCAATTCCGCAAGGCGGCTGACGGCACTCTCACGCACACGCTGTGCTTTTTCGGGGTCGGTCGGCAGATGCAGCTCGCTGAGCT
Source organism: Clostridia bacterium (assembly GCA_017435865.1). Lineage (GTDB taxonomy): Bacteria > Bacillota > Clostridia > Oscillospirales > Acutalibacteraceae > RUG806. The sequence continues at coordinate 4,797 of JAFSEF010000087.1, forward strand.
TTTGCAGGGAATCGTATTTTGCGGCAAGCGGTTCAACGGGGCCTGACGAGGGCAGGTCTTCTTCACGAAGCTGCAAGGCTTTGATGCACACAAGCAGGTCATCGTAAGCGATGTGCTTGTGCAGGAGTATTTCTGCGGCGGCCGTGAGTCTTGCCTTGTCATTCTGCAATCCGACCGCACACGCACCGCAGAACCATGCAAGAGCGGTTTTGTCGGTGGTTTTTTCGAGCAATGTTTCAAAACGGGCAAGCAGGCAGGAAAGCACCGCCTGTGCCGTGGACGGACGTTTGTAGAGTTTGTTGATGCAGCCGAGCCAATCGTCGTTGCCGTCTTCAAAATAGGCATCGAGTGCACGGTTGGTGACTGCCTGTGCATAGGCGGGATTGTCCGCTTCGAGAACACGCAGACCCTCATAGAAAGAGGTTGGGGTGGGTTTTTCGGGCAATGCAAAGGTGAAGTGCATTTTCATTTTCATGTCACGCAACAGGGACAGACTCTGCTGCGAGTCGCCGAGTTTTTCGGACAGAATGTGCAGGAAGTCGGTTTTCTCGCCGGTTTCGGCAAACACATAGCTTGCCGCAAGCAGTGCAAGGTAGCCGTCCTGCTCTTTGTTTTCGTAGGCATCAATGCCGCGTTCTGCCAATGCGTGGACGTTGGAAAGCAGCAGAGAACGCACTGTTTTTGCCTGTTCGGCAGAGGACAGACCCATGCCGACGGCAGCACCGCACAGATCAAACCAATCCGCATCGGCGTTGGTGAAATAGAAAGAAAAAGCAGTCACATCCGCTGTCTTTACGGCAGGCAGAATGCCTTTTTCGGCAAGCATCAGTTCCAGAAGCGGCAGGCGGAGTTCTTTTTCGCCGCTGCAGCACAGCACCCAGTTTTCAAGAATCGGGCAGATCTTTTTGCGGTAGGCGGTCAGACCGTTTGCTGCAATGTATGTGCCGAGTTTTTCGAACACGGCAGCGATTGCATAGGAGGGCACAGGGTGCAGCAGGTCAAAAACCGCTTCGGGTGCGTTGGCAAGCAGAAGATGGCTGCAATCGAAGCTCTTGTTGTAGGTTTCTTTTTCTGCCGAAAAACGCAGACGAACCTGTTTTTGCAGGCTGTCGGGCAGCAGCAGAAGCAGAAGGGATGCAAGGGCAAGCATCTCGTCGGATGCTCGGAAGTCATCGTCGGATGCACCGCCGTAAGGTACGGACATGGTGACGGGAATACCGCCGTTCATAAACGGAGCAAAGGCACATTGCAGCAGGGCTGCCACGGCACGTGCATCTTTACCGAGCAGGTCGCAAAGGCTGTCGGCAGGAACGGAAAGCCGTCTGTTTTCGAGTTTGGGAAGCAGGCGGGTTTCGTGGATGACCGCAGCATCGCTTCGCAAGGTCAGCGTTGCGATGAGGTGGTCTGCTTTGTGTTGTACGGTGGCGGCTGCTTTGTAAGCACCTGTTTCGTCCGGGATGGTCAGATGAAAAAACTGACCGCGGCCGTCACGTCTGATGAACACCTTGCAGAATCTGCCGAGAACGGGGCAGAACAAAAAGCGTTCTTCATTGCGGTAGCCGCTGAATGAAATGCGGCAGACAAAGTCACGCAGTGCCGTGTGCAGACGTTCATCGGTGATGCTGCCTGCAAGGATCTGCTGACCGACTTCAGGCAGGCTGCCGTAATAAAACTGATCAAAACGCAGTGAAATTTCCTGACTCATTCGCGATCCCTCCTTATTCGTAGATTTTGTTGAGGAACCAGTACAGCGGTTCCGTCAGGTTGACAGGGTCCCAACCCTCTGCGAAGAAACGCAGAACGGAGTTTTCTTCAAATGCTTCCATGCCCAGAGCCGACACGGGGAACACGCTCAGGTCGCGTGCATGGCGGATGCAGGCAGAAAGATTGATGCTGTCATCGGGGAAAATATGCCGCAGATAATACTGCCGCAGCATATTCGCCTGCTCGTCAAACTGCACTTCGCAACCCGTGGACTGTGCGGGTCTTTCGTTGTGCGTGAACAGACGGTTTTCGGCAATGGCGGCAAGTCGGAAACTGCCTTCGGACGGCACAAAACGCTTACGCATTTCTTCGTCCTCGCAAACGGCAGTGATGACATCCTGTAAGGTGACATTGGTTTGTGTTTCTTCGGGTTCGACGCTGTATCTGACAATGGAACTGCGGAACAGAAGATCCGAAAAGCGGTTGATGACATAGCCTGCGATCTCCTCGGGGGAACAGTGCAGATATTCGGCAACAAGGCGGTTGCACAGCTGCGAGAGTGCATTGGTCTGCACCGTTGCGGTGGGAGTCGTCAGGTGGAAACGCATGATGCGGGTGAATGTATCGCTGAAATCCTTTTCAAAAGATTGGGTCAGCCGTTGCAGAAAAGCCTCCTTGTCGGCCTTGGGAATGATCAGTGCAAGGTGCGGCAGACCGTGACTCAGGGAGTTTTCGATGAAACTGTTGACGGATGCAAGTCCTGTTTCCGAGGTGCACACGTCTGCAAACAGGAACAGGGCATCGGCAGTGCGGTAAAGGTCTGTGTTGTTGACACCCTCAATGTGCATGGCAAGGTTTTCACCGGGGAAGTCACAGATGTTGACGAAACGGCGGCGGACTTTGCCGTTTATTTTTTTGTGCAGCACAAACAAAAACGGAATCGGACGGGTGTCGAGTGTGCCGCTGCCTGCCGCTGTCCCGGTTTGCGTAAAAGAAAACACATCGGGTGTTGCAGGGGCAGGCGTCATGGCTGCGTTGAAAACATCCACAGGCGACATGGGCTGCTGTGAACGGTTGCCCACGGAAAAAGAGGATTTACGCAGATTCTGCTCGTCAATGGCTTCACGGGCGGTCTGATTGGGGATGATGCCTTTGGAAAACTTGTCGATCCGTTCGGCAAGCTCGGCATCCAGCGGTTCGGGAATGCTCAGCCAGCAATCGTTGTTGACGGGCACATTTCTGTTTTTGTAAAGGTAATAAAGCAAAGCGGTCTGCCATACGGTTTTGCCGACCTTGGGATCACCGATGAGGTTGATGCTCAGCGGATCGTCCGTGATATCCAGAAATACGTTCGGCAGCAGACGTTTGCAGTAGGGGCACACGGGGGTCAGGGCAAGTGCAAGAATGTATTTGTCGCTTTTGAGCTCCTTGTCACGGAATCGAAGCTCCATTCTGTCCATGCCGTCAATGCGGTTGCGGATGACCTGCAACTGCGGCATGGAGGCGTTTTTGCCCGAACGCATTTTTTTGCGTCTGAGGTAGGCATCGCGGAATGCCCAGTACCAGACCGCATTCAGCACATGGCTTTTTGCGGTGCCTGTGTAGTTGACGGGATCAAAAGAAAAACGGGTACCCAGGGAATACTGTGCAAGGTCAAACAATTCCTTGTAGTCCTGCGGAATGTCATTGTGAATGATCATCCATGCAATGCTGCGGTGTTTGTTTTTTTCGGTCAAGGACTGCACAAACGCAAGCGAACGGTTGAAATTGGTGGTGTCATGCAGTGCATCGGCTGCTTTTTGTGCACCCAGACGGTCGGCAACACCGTTTTTGCCGCGGTTCTGCTTTGCACCGTTTTCGATTGCCTGTTTGTTGGCTTTGAAGGCGGTTTTTTCAATGCGGCCGCCGTCAAGCAAATCCATGGCAATGGTTTCGCGGCAGTACGGACAGCGTTTGAGTTCATATTCCATTGTGTAGCCTCCTTCTTTTATGTTACGGGCAGTTGCCAGCAGCAGTGTCCCGAACAGATGAATTTCAGTGTGAAGCTGCGTTCGGTGTCCGTCAGCAGGTAGGATGTGTCGAGTGTGATGTACAGCGGACGGTCATTGAGCTTCTGCGGATTGCCGATGCTTTTTCCGTTGGGCTGCAGCTCATACAGGTACAGGTCGGGACCGCTGTACTGCACCGTACGCAGGTTCATGCCCTTGCCGACACGGTTCGGAGCCGTCCAGATCCGCAGGCGGTTGCCTTTTGTGCGGCGGACGGTGACAAAGGAAATGCTCACACCGTCGTTTTCTTCGAGTCCTGTTTTGTTCGGGGTTGCAATGTGCAGTGCTTCAAAACGGAAAAAGTCACTGTTGAATGCAATGTTTTGCGGCTTTGCATTGGGGACGGCAGCAAAACCGAGATACGTCCGTCCCGGCTGCACGGGGTCCTCGGGCAGAACAAAATACTGGCATTGTATGTAGAGCGTCTGCGGACAAAGTTGCAGCAACATTTTTTCACCCAATGAACGGGTGGACTTTTTGTCTGCCAACCGCAATGCCCACTTTTTTGTGCTCTTCTGCAGGCTGCTGCGCAACGAATTCATGTGACAACCTCCGTTTTTTGTATTTTTAAAGAATAATAATCTAATATATATTATATTATGAGGCTTGCACTTTGTCAATTCACAAAATGCCGTTCACTATATAATAAACATAAAACAGCAGAGTATTACATATTCTGCACCTGCTTGCATAAATCAGGCTGAGAAAGCGTTTTGTTCCGATAAAGAAAGCTGCAAGCTTGACAAATTGAGTAAATAATAATATAATATAGATTCAAATTGTATTCATTAAATCCGGAGTTGAAACAAATTATGATCTTTGATGACAATCTGTATGAAGCGGAGTTTTTGTCCGATCTTTGCGAACAATACCGCGATTCATTGCATATAAATGCGGAAGATTTCAGCCGCTATCACATAAAAAGAGGCTTGCGTAACGATGACGGTACGGGTGTTATGGCCGGTCTGACACAGATCTGTAACGTTGACGGTTACTACATTGACGACGGTGAACGCATCCCCCGTGAAGGCAGACTGTCTTACCGCGGTGTCAATATTTATGATTTTGTCGGTGCCTGTGTGAACGAAGACCGTTTCGGTTATGAAGAACTGACCTTTTTGCTGCTGTTCGGTTTTTTGCCGACGGCAGACCAGCTGCAGCGTTTCCGCAACGTGCTTTCGCATTATCGTGAGTTGCCAAGTGCGTTCATTGAAGACGTTATCATGAAAGCACCGTCCCCGTCGGTCATGAACCGTATGCAGAGTGCGGTTGCGGCCTTGTATGCCTACGATCCGCAGCCCGATGACCTGTCGCCCGAAAACATCATGCGTCAGAGCATTCAGATCATCGGCAGACTGCCTGCCCTGATGACCTATTCCTATCAGGTCAAACGCCGCAACTACCTCAACAAGAGTATGTATATCCACCCCGTCAAACCCGAACACAGCACGGCGGAAAGCATTCTCAATTCCGTCCGTTCCAACCGCCAGTTCACCGACGAAGAAGCAAAGCTGCTTGACCTGTGCATGATGCTGCACGCAGAACACGGCGGCGGTAACTGCTCCACCTTTGCAGTGCGTACGCTGACCAGTGCAGGTACGGATTCCTACGCTGCCATTGCGGCCGGTATCGGTGCACTCAAGGGACCCAAACACGGCGGTGCAAACATGAAGGTTGCCGAAATGGTGGAAGCCATCCGCGAAGACGTGACCGACATCACCGACGAAGACCAAGTCGAAAACGCATTGCGTAAGGTGGTTCGCCGTGAAATCGGTGACAAATCGGGTCTGATTTACGGTATGGGACATGCCATTTACACCCTCAGTGACCCCAGAGCCGTTCTGCTCAAGGAAAATGCAAAGGCACTTGCCGAAAAGAAGGGCTACGGCGACGAATGGAAGCTGCTTGACAGCATTGAACGTCTGACCCCCAAGGTATTCCTTGAAGAAAAAGGCAACAGCAAGAAAATGTGTGCGAATGTTGACTTGTATTCGGGTCTTATTTACCGCATTCTTGCATTGCCCGAAGATCTGTATACACCCATTTTTGCCTGTGCAAGAGCTGCCGGCTGGTGTGCACATCGCATGGAAGCTCTTATTACCGACGGCAGAATCGTCCGTCCCGCATTCAAGAGTCTTGCCCAAAAACAGAAATATGCCGCTCTTGCCGACCGTTGAGTCTGCGTGTGCGGAGAATTAAGAAGGGAAGCGTTTTTTGTATGAAAAAAATAACCATCAAGGGCAGTGTCGAAAAACTGTCACCTGCTGCTCCCATGATCGTTGCAGCCGTTGCTGCTGCCGTTCTGTTGCCCATCCGTATCTGGCAGCTTTTTGCCAATACCGATCTTGCAACCGGCTTTTTTGTTGAAAAGAATGCGATCGTTTACATCTTTTATATTGTAGCCGTTCTTGCCTGTCTGGCTGTTGTGGTGCTTTCGTACCTCAGCGGCAAAATGCCCGGCTCCAAGCCTGCCGAAGTCAAGGCGGTTTTCAGCGGTATTGCATCGCTGCTGCTTGCATTCGGTTTCGGTTACACGGTGCTGCCGCTGCTGAGTGATCTGCAGAACGAAGCCATCAACACGGGGCTTGGTATGTTTGAAGCCGCCAAGCTCAGCGGCAACCTGCGTAATATGCTCGAAATGGTTTTCAGTGCCGTTGCCATGGTTGCATTCGTGCTGTATGCCGTTTCCTGCTTCACGGGCAAAAGAGAATGGCTCAAATACACCGCTGTTCTGTTCCTTGCAGCACCCATGTGGGGTGTGTTCCGCATTCTCTCTTATTTTTCTTACACCATCAGCTATCTTGTGTCTGCAGAGCTTTTCTGTGAACTGTATGCAGCACTGTTTTTGATGCTGTTTTTGTTCAGCTATTCCCGTTTCATTACTCGTACGGGTTCGGAAGGCAATACGTGGGCTGTTGTGTCAACCGGTCTTATCAGCACGCTGTTCTGTGTGCTCGCAAGTGTGCCGCGTATTTTTACAAGCGTTGTCGGTCTCGGTACCGTCGAAGGCTTCGGTATTGACTGGCTGTATGTCACAGGTGCTGTTTTCTCGCTGACGGCTGTGCTGTCCTGCGTTTTCAGAGGTGTGCAGGACAAAACCCCCGAAGAAAGAATCCCCGAATCCGCAGGCGAAGACGGCGATATTCCCGTTCAGCCCTTTACCGTTGAATGATGGAAGTTTTCTTTTCAAATGTATGGATCGCTGCACGGCAGGTGCTGATCCTGTATATCATGGTCGCCATCGGTTTTTTGTGCGACAAAACGAAGCTGTTTACCGAAAAAACGGCTCGTTTGACCAATAATCTTTTGTTTTATGTCATCACCACGGCGGTGATCGTCAAATCTTTTGCAACCACCCCCTTTACCCCCGAAACCGCAAAGCAGCTGCTCATTGCCTCTTTGTGTGCGGTCGGCACGCACGTACTGGGAATTGTGCTGACCCTGCCGTTGTACCGCAAAGGCAAAACCGCACATGATGTGGTTTATAAGTATGCCTGCATTTACGGCAATTTCGGTTACATGGCATTGCCGCTTGCACAGGCACTTCTCGGTGACGAGGGTGTGCTGTACTGTTCGATGGGTGTGCTTGTGTTCCAGGTTTTCTGTTTCACACACGGCATCAGCATGATGAACCGTTCGGAAGAAAAAACAAAATTCAGCATCAAAAAAATCCTGCTCAACCCCGGTATCATCGGTGTTCTGCTCGGTCTGCCGTTCTTTGCGTTCGGCATTCAAATGCCCGAATTTGTACTCGAACCCGTCTCTGCCGTTGCATCCATGAACACCCCTCTTGCTATGATTCTGTTGGGTACGTATATGTCCAACTGCGGCCTCAAAGGTCTACTCTCCGACAAAAACAATTATTTTGTGACTCTTGTCAAAAATATCATCATTCCCATGATCATGCTTGCCGTTCTCAAGGGCACAGGCATTGTCACGGGTACGCTGTTGGTGTCCACGCTCATTCAGGCGAGTGCACCCTCAGCCAACAACACCGTCATGTTTTCCGCCATGTACGGACATGACACGGGTGTTGCCACCAAAACCGTCACCTTTTCAACCTTTGCAAGTGTGCTGACAATGCCCTGCATTATCGCACTTGCTCAGCTGTGAGTGCTGTCGGCAGGGAAGACCTGCAGGCTGTATTTGCAGAATATCCGTGGGGAATCTGTCCGTTTGAGGCAATACGCGACCGCCTGTTGCCCGTACGCAGTCTGCAAAGGCTGCCCGACGGGGCAAAAACCGTCTTTTTGGTGCTTTTTCCGTATCTGCTGGACGAGGATGTGTATGCACAAACGCAACTCTCACGCTATGCCGTGTCGGCGGATTATCATCTGTTGTGCGGTGAAAAGCTCGATGCCATGTGCACCCGTCTGCAGGAGATGTTCCCCGGAAACACCTTTGTCCGTTTTACGGATGCATCCCCCATTCCCGAAGTGTATGCGGCTGCCTGTGCAGGTCTGGGAAAGATCGGCAAAAACGGTCTGCTGCTGCACAAAGACTTCGGTTCATGGGTTTTTATAGGCGAAATCGTCACGGATCTGTGCGTGCCGTGTGAAGCGGCTGCACCTGTGTTGTGTGACGGCTGCAATGCCTGTGTGCAGGCTTGCCCTACGGGGGCTTTGTCTGCAGACGGTGTTTGTGTGCAGCGTTGTCTTTCGCATATTTCCCAAAAAAGAAAGCTGACAGACGATGATGTTTCCCTCTTACGTGCACATACTGTATTGTGGGGATGCGACCGCTGCCAGCTTGCCTGTCCGCAAAACAGGAACGCAAAAACAACTTTTGATATTTCTTTTAAATCTACCGTAAAAACCGTTCCGGACAGGGACGATCCGCAACGTGCGTATGCATGGCGTGGGGAAGCCGTGTTCCGCAACCTCGGTCTGCTTGAACAGGAGAAGGAATGAAACAACCAACCGCCAAGACCGATATCCTGCCTGCTGCTCTGCTGTCGCTGATCCGCACAGGGCGTTGTCCCCATGCGGTGCTGCTTGCCGGCGGCGACGAACGAAGCCGCAAAAAAGCCTGCGAAACAGCGGCTGCCGCCTTGCTGTGCGAAAACCGCGAGCAAGCTCCCTGCGGCAAATGCAAAGCCTGCATCAAAACCAAGGCAGGCACCCATCCGGATATCAGCATCTTTACGGGAACGGAAAAAACACATTCCGTGGGCATTGCCACCATCCGCGATTCCATCCGTTCGGGACTTTATATTTCGCCCAATGAGGCACAACGAAAAGTCTATGTGCTGCCCGATGCCGACGGCATGACCCGTGAAGCACAGAACGCTTTCCTCAAAACACTGGAAGAACCGCCTGCTTATGTCAGTTTTGTATTGGGAGCAGACAGCAAACAAAAACTGCTTTCGACCGTGCTTTCACGCTGCACCGCATTTTCATTGGGTGAAAAGACGGAAAAGGAAGGCACGGAACGTGACATTGCGGCTGCCCTTGCGGCTGCACTTGCACGAAAGAACGAGTTTGAACTGATCAATGCCGCTGCACCTTTGCAGAAAAACCGTAAACTGATTAAAAAAACGGCGGTGTACCTGCAGACCTTGCTGCGTGATGCGGCAGCAAGCGATGCCAACGTGCCGACCTTGTCGGGACTTGAACGTGAAGCCGTGCAGCTCGGTACAGCGTTCAATATGCATCAGATTACGCAGTTGATGTCTGTGCTGCGTGATATCTGCGAATATGCAGACAAAAATGCAAACGAAAATCTGTTGCTCTGCGTGCTGACATCGCGTCTTGCAGCAGTCTGGAAAGCAGAGTAATCTCTGCATGAAACGGCAGCCCGACGGCTGCATGAAAGGAAGATGTATTATGGCTGAAGTCATCGGCGTACGCTTTAAAGATGTCGGCAGAGTGTACTATTTTGACCCCATCGGTTATAAAATTGAAAAAGGCAAAAAGGTCATTGTGGAAACCGTCCGCGGTGTGGAATGCGGTACGGTTGCACAGGAAAACAAAGAGGTTTCCGACGAAGAAATCGTAAAACCTCTGAAACCCATCATCCGTCCTGCCACCGAACAGGACGAAAAGCAGCTGATCGTCAATGCCGAAAAAGAGAAAAAGGCATTTGCCATCTGCGAACAAAAAATTGCCGCCCATAAGCTCGATATGCACCTTGTGGAGGCTGAATACACATTTGACTGTGCAAAGCTGCTGTTCTTCTACACAGCTCCCAACAGAGTCGATTTCAGAGGCCTTGTCAAGGATCTTGCTTCCGTATTCCGTGTACGCATTGAACTGCGTCAGATCGGTGTGCGTGACGAAGCAAAGATGCTCGGCGGCTTAGGAATCTGCGGCAGACCCTTCTGCTGTAAGGAATTTTTGTCCGATTTCCAGCCGGTGTCCATCCGTATGGCAAAAGAACAGGGCTTGTCGTTGAATCCCGTCAAAATCAGCGGTACCTGCGGCAGACTGATGTGCTGCCTGAAATACGAACAGTCTTCCTATGAACATCTGCTGCGTATCACACCCAAAATCGGTGCCCTTGTGGACACGGTGGAAGGCAAGGGTGTGGTTGTGGATAACAACCTGCTGACAGGCATTCTGAAGGTCCGCCTTGATCGCAGACCCGATGCGGCTCCCTTTGTTGTCAGCCGCAAAGACTGCAAGCTTATCAAGGACGGACGCATTCATGTGGACAAGGCAGAGCTGGAAGCATTGAAAGATATTGAATAAATGATCTGAATTTAATGATAAATCGATAATATTATGTTGTAATATTTCTTTTTCCATATTGATATTTATATAGCATGTGCTAAAATGTTAGATACATCAATGAAAAAGGAGGCAACTAAAATGGCATACATTATTTCCGATGCTTGCATTTCCTGCGGCGCTTGTGCAGGTGAATGTCCGGTAGAAGCTATCTCCGAAGGCGACGGCATTTATGTTATTGATGCAGATGCTTGCATCGAATGCGGCGCTTGTGCAGATGCTTGCCCCGTAGGTGCTCCGGCTGCTGAATAAGCAATCAAACACTTCAACAAAAAAGACCTCCCGTCAATCGACGGGAGGTCTTTGCCTTTGGTTGTAATGTCAGGTGATCCGCTGATATCAGTCGTTTTCTTCGTTGAGTGCACTGTTGACTTTGTCTGCAGCACCTGCAAGTGCTTCTTCAACAACGTCTGCTGCACCGCCGAGTGCTTCACCGACCACATCTTCCACACCGCCCAACACGGTATCAAGGAAAGAAGAACCGGTGCCCGAAGAGCTGCTTGTCTTTTCGGAGACATCTTCTGCATCGCCGGAAGCATCAACATCTGCATCTGCATCTGCATTTTCGTCATCGACGTTTTCTTCGTTTTCGTCTGTATCCGCATCTGCATCCTTTTCGGTTGCATCGGCAACAACGGCATCATCGGGATCGGTGATGTTCACTTCGTTTCTGTTGCCGCAGGAGGCAAATACAACGATCATAATCATAGCCAGTGAGAAACATCCGATAATAGCAAGAAAATTTTTCATTCTCATAACCCCTTATAATAAAAAACTGATTGCATGAACATACACTTTCATTATAACACAGAAAAAAGAAAAATACAAGTCTTCTCTGTTATATTAAATAAAGAAAGACGTGATTATTTGGTCAAAACGTCAAATCTTCCCGCAAAATCTTCGCTTGCACAGTCCTCTGTCATCGGCAAAGTCACGGGTTTGCCTTCGGCTGCGGACTTGTAAATGGCAAGCACCGTTTCGAGGGCACTTCTGCCGGCTTCGGCATCGACATAAGGTTTTCTGCCGTCACGGACAGCTTCGGCAAAATCGCGGAACAGGCTTGTGTGGCCGTTGCCGTACACATTTTCGGTCTGTTCAATGAGTCCGCTGACATCTTCCAGTGCATGCGGCATCTGCCAGACTTCCACCGTGTTGGCACTTGTGCCGCCGAGTTTGCACATACCTGTTGTGCCGAAGACGGAAAGATGTTCTTCGAGGTTGCGTTCGGCACAGTTGACCGTGCCTTCCACCGTTGCGACGGCTCCGTTGGCAAATTTGAGCACCGCAACACCGATGTCTTCCGCTTCAATATAGGGATGCTGCCTGCGTTCGGTAAAACCGAAAACCTCTTTCAGTTCGCCGCCGAGCATCCAACGCAGCAGGTCAATGCCGTGGATGCACTGATTCATCAGCGTGCCGCCGTCAGAAGCCCATTTTCCTCTCCAGTCAGCCTGGTCATAATAGTCCTTACCGCGGCACCAGCGTACCGTGATCGCACCGTGTGACAGCTGACCGAACCAGCCTGCATCAATGGCTTTACGCATTTCCTGTACGGCAATATTGAATCGGTTCTGGTGGCAGACACCGACGGTGACGTTGTGATTTTTGGCTTCTTCGATGATTTTGTCGGCATCGGACAAACGCATTGCCATCGGCTTTTCGATCAGTGTGTGAATACCGCGGCGGATGCAGTCGAGTGCAGCCTGTGCGTGCAGTCCGCTCGGCAGAGCAATGCTGACAAGGTCGGGTTTTTCGGTGTCGAGCATTTCGTTCCAGTCAGCGTAGCGGTGCAGGTCTGAAAAATCACGGTCAAGTGCAGCACGGTCGAGCATATCGTCAATATGACTGTTGTCGGTATCGCAGACGGCAACAATGTCAAAACCGTTTGCGTTTGCTGCTTTGAGATGGTTCGGCGATACTCTGCCGCAACCGATGAGTGCGTATTTCATAACAAAACCTCCCGAAAAGAAAATAGGTTTGTGTCAACTGACAATATTTTAACACAATGCAATATGAAAATCAAGAAAAAACGGGTAACAATATAAGTGCTGTGTCTTGATTTGAAAAACATTAGCACTCTGATTGTCAGAGTGCTAATGTTTACAGTTTCGCAATAGTTTCGTCATTAAATAGCAACAAATATCGGGTATTATAAAACTGCGGAAGGGAAGAACACCTTCCCGGAAATCAATCAGGAGATGAGTCCGATGTCTTTATAAAAGGCTTCCTTGCGAAGCACAGATTACGATAAATATACCACCACTTCAAAATACGATTTACTTTACAGGAGGAATTTATTATGTTAGAAATCAGACCCGCCGTACGCAAAAATGTATATGCCAATCCGTTCCGTTTGTTTGATGATTTTGACCGTGCCTTTTTCGGCAGCCCCTTCGGCACCATGAACGAAAGAACCGCAGCCATCCGTACCGATATCACCGAAACCGCTGACGGCTACCTGCTTGAAGCAGAGTTGCCCGGATTCAGCAAAGAGGAAATTTCCTTGTCCGTGGACGGCGATATGCTGACCATATCTGCCGAACGCAAGAGTGAAACGGAAGAAAAAGACAGCGAAAACCGCGTCATCCGCAGCGAAAGACGTTACGGCAGCTGCTCGCGCAGATTTGACATTTCGGGTGTCAATGCCGAAGCCATTTCCGCAAAATATGAGGACGGCATTCTCAGCCTGACGCTTCCCAAAAAAGAGGAAGAAGTACCGCACAGCCGCCGCATCGACATTCAGTAACGCCCTCTCTTTTATGGCACAAAAGTGCCGTTTCCCCGGTTCTGTATTTTGCAGGACCGGGGATTTTCTTTGTATTAATAAAAGAAAGTAAACTATTGACAATTATTTATAATATGTGTATAATATATCCAAATGACCGAAAGGGTGATTTTTATGAAAAAAATGAAAGCTTTCCTTTGCCTGCTGATGAGTGCATTGATGCTGTTCGGCTGTGTACAGACTGTTCTTGCACTGCAGGTTGAACCTCTTGAAATCACTGATGATGCCGCATACAATTATCGTCCTGCCGACATCAACAACGACGGTGCCGTCACTGCTGACGACGCTCGTGTGATTCTGCGTCTTTCCGTTAACCTTGAAAGATGGGAAGATGTTGCAAAACGCTGCAACTATTCCTACTGGTATGACTATAAATCCGCTGCTGACCCCGATGGCGACGGCAACGTCACTGCTGCTGACGCACGTATTACCCTGCGTATTGCTGTTGGTCTGCAGAAGTGGGAAGATGCCAATGAATCTGCTCTTTCTTCCAAGCACTACATCATTGACTTCTACACCAAGGCTGTCAACAACGTCAAGTTCGGCGGTGTTGCAGGGTATTCCACAAAAGCATGGCAGTACATCAAGGATGAAGAATGCAATATCTTCACTCTGTGCAACGGCTCTTTTGTAAAGGACATCAAAAAGGAACTTGTTGCTGAAGGCGATGCGAAGACCTCCACGTACTGCATCGGTTCCCGTGAAGCCCGCAAGTACTTCCCCAACTTCACCCTCGGTGACTACTCCAAGGTCAAGAGTGCCACCTGCCACGTCAACGCAACCGGTAACTATGTGATCAGCATTGTCATGTTTGACTCTGATACCACCAGTATCAACAACGACAGCTTCATCTACAAAGTAACCGATCAGCACGTTACCTGGAAAGAAGATGTTGAACCCGTTCTTGCTAAGAGCACCCGTGTGAAGAACTGGTCCGGTGAATCCGTCATCACCAAGAACTTCACCATCACTGCCGAAATCACTCCCAACGGTAAGTTCGTTTCCCTTACCCACGCAGGTGATGCTGTGATCTCTGCTGAAAAGTTGACCGTTTACGAACTGCTTCTCATCCCCACCACCTACGAAAACAAGACGGCTACCGTTCACACTTCCACCACCTACACCGGTTTTGATTATTCTCCCTGCTTCAAGGGCTTCCACTGCGGCTATGTTCCGCAGGCTTACGGCACCATCGACGGTATCGGCGATTACCTCGGTGCCTGCATCCGCAACATTTCCAACTTCGGCATTGCCGGTTACACCAAGACTCCCAAAGTCGAATATGACAGCAAGAATTCCAATCTGACCTGCATCGCAAGCAATCAGATCAGCAACTATTTCAAGGGTGACACCGTCACCACCGTCAAGGGTAGCAACGAAAGCTGGGCACTGTTCCCGCCGTTCGGCATGAAGAAGTACGATGCCATCAAGACCGCTACCTGTGCTGTCAACGAAGCAGGCAACTACTACATCGAAATGGTATTCCACGATGTTGATACCACCAAGTCCACCAAGTACAACGACCTGCAGCTTGTTACAACGGATCTGATCTACTTCGATCAGGATGTCGCTCCCATGCTGCGTGACATGGACAATGTCAAGGCGTATGATCCCAACGGCACCGTCACTTACACCAACTTCACCATCCATGCAGAAGTGACTCCCGACGATAAGATCGTTTCCATGACCCAGGAAGCAACCGTTACCATTTCCGTACCGTTCATCCGCACCCTTCTCATCAACCACAAGGATCAGAAGATCGTTCTGAAAGTAACGGAAAGCTACACCGGTTTCACTTATTAAGAAATAACGCATTCTCTTTGGAGCTGTTGCAAAACAGCTCCTTTTTTTGTGCGGAAAAGGCAGGTTGGTATACCATGTGGCAGACTACGGTCTGCATTCCTGTATACCAAACGGAAGACTGCCGTGTGTTGCAAAGTCCCGTCAGCAAAGGGTTTTTTGCGGGGATGCGTCTTCTGTTTTTGTATACCGTTTTGTAAACCGACCCCTGTTTTTTGTCAGACCGACTGACAGAGCGTACATACTACTATAGTAAGAAAGAAAGACAAGAAAGAATTGAAAGAATGTTATACATATACGCGTACGCAAAATAAAATAAATAATAAAAGATTCTTTTAATTCTTTTGTGCGTGTTCTTTTTTCCGTTGTCGTTTTTCGCAAAGCTTTCTGTTTTTTTATCTTTTGAAGCTTCTTCGGAGATGATGGTAACACCGAACGTACTACCGAAAAAGTGGCACGAAGTCCGCTATATAAGGCTTTTCGGGGTGTCTGATTTTTTGTTTTGTAACTCCGTTTGTAGCACTGTTTGTCACACCGTACATACAATTATATATAGAAAGAAAGAGAAGAATGATAAGAAGAATGTATAAGAAGAAAGAGAGAGAAGGAAGAAAAATCACACGCGAAAAAATAAGTGTATTATTTTTGTAAATTTTAAAAACTTTTAATAACTGACGACAGCCAAAAGTCAGCTGTAAACCGCAACTATCATTTATGAATTTCTTTTGTTTTTGTGAAGAATATTAAAAAAAGGAGTTGCCGACCGTGGCAACTCCTTTTGGGTATGAGAAATATTATTTTTTCAGAATCCGCAACGCACCTGTCGGGCAAGCATACACACACTGCAGGCAATCCGCACACTGTGCAACAATGCTCTCATCCCTCGTTTCGGGGCGGATGACGGTTGTGAATCCTCTGCCTACAAGACCGAGCAGTTCTTTGCCCGTAGCAGCACACGCACGCACACAGTTGTTGCACAGAATGCACTTGTTCTGATTGCGTTCAATGGAAACAAGGCGTTCTTCGGTGAAACAGGGATGATATTCGCCGTCCATCTTTTTGCAGTTGATGTCAAATTTGTCGGCATAATGAATGAGCCTGCAATGGCCGTAGTCATGGCAGCCGCATTCGAGGCAGCGTTTTGCTTCTGCC
Source organism: Clostridia bacterium (assembly GCA_017435865.1). Lineage (GTDB taxonomy): Bacteria > Bacillota > Clostridia > Oscillospirales > Acutalibacteraceae > RUG806. The sequence continues at coordinate 21,014 of JAFSEF010000087.1, forward strand.
ATTGCCTGTTCGGGAGAGAAGCCGAGGTTGACCTCTTTGAAGTCGTGCTTTCTCTCCTGTGCACTGCGGTGCGGCATGACAGCTCTTGCCTGTTTTTCACGGTCGGAGAAATCAAGCACTTCTTCCTTGCGTACGGACAAAACGGGTTCTTTGTAGTTCCAGTCATATCCGCACAAGTACGCATCGATCGCTTTGGCGGCTCTGCCTGCTTCTGCGATGGCCTGAATGGCAATGGATGCACCTTTGTTGGTGGCATCGCCCACGGCAAACACACCGTCAAGGGATGTCAGCCCCGTTTTGTCATCGGCAAGAATGGTGCCCCACTTGGTGACGGGCAGATCTTCAAACCCTGTCGGATCGTTTTTCTGACCGACGGCAACAATCAGGGAATCAAGGTCAAGGGTCACAAATTCGCCCTCTACGGGCACAGGGGCACGTCTGCCGCGTTCGTCGGGCTCACCGAGCTGCATGACCTGCAGCTTCACACCCGTGACCTTGCCGTTGGCACCGAGCACTTCGGCAGGATTGGTCAGGAAACGGAACACAACGCCCTCTTCTTCGGCTTCTTTGATTTCAATGTCTTCGGCAGGCATTTCGGCTTTTGTGCGGCGGTAGATGATGCTGACTTCTTCCGCACCCAGTCGCACAGCCGTGCGGCAGGCATCCATGGCGGTGTTGCCGCCGCCGACAATGGCGGTCTTTTTGCCGATGGCAGGTTTTTCACCGAGGGCAACCGCACGCAGGAAATCGATGCCGCCGAACACACCGTCAAGGTGTTCACCCTCGCAACGCAGTGCACTGCTTTTCCATGCACCGTTGGCAACCAACAGGGCATCGTGTTTTGTACGCAGTGCAGCAAAGGATGCGTCTTTGCCGATGGTGAAGTTGTTGACAAGGGTAACACCGAGTTTTTCGATTTCTTCGATTTCGCGATCAAGAATTGCCTTGGGCAATCTGTATTCGGGAATGCCGTAACGCAGCATACCGCCCATCTTCGGCATCTTGTCATACACCGTGACGGCATGCCCCGACAAAGCGAGGTAATACGCAGCCGTCAGTCCTGCAGGACCGCCGCCGATAATTCCGACGGTTTTGCCTGTGGTGGCTGCTTTTTCGGGGATGACATCGGTGTTGGTTTTGTATATTTCATCGGCTGCAAAAGCCTTTAAAAACGCAATGGAAACGGGTTCTTCCACCTTTTGTCTGCGGCAGGCGGTCTCGCAGGGATGCGGACAGACTCTGCCGATGGAGGCAGGCAGCGGAATTTTTTCGCGGATGGTGGAAACCGCCCCTGCAAAATCACCCTCTGCGATCTGACGGACATATTTCTGGCAATCCGTGTGTGCGGGACAGTTGATTCTGCACGGACCGAGGCAGTCGCCGTCGTGGTCACTCATGATCAGTTCAAAGGCAATGTCACGCACTTTTCTGACCTTTTCGGAGTCGGTGTGGATGACCATGCCTTCGCTGACGGTAGCAGAGCAGGCACGCAGCAGCTTTGGCATATTTTCGGCTTCGACCACGCACACACCGCACGCACCGTAGGGAGCGTATTCTTTCATGAAGCAAAGGGTCGGGATGTCGATACCGTTTGCGGCAGCAACGGACAGAATGGTTTGTCCTTTTTCGGCAACACAGGGTTTGCCGTCAATGATGAGATTCACTTTGTCAGCCATTTGCTTCACCTCCGTTTTTTGTGACCGCTTTCACGGGGCAGACCGTGAAGCAGACACCGCATTTGATACATTTTTCGGGATCAATGGTGTGCGGCTGTTTGCGTTCGCCCGTGATGGCTGCAACGGGACATTTCTTTGCACACAGACCGCAGCCGATGCATTTCTCTTTATTGATGGCAAACGAACGCAGTGCTGCACATTCGTCTGCAGGACATCTCTTTTCGTTGATGTGGGCTTCGTATTCGTCGCGGAAATAACGGATGGTGGTCAGCACGGGGTTGGGAGCCGTTTGTCCCAGACCGCACAACGCACCGCCGCGGATTCCCTCGCAGAGTTCTTCGAGCAGTTCAATGTCGCCCGTCTGTCCCTCACCGTTGGTGATGCGGGTGAGAATTTCAAACATTCTGCGTGTGCCGATGCGGCAATGTACGCACTTTCCGCAGGATTCCTTGGTGGTGAAATCAAGGAAGAAGCGTGCCATGTTGACCATGCAGGTGTTTTCGTCCATGACGACCATACCGCCCGAACCCATGATGGCACCCGTTGCAGACAGAGCTTTGTAGTCGATGATTGTGTCGAGCAGTTCTTCGGGAATGCAGCCGCCTGACGGACCGCCGAGCTGTACGGCTTTGAACTTTTTGTCGTCACGGATACCGCCGCCGATATCGTAAATGACTTCACGCAGTGTCAGACCCATGGGGATTTCCACAAGACCGCCGCGTTTGATTTTGCCCGTCAGTGCAAACACCTTTGTACCCTTGCTGTTTTCGGTTCCCATGGCGGCAAAAGCAGCACCGCCGTGGTTTATGATCCATGCGACATTGGCAAAGGTCTCGACGTTGTTGATGTTGGAAGGCTTGTCTTCGTAGCCTTTCTGTGCAGGGAAGGGCGGTTTCAGACGCGGCATACCGCGTTTGCCCTCAAGGGATTCAATGAGTGCGGTTTCTTCACCGCAGACGAATGCACCTGCACCTGCTTTGATTCTGACATGGCAGGAAAAACCGCTGCCGAGAATATTTTCTCCGAGATACCCTTTGGCGGTTGCATCTTCAATGGCTTTCTGCAAGCGTACAATGGCAAGCGGATATTCCGCACGCACATACACGAAGGCTTCTTTTGCACCGATGGCATAGGCTGCAATGAGCATACCCTCCAAAAGTGCATGGGGATCGCTTTCAATGACAGCTCTGTCCATGAACGCACCGGGGTCACCCTCGTCCGCGTTGCAGATGAGGTATTTTTCTTCCCCCTCACTCTGACGGGCAGCGTTCCACTTGAACCATGTCGGGAAGCCTGCACCGCCGCGACCTGCAAGACCCGAAACCTTGATTTCTTCAATGACGTCTTCGGGGGACATGGCAAGTGCTTTGCCGAGTGCCTTGTAGCCGTCGGCTTCGATGTAAGCATCTATATTTTCGGGGTCGATCAGACCGCAGTTACGCAGTGCAATGCGTGTTTGCTTTGCAAGGAAGGTGTTGTCCTCGTCCGAAACGGTCAGATCGTCAACCAAAGAAAGGTTTTCGGTTTTCACAGCCTCGGCAATGGTTTTGCAATCGCTTTGGCTGACTCTGACAAGGCGACGCAGCAGCACACCGTGGGCATAAATGTCCACAATGGGTTCGAGGAAACACATACCGATGCAGCCTGCAATGCCGATTTCGCAAGCGTTGTCGGCAAGCAGCGTACGCAGTTCGGATTCAATTTTCAGAGCACCTGCCGCAATACCGCAGCTGCCCTTACCGATGACTATTTTCACTGCTGTTCCCCCTTTCTGATTTCTCGCAGGATTTCCACTGCCTTGGCAGGGGTCAGCGAGCCGTAGGTGTCGTCGTTGATCATCATGGCGGGGGAAAGACTGCAGCAGCCTAAACACGCAACCGTTTTCAGCGAAAACAGACCGTCTTCGGTGGTGCCGCCGTCTGCAATGCCGAGTTCTTCGCAGATGGCTTTTTCAATGCCGTCCGCACCGTTGACATGGCAGGCGGTGCCTTTGCAGAGCATGATGAGGTATTTGCCGACGGGTTGCAGGCGGAACTGCGTATAAAAGGTGGCAACACCCAGTACACGGGCAGGTGCGTTCCCTGTTTCTTCCGCGATTTTGTAGAGCGTATCCGTTGAAAGATAGCCCAGTTCTTCCTGCTTTTCCTGCAGGATGGTAATGAGCGATTTTTTTTCTGCCATTGTTTTTTCCTTCTTTGTTTTAAGCTGTTTCATTTAAATAATATACATAGAAAGTGCCGTATTCATCACCTTTATAAGCACTTTCCGATGAAAGTTGTGACAATACAAGCAAATTGCCGAACATGTTGATTCTGTAAGAACAAGTCAGATTTTCACGTCCCGGAGTCGTAACATCCGGTTGGGTGGGCATGGAATAGGAGTCGATGTTGACCGTACAGGTACCTTCCGTATCGATATCATAGGAAACACTTGCCGTTTCATACCATTCACTTGCGTACCATCCGCTTGCAAAAATACCTGTATCAGCATCAAAATCAACGCAACGGATGTTCATGAACGCGGTTTCGTCCACTTTGTATAAATGCCACCATGCCGCTTTACCGAGCTGTTCTGCGGTGGGAACGGTGAGTGTCTCCTCTACGGAAAACTCTGCATCGAATATGTGCATACCGAAAGCACCCGGACCGAGTTCGTATTTGTTATAAATATAAGCAATATCTCCGTCGGTGTCTATATAGTAATTGATCGTGTCCGAAGACAAAGCAGCCAGTACATCATGCAAAAAGGATGCATCGAACATCAGATTGTTTTTGTCAAGATAGTGCAGCAATGCCTGTTTGCAGCAATCTGTCAGGATTTCTTTGTCCACATGGCTGAAAAGTTGTGTCAGGGTGGGTTTTTCAAACGTGTCCAGCCTGTAGGTGTAACCGGTGGTATTTTCACTTGCAACACCGCCCATATAATAGGGACTGCTGATTGTGAAAGAAAGAATATTGTTTTGGTTGTATCGGACAAGCGTATCAAAGTGATAGTAATACTTATAATTCAGGTCTCTTACTCCCTCCTGTGCCGTTCGTGCATATTCGGGTAAGTTGGCGGTGTATTGCTCATACAATTCCAGCATTTCCTGATTGATGGCTTGTGCTGCAGGGCTGTTGCCTTTTATTTGCAAAAGATCAAAATAGAAGATTGCCTTTTCTTCGCTGTTGTCAATTCTCACAATGGAGTAAAGGTCTGTATCTTCAATAAGGGTTTCGTTTGCAGCAAGAACCGTGGTTTCTTGTGTCGGCTCGGTTACTTGGCTTGCAGGATGTTTTTCATACCAGTTCTGCAGGTCGTCTGTGTGGCAGCTTTTTTTGTGATATCCGTCTTTTTTGCTGCGGTATTGGCTTTCGTCAATCTCGCCGCCTGTGCCGTCGGCATCAAAGCGGTAGAAGGTTTCTTTGTCGCCGTTCTTTTCCCAACGCAGCTGTTCGATCAGCACGGGGTCGGTGTTGTTCTTTGCGAGTTCGTAATAAATGCAGTGGTTGGTGTTGGCGGTGTCCTCTTCGGTGAAGCAGAATCTGCCGTCGGAGAAAAATTCATAATGACCGCAGCGGAAGTCCCTGTCGCCGAACAGACGGTGCGGTTTGCCGTCTTTGCAACCCCAGGCATCGTACATACGGAACTTGTCGGGGTGGTGTTTGTGCCGTCTGCCGATGAACAGTTCCGGTTCGTTGTCGTCGCACAAGTCAACATAGACGTAAACGATCACCAATTCGTATTCGCTGTTCTCTGCGGTGTCGGTCTGCATTTCTTCGACAAGTGACGGACTGATGTTGCCGCATTGTTGCACGTCACCGCCGTAATAATCCGCTGCCTGTGCCTGTGCATAGACAGAAAGAATATCGTCATACAGGGTATAGCTTTCGTAGTTTTCTTCAAAATATCCGAACACGGAATCAGCAGGATCGGTGGTCGGGTTTTCGGTGTCCGCGTTGTCCTTTTGGCAGGCTGCGAGTGAAAACAGAATGCACTGCACAAGAAGCAGGGACACAAAAACAGACAGTCTCTTTTTCATAACAATCTCTCTTTCAGTGAAGCAAAGCTTTGTAAATATCTCCTTTTTTCATGCCCGTGAGCTTGGCTGCCTGCTTGGCGGCTTCGCTTGCGGACATTCCCTTTTCAAGCAGGCTCTTTGCAAGGGCAATAGGGTCTTCGGACTCCTGTTCTTCGTTGTCTGCCTGCGGTTTTGCATCGATGATGAGCACGTATTCCCCCTTGGGGCTGACAAGCGAATACTTTTCGGCAGCCTCTTTGAGGGTGGTGCGTTCCACGGTTTCGTGGATTTTGGTGATCTCCTTGACAAGGGCAATCCTGCGGTCGCCGAAGGTTTCGTACATATCCCTGAGGGTGGCAGGCAGCTTGTGCGGTGCTTCGTAAAAAACCATGGTGCGTGTTTCGTTGAGCAGACTTGTCAGGTGTTCGCGGCGGCTTTTTTTGGAGACGGACAAAAAGCCCTCAAAAGTGAACCGCGATGTGTGCAGACCCGACAAAGCCAGTGCCGTGACCACCGCACTCGGTCCGGGTACGCTTGCAACGGGAATGCCGTTTTCGTGGCAGAGGTTGACAAGGTCCTCACCGGGGTCGGAGATGGCAGGCATGCCTGCATCGGTCACAAGTGCACAGCTTTCGCCTGCAAGCAGACGTTGCGAAATCTGCTCACCTGCCTGTTTGCGGTTGTGCTCATGGTAGGGAACCAGTTCGTTCTTAAAATCAAACCGGGTCAGCAGCTTGCGTGTTACGCGGGTGTCTTCGGCTGCAATGAAATCACAGGTGCTCAGTATTTCGAGTGCTCTCGGGGACAGGTCGGACAGATTCCCGATGGGAGTGCCGACAATATAAAGTGTTCCTGCCATTATTCTTCCTCACTTTGGCGTTCATGACGGTAAAACCACAGTTCCGCACTGCGTCTTTCAAGGTAGAACTGCAGTCCTTTTTCGAGCTGTGAGCTTGTCAGCATCACGGTTTCGCCCGTGACGGCATTGACAAGACGGTATTTTCTGCCCGGACGGACTTTGGGGCGGATGTTGAACCGCGGCTGTGCGGCCTGTGTGTTGCGGATGATCTGAATGTAGCCCTCGTGTTTTTCGGGGCAGTCAAACTGCACGGCATACCAGTCTTTGGGGTCGTTGTTGCATTCACTCAACGGATAATAGTCACCGCTGAGCTGCATGGTCGCGGCTTTTCTCCAGATGGGGACCATTTTGCGTGTCAGTTCAAACAGGGGTTCGGGATCGTTGTATTCGAGCATGGTGGTCATGGCGGGTACCATGGCAGAGTGGTAGGCAAATTCGTCCATCGGTTTGTTGCTTTCGGGTTCGTAACCGCCCTCTGCATTGTCCCCGTTCATGACGTGTGAACGGAAGTAGGGAATCCATTCAAACATCAGCCTGTATTGTTTTTGTTTGAGGACGTGGTTACGCAGACCCACATCCGTATATTGCAGCGGTACACTGCGGCGCATGATGTCAAGGTCATTGCGTGTGCCGCCCGATGCACATGAGTCAATCAGCAGACCCGGATTGCGTTCAAGCAGCGAATCCCAGAGCTGCAGAAGTCCTTGTGTGTGCAGGTTTTCGAGCATACCCGTTCTGCCTTCTTCTTCGTGCTGCAGCCAGTACTGCAGGGGGACGGTATAGGTAAAATTAAAATCCTGTCGGAAGATGGTCACACCGTATGCCTTGATGCGTTTGTCGAGCAGGTCTGTCATGTAAGCAAGACAATCGGGGTCAGCGTAATTGACAAGGTAGTTGTTGTCTTCGTTGCCCTCGGCATCGGTCAGGTTCAGCAGCCATTCGGGATGCTCTTTGTAAAGCAGTGTATCTTTTTTACAGCGTTCGGGTTCAAACCACAAAAGCAGATCCATGCCTTTTTCTTTGCACAGCTTGCCGATGGGACCCAGTCCTGCAGGCATACGCTGTTTGTCGGCTTTCCATGTGCCGGTGGTTGTCCATTCGCCGTCACAGGGATACCAGCCTGCATCGATCCACCATGCATCGGGTTTTGCTTCGCGGCGGTCATATTCGTTGATCGCACGCAGCTGATTGTCTTCGGTGATGCCTGTGAATTCGTCCATGTCGTTGATGCGGTACGTGTGTGCAAACAGACGCGGACGCATACCCTCACCGTTTTTCTCACGCGGGAGAATATGCCTGAGATACCACCGCCGCCACAGGTTTCTGCCGCGGCTGTCGTCCCCCGTGAAGCAAAGAACGGTCAGACGGGGTGTGCGGATGCTTTCGCCGGGTTTGAGGTAGGCATTGAAGGACTGCTGCGACACACGCAGGGAAACACCCGTTTCGTTCGGGGTGAAAACAGCTTCCCACTGTGCAGGCCAGCCGATGGCAAGGTCAAGGCCGTAGCTGTCAAAATCAAGCCGCATATAGGGGAATGCACCGAAACAGGATCTTCCGTTTTCGGGTGCAAGCGTGATCTGTTCGTTGACGGGGTCGGTGACAACGGAATAACCGCTTTTTCTGCAGTTGTCGCCGTTGGAATGTTCAAGGGTCGGATGCTGTCCGTCAAACTGCACGGCAATGGTCGGTTTTTTGATGTGCAGGCTGTTTTTTCTGCTGCGGTTGGTGAAGAAAAAACACCATTCATACACAGGAAAATCCCGGTACTTTGTCAGTTGTGCACGGATTTCAAGACCGTTTTTGTCGATGCCCGACCAGGTTGTGCGGACAATTTCGGATGAGATGCGTTCTTTGTGACAGACACACTTGAACGCATCGGTCATGCCGCGTACGGTCTGTCCGCCGTAAGAAAAACGCAGCGGCAGGTCACGTGCGGACAGCTGCGGACAAAGCCGTGCAAGCAGTTGCATATCGTCTGCGGTGGGAAGATTGGTGTGGATCAAAAGAATGCACCTCCGGAATGAATTTTTTTATTTTATATTTCCGATTCGGGAAGAATGTTTTCAAATTCACCGTTTCGCAGCACACGCACGAGTGTTTCAACCGAATCGAGTCTGCAATCGGTGAGAATGCCGCCCATACGCGGCTTTTTGGTGTGGTGAAAATCACCGCCGCCCGTTTGCAGGCGGATGCCGTTTTCGTTTGCCCACTGACGGGCTTTTTCGCGTTCTTCGGGACTGTCCTTGCCGTTGAGGACTTCCACGCCGTCAAGCAGTGTCGGGTCACAGCAGGTCATCCATTCACGGAAGGGATGTGCCTGAATCATCACAATGCCCTGTTCGCGGCACAGTGCGGACAGTTTTTTCGGATAGGCTCTCAACAGGTTGCCGTTGGATTGCAGAAACCGCTGTACATCTCCGAACAGAAGATAGTCGTTGATGGTGGCATAAAAGCGGATTTCGCAGCCGGGCAGCACGGTAAAGTCGGTTCCCTCGGCGGCTTCTTTGGCGGCACGGTAACCGCGGAAGTAAAAGTCGGTGTGCTTTTGCGGACAAAACAGCTTTGTCAGCGGAAAGGTCATGGGTGAAAAATGGTCGGTCACTACCAGACCGTCGTAGCCGTGTTCGCGGTACATTCTGACAACGTCTGCTGCAGGTGCGGTGGCACAGACACTGGTCTCGGCTGTATGGCAATGCAATTCGTATTTATACATCGGACTCTCTTTCTTTCATCAGTTCTTTTGCAATTTTTTGCACGGTCGGGGTTTTAAGCTGCTGCAATCCCTGCAACCATGCGGCCGTATCTTCGTCCGTAAACAGGGACGGATCGTTTTTTTGCAGGCAGCAGAATGTGTAAATGGCCTGCAGGTTGTCTATGTCTTTGGCAACGAGTGCGTTGTAGGTGCTTTGTGTGTCCCACTGCTGCCACAAGGTGCGTTGCTGCGGTGTGCACTCGCCCGACAGCAGGCTGCGTTCGGCAGCTTCGCGTTCAAGTCGGTCATAATAGTCCGGGTTCTGTTTTTTTACGGGTCGCGGAATGTCCCCCGTGATCGCTTCGGGCAGGTCATGCAGCAAAAGCATGGCAAGAATGTCCTGTTTGTCGTAATCGGGATGCTTGTCTTGTTCGGGCAGCAAAAAGGTGCCAAGCAACCAGCAGCCGTAAATGTGTTCGGCAACGCTTTCGGGATTCTGCACACCGCGTTGCACCCAGCCTGTGCGGCTGACTTGTGAGAGCGATGCGAAGAGTCTGTATTTTTCGGCTCCGGTCATAAAACTGTCCTCTGCTTTTTATATATAATTATTATTAACATCTGCGGGTATTATAATATTATACACTTTTAATTATAAAAAAGCAACACCGCAACGAAAGCAGATTTGGCGGCGAGAGCAACGAAAGCAGATTTGGCGGCGAAGTGACAGAGAGTCGGAATGACATCTAAGTAAATTATCCTCTCAAACACTTGTCGCCCCTGATTGGCGGTTACGCACTTCACCGACCTCTACCATCCCTTGTCGCCCCTGAAAGGGGAGATGTCACGAAGTGACAGAGGGGTTCACCCAAGTCTGCACAAAGTTGGTCTCTTCGCCCTTGTCGCCCCTGAAAGGGGAGATGTCACGAAGTGACAGAGGGGTTAACAGAGTCTGCACAAAGTCGTTCAACAAAGTCTGCTCTTGCCGTGTCAACCCCTCTGCCCTTTGGGCATCTCCCCTTTCAGGGGCGACAAGGGGTTAAGCGGATCGTTTTAAGTAAAATCAAGCAGTTGCGACAAGAGGGTTAAGCGGATCGTTTTAAGTAAAATCAGGCAGTGGAGACAAGGTTTTTTTTGCAAAAAATTAAAATTTTAAAATCCCGCAAAGCCCGATATCAAAGGCTTTTCGGCACTTGCTGCTCCGTAAACCGGGGCAGAATTTTTTTGCGTTTTGCGGTATTCTTCAGATGCTGTCGGACGGGCAAAAAAACACAAGGAGATTTATGTTTGAAAAAGAAACCGAAAAATTGTGCCGATGCATTGCTTGACAGCCTTCTTGAAACCGCCGCGGCTCTTGTCCGGACATTGCACGAGGCGGCGACAGCCAAGGACAGCGATGCCGCACAGGTCCGCAGCATCAAAGAACTGACAGGGGCAGCAAAGGAGCTGACGGCTCTTGTCAGGAGCATCGGAGAGCGGACTTCCGTACAGAGTGCATCCGACGAAATCACGGTACGCTTTGTCAATTCCGATGACTACACAAACTGAAAGGAGAAAGCATGGAAAAAATACTCTGTTTCCCCGAACCGAATGAAAAACAGAAATTATTTTTGCGTGATACGCACAAGTATGTTGCCTTCGGCGGTGCCAGAGGCGGCGGCAAAAGCTGGGCGGTGCGTGTGAAGTCGATTCTTTTGTGCCTGAAATATCCGGGCATCAAAATCATGATCGTGCGACACACCTATCCCGAACTCAGGGCAAATCACATTGTCCCCATGCGTGAAATGCTCTCTTCCTTTGCCGTCTACAAGGAAACGGCAAAAGAGTTTCATTTTCCCAACGGCAGCGTCATTCTGTTCCGTCACTGTCAGACGGACAAGGATGTTGACAAGTACCAGGGAACAGAGGTGGACGTGCTGTTTCTGGATGAAGCAACGCAGCTCAGCGAAGAACAGTACAACCGATTCAAAGCCTGTGTACGCGGTGTCAACAAGTTCCCGAAACGCATTTACCTGACCTGCAATCCCGGTGGGGAAGGTCACGGCTGGGTCAAGCGGCTGTTCATTGACCGCAACTACAACATGGGTGAAAACGCACAGGAATATTCTTTCATCCAGTCCCTTGTCACCGACAACAAAGCCTTGCTTGCAAGCGACCCCGACTATGTAAAACAGCTCGAAGCATTGCCGCCCAAACTCCGCAAAGCATGGCTGGAAGGTGACTGGAACATTTTTGAAGGACAGTTTTTTGAGGAGTTTGCCGACCGTCCCGAACACTATGCCGACCGCCGCTGGACACACGTCATTGAACCCTTTGAAGTACCGTCCGACTGGAACATTGTGCGTTCGTTCGACTTCGGTTATTCCAAACCTTTTTCCTGTGACTGGTGGGCGATCGATTATGACGGCAGAGCGTATCTGATTCTGCAGCTTTACGGCTGCACGGCAAATCCCGACGAGGGTGTGCGTTGGTACCCGGACCGCATTTTCAAGGAGATCAGACGCATTGAGTGTGAGCATCGGTGGCTGAAAAACCGCCGCATCACAGGGGTTGCGGACCCGTCCATCTGGGATGACTCACGCGGAAATGCCGTCATTGACAGTGCCGACCGCCACTTTGTGTATTTTTCAAAAGGGGACAACCGCCGTCTGTCGGGCTGGATGCAATGTCACTACAGGCTCGCTTTTGACGAAAACGGCTTTCCGATGGTCTATTTCTTCAATACCTGCCGCCATGCCATCCGTACCCTGCCGCTGCTGCAGTTTTCCGAAACCGACCCCGAAGATCTCAACACGCACATGGAGGATCACTTTGCGGATTCTTTCCGCTATTTCTGTATGTCGCGGCCCGTTACACCCGTGCGTGTGCAGAACACGTATGAACTGGGTGATGATCCGCTTGACCAACGTGTGCGGTATGCCCCTTACACCTACCGCTGAAAACCGAAAGGAGAGAATCAATGAAAGAAACCCCGAACCAATCCGCTGCAGTTGTCACTGCCGAAACCGTCCGTGAAGCGGCACGCATTCTCGAACGCTACAAGGCAGGCAAAGCATCGCTTGAACAACGGATTGTTGAAAATGAGATGTGGTTCCGTATGCGTCACTGGGATCGTCGCGCCGGTGACAGAAAAAAGAACGCATCTGCGTGGCTGTTCAATTCCATTGCCACCAAACACGCCGATTTTATGGATGCACTTCCCGAATGCACAGTGCTGCCCCGTGAGGAATCCGATATCCCTGCCGCCGAAATCCTCAGCAAGGTTGTCCCTGTCATCCTTGAAAACAACGGTTTTGAACGTGTGTATTCGGATGCGACCATGTACAAGCTCAAAACAGGTACGGCGGTGTATGCCGTGTTGTGGAATCCGCAGGCTGACCGCGGTCTCGGTGACATTGAGATTGCACAGACGGATCTGCTGAACCTGTTCTGGGAACCCGGCATCAGAAAAATTCAGGACAGCCGCCACCTGTTCCACGTCAGCATCACCGACAACGAAACGCTGATCGAAACCTATCCCTTCCTTGCAGGCAAGCTTTCGCAGCCCTTGGTGGACATCAAACAGTACATCAGCGACGATGCCGTCGAAAACGGTGACAAGTCCGCTGTTGTGGACTGGTACTACAAAAAGCGTGTCAACGGACAGCAGGTGCTGCATTATTGCAAGTTTGTCGGCAGCGAAGTGTTGTATGCATCGGAGAACGATCCGCAATATGCACAACGCGGTTACTATGACCACGGAAAATATCCCTTTGTGTTCGATCCGCTGTACAACGAGGAGGGATCGCCTGTCGGCTTCGGCTTCATTGACGTTATGAAGGATGCCCAGGAGGCAATCGACGTGCTCGGTACGGAAGTGCTCCGCAACGCACGCATGGCTGCCAGACGGCGTTATTTTACCCGTACCGACGGTGCAGTCAACGAAGCGGAATTTGCCGACTGGGACAAGGATTTTGTACACGTCAGCGGCTCGTCCCTCGGTGAGGAAAGCCTGCGTGAAATCGACACCCAACCTCTGCCGGGTGTGTATCTGACCGTTCTGCAGAGCAAAATTGAAGAACTCAAGGAAACGAGTGCCAACCGCGATTTCTCACAGGGCGGCACCATGGGCGGCGTTACCTCGGGTGTTGCCATTTCGGCTCTGCAGGAGGCAGGCAGCAAGCTTTCACGCAGCATGGTCAACGCATCCTACCGTTCTTTTTCGGAGCTGTGCCTGTTTGTCATTGAGCTGATCCGACAGTTCTACAACACACCGCGTATGCTGCGTATCACCGATCCCAACGGGATTGAGCAGTTCGTTTCGCTTGACAATTCTGCATTGCTTGCCCGTCCGCAGACAGGCGATTTCGGTGTGGAATACGGCGACCGTATGCCCGTGTTTGATGTCCGTGTCAAGGCACACAAGATGAATCCGTTTTCACGTACGGCACAAAACCAGGATGCCATCAACTTTTTCCAGATGGGTATGTTTGATCCTGCCCGTTACAAGCAGGCACTCGCGTGTCTTGAGCTGCTGGACATTGAAAACAAGGACAGACTCATTTCCGCCATCACACGCAACGGCATGGAATATGAAGCACAGCAGGCGGCCGCTGCTGCAAATGCCGCTGCCTTTGCACAGTCTGCTCAAAACGGAGAAACGCAGATATGACGAATGTTGTTTTTACCCGTACACCCGATGCACTGATTCTGAGCTGTCACGGTCATGCGTGTTATGCGGAGTACGGAAAAGACATTGTGTGTGCTGGCATTTCGGCACTTTGCATGGCACTCGCACAGGGGCTGCGATTGATGGATGAACAGGGTCTGCTGACGGAGCATTTCTGCGAGTACAGTGACGGCTATTTCCGTGCAGCGGTCAGCGGCAAACAGACCGCAGCGGTGCGGACGGTCTTTGAAACCGTGTATGCAGGCTTGTGTGCGGTACAGGACGAGTACCCCGAAAACATATCCTGCAGGAAAGAAAACAGTAAAAAAGGAGTGAAAGTATGATGTATTTTGATTTGCAGTATTTTTCGCAGGGAGCAGAGGGTGCACAGGCAACACAGGGCACTGCAGAAGCTGCGGAAAATGCAGACAATGCGGCAGACGAACAGGAATCGCAACCCGTCACGGATGTACTTCAGCAGGAGAGCAACGCACAGCCTGACGAAGAACAACCCGACCCTGTTTTCGGCGGCGACGAAAGAATCGACCGTCTGCGTGAGCAGATCCGTATGCGTGGCAGGGAACGGATGCGTGACTGGCTTGCACAGGAGGAAAAAATGCAGGAATTTTACCCCTCTTTTTCTTTCCATGCCGAGTACAACACCAACGAAACCTTTGCAAACCTTCTGCGTGCGGGTGCAGATGTCAGGCAGGCATACGAGGTGGCACATCTGCCGCAGATTCTCACCACCGCCATGCAGTATGCTGCCGCAAAAGCAGCCGAAAAAACCGCCGCAGGCTTCCGTACGGGTGCCAACCGTCCGCTTGAAAACGGACTTTCCGAAAAACGGACGCAGTTGCCTGCGGAAAAACGTGTGGATGCCCTCACACAGGCCGATATCATCCGTATTCTTGAACGGGTCGGCAAGGGCGACAAAGTTACATTCTGAGCAAGTATATTTTTTCTTTGAATCTGAAAGGAGATTATTTTTATGAAACTTTTTAATTTGCAGCTTTTTGCAGCAGGAGATGTCATCAACACCACGGGCGGTCTGATGGAAAACGGCAACATCACCGATGCCAATACCCTCTCTGCGGAAATGAAAACATTCTACGACAAGACACTCATCACCCTTGCAAGTGCCAATCTTGTCCACGAACAGTTCGGTCAGAAGCGACCCATTCCCGCCAACAACGGCAAGACCATTCAGTTCCGCAAGTTCTCCCGACTTCCCAAGGCACTCACCGCCATCACCGAAGGCATTACCCCTGCAGGCAACAAGCTTTCCGTTACGGGTGTGACCTGCACGGTCGATCAGTACGGCGACTACATCGAACAGACCGATATGCTTGAACTGACTGCGGTGGACAACACCATTGTCGAAGCCACCAAGGAGCTTGCAGGGCAGGCAGGTCTGACACTTGACACCGTTGTCAGAAACGAAATCGTCGGCGGTACCAACGTCTGCTATGCACCCTCTGTTGAGGGCGACACCGTCACCGAAATCACCTCCCGTGCAGACATCAACGCCAACTGCCGTCTGCGTGTGAAGGATGTTTTCCGTGCTGCAGCGGAACTCAAGGCGATGAACGCACCCAAATTCGGCGGCAGCTACGTTGCCATTATCCATCCTTACGTTGCCTATGACCTCATGCAGGATGCAGGCGAACAGTGGATCGGTATTCAGAAGTATGCCGATCCGCAGACCATTCTGCGTGGTGAAGTCGGTACGCTTGCAGGTGTGCGTTTTGTGGAATCCACCGAAGCGAAGATCTACGGCCCGTGTGAGATCGGTGACGGTCTGAGCCGTCTGCACGTCAAGACCGCCGTCACCTCTTCTTCCTCCAAGATCAAGGTCAGCGAAACCATGACCCCTGTCAGCTTTGCACAGCCTGTTGATTGTTATGTCAACGGTGTTGCCAACACCATCACCTCTGTCACTTCCGAGGGCGGTGAAACCTTTATTCATCTCGGTACTGCCGTAACAAGCCTTGCAGCAGGTGATCTCATCTGCGGTGCAGGCGGCGGTAAGGACGGCAGTGCGGTCTTCTGCACCTTGTTCCTGGGCGAAAATGCCTACGGTGTCACCGATGTCGAAGGCGGCGGTCTTGAACACATTGTCAAGCAGCGCGGTTACGGCAATGATCCTCTCAACCAGAGAAGCTCCGTGGGCTGGAAAGCAACCAAGGTTGCCAAGCGACTCATCGAAGAATACCTGCTTCGTTACGAATCCGGCAGCGAATTTTCCGCCACCGCGGAAACCAACTGATGTCCCTGTAAATCGGACACCACAGGCAGGGTGCGGCACAACCGCATCCTGTCATAACAAAACAAATTGAAGGAGTTTATTATTATGGCTAATCAGAAAAAGAAAACACTTGAAACCGCAACCGTTCCCGTATTCATTCCCAAAACCGACAAAAATGACGATGCCCTTTTTGTTGCCGTCAACGGCAGAAGAATGCTCATCCGCAAGGGTGAAACCGTGGAAGTGCCGCCTGCTTTTGCAGAGGTCATTGCCCATTCCGTACAGGCAGGACAGGAAGCCGAACAGTTCATCAGCTCCGTTGCCAACACATAAGGGGATGCACTATGACGATCAGAATGGCAATTTCCCGTTTTGATACCCTGTATCCGAACGAAATCCCTTATGAACGCAAAATCGAATGGCTGTCCGAACTCGACGGCAGGGTCCATGAGGAGATCATTGCTTTGCATGAAGGTGCACCGCCGACCGCCTTTACGGGCTACATCATGGCAACACCGGGCAATACGGAATTGCTGGTTCCTTTTCCGTTTGACAAGCTGTATATCGAATACATGCACGCCATGCTTGAGCTTGTGCGTTCCAACGCCGCACAGTACAACAACTGTATGCAGCTTGCCGCACTGACGTTTGATTCCTTTGCAGCCGAATACAACCGTGAGCATATGCCTTTGCAGAAGGCTGTCATCACGTTCTGAAAGGGGGAACAGGTTTGCATTATGCAAAACAGAAGAACGTCGGCAAAAAAACGTGCCGCGTGAAACCGCTGTACGGCATTGACCGCAGCAGTTTTGCACCGCCGGGCAGCCTGCAGGATTGCAGCAACCTGACCTCAGACGGGCTGCCTTATTGGAAAGTGCGACCCGAACGCGGCAGATGGCGGCTCAGTGACGGCACAACGGATGCCGAAAAAAGCGGTTTTTTTCCGCTCGGAAAATACATACGCGGTGCCTGCTCCCTTGCGGAAGGTCTTTGCTGGGCAACCGACACCGAACTCTACATCGGCGGCAGACCCGTGGAAAATGTTGTGCTGACTCCCTCCGACCGCAAACAGCTCATTCCTGTCGGGAAGGATCTTTTCATTGCACCCGACGGCTTGTACCTGCACCGTGAAAGCGGATCCTGGCAGGTGCTGTCGGTCGGCAGACGCTTTGCTTCGGGCGAAAACCGCGTATACTGCGGCCCGTGCACCGAAGAGGGCAGACCGATCTGGTTTTCGGCAGCTTCTTCCGCAGCACCCGAAGAACCCGAAGAGGGTGAATACTGGGTCGATACAAGCGGTATGCAATCCGTTGTCAAACGCTATTTTGCCGCAACAGGCTGGGAAGTCTATGAGCCTGACAGGCTGTATCTGACGGCTGCAAACATCGGGGCAGGTTTTCAGACAGGCGATCTTGTCACCATCCATGCCGAACCTTTTGTGCAGAATGTAAGCACCGTGCTTCTGCACGCAGAACGGTCTTACGTTGTGTTCAGCGGCACGTTTGAATATCCCATCGGTGTGCCGTCTTCCGAAACGGTGATCGAACGCAAATGTCCCGTTATGGATTTTGCCGTCGAATGCAACAACCGCATCTGGGCGTGCCGCTACGGTGATGACGGCAACGGCAATTTCGTCAATGAGATTTTCTGCAGTGCCCCCGGAGATCCGATGACATGGCACCGTTTCGGTACAGGGGAAGCAGACTGCTACCGTGCTTCCCTCGGTTGTCCGGGTGCGTTCACGGGTGCCGCCGTTTTGTTTGATGACATCCTGTTTTTCAAAGAGAATCACATGGTGTCCGTCAGCGGTTTGTTTCCTGCCAATTTCCGTGTCAGTGAGCAGCAGGTACACGGTGTGCGGGCAGGCTGTGAGAGAAGCATTGCAAAGCTCGGGACGGCGATTGTCTATTGCGGTGTGGACGGTGTTTACAGAACCAACGGCAATGTCTGCACACGTCTTTGCGACGGTTTTCCCGTGGAAGCGTTGAACAATGCCGCAGGCGGTGTGCTCGGAGAAAAGTATTACCTTGCAGCCGATTGGGCGGACGGCAAACGCAGAATCGCCGTCTTTGACATCGGCTCGGACACATGGTTCAGCGAGGATGACCGTTTCAAAACGCAGTTTTTCATAACACAACGCAATGCACTGTATATGCTTTGTCTGCCGCAATCGGTCACGCTGGCAGGTGTGCAGATTCTGTGGTACTGCATCTGCGTAAGCGACGTCAACGCACCGGGCAAGAGTACAAACTGTCTGCTTGCAGACGGTACGGATGAAAGCGATTATATGTATGAGCCGCTGCGTGATTGTGCGTGGTATGCCCTGACCAATCCGCTGGACGATGACTCCGCGGAATGCAAAAGAATCCGCAATGTGTATATCCGTTTTTGCCTTGAAGCAGGTGCAAATCTCAGCGTGCAGGTGCTTACCGACAACGGACAAAAACGCGAAGTCGGCAAGTTTGTCGGTTACGGTCAGCGACGCAGGATGATGCGTGTGAACGTGCTGCCGTGTACAAGCCTGCAGTTTCTGTTGTCGGGCAGCGGAATGTGTACGATTCAGGAGATCGGTTTTGAATATGAACAGGTGAAAGGAGAAGATGCGTATGACCAATGAGAACAACCGTTCGTCGCGGTCTGACGATGCACTGCATTTTATGGTCCGCAGGTTGCTGACACTGACAGAACATCTGTATACAGAGGTCATCTCTTTGCGTAAGCAGATGCAGGAGGTGAGCAAATGAGTGTCAAAAAAAAGGAAGAAGAGCTGCTCGAACAGGAGCAAAAGCAAACGGGCAGCTATGCACAGATGCGTGACGAGCTGCTCGAAGGCCTTCTGAATGCGGAGCCGTTTGCATTCGACCTGAACGCGGATGCTCTTTACCGACAGTACCGCGATGCCTATACCCGTCAGGGTCTTGCAGGTGCACGCAATGCCTATGCAGGGGCTGCTGCCCTGACAGGCGGTTATGCAAATTCGTATGCCGAAAGCGTGTCCGCACAGACCTACAACAGCTACATGGATATGCTCAATGAACGCGGCACCGAAATGTATGATGCTGCCTACAAACGTCATACCGATGCCAACAGTGACCGTCTTGCTCTCATACGGCTGCTCAACGGTCTTGACAGCGAAGAATATGACCGCCTGCAGGACGAAAAGAAAGCACAAAAGGAAGCCGAGCAGACAGCGTATGACCGTCAGCAGGACGAAAAGAAAGCACAAAAGGAAGCCGAACAGACAGCGTATGACCGCCTGCAGGACGAAAAAGAGCAGCAGCGTAAAGACGAAAACGAGCAGTACGACCGCGACAAGGATGCCTATGAAGCACAGCAGGCAAAACAAAAAGCGGACTATGACTTTGCTTTCAAAATGGCACAGCTCGGAGATTTCTCGTATCTCAAAAAGCTCGGTGCGGATGTATCCGTACTCGAAAAAGAAGCCGCCGCAAAAGAGAATGCACCCGAAAAAATCAGCGTGACCATTCAGAATACGGCGGAAGAAACCTATTGTTACTACGGTTATTATTCACTTGTCAGGTACCTTGACCGTCAGATTGCCTACGGACAGCTCACCGAAAAGGGAAAAAATCAGATCATCAATGCCCTGACAAGCGGCAGCCGGTGGTAAAGGAAAGGATGTAAAATGGCAAAAATCACAACCGCCTGTGACTGTGTGTTGCAGGCAGGCTTCACAATCAGGAACAAGGTGCTTGCAGAGGGCGAATACCTTGTTTTCAGGACGGTGCTGCTGACCGATGACGGTGCTGTTTTTGTCCGCGAAGTCATGACGGCAGACGGTACGGGGGATGCTTCGGACACCCACTGTACACTGCGGTATGACCTTGGCGGCAAACAGGTGGTCGCAGGCAATTATGCGTGGGAGCTGCTTTTTTATGACAGCGACGGAAATGCACACTGCCTGTTGCCTGCCGAGGACGGCAAGCTGACCGTGTATGACCGCATTGCAAACGGGGAGGACACGGCATGACACAAATCATTCTTGCTTTCCCCGACAATGAAGTCGAAATTGATTTTTTTACTTTATAGGAAACTGCGTTTCCATAAAGTAAAAAATATTGTATGTCCCTCCGAACGCACGCTTCACGTGCTCGGAGATGGACGAATCGAAAACGGTCGCCGCGTTACGGCGAAGCCGTTTTCTTGAAGATGCACAAGATCATTCCCGTGCATAAACTGAAAGGAGGACGTTTATGAAAAAACTGACGATCATCACCGGCAACAAATGCAGTGGTGAAGTACAGGTAAAGGTTACCGAAAACGGTGAAAAAACAATCTATTCTATTCCCGTGGGGGTGGAGCTGACGGTGTCCGATTCCGTAGCACAGGCAGCCATCGGACAGTATGATTGCCTGGTGGGCTATTACGAACAGGATGAAACCGCGGTTTCCGCACTTCCCGTAAGCGGCATTGCAGACGGCAGCTATTGCTTCTGCATGAAAACAGGTGCAGTAAAATTCCTGAGCGACGGAGCGTGGAGGTAAACGGATGGATATTGTAACGTACGCTGCTTTGCAGAATAAAATAAAACAGAGTATCGGGGAAATCAACATTCCCGAAAATGTATCCGAATTCAACAACGATGCAGACTATCAGAGCTTTCAGCAGGTGCTGTCATTGCTGCAGGGCGGAATTGTGCGCTCGCTGTCTGTCAATTCCACACACGCACAGTGTCCGTCTGCAAAATGTGTATATGACAGAATGGGCGGTTTGAAGTTTGAGGTCAGCACTACCGTACCGGCTTATAGTGACAATCAGATCATTACCTTTCTGGTGGAGGATGACTGATGGCGAATGGGCATATTTTTTGCGGCAAAACAGCAGTGACAAATGTGTTCTGCGGCAAAACTCCCGTCCTTGCCGTGTACAACGGCAAGAAGTGTTTGTATGAGGCTGAATCGTTGCTTGCATGGGGGTTCGCGAAAGAAAACCTGTTCTGGAAGATCACGCAGGACGGTGTGCTGTATGTTCTGGGTGACACCAATATGAAGATCGATTCCGTAATTGAGTATCCGTGGAAAGCATACAAGGACAACATCGTAAAAATCATTGTCGGGAACAATGTGCAGACTCTTTCTGCGGATGCTTTCAATAATTATCCGAATCTCCTCGAAATTGTCATCGGTGACGGGGTGAAAACCATTGAAAGCGGTGCCCTTGACGGGAACGCAGCCCTGAAAAGGGTTGACATCGGCACAGGTCTCAGTTCGCTTCCGGCAGCGTGTTTTACGGGTTCGACAAACATCAGCACACTCATTCTCAGACACAGTGGTCTTGTCGGATTCGAAGTGATCAACGATAACCAGCTGGGTGCGGTTTTGCCTGCAGAAGGTTGTTGCGTATATGTGCCTTCCACGTATCTGAATGCGTACAAGGCAAGTGAAAACTGGAGTTGTTTTACGGATATCCGTGACATTACGCTTCAAATCTGATTGTTTTTTAAAGGAGGCATTTTTTTGGCAGAAAAATGTATTGATGTCAGTACCCACAACGGCTACATTGATTTTAAAAAAGTCAAGGCTGCGGGTATTGACAACTGTATCATCCGCTGCGGCTTCACAGGCTACGGCAGTGCACAGTCGCTGAACAAGGATGATAAGTTTGAAATAAACTACAAAAACGCAAAGGAGGCAGGACTCCGTGTTGGAGCATATTATTATGCGGTCGCTACTTCCGAAGCGGATGCAGACCGCGAAGCTGCTTTCGTTCTTTCGCTTCTGAAAGACAAGCAGTTTGAGCTGCCCGTTTATTACGATGTGGAAGATAACCACGACGTCACCGCAGCGGGTGTGCATCCGCAGAATATGCAGAATCTCGGCAAAGCAAAGCTGACGGCTGTTGTGGACCGCTTCTGCAGCACCGTGGAAAAAGCAGGCTATTTCACAGGCTTTTACACATCGACATGGTGGGTGAACAATTTGCTTGATATGTCTGTGCTGTCGCGGTATACGCTCTGGCTTGCACAGTGGGCTGCGGCCGTGACCTACAAAGGCAGCTACGGCATCTGGCAGTACAGCAGCACGGGCAGCGTGGACGGCATCACGGGCAATGTGGACATGAACTATGTCTATCAGGACTTCACAACGCCCATCAGACGGCTGGGACTCAACGGGTTTGCCGCACAGACACCCGAACCGCCTGCAGAACCCGAAGAACCCACCGTGGTCATGGGCGATGTGAATGCGGACGGCAAAGTCACAGAAGAAGATGCACGGCTGATTCTGCGTGCAGCAGCGGGACTGGAAAAATTCACACCGCTGCAGAAAGAGGCTGCCGACATGGACGGGGACGGCAGAATCACGGCAGAGGATGCAAGACTTGCTTTGCGGAAGAGTGCAGGATTGGAGAGCTGAGTATGCAGGAAAACAAAATACAGGATACCGCCAAGCAGCAGGACAGCGGCATTTCTTTGCAGGAAAGACTCAAAAGCCGGGCTGTCTGGGTGTCGGTGTTCGGTGCCCTTACGGTGATTCTCAATGCCTTCGGTTTGTTTGAGAAAATCGGAATTGATTGTGCACAGTTTGATGCGATTGTCAACTCCGTCTGCACCGTGCTCATTGCATTCGGCATTCTCAACAATCCCACAGACAGGACTGCTTTCTGATGACGGATCCTGTTGTACGCAGCACGCATGAAAAAGCTCCCTGTCCCTGTGAAGCGGTGCGTGAACTGAAAAAAACGGTCGAACGCCACGAACACGAGCTTGCCCTCGGCTCGACTTCCTTTGCCCTCATCAAGCAGGACCTTGAACACATCAAAGCCGCTGTCGAGAAAAAGGACCGTTTCGGTGCGAATCTCCTGAGCAGCATTGTCAATATCATCCTGAGCCTTGTACTGGGCTGGCTTGCGATCCGTCTGGGCATGCCGACATAAGCTAAAAAAGTCTGCTTTCTCCGTGCAGGGAGAGAGCAGACAGCTTTTGTTTTTGGTACTTTATAGGAAACTGCGTTTTCTATAAAGTAAAAAAATATTGTATGTCCCTCCGAACGCACGCTTCACGTGCTCGGAGATGGACGAATCGAAAACGGTCGCCGCGTTACGGCGAAGCCGTTTTCTTGTTCAATTCATTTATCGTCCGTCAGTGTGCCGTCGCCCGAAATGGGGATGGCTTCACCGAGGTAGGTCGGTTCGGGTTTTACAAGGCACATTCCGAAGTCCTTGACCCTTGCGAGCACTTCGCGTACGTCACGCATGAATTGCCCTGCATACTCACGGTAATCGCAGGCGACACCCCATGCTTCCAGACCGAGTTTTTCGGCAATGTATACGGCACGGTAAAGGTGGTATTGCTGGGTGACGATGATGACTTTTTCAGCCTGAAAGATTTCTTTTGCACGGTACATACTTTCGTAGGTCGAAAAGCCTGCGTGGTCCATGAATACGTCTTTGGTGTCAATGCCGCGGTCGAGTGCATACTGTTTCATGGTGTTGACTTCGTCATAATGCTCTCTGCCGTGGTCGCCTGTCATCAGCAGCTTGGGGGAAGCGTTGTTTTCAAACAGCGAAACCCCTCTTTGCAGGCGGTCG
>JAFSEF010000007.1 GCA_017435865.1 Clostridia bacterium
CATGGTAAACCTCCTGTTCTCTATGATGGTATTCATGTCCAGTGGTGTCTTTTATCTTGTTCTTTCATTATACACCATCTGTCCAAAAAATACCCCCTCTGTGTCCAATTTTAGTTTACCACTTCACGGTCAATAAAGTCTGTTCTTTTCGTAAACCCCTCTGCCCTTTGGGCATCTCCCCTTTCAGGGGCGACAAGGGATGGTGGAGGTCGGTCTGTGCGTCCCCATGATTGACTCCCCAACTCCCCGACAAACCGCAATTATGATCCGTTAATTCCCAAAACTGTCCGTGAATAACAAAAAAAGCTGCCGAAGCAGCTTTATACAATAAACAATTCAAGAATCAGAACAATGCCGCAGCAGCACAGTGCCGTTTTGAACAGGTCGAATCCGAACCATGCAACCACAAGTCCGACCACCAAGGCTGCAATGCCCGAAACGGTGCTCTGGGTGGCATGAATTACGGCAGGGAAGGTCATTACGGCCAGTGTGACATAAGGAACATAGTACAGGAATGAACGGATGAATTTGTTTTTGATCTGTTTGCGGATGAGTGTCAGGGGGAGCACACGGATCAGAAGCGAAACCGCAGCCATGACCGCAATGTAAATATACACATTTTTATTCATTGCTTTGTTCCTCCTCGTCCTCTTCTTTACGCGGGAAAATCAAAGCTGCCAATGCACTGAGCACAACGGTCAGGATGATGGTGCGGGTACCGTCTGCAAGGTCGCAGAATACGGGAATGTAACCGCCTGCAAAGCTGCACACGAAGCTCAGAAGAATCAGACCGCACAGGATTTTGCTTTTTCTTGCGGGCGGAATGATGATGGCAAGGAACATACCGAACAATGCAACGCTGAACGCACTGACAAGGCGGACAGGCAGCAAATTGCCTGCCAAAACACCCAATGCGGTTCCCACAGCCCAACAGGGGGCGGCAAAGGACACCGCACCGTAGGTGTAATAGGGGTTGAGTGTGCCGTGTTTTGCAATTGCAATGCCGAAAAATTCATCCGTGATGTAAAATCCCATCAGAATGCGGTGGATAAAAGGCATTTTTGAATCAAGCCGCTGACTCATCGAACAGCTCATCAGCAGGTAACGGGCATTGGCGACAAATGTTGCCAGTGCAATTTCAATATAGGTCGCACCTGCACCGATGAGCGTGAAGCCCACGTATTCACCTGCGGATGCATTACACAGAAAGCTTGCAAGGAACCCTTGAAAAGGGGACAGACCTGCGTGTTTTGCTGCAATGCCCAGTGAAAATGCAACGGCAAAATAACCGAGACCGATGGGAATGCCGTCTTTGAAACCGTTTTTGAATGCGGTTTTGTTTTGAATGGTTCGTAATGAATAGTTTTGCATATCTTCGTTTCTTTCGCAGAAAAAGGTGCAACCGTCAAAGGTTGCACCACTTTCGTTGTGTATTTGTTTGTTGGCTCTTATTCAGCTTCTGCTGCAGTTGCAGCTTCTTCTGTTGCGATTTCGATTTCATCAACAACGATGTCGGAATCGGAAATCTTTGCAGTGTCTTCAGTTACTTCTTCAGTAGCTTCTTCAGCAGCGTCTGTTTCTTCTTCGGTTGCTTCTGCATCTTCTGCTTCTGCAATTTCGGTTTCGGATTCAGCTTCTGCGTTTGCTTCATAATCAAATGCACATTCTACTGTGTCGGTGAATGTGAAAGCAAGCTTGAAATCGCCGAGATCTGCGAAGCTGCCGGCACCCTGTGCATCAAAAGTAACGAAAGCGTTCTTTGTGAATCTCATGGAAAGGATCTGTTCGGTTTCCATGTCGAGGGTGATGAACACGTTGCAATCAAGGTAATCAACTGCATAATCGCTGACAACGATTGCGGAGCTGACCTTTTCGAGTTCGGTGAGAACGTATTCCTTGTCAACGGTGTTGGTGAAATACTTGCTGATGACGTCTGCATCTGCAAAAACGGGAGCCGTGTTTTCGGGATCCTGTTCAGCAAGGAAAGAAAGAGTCACGTTGAGCTTGTTGTCGCAGACAAAGGACTTGGAGACCATGTCGCCGTTTTCATAAATCTGTACGGTGCCGTCATCGTTGGTGACAGGCTGGTCAAGCAGTTCGTTGCCGTCTTCGTCAAACTGATACTTCGTGGCATCTTCTTCATGAGCGAAGGTTTCGCCTTCTTCGTTGGTGACGTTTTCAGAAGTCCAGTTTCTTGCAGTGTAAATGTTATAATTTACAAGTCTTGCAACGTCAGCTTCGTCAAAGGTCTTGATTTCGGTGATTTCGGGAACGGGAGCCGAAAAACCATCCATGAAATAGGTCTTGATGAAACCGAGGGTATCGTCAAGCGTGTCAAGTTTTTCGTCACCGGCACGTTCTGCACCCTGCAGGTACAGTTCGTAATCTTCAGGGGTGAGAGCCATTGTGTTGTTGATGCCGAAGCTTTCGCTTACATTGATAACGGGAGCCGCTGCATTGGTCTTTTCAATCAAAGAGTTGATGTAAGAAACAACAGAGTCTTCCGAAACGGTTTCCATTCTTTCAAATACGGTTGTGGGTTCTTCCTCTGCGGTCGGTTCGTTTGAACAGGCTGCAAAGCTGAACAGTGTGCCAAACACAAGCAGCAAGGCAATGGAAACGGATGTGAATTTTTTCATTCTCAGTACCCCTTTCGGATGTCTTTATTTAGAACAACTTATATTATATCAAATTGTTTCCGTTTTTGCAATAGGTAAAATTGCATCAATCGTCGTAATTGTCGCGAAGACCTTTTTCGTCGAAAAGATATGCGGATTCAAGTGCAATCTGAATACCCTTTTCAACGCATCTGGGGTTCATGTTGTCCCATGTGTCGGTACGGGTGTGGTAATATCTGGGCGGGCCGGGGTTCATCGCTGCAAGGGATGCAGAGGGAATGCCTGCCTGTGTGATGGCGGCAGCATCGGATGCACCGCAGAAAATGCTGGAGTATTTCAGTTCTTTGCCAGCATATTCGGCAGCTTTCTTGACGAGGCTGCAGCAGCGTTTGTCGTGTGCTGTGATGCCGGACATATCACGGTTGTAAACGAACATATCGTCATCATCACGGAATGTGTCAAGTGCCATGAACATGGTTTCCACTTCTTCACATTCGGCCTTGTGTGCCTTTGCAAAAGCTTTGGCTCCGCGAAGACCTGCTTCTTCACCGCCGGAGAACAGAACCCAGAGTTCGGTGTTTTCAAAACGAAGGTTGTTGTCGCCCATGTACTTCATCACAGCGGCAGCACACATGCAACCCGTCAGGTTGTCGTTTGCACCCTGGACGCTGATTTTTGTATTGAGGAATATAAACAGGCAGATGAAGCTGGGAATGAATGCAAAGCAGACATAAGCAAGAGCATCCGGGTATTCACCCTTTGTTACAATGGCTACGATGCCGACTGCGACCATGTAAACAAGACCGACAGCAGCGGAAATCAGGGAAGCGTACAGTGCGGGAGCACCGCCGAGGTGGGTGAATCTCCATTCGAAAGAGGAGTCAGCGTGACCGCCGATGATGATTCTGCGTTTGACTTCACCGGAGGGCTTGCGTACGCAATACACGTTCTGGGAAGTTTTTTTCTTGAACATGAAATCAATGAATTCTTTGTAGAAAAGGAATTCGCCGAACATGAATGCAGCGGCAACAGCTGCAAGGGCAAGACTTATGTAGCAAAGAAAATCGAGACCGTCAACCAAAGTGCCCACAGCAAAACAAGCAATTGCCAAAAGCAGAAGCACTGCGTCAATTTTCATCCAGCCGAAGAATGCGCCGGGATGTACGGTAAAGTTTTCG
This sequence comes from Clostridia bacterium, assembly GCA_017435865.1. Taxonomy (GTDB): domain Bacteria; phylum Bacillota; class Clostridia; order Oscillospirales; family Acutalibacteraceae; genus RUG806. The sequence goes on from JAFSEF010000007.1 coordinate 3,797, forward strand.
GTATGCACTTCATCAGCCGCATCACCGACCTGAGCAGCCATAAACTGCTGTGCTTTGAGTTCTTCCTCGGAGCCGCAAGGACGAGGACCGATTTCCGTACATACTTTTTTGATTGTACGTGTTGCAAAATTTGTGTACTCCCTGAGTTTGGGAGTAAAATTAGGAATGGATTCAGATGCTTTCATGTTATTTTCCTTTCACCTTATGTTAGGGACATGATACCATAAAAATGTCATTTAGTCGAGTGTTATTTATGATGAAAAAGAATGATATTTATTAGACATAATGACTAAAATTTGCCGATTGCGGTGCAAAAAAAAGAGTATTGCGAAAAAAAAAGGGAAAATATTTGACTTTTTTAAGCTTTCCGCGTATGATATAAAAATATACAGTATAATTAAGGAGTTTTCTGAATGAAAAAGAAACATACAACATCCATTATTATAATAGTGGTCCTCATTGTCGTCCTTCTTTGTGTCGGCGGATTTTTTGTTTCAACGTATTTGCTGTCGGATCCCGGTACGGGCAACAATGATCCTGCACCGACCAATGCGTCCGATGTGATGACACAGGCAAGTGATCCTTCCGCAACGGATGCAACCGACGCAAGTGCAGAGGATTCTGCCAATGTAATCAAAAAAGAAATCAAAGTGGAAGACAGACCTTTGCTGATTGTCAACAGAATGAACAAATTGCCTGCCGATTATCTTCCTTATCTGGAAGAAACAGTGGAAGGCAGCGGCATTTATCTTGAAGCAGCTGCAGCAAAAGCATTTATGAGAATGTACACGGATGCGTTTGCAATGGGTGTTTTTCTGACTCCTGTTGACGGCTATCGCAGCCTTGAAAGACAGCAGCATCTGCTCGATGCACTGATCGATTCTTACATTGCCGACGGCTATGATGCAGCGGATGCCGCCCTGTATGCAGGCAAAGAAAAGCTGCCTGCAGGCTGCAGCGAACACAATGCAGGTCTTGGTGTGGACATCGGCGTTGCAGATGCAAGCTTCAAGGATACCGCAGAGTATGCATGGCTGCAGGAATATGCTGCCGACTACGGATTCATTGAACGCTATACGGCAGAAAAGGAACTTGTCACGGATGTGAAAGCCGAACCCTGGCACTGGCGTTATGTCGGTTCTGCGGACATGGCTTATGCCATCAAAGACAGCGGTCTGAGCTTTGAAGAATGGATGACCCTGCATTACAATGACTGGCTCGCTGAAAAGGAAGCTGCCGCAGCAACCGAAGCAACTGAAGAAGTTGACGACGAAGAAGCCGAAGAGTACGAAGAAGTATATGATGAAGAAGTATACGACGAAGAGTACATTGAAGGCGAAGAAGTTGTTGTCGATGAAGAATACGAAGACTATGAAGAAGATGCAGAAGCCGAAGATGTCGGCGATGCTGCATAATATATGGTTTACGAAAGTGTATCGCCTTTCTGCGGTACACTTTTCGCTTTTCTGCGGTACACTTTTTTCTTGACAACACAGATGTGTTCTGTTAAGATGAAAACAACTGAATCACACGACTGCGTGTCACACTGATGATACGGCCGCATACAACGCACATATGCGGTGCTGAGGAAATCCGGTGCAAATCCGGAGCAACAGCCATTACCGTAACTTATTTTGAGAAGTCGGAATGCTCAGTCTTTCGTTTGTGAAACGGTTCCCGGGCAAAAGGGGAACACGACACACAAGCAGAATCCTTTTCGGGGTTCTTTGTGTCGTGCTCTGTTTTGCAGAGTACGATTTTTTTTATTGTGAAAGGAAAAAGAAATGAAGAAAAAACTATTCACTTTGGTTTGTTGTTTGCTGAGTCTTCTGTGTCTTTTCTGCGGTTGTACGCAGGAAACACCGCAGAATGACGATGCAACCGATGCCGTTACGGATACGGCTTTTGTTTCGGATGGCGACTCGGAACCTGCTGTATTTGAAGACGGTGCGGTTCTCGGTGAAGGTGAAACGGAACTGACGATAAAGGTGACCGCTGCAGACGGAACCGAACGCAGCTTTACAGTCAGAACCGATGCCGACAATCTTGCAGATGCACTGTCAGGTGCCGGACTTGTTGACGGTGAGCAGGGTGCTTACGGATTGTACATCAAGTACGTCAACGGTGAACGTGCTGACTATGATCTCGACAAGGCATACTGGTCTTTGTCCAAAAACGGTGAATTGTTGATGACAGGTGCCAATGATACGCCTGTTGCTGACGGTGAACAGTATGAACTCGTTTACACCGCAGGCTGATTCACAGGAGAAAAAAGAGAATTGTAAAAAAAAGAACGGTAAGGTCCGTGCGTTGCCTCTGGCAGACCTTGCCGTGTTTTCCATGTTTGCAGCACTCATGTTCTGTTCCAAACAGCTGATGGAGTTCTTGCCGAATGTACACCTGATCGGAATGTTCACCATGTTGCTGACGATTGTGTACAGAAAATATGCGTTGATTCCGCTGTATCTGTTTGTGGTGCTGCAGGGATTGTACGCAGGTTTTTCACTCTGGTGGATGCCTTATACATACATCTGGACCGTTCTCTGGGCGGTTACCATGTTGCTGCCGCAGACAATGAAAGACAAAACAGCAGCCGTCGTCTATCCGCTTGTGTGTGCGTTGCACGGATTGTTGTACGGAGTTTTGTATGCACCTGCACAGGCTCTTCTGTTCGGACTTGATGCAAAGCAGATGTTGTCGTGGATTGCAGCCGGATTCTCTTTCGATGTGTTGCACTGTGTCGGCAATGCGGTGGCAGGCTTGCTGATTCTGCCGTTGTCAAAGGTGTTGCAAAAACTCAGAAAACAAGCTTTTTACAAATGAAAAAAGGGAACCTCGGCCGCGATATATCGGCAGGTTCCCTTGTTTTTTTATTCATATTTTGCAAGATGCTTTTTCAGGCATTCATAGGTTTCTTCACTCAGGTCATGCTCGATTTTACAGGCATCCTCTTTTGCCGTTTCTGCAGAAACCCCCAACATGATGAGCATTTTGCTGATAACGCAATGACGTTCATAGGTTTCTTCCGCTATCTTTTTTCCCTGTTCGGTCAGCAGCAGTGCATTGCCCGAATCGATTTCCACAAGTCCCGACTCCCTGAGCTTTTTGAGCATCACACTGACGGTCGGACGTGAAAAACCGAAATGCGAACAAAGGTCCACGGCACGGACGATTTCTTTCCTCTTGCTTTCCACAAGAATGGTTTCCAGATAATTTTCAACGGATTCTCTTGTTTTCATGTTGCGACTCCGATTTTTATTTGTTATCAGAATTATATCACATTGTGCGGATGAATGCAAGTTTTCAATTCTGTTTTCTTATATATTTATTTTAAAATCCTATATAAAATGATTGACTTTGTATTTCTTTTGTGATATATTTCTTTTATCTGAAAGCTCAAAAATAAAGAGCTTTGGAAATTTAAGGAGGAAACAAAAGATGAAAAAGTTTTCCAAGATTTTAGCTCTTCTTCTTTGCCTGTCCCTCGTTGTTGCTTTTGCAGCTTGCGGCGGCAATGAAGACCCCACCGATGCTGATGCCATTACCGACGGTAATGTTGCAGAAAACGTCGAAGACAACGATGCAGATGCTGCTTCCGATTTCTCCGTAGTCGGTCAGTACACTGCCAACAACACCGAGTATTTCATCGGTGCAACCGGCCCGCTTACCGGTGATACCTCTTCCTACGGTATCTCTGTTCAGCAGGGTGCACAGCTTGCTGTTGACGAAATCAACGCTGCAGGCGGCCTCAACGGTGTTCTCTTCAAGTTCGACATGAAGGACGACAAGAGCACTGCTGCTGATGCTTCCACCGGTTACGATGCTCTTTACGAAGCAGGTATGCAGATTTCTCTGGGTTCCGTTACTTCCGGTTCCTGCGAATCTTTCGCTTCCAGAGCTGACGAAGACGGCGTGTTCTTCATCACTCCCTCTGCTTCCGCTGCATCCGTTATCGCTGCTTCCGACTATGCTTTCCGCGTATGCTTCGGTGATCCCGACCAGGGTGTCCTTGCAGCTGAAGAACTGACTGCAAACTTCGAAAACATCGGTGCTATCTATGACAACTCCGATCCCTACTCCACCGGTATCTATGATGCTTTCAAGGCCAAGATGGCTGAACTGGGCGTTGAATACAACGAACAGAGCTTCGATGCTGAAAACAACAGAGACTTCTCCACCCAGGTTGAAGCTCTCAAGGATTGCGATGTTATCTTCCTGCCCATCTACTACACAGAAGCAGGCCTGATTGCAAAGACTTGTGTTGCCAAGGGTTGCGATGCTCTCCTCTTCGGTTGTGACGGTCTTGACGGTGTTGCTGATCAGATCGACGAAACCGTTACCAATACCATCAAGTACATCACTCCTTTCGATGTAAACAGCGAAGAACAGCTCGTTGCTGATTTCGTTGCTGCTTACACTGAAAATTACGGTGTTGCTCCCGACCAGTTTGCTGCTGACGGCTACGATGCAGTCTATGCAATCTACAACGCAATGCTCAAAGCAGGTGTTGACAACGTAACTGTTGCTCCCGAAGTTCTCGGTGATGCTGTTGTTGCTGCCATCACTGCTGAAGATTTCGTTCTCAAGGGACTTACCGGTGAAATGACATGGGATGCTACCGGTGCCTGCACCAAGGTTCCCGTTATTGTTACACTCGGTGAATAAGAACCATCGTTCTTGCTGAGAAAAATCAATCTATGGCCGGGGGATGTCTGTCCCTCGGCCATAACCCCTCTTTATATGTATTGAAAAAGATGCATACCGAATTGCAAAAACAGAAATTTTTTCTGTAAGACGTCATTTTTACGATTCGGTATGCACCTGATTCAAGTGCATAACTATCACCCGAAGGAGTACAATATGAGTACAATTTTTGACGGACTGAGTTTAGGTGCCATATACGCACTGATAGCCCTGGGGTATACCATGGTTTACGGTATTGCCAAAATGCTCAACTTTGCACACGGCGATATCATCATGGTAGGTGCCTATGCAATTTTCACAACGCTTGCCGCAGGCGGTCACATCGGACTGGCACTGGTTGTTGCAGTGGTTGTGTGTGTCGTTTTCGGTATTGTGATCGAAAAAGTTGCTTACAAGCCTTTGCGTGGTTCTTCACCGCTTGCGGTGCTGATTACTGCCATTGGTGTCAGTTACCTGCTGCAGAGTGTTGCACAGATTATTTTCGGTGCAAAAGCACAGACAGTCAGCATGGTTTCATTCGGTTCCATGAAAATCGGTTCTGCCGAAATCAGCATTGCATCCGTTATCACGCTTGTGGTCGGTGCTGTTATCATGGCAGGACTTACACTTTTTGTCAGAAACACCCGTACGGGACGTGCCATGCAGGCCGTATCTGAAGACAAGGGTGCTGCACAGCTGATGGGGATCAATGTCAACCGTATCATTATGATTACTTTTGCCATCGGTTCTGCTCTTGCAGCGTGTGCGAGTATTTTCTATCTCATGCAGATTCCGTCCACCGAACCGACCCTCGGTTCCATGCCCGGTATCAAGGCATTTACCGCTGCGGTCATCGGCGGTATCGGTTCTATTCCCGGTGCCATGATCGGCGGTGTGCTGCTTGGTGTGGTTGAAAAAATCTGCCTGAGCATTCCTGTGCTGGCTCCTTACACAACGGCAGTTGAGTTTGCGATTCTGATTTTGATTCTGCTTGTCAGACCGATTGGTCTTCTGGGCAAAAAGAGAAGAGAGAAGGTGTAAGAATGAGCAAGTTGAAAAAGCTGAAATTATCAAACTATGTTTGTTACATCATGGTTGCTGCGGTTATGGTGGTTTCCTTTATCGTGGCACAGACAGGCAATCTGCCGCGTTCTTACTCCAATTTGCTTGTACAGATTGCATACAGCATCATCCTTGCTGTTTCGTTGAACCTTGTTGTCGGTTTTCTGGGTGAACTGAGCCTTGGTCATGCAGGTTTCATGTGTGTGGGTGCCTATGTGGGCAGCTACCTTGCCATGCAGCTTGCGGAAGTGATCGACAATAAGCTGATTGTTCTGATTCTCAGTATGCTTATCGGCGGTCTGCTTGCAGCCTTTTTCGGATTTCTTGTCGGTCTGCCTGCACTGCGACTCAAAGGTGACTACCTTGCCATTGTCACGCTTGCGTTCGGTGAAATTGTGCGTACCGTTTTCAAGAACATGAGTGTATTCGGTAAAGCCATGGGGCTGAGCACACAGGCCATCAAGTATGACAGCCGTCAGGATACATCCCTGTATCTTGTTTCGTTCATCACCGTACTGGTTGTTCTGTTCTTTGTGCAGAACCTTGTACGCAGCAAACACGGCAGAGCCATCACTGCCATCCGCGATAACGAAATTGCTGCCAAAGCCATGGGGATCAATGTCACATTCTACAAGCTGTTTGTATTTGTGATTGCTGCTTTCTTCGCAGGTATGGCAGGTGTTATTTACGGTCATTACACAACACCCGTTCTTTATTCGTTCTTCTCTTACAACTATTCCATTGAAATTCTCGTCATGGTTGTTCTCGGCGGTATGGCAAGCATCAACGGCTCCATCATCGCTGCTGCACTCATCACTTTCATCAACTTCCAGCTGCAGAGTCATCTTTCGGGTGACCTGGCTGCACTCAAATATCTCATTTATGCCCTTATCCTCATCGTGCTTGTTATCTTCAACAACGCTCCCAAGCTGGCTCCCATCAAGGACAAGCTTTCCCCGAAACTCCTGTTTGCAAAGATCACAGGCAAAAAACGTCATCCCGGTGATATTCGCAGCGATGCAGGTGACTGGCGTGTGATCCCAACCAAGATCAAAATGGACGAAGTGCTGTCCGTGGATTTGCAGCAGAATACGGAATTTACCCCCGACAAACCGCAGAAAGGAGGAAAATGACATGAGTGAAATCGTATTGAAAACCGAAAACTTAGGCATTTCCTTCGGCGGTCTGAAAGCGGTTGACAATGTAAATATCGAAATCAAAAAACGTCAGCTTTACGGTTTGGTCGGTCCCAACGGTGCAGGCAAAACCACTGTTTTCAATCTGCTGACGGGTGTTTATCAGCCCACCACAGGTTGTTTTTACCTTGACGGTGAAAAGCTGACAGGCAAAACGCAGGAACAGATCAACCACAAGGGTATCGCCCGTACATTCCAGAATATCCGCCTGTTCAACAACATGAGCGTGATCCGCAATGTCATGGTCGGTCTGCACAATCAGCCCGAATTCAAGTGCAATCCTTTTGTGAGCCTGTTCCGTCTGCCCGGTCATTTCAAGACCGAAAAAGCAATGCGTGAAAAGGCAAAAGAAATTCTGCGTATTTTTGACCTGGAAGATGAACGCAACAATCTTGCCTGCAATCTTCCTTACGGTAAGCAGAGAAAGCTTGAAATTGCCCGTGCACTTGCCACCAATCCGAAGCTTTTGTTGCTCGATGAACCTGCAGCAGGTATGAATCCGTATGAAACGGAAGATCTGATGCACATCATCCGCCGCATCCGCGATGAGTTTGATCTGACCATCCTGCTCATTGAACATGATATGAAATTCGTGTCCGGTCTTTGTGATGAAATCACCGTTCTCAACTTCGGTACTGTCCTTGCACAGGGCACCACGGACGAAGCACTGAACAATCCGGAAGTTATCAAAGCCTATATCGGCGAATAAGGAGGAAACGAAATGGCATTGCTCGAAGTCAAGAATCTCGAAGTTTGCTACGGCGTTATCCGTGCGCTGAAAGGCATCAGTTTTGAAGTCAATCAGGGTGAAATCGTATCGCTCATCGGTGCAAACGGTGCAGGCAAAACCACCACCATGCAGAGCATCATGGGACTCATTCCCATCAAAAGCGGTACCGTCACCTATGACGGACAGGTCATCAACAAAATCCCCGGTCACAAGCTTGTACCGATGGGTATGAGTCAGGTTCCCGAAGGACGTCGTGTTTTTCAGGAAATGACCGTTTATGAAAACCTTGTTCTCGGTGCTTATGCACAGAAAGACAAGAAAAAGATCAAGGACGATATCGACGAAATCTGCACCCGTTTCCCCCGTCTGGGTGAGCGTAAAAAGCAGGTTGCAGGTACATTGTCGGGCGGTGAACAGCAGATGCTCGCCATGGGACGTGCCATGATGAGCCACCCGAAACTGCTGATGCTCGACGAGCCGTCCATGGGTCTTTCTCCGCTGCTTGTGGATCAGGTTTTTGAAATCATCAAGGACTATCACAAGTCCGGTGTCACCATTCTGCTTGTTGAACAGAATGCAAAAAAAGCACTCTCCATTTCCGACCGTGCCTACGTTCTTGAAACAGGTGCGATCACAATGGAAGGCAACGCTGCCGACCTGCTCAACGACGAAAGTGTCAAAAAAGCATACCTCGGTGAATAAGAAAAAACAAAACACCCGATCTTGCATTTTGCATGGTAAGTCGGGTGTTTATTTGTTTTTTTACAGTGCCATTGAAGCCGCAATCAGGATTTGTGCACCGAAGTAGGTGACGGATGAAAAACGGTCAAAATTGAGCTTGTGACTGCCGATGCGTATGTCGGGTGCCGACCCGAACATCTGCATGCACACACCGCAATCCGAGACCATGAACGACACCACCGCAATGCACAGAACAATTCCCTGTACTGTTTTCAATGCTCCCTGTGCCGCAACCGTGATTCCCGTGCGGAGTCCGAGCAGCACCATCACGCATATGATCATCGCATACACAAGCACCGCAGGCCCCGTACCCTGAAAATCAATTTTCAGTTTTTTGGTGCCGAGCCATACGAAGAAAGAGACGATGCCTGCCCACGGTAATACCAGCCATAAGGTACTCATATGCAGCGGCACACGCACCGAAAAAGCCGCAATATAAAAGAGATGTGCAACCGCAAAGCTGATGATTCCGGGCAGACCTTTCATCCCGAATGCGTTGAATTTCAGCGTGTAATCGCCGATGAAAGAGGACAAAAGCCCTGCAAACAGCAAGCAGCAATAAGGTGATGTATACCGATTTCCTGTCAGCAGCAAAAACAATCCTGCTGTCAGAAAGGTGGAAGCCGTAATCATTTTCATTTTTAAGCCGCAGTCTTTGTACATATAGATATACGTGCAAATCACATTTGCGGCAAGAAACACAAAAAAGAGGGATTCCATTTTTTCCTCCAATCTCTCAAAAAAAGCCACGGCAGTGCAGAAAGTGATGCGTGCCGTGACTGATGTTGTGTTTGGTTATTTTTTACACACCGTCGTGAGATGCCCAGTAGAAGGGAAGCGGGAACCAGCTTCTGACGTTTGCGGGAAGCGACAGTCTGTCTTTGCTGTAAAGAGCAGCGATCAGACGGATGCCTTCGCGGTGACCGATTTCCATGTCGGGAGTTTCGGTGGTGGGGGTGACACTGACCTTGTTGTCTTTGACTTCAATCAGCAGCTGTTCGTCGCAGCGGTAGCCGTGGAACAGAATGACAATTCTGCCGTCGCAAAGGCTGTCGTATGCTGCCTTGACACCGAGGAAACCGCGGATGAAGTTTTCGTAATTGAGGACGTTGATCATTTCAACATGATCCATGCTGTAACCGCTCATATGGGCAGCACTGAATTCGCAAAGCTCTGTGTTGTAGCACGGTGCACTGAAACCGAATCCGTCCACATTGACGGTGTCCATGGCTGCGATGCAGACGTTGAACATATCCTTGACTTCGAATGCCATGACTTCATGCACACCTTTGCCGTTGCGGCTGACGGAGAAATAACCCTTGACTTCGTCACCGTCAAGCACCACATAGGGAGTTGCTTTCCAGGATTTGAGCAGCTGCAGGAAATCAGTGTTTTCTTTGTAAATGGTCTTCTGCGGGAACTGATTTTTATAGGCAAGGAACTTGTCGAAGAATTCTTTGTCGTCTTCGGTCATAAGGCGGGCTGTGAACGGATGCGGATATCCTTTGCCGAGTTCGCGGTAGAGGTTGCCTGTGTTGATGTCAAAGCCGTAGCAGACACCTGCGGGTTCATAGCCGAAGAAGCCGTAACGCTGTCTCTGACCGCCGAGCAGGGAGAAGTCGGTACCGTCCTTGATCATTTCTTCCAGGCAAAGATTCATGCAGGTTACCATATGTCCTGCACCTCTTGCATCTCTTGCAACGGCAACGTTGCCGATACCGCCGATTTTCAGCTTCTGACCGGCAGCATCCACTTCAAGCGGGAACAGGCCGATGGCACCTTTGATGACACCGTCTTCCATGACGCATACGTTGTTATAACAGGCTTCTTCCTTGTTGGTGTACAGCTTGGGAAGAAGGCTCAGAAAATCACGCTTCGGATTTTCATCATCATCAAGAAAGAAAACATTGTTGAGTGTTTCCATCAGATGATCATATTTTTCAATCGGGGTTCTGCCTTTGTAAATTTCCATTTCCGTTCTCCTTATCATTTATATCTTTCATATAATACACTTTCTATGTTGATTGTGTCAAGTGTTTGTTTATTTCAGCTTGAAAATCAGCCACAGTACACCGTAAATAATCGGCTGGTGTGCCATGTATATCCATAGGGAATACTGTCCGATGATCGCCAACGGCTTGATTCCGTACGATAAAGCGTGCATGGCTTTTTTACTTTTGCTGACGAGCTTATGCAGATAAAAGCCGCTGACAAAAACAAAAAACCACGGTAACAGCGGCACATAATCCGAAGAACGGAATGCGGCATTTTTCAATCCCAACGGGAATAAAAAGGAAGTTGTGTACCACGCGGCGGGCAGTTCAATGAGGGGATGCGTGTATATGCCGATATAGCCTGACCGTACCCCGTAAGTCAAAAGTCCAAGCAATGCAAACAGCAGAAAGCCGAACACGGGATTTATTTTTGACAGCGGTTTTTCGAGGGCTGTCATCAACAGCATGCAGATTCCGAGGCACGAAAGAACCCCGAACTGAATTCTCTGCGACGGCATGACAAGGAATGTCACAAGCGTGATGACAAGACCGCACACAAACACCTGTACGGCACGGAAAATCTTCCGTTTGCCCATCGGAAAGCAGAATCCCGACAAGACAACAAACCCCGTCAGAATAGAAAGCTGAAACAGCCGCATACCTTGTCCCGCAAACCACGCAATATCAGCATCAAACATATAATAGAGGTCAAACAGCAGGTGATAGACAATCATCTCTGTCACGAGAAATCCGCGGATTGTGTCGGGCAAAAAAAGCCGTTTTGTTTTCGTCTTTTTGTTCATTTGTATCGCTCCGACAATGGGATATAGTCTCGTCTTTCGCTGACTGCAAGGTAAGCCGGACGGATGATTTTGCCCGCATTTACGAGTTCTTCCATACGGTGTGCACTCCAACCTGCAATACGGGCAATGGCAAACAGTGGGGTGAAAAGCTCTTCCGGGATCCCCAGCATTCTGTAAACGAAACCGCTGTAGAAGTCCACATTGATGCTGACCCCTTTGTACATTTTCCTGTGCTCGGCAATGATTTTCGGTGCAAGCTCTTCCACCTTTGCGTACAGTGAAAACTCTTTTTCCATGCCTTTTTCGATGCACAGTTTTTTTACGAATTCGCGGAATATGACAGCACGCGGATCCGAAACGGAATAGATTGCATGGCCGACTCCGTAAATAAGACCGCTTTGGTCAAATGCCTGTTTGTTCAGTATTTTTTGCAGGTAGCAGGATACTTCATCGTCATCGTTCCAGTCTTGCAGATTTTTCATGATATTGTCGAACATATGGCAGACTTTAATGTTTGCACCGCCGTGTTTGGGGCCCTTCAAAGAACCGAGTGCAGAAGCGATTGCAGAGTAGGTGTCTGTGCCGGACGATGTGACAACATGCGTGGTAAAGGTAGAGTTGTTACCGCCGCCGTGTTCTGCGTGCAGAATCAGTGCAAGATCAAGAACTTTTGCTTCCAATTGCGAATAGCTGCGATCGTCACGAAGCATCATCAGAATATTCTCTGCCGTCGACAAGGACGGATCGGGTTCATGCAAAAAGAAACTGTTGCTGTTTTTGATGTAATAATTCATCGCCTGATAACCGTATACTGCAAGCATCGGGAACATGGAGATCAATTGCAGGCTCTGTCGTAATACATTTTCAACACTTGTATCATCGGCATTGCTGTCATAGGAATACAACGTCAGCACACTGCGTGAAAGGGAATTCATGATATCCGCACTGGGGGCTTTCATGATAATATCACGTGAAAATTTCGGCGGCAGGCTGCGGTAACTGCCAAGCAGTTCTGTGAAATTCTGCAGCGCAGCAACATCGGGCAGGTGACCGATCAGAAGAAGATAAATAACTTCTTCAAAGCCGAAACGGTCATCATTCATATACCCTTTAACAAGATCTTTTACGTTATAGCCGCGGTAATAAAGATTTCCTTCGCACGGAAGCAGTTTTCCGTCCACCTCTTTTTTAGCAATGATTTCTGAAATTTCAGTCAGTCCTGTCAGAACCCCGTTGCCGTCCAGATCACGAAGTCCGCGGTTTACTTTATGTTTGATATACAGTTCTTTGTCAATTATATCGTTTGCGGCACACAGTGCCGTTAATTTTCGGATTTCCGGTGTGATTGCAGAAAAATTGCGCTCTGCCATTGAAATCCCCCCTTTTTTTTATTTAAAATACGGACCGCCCGCTGAGGACGGCCCGTGCGCTTTGTTTGTGATTCAAGAAATAACATCAACTCTGATGGGGAAGTTTTCTTCACCCATTGCGCAAGCCACACGGCGTGCAACTTCAATGTTGGGAATGGAGATTTCGCCTTCGAGGAAGTTTTCGCAACCGTAGACAAGAAGCGGAACATTGGTGCCTGTGTGACCGCCGGAGGTGTATTTGTATTCACCGTTCACAAGGATGATGCCGCCTGTTTCGTGGTCAGCTGTGATCACAACGAGGGTTTCACCGTCTGCTTTTGCATATTCGAGAGCGGTTGCAATGGCTGCATCAAAGGAAAGAAGAGCATCTTTCATGCCTTCGCCGTTTTTGTCGTGGCTGTTTTTGTCGATGTGTGCACCTTCAACCATCAGGAAGAAACCGTCTTCGTCATCGTCAAGCAGGTCAATGGCCTTTTCGGTCATTTCTGCAAGGGTAGGCATATTGCTGCCGTTGTCAACGTGCCAGAGAGAACTTGTGAACTGGCCGAAGCTGCGGCTGCCTTCCGTAAGAGCATCCATGGTTTCTTTGTTGTAAATATGGGTCCAGCCGTATTCTTCTGCTGCTTCGCTTGTGAAGGAACCGGCAGTTGTGCCCCAACAGAGGGTCAGATCGCCTGCAAGCTGCTGTGCAGTGATGTCGGATTCATTGTCTCTGTCGGATGTGTGTGCAGAGAAGGAACCGGGAGTTGCACCGGCAGTGGAGTCTGTGGTGATAACACCGGCAGGCTTGCCCTGAGAAATGGCAAGTTCGGTCAGGTTCATGGGATGGCTGACAACATGGTTTTTGTCGCCCATGAAAACGCCGATGGCACCGTTGAATGTACGGAAACCTGTTGCAAGTGCTGTACCGCCTGCAGCACTGTCAGTGATGACACTGTTTGCGGAAGCGGTTCTGCTTTCGCCTCTGATTTCGAAAGTGTCCATAACAAGGGAAGCACCTGTTTCGGCTTTTGTCTTTGCAATACTGTTGAATCCCATGCCGTCACCGATCATGAAAATGACGTTTTTGCACTGTTCAAAGTCAGTTTTTTCTTTGTTGGGGGAGGGGAAAATAAATGCGGATTGCAGGAGCAGAAGAATGGTTGTAAGCAAACCGATGAACTTAACTACAAAAGGTGACATAAAAGAATTACCTCTTTTCATTTTTTAATGCATTTATTATACGATTATATTTCTTTTTTTTCAAGAGAAAACAAAGAATTCTTTGTTAAATTTTTGTTTCCGCATTGCCCAGTTGTTCACACAGGGTCCTGAGTGCAAACAAAGTTGCCGATTCTCTGACTCCTTGTCTGCCGTTGTTCGGAAAATGCATAAGACGGCTGAATGATTTGCCGTTGATATAAAAACCGAACGCAACCGTGCCGACGGGTTTTTCTTCGCTGCCGCCACCGGGACCTGCAATGCCGCTGATGCCGACACCTACCTGTGCGTTGTTTGCCTTTGCACAGCCGATGGCCATTTCCTGCGCAACGGCTTCACTGACCACGCCGAAGGCTTCGATGTTGTCCTCACTGACACCGAGGTATTTCATCTTTGCATCGTTGGAATAGGTCACAAAAGAGGCATCGAACACCTTGGAGGCATCCGCAACGGATACAATGCTTGAAGCCAGCATACCGCCTGTGCAGGATTCTGCAGCAGACAGGTGCAGATTGTTCTGCAGCAGCAGACTGACACATTCTTTTGCAGCGGCAAACAGAATTTTTTCTTTATTATCTTGTGTATTCAGCATATTTTAAGACTCCTTTATATAATAAGTATTGTAAACAAAAGTTGTATATATGCTTTCTTCAAAAAAAAATTAAGAATATTTAAGTTGTTTTTCAGCTTGACAACATATAATACAACCATAATAAATGACAGTTTCTATTTTTCATAAACAATCTCCTTCAAACAGGGAAGGCCTCCGTTCCGCAAGCGGAGGTCTTCTCTGTTGTGTCGGGATTTTTTTTCTGAAAATACCGAACTCTGACGGCAGTGCCGAAAGAGTCCGGTATATTTTTTATCCGATTGCACTTGTTTTGCAGATGAAGGTAAGGCTCGTGTCGAAAGTTTCGGGAGCCTGTGTGAAAACCTTGTAGCTTTCGCCGTACTGAATCCAGTATTTGGCTTTGGCTGTCAGGTCATCTGCGTTGCCGACAAGCTGTTCGTAACGATTGATAAGTGCCGACAGATCCGTGTCTTTCAGTGAATCCATCAGACCTGCAAGGGAGTCCAGACCGCCTGTTGCCGCAATGGAAGAAACAGAGTCAAGCAATGCCTGATTTTCTTCAATGGCAACGGACACATTCTGCATGGTTTCAACCGTGGCAGGCAGATTGTCAAGGGCCGTCTGTACGGCAGGATCCTGCATGGCTGTCAGCAATTCTTTCAGAAGCGGAGCTGCTGCCGAAAGTGCATTCAGCGAGTCAATGACATCCTGTCCGATCAGAGCCGTGACAAGCGGATTGCCGGAAAGTGCCGTCAGCTTGTCAATGGTTTCGGGGGTGACGGAATTGCTCAGTGCAGTCAGTGTTGCAATGTTTTCCTGTGTAAGGTAGGTGTCAAACATTTCGAGCAGTGCTTTGTTCTGTTCGTAAGCAGCAACGGCATCCGTCAGCAGGTCAGCCATTTCAATCAACTGGTCCATATTACCTGCAAGGTTGTTCAGGACGCTGTTGAGCGAATCAAAGTCAAGGCTTGTGATGACTTCGATGAGCGAACTCATGGAGTCCAGGTCTGTGGTCAGTGTGGACAGAGATTCGGGGATCACAAGACCGATATCCATGCTGCACAAAGGAAGCATGACAAAGTACATATTGGTCAGCTTGAACGAGTCGGTAGTGACGGTAATGGAGCAATCACCTGTCATTTTCAGGCCTTCAAGTTCTTCAAAGTTCATGTTGTCAAGACCGAGACTCTCGGAGAAACCGGGCATACCGATGGCAACAGCAATCTGTTTGGAGCCGTCACCGATGCATGTGACACCTTCGGTTGTGATGTCTGTGAAATCACTTTCGGGAAGAATGGCAAGCCCTGCAACAAGAATCGGCAGGCTGACATCAAACATATCTTCACCCGTACGGGAGTCTTTGATGGTAGCCGTTTTGTTGTTCTGCATGGAAATCTTCATGGTGATGGTGCCTGCTTTGCCTGCGATTTCGGCAGGTGTGTATTCCACACCGTTGAGGTAATAACGGATGGAGATCGATACGGGCGGCTGCTGTGTTGTGTTGCCCGAATAGTACAGATCAGTGGAATCCATGTTCCAGATCAGCTTGTCACCTTCAAGAACGGGAAGAATTTCACTTTTGACATTTTCAATATCGGTCAGGTTTGAAATGTCTTCAACACGGACATTGGGTCTGTCGGTGTGCAGCCAGTCGCTGACGGTGGCACTTTCAAAACTGCCGTTTGCACCCAATGTGGCATACACGATCTCAGTCTTTTTGACGGTGGCGGGAGCTTCCGTGAAAACAGGCTGAATAAAGGTTTCTTCCGTCAATGTATTTTTGGGAGTTTCTGTTGTTTGCTGTGTGCAGGAGGTCAGACAGAAAACAGCAAGAATGGCAGCGAGTAATACGGCTGTTGTTTTGCGGATTTTGTTCATATTATTTGTCCTCCTTGGGTTGCATCGGTTTTTTATTTGCATACGGATTGACTTCAAACGGATCAGGAGGCAATGCCTGGAAACGGCTGCGTCTGCGTGCGTTGATTTCTTCTGTCGATCTGTTCTGTGCAGCGGCAGGCGGCGGAGTCTGTACGGGGCGGCTGACCGGTTGCGGTTCCGCTGCGGTTGCCTTCTGCGGCATCGGCGGACGACGGTTGAACTGTACGGCAGCATCCTGCGGTTGTTGCGGATACGGCGGTACATTCACGGGTACTTCCTGTACAGGGACAAATCCTGTAGGCGGTGCAGCAGGAAATCCTTGCGGTATACCGGGCTGTGCAATTCTGACCGGCACACCTTTTTGCGGCATCTGCGGCTGTGCAGGTATGTTCTGTTGCGGCATGGGCGGTACCCCCGGACCGTATACGGGCGGCACAACGGGCGGCTGTACAGGTGGTGTAAACGGAACAAAAGGTTCGGATGCGGCTGCCTGCGGTCTTGCAGGGATGCCCTGTGCTGTGACAGGCGGACGATCGGGTTTTGCCTGTGGCGGTGCCGGCGGGAAACCATGTCCCATCGGTGTCTGCACCGGCGGTTGCATGGGCGGATAAACAGGCGGTTGCTGCGGTGCAACAGGAGTTTGTCCGTATGCTGCGGAACGCATCTGCATTCGTTTTGACGGGGGATTGACCGTGCCGATCGGCTGTACATATCTGCGTTCGGGCGGTCGCTTGTGTTCTGCCGTGGGTTCGTCTGCAGACTTTTTGGCTTTTACAGGTGCGGCAGCTGCAGGGTTGCTGAATCTGCGTTTGTTGAAACGTGCAGTTTTTTCAACAGCAATGCCTGCGGGGATGACAGCCGGTAATGGCCAATTTTTTGATGTCTTTTTGATGATGTCTTCAAAGAGAGACATTGTGGGGGGCAACAGGAACAGGATTACAACGGCACTGATCAGCGAACCTCTTGCAAGCATGACGCACATTTCGGTAATGAGGGTAATGTCGCTGACAAGTGCAAGGCTGCCCGTAACGGTGAAAAATACCAGTGCACTCTGGAAAATGGAACGCATGGAGAGGGAAGAAGCTTTTTCGGCAGCTTCATCTTTGCTCATTCCTGCGGCAAGATTCTCTTTGAATCGGCTTGTGAACAGAATTGCATAGTCAACCGTTGCACCGAGCTGTACGCAGGACAGGACAATCGGGGCAATGAAGCTGACGTTGGTGCCCATGATCCATGTGATGGCCTGGTTAATAAAAATAGCAAGTTCGATACTCATAACGAGTATAACGGGAATACTGACGGATTTGAACGCAATCATGATCAGCAGCAGGATTGCGATGATGGAAATGGCAGAAGTAAGAATCAGGTCGCTGTCGGCAGTTGCCGCAAGGTCACCCATCAGCACCGCTTCACCGGTGGCTAAACCGCCGTCGGAATACTGTGCAACAATCTGCCGCATTTCGTTGACCTGTGCGTTCGCTTCGGCAGAACCTGCATCGTAAACGGAATTGATCATCGCAAGGCTGTAACCGTCTTTGTAGCACAGATCCTTTACGATTTCGGGAAGAATGGATGTATCAATGGCGGAACCGAGGATGGTGTTGAGAGCAAGTACATCTTCAATACCTTCCAGCTTTTCAATTTCCGTCATCATTTTTTCAACATCTTTTGCAGGGGTGGTGTCGGGCAGCAAAAGGAAATGCGTCGAAGCCATGTTGAAATCTTCCTTCATCTTGTCCAGAGCGATCAGCGACGGTGTGTCGGAAGGCAGCCCCTTGATGATGTTATAGTAAATTCCCATCTGGTCCTTTGCAATAAAAGAGGGGAGAATCAGCACTGCAAACAGAATGGAAAACACCTTTTTGTGCTTCATTGTGAATTTGCTGATGCGGTCAAATTTCGGCAGCAGACGTTTGTGTTTGAATTTTGAGAGCACCGAATGGAACTGCAGCAGAATGGCAGGCAGAACAATAAGAACGGAAGCGATGCCCATCAGAACACCCTTTGCCATGATGATACCGAGGTCCAGACCGATGGTAAGTGACATGAAACACATGGCAAGGAAACCGAAAACGGTTGTCAGGGATGAGCTTGACAGCGACACAAAAGAGGTTTTGATGGCTCTTTGCATGGCAGAAATTCTGTCGTCGGGGGTGACAAGCAGTTCTTCTTCGTAACGGTCAATGAGGAAAATGGAGTAGTCCATCGTAACGCCAAGCTGCAGAACGGCGGCGATACACTGCGAAACAAAGGAAATCTCACCGAAGAAGAAGTTTGTACCCATGTTGTAAACAACCGCACAGGCAAGTGCTGCAAACAAGGCAAGCGGCATGAACAGGGATTCCATGGTGAACGCAAGTGTAATCAGGGCCACAATGACGGCAATTGCTACATAAAAAATGGCTTCTTTTTCAACGAGGGTTTTGATGTCAGCCACGGCAGCGGAAATACCGCTTATAAAACACTGCTCATTCAGAATCGAACGGATGGTTTTGACAGCTTCAAGGGTCACGTCATCACTTGTGCCCGTTGAATACTGGACGATGAACATGGTCGAGTTGCCGTTGTTTGAATAAAAAACGTCTTTTGCAATGTCAGGGAGAATGGATACGGGAACGGAGATGTCAAGAACGGAGTCGGTCCACAGAACCTGCACAACGCAGTCTAATTTTTCTATTTCCTGTTTTACCTTCACAACATCCTTCGACGGCATATCTTCGAGTATGACGATGGAGCTGGCAGCAAACTGAAAATTCTTATCAAGGATTTCCAGTGAGGTCACAGAGTCCAGGTCTTCGGGAAGGTAGGACAGAATATCATAATTGACACCCGTTGCGAAAAAGCCGATTGCACTCGGAATGAGAAGCAAAAAGCTCACAAGGATGATCAGTTTCGGATGTTTTGTAACAAACGCTGCTAATTTTTGAATCATGTTATTTCCCCCATGACAGAATCTTATCTATTTTAACATAATTCTTAAGAAATCGCAATAAATTTATAATAATTAAAAGAAGTAATAATGTAGAGTCGTCAATGATAGGTGACACTTTTCTCAAAAAAATATGATGTTGAAAATTGTTTCCTGAGCCTGAGACAAAAAAAGGATAGAATTTGCTCAAAGTAGCCACCGCCGAAGGCGGCTTGACCTTGATTGATTGA
>JAFSEF010000008.1 GCA_017435865.1 Clostridia bacterium
GATGGATTACACCCGTCACCCTATACATCCGGAAAATCAAGAAATCCGTTTTGCTGTTCATGCAAAAACAGGGAATAGAGCATCATTGTGCTGTATTGCCAGAGTTTTGTTTCTTCTTGTTCGAGGGCTGCATATAATTCCGAAGAATACAGCAGTGTCACTGCTTTTTCGGGCGGTATTTTTTGTTGATCCGCAATGCACCGTACCAAATCGGCACTGATATAAGGTAACATTGCAACAAACTGTTCTTGTCCCATGAGGCTCTCCTTATTTGATTTCTTTTGCTTGTGTGAAAGTCAGATAGGAAGTTGTTGTATAAAAACCGACACCGAAATCAAGATAAACATCCCCTGTTCTGATTTCGGGATGATCCACAAGAACCGTGCTTCCGTGAAAAAGCGTCATAACAAATCTCTCCGATAATAAAAAACTTAGATGGTAAGAATAAATCATTCTTTTGCTGCACTTTTTTGTTCTGATAGTATTGTATCACACTTTATCTGAAAAAGCAATAAAATGTGTCGGTACAATATTTCGGAAAATTTGATAAATTTATAAAATCCTCTTGTAAAACGCTTCATTCGATTGTATAATAAGTCTTCGGAATGAAAGATTTGGAGGTAAATACAATGAAAAAAGAAGTTCTTATCGAAACATCTGCAAGACACGTTCACGTTTCCCGCGAAGCACTTGATATTCTTTTCGGTGAAGGCTATGAACTGACAAAGAAAAAAGACCTTTCTCAGCCCGGTCAGTACGCTTGTGAAGAAAGAGTTGCTGTCATCGGCCCCAAAGGTCAGTTCCCGGCAGTTTCCATTCTCGGTCCTGTGCGTCCCGCAACACAGGTTGAAGTTTCCGCTTCCGATGCACGTTCCATCGGTGTTGTTGCTCCCGTTCGTGAATCCGGTGACATTGCAAACTCCGGTGGCTGCAAGATCGTCGGCCCCAAGGGTGAAGTTGAAATCGAAGACGGTGTTATCGTTGCAAAGAGACATATCCACATGACTCCCGCTGATGCCGAAAACTACGGCCTTGCTGACAAGCAGATTGTAAACGTAAAGATTGAATCCGCCGAACGCACCCTCATCTTCGGTGATGTTGTTGTTCGTGTACATCCCAACTTTGCACTTGCCATGCACATCGATACCGATGAATCCAACGCTGTCATGCCTGCTGCAGGCACCATGGGTGAAATCCTTTAATTTCAGTGCATACTTATCAAGCGGTGTTGCTTCGGCAATGCCGCTTTTTTTGTCTGCATATGAAAACCACTCTCTGCCAATGGTCAGCAGAGAGTGGTTGATTTTTTTTATCCTAACGGGACCGGAATTTCAGCTATATCAGTGGTGCCCGGTTCATCTTCCGGAGGATCAGTGGGCAAATCTTCGGTGGGCGGTTCGGTTGGAGGAAGTGTCGGCGGATCCGTTACCGGTGTTGTCGGCAGTGTCTCGACCGGCTTTTCGGTGGTCGGTTCGGTTGTTGTCGGTGCCGTCGTCGGAGGCGGATCGGTCGGTGCCGTGGTGGTCACAGGTGATGTCTGTGTGGTCGGATCCGTTGCGGATGTTGTCGGTTCTGTTGAGGTTGCAGTGGAAGTCTTTTCATCTGCATACTGTTGTGCAAGCAACTCAAAATCAACTTCCGGATTCGTATACACAACACCTGTTGCATAGTACGTTACAAGCATTTCAGATGCAGCAGTGATTGCATCCGCTTCAGACATACCGATCTTGATGTCAGGGGAGTACAAGAGTCTGACCATGGTCCAGTCGAGTTCATCGGGAACCTGCGGAATGTTGCCGTTTCTGTAGAATACACTCTGCGGATATTTCGTGGATCCCTGCATCAGACCGAGAATCTGCAGCATTTCTTCAAGAATCGCACTTGTTCTTTCTTCACGGGATGTCACATCGTTGACAATACCGATTTTTGCAAGCATGACGGAATACTTACCGTCCTGCCAATACATACGGCTTGCACTCTGCAGCGTGGCATCTGCCAGACCGAGCTGCGATTGCACTTCGCTGATGTTGCCGAAATAGAAGCGTACATTGGCTTTGTTGTTGGCATCTGCGGCATACATACCGGGGAAGCCGTTGACACCGTTGAGCTCGGTAGCAAGCCAGCGAATGACGGCAGCATCGACTTCGTCGGCAGAACCGTAAATTTCATAATACAAGGGTTTTTGCCATTTGCGTACAAAACCGACATTTCCTGTGCTTTCATCCGAGAATGCAAGCTGGGAAAAATAGGAAAGAACGGTGGTTGACGGATAATTGAAAACCGTGATTTCACCGGCTTCTGCTTTGAGGTCGGTCGCACCTGTGGTGGCGGATTTCTGAATATCGTCAAAATCTTCCCAGATGGTATTGTTGAAGTAATTCACACTCGGCAAAACGTCCGTGGGGGATGCCGAAAGTGTTGTCGGAACCAGGCTTGCTTCCTGTGAAGTGGGTGTTGTTGAAAACTGGTAATTGGGCGGAGAAACACGCGACGGAGTGTCGCTGTCATCACCGCAGGAGGTCAACAGGCAAAGTGCTGTCAACAGAAAAAGAAAAACTGCGTATTTTTTCATTTGTTTATCCCCATTGAAAAATGATACTGCAAAATGACATACATCTCTAATATGTGATTATATCATACTCATCTCTGCTTTGTAAATACTTAAATGAAAAGTAATTGCTTAAATTTTGCATTATTTTCCGTTTTCGGAAGTTTGCAGTTATATTTCAAACGCTTTTCATCGGATAATCTTCTTTACTTCGGCAAAAATGAAACAGATGCAGCAACGCATGAAGAAGAAAACGGAGGAAGAGAATGAGACGCGTAATCAGAAAAATGTCAACTTTTGCCATTGTTTTGGGACTTGTGACCACAGCAATGCTTGTTTTCGGATATTATATTATACCCGACAATGTAACTGTCAGCAGTGGAAAACCATCTTTTCTCGGAATTTTTGTGCCTGCACAATCCGATGTGCAAGCCGCTGCGGTGGTTTCGGATGTCACTTACACAGATAAAGAAGTGCAGTACGATGCACTCGGGTTGATTCCCGTAAAGACGGTCACGGTGCATGAAACGCAACGTAAAGAGCTTTGTGTTGGCGGCGATGTAATCGGTTTGCAAATGCTGACCGACGGTGTGATTGTTGTGGATGTGCAGCGTTTTGAAACAGAAAACGGCAGCGTATCACCTGCAGAACAGGCAGGATTGCAGGCAGGCGACATCATCATAAAAGTGAACGGTACGGAAGTATCCGACAACGGCAGCTTTGCAGCAGCCATCGAAAACAGTGCAGGGCAGCAAACGGAGCTGACCGTAACAAGAGGATCGGAAGAAAAAGTCATTTCCATACTTCCGCAAAAATGTAAAAACAGCGGAAAATACCGCTGCGGAGCTCTTGTAAGAGATGCAACACTCGGAATCGGAACCATGACTTTTTATGATCCTCAGACAGGCATTTACGGTGCACTCGGGCACTCTGTCAGCGATGCGGATACGGGTGAAATGCTGCCCATTGCAGGCGGTCAGATCGTAGATGCGTATGTATGGAATATTAAAAAAGGAGAACGCGGTACGGCGGGTGAACTCGGCGGTGCATTGCAGGATGATGTCATGGGCAGTATTGAAAAAAACTGTGTCACGGGTGTGTACGGTCTTTTGTATGACGAACCGTTGACGGCAGGCTTGTATCCGGTTGCATGGGCGACGGAAGTCAGAACGGGTCCCTGTGAAATCATGCTGTCACTGGATGGCGAAACCATTGAAAGCTACGATGCACAGATCTCACGGATCAATATTGATTATGAAGCTGAAATAAAAAATATGGTTGTTGAAATTACCGACGAAGAACTGCTTGCAAAAACAGGCGGTATTGTGCAGGGAATGAGCGGCAGTCCGATCATTCAGGACGGGAAGATCATTGGTGCGGTGACCCATGTGCTGGTGAATGATCCGACGAGAGGGTATGGGATATTTATCGAGAATATGCTGGAGGCGGCAGGATAAATGATTTGACAGGGGCATTTTGCCCTTGTCTTTTTGCTTTTGTATGTGTTATAATTAAAAAAACTACTCTTCTGAAAAAGATTTTGTCAAGATGGGAGGTCAACGAGCATTATGCACCAAACAAATGCGAAAAGAGGAAAAATAAGGAAGGGGAGATACCTGGTGATTGGAAGTATATGCGGTGCCGTTGCAATTGCGGTAGTTGTTTTTCTTTTTATTATGACAGGAAACAGAGAACGTGTGGTTGGAGCAGATATTGCCGCAGAAGATATTACCGAGTTCTTTTATACATATTCTTCCTCAACATATCCACCTGATTATCAAAGATATCGCCTTTATAAGGAAAACGGAATATATAAATTTTATCATGAAAAAAGAGAGGGTCAGGATTGGCCGCTTACAGAGGCTCATATCACCATTTCCGGTTCGGTAGAATTATCAGAGGAAGAATGGAAAGAATTTCTAAGTTGCATAAATGGAGGAAAGGTTAAGGAGAGAAATCAGGAATTTGAAACAGGAGGCTCTGGGCCATGGTTGTATCTGTATTGGAAAGGCGATGGCGGCAAATATCAAGAATTCTCTTTTTTGACTGTAAACGAAAAAAATTCTTTTGAAGAGTTTTGTGAGGAGCTTGTAACAGCGCACACGGAAGAGTCAGAAACTGTTGTCCCTAATGACAATCACTCGTGAGCGGCAGTCCCATTATTCAGAACGGTCAGATAGTAGGTGCTGTCACTCATGTTTTTTTGAATGACCCTACAAGAGGCTACGGAATATTTATTGATAATATGCTCGAATCTGCAGCATAAAAATACAGCATCAGATCCTGTTTTGCAGGTCTGATGCTGTGTGTTTTTTGTCAGGGAAGCACGTTGCCTGCAGCACGGTAAATGGCATACCATTCTTCCCGTGTGAGGCAAATGTCCGCAGCTTTGATACAATCCTGCAAACGGGTCAGATTTGTTGTACCCGTAACGGGCTGCATTTTTGCAGGATGCCGCAGAATCCACGCAAATGCGACGGTTGTTTTCGACACTCCGTAACGCTCACCGATCTCAGCCAGTGTTTCGTTCAGTGCGGGGAACTTTTCATTGTCTATGAAGCAGCCCTCGAAGAAACCGTATTGCATCGGTGACCACGGCTGAATGGTGATCTTGTTGAGGCGGCAATAATCAAGCACACCGCCGTCTCTGTTGATTGCCGAGTCGTTGTACATATTCACATTGATGCCTGCCTGAATCATCGGTGCATGCATGACCGAAAACTGCAACTGATTGACACACAAAGGTGCAGACAAACAGGATTGCAGCAGCTGCATCTGGTACGGGTTCTGGTTGGAAACACCGAAATGCCTGACTTTGCCTGCAGCTTTCAGGTCATCAAAAGCTCTTGCAACCTCTTCGGGTTCCATCAGTGCATCGGGTCGGTGCAGCAACAGTACGTCAATGTAATCAGTCCCCAGACGTTGCAGGCTGCCGTCAACAGATGCAGTGATATGTTCATAGGAAAAATCAAACTGACCGGGTCTTATGCCGCATTTTGTCTGAATGAACAGCTTGTCACGCATCGAAGCACTGACTGCCTTCCCGAACACAACCTCACTCTGACCGCCACCGTAAATGTCCGCATGGTCAAAAAAGTTTGCTTCATTTTCAAGTGCCGTGTTCACAAATGCAGAGGCTTCGTACTCATTCATGTCGCTGATACGCATACAGCCCACTGCAACGGTCGGAACCTGTAATCCCGTTTTTCCGAGCTCAATCTTTTTCATTTTTTATTCTCTCCTTGTTCAATTTACACATTCCGTTGATTTTGTATGCTCCGAAATCAAAATGAAGGCTGATTGTGTTGGCTCCGTCATGCAGAGTGCTTTCGGAGTGCCGCAACAGTTTTTTGCCCTGATACACAGCAAACCGCAGTTTTCTGTCATCTTCCCACGGCACATCATTGACAAGTGAAAACACAGGTTCGGTAACAACGGTTCTGCCGAACAGTTCGTCGATGCTGATATGGAATATGTCTGCCAGTGCAGGCAGCAACAGAATATCGGGGGAGGTGAGCTGCTGTTCCCATTTTGACACAGTTTGTGTTGATACGTGCAGACAGGTTGCAAGTTCTTCCTGGGTCATTGCGTTCAGGTGCCTGTAATATGCAATTCTGCTGCCGATGTTTCCCTCGTTCATTTCATCCGTTTCCTTTCTGTTGTTTTGTTGCTTTCATTATACCGTACTTTTTGCACAGTGAAAAGGGAATGAACGGATTGTGATTACTACAGGGCGGATAGTTCTTCACAAAGATCGATGTCAGCAATTTGTATTTATGTATGGCTGCAATCGCAATGCGAGTCTTTTTTTATTATATAAGAAACTGCTCGCAATAGAATATTTTTTTATTTTGTCGGCAATAAAAACTTGTCACTTTCTTGCAGGTTCAGTTTGTCAATAACATCCTCAAAGTTTTCTTTTGCACCGTCGAGTGCACTTGTTTTGTGAGCATCGCTGCCGAGATAGAACTTGCACGAGCATTCTTTTGCAATAAAATACGGCCGCAGTAAGATCTCTTTTTCTGCTTCGTTCATGTTGATCGTTTTGACATTCAGCTCAATGCCTGCACCCTTGCGAGCACATTCTTTGAAAAGATCATACATTGTCGCATCCGGAATCAATGACAACGCTTCGGTTGTTCTGCTTTTGAGTATGTGTCCCGTAGTCAGGTGGGCAATCCCGATTTTATGGAAGGGGATATCCTTACACAGCAGGTTTTCGAGCTTATCTGTCCAGTGGAAAGCCGCTTGGGCCGGAGAGGTGATTTCATTCCTGACCGTGTGTCCGCTCAGATGCAGATGTGTGGTAGATACAATTATAAAATCAAAACAATCAAATCGCTCCCGACTGACACCGAGCACATTGTTGAAATCCATGTCGGTTTCGCAGCCGAACAAAAATGCAACCTGATCGTCCTGCAGCAACGGCAGCACGGAAGAAACACGCGAATAATTGTGCTCCTCTATCCATTCCGCTTCACTGCTCACATTCTCATCCCAGAAATGATTGGTAAGGCAGACTTTGCTATAGCCGTTCTTCTTTGCGTATTTCAGTATTGTTTCCGGGGTCTGTGCCGCATCATGGCAGCAAGAGGAAACCGTGGAATGAATATGAAAATCATGGTCTGCAATGTATCGCATACCGACACCGCCTTTGATGTTCAATCTGTTTGGTTTCTATTATGACGGGCATAAACAACCATTCCGACACCATAGTCTTTCACCAGAATGGTATCAGGGAATTGTGAAAACTTATATGTTACAAAAAAATCTCCTGCTGCACCTGAAATATTCATGATCTGAACAAGGTAAATGATCCAGCACCATTCTGTCGGAACCAAAAAGTTCACAACAGCAAGCACGATCCCCCACAAAACAACAGGTGCCAGTGCAATAAAAATATAGGGCTTCTTCGGGTAAAAATCTTCACTGCCCGCAAATGCGTATAAGTCCGTGAAGCCGTATTTTACTTTTTTTGTTCCGCAAATTTTCATGGCAACACCGTGCACCAGTTCATGCAGAATCAAATAGCCGACCGACAGCAATGCAAGGGACAGCATTCTGATGATGTAGCCTTCGCTGATATCAAAAAGAGTTGTGATCGGAACAGTAAAATGCATCGGAACTGCCATAAGCACACCGATCGCCAATGCAAGGCCGTTTACAAGAAGTGCTTTTTGCTTGTCCTTTTGTAAATCCAGAGAATAAAATTCTTCATACCCTTCCGGTAAAACATTGACTGCATTCATATGATCACCTTTTTTTTCTTACTTTTTTCTCAATTCTTCATATGCATCCGTAAGCCACTGATGTGCAAAGACCAACAAGCCGTTATCAAATTGATGCTTTATAAAAAGATAACAAGCCTCATTCAGCTTTTGCTCCGAACCGCTCTGCAGCAAATCCTCATATTGCGGTACATCCTGCGGATTGCGGGAGATTTTGTCTGCAATAAATATGATCTTATCAAAAACACATGCATTGGTCTTCAGTGTGGTGTGGCACTCAATCGCATTCAGAATCTGCACATCCGTAATGCCGAAATCTTCCTGTGCGATTATTTTTGAAATTCTTTGATGCAACAGTGCATGGTATTTCTCTTCTGCAGGGTCAATCCGCAAACCGCGTTTTCTTGCCGTACTATACATCTCCTGCGGTGTCCGAATGGCACTGATATCATGTAACAATGCCGCCGTTTTTACTTTTTCAGCATCCATGTCGTATGCATTAGCCAAAGCTACGGCAATCTCTGCCACTGCCTCAACATGATGCAACGCTTCCTCTTGTTGATTGTGCAGATATGTTTCTCTGATTAAATCTGTTAACATCAATTGTGTCTCCTTTGCTGTTTTCAGTGGAAGTGCTCTTGGTTTGATTCTGATTATTCAGTAAGCTGCAAGTGAATGCCGTCTTCTGCAATTGCGGCAATGATATCTCCGTATTTGCCGGTTTCATAAACGGCTGCTTTGACACGGTTGAGGTTTTTAAGCGGAGTGTTTGAAATTCCGCCTTTGTTGTTTGTGACAACAGCAATATCGGGGCTGAGTGCATTTATAAAACCTTCGGTGGATGAGCCGTCATACCCGTGGTGTCCGACCTTCAGCAGATCGACTTTACCGAGCTGCTCTGCGAGTCTGTCCTCATCGCCGTCCAGGTTGTTGATATCCGCTGCAAGAAATACTCTTGTTTCGTTCTTCTCAATCAGCAATCCCACAGCGTTTTCGTTTTCGCCGACACCTTCTTCAGCAGGAGTTGTTTCGGTGTTGCAGAATTGCAGCGTAAGATTACCGAAACCGAACGGTTCGGCAGGAATGTCATGCACAACAGGTACGCCTCTTTTTTCGCAGGCATCCAACATCTGTTCATAAACTTCCTTGTTGTCCCAGCTCACAATTTCATATTCGCGGATTCTGCTTTCGTCATATTCTTTCAGATATGCCGTTTTCACGGTAATGTCTTCATCAAGAATCAGCGTATCAAAACCGCCGATATGGTCGGAGTGACTGTGTGTGCCGAGTATAAATTCAAGTACGACTTTTCCGTTTTCGTCCCCTGCATATTTCTTAACTCTGTCAACGACATATTCTTCGCGTCCTTCAAAAACAAGGGACTCAAAATTTCTCGGATTGTCGCTGTCTTCAGCCGCATCGATGAGTGCAAATTTGCCGTCGCTTTCAATCAGAATCGCATCCGAGCTGCCCGTATCAAGGAAGTAAACTCTGTCTGCAGATGCGGCAAGATTCGCTGTCTCAAAGGTATATCTGCCTGCATTGATGTTCATTTTTATGTCCGGCATAAAAACAGCCAGCAGCACAGTAGCCGCCACAACCAAAACAAGCACTACGCACAACAGAATGATCTTTTTCTTATTCATTTAAAATGCCTCTTTCAAACAGAATTCTTTTTTTTCATTATAGCATTCGCCAATCAATAAAACAAGCCTGAACATCCGCAGTCAAAAAACAAAAACGGACACCTTGCGGTTATTAAGACAGAGTGATACTTTGTCAACTTTTAGTACAGGGGGTTGACCCCTTGCGGTTATTAATGCAGAGTGATGCTTCGTCAATTTCAGTGCAGAGGTTTGTTTGCTTGCAATTTGAATTGAGGACGAATGCTTGTACCGCTGTCAAAACCTGTACAGTATAAAAGTCCTGCGAACATACTCGTTTTTCCTGTTGCGGTGTTGCGACGGCGATTCTTTCTGAGTTCGGCAACTCTATCAAAGGTATCCTCCTCAATGATAGCTTCTTGTGTATTTGGTATAATCTGTCAATCTTCTTCAGGAGATGGACAGTTTATTTTACCTTGAAACTTACAAAGGTGGTTTTGAAATTAACCGAACATCCCGTATAAGGAACTCGAAAAGAAAGATATATCATAAAAACAAAAAACTGTCTTGTTTTGTTATCGAAGTATTCGATGGTTATGTTCGAAAACATTTATATTGCTAATGCTTGACAACTACACATCGAAAGAGTAGAATGTAACAAAATTTAATATTGCTAAAGGCTATGACGAAGAATGGTCATGGAGAGAAACAGCGCAGAGAGCTGATGGTTGGTGTAAGTCAGTGTGTTTATTATCCTTGTCCTCTCACTTCCGAGCCGTTCACCTGAACCCCGCTTTGCGGTGCATAGGGTGTTCCGTGTATGCTACGTCAGTGCATAGAGGTTGTTGGACTTCGATTAACATAAAGGCGTCGATGAAGACGGAACCTACAAACGAATTTCTCAGAGAGCCGGGGATGGTGCGATCCCGGTAAAGGACTGTAGACTTCCCATCCCTTCTGAGCCGGAAGCCCCAAAGGAATAAACACCCAGTAGGCGTTTCCCGTGTATGCTACGTTAGTGCATAGAAGTTGTTTGACTTCGAAGAGGTGGCGGAAGATTTTTCCGCAATTTGAGTGGTACCGCGAGTGATAAATTAAGTTTTTCACCCGTCTCAAAGCAAGTATAAGCTTTGAGGCGGGTTTTTGTTTTGCCTTAAAGCGAATCCAAAACGCATACACTTAAAACAGAAAGGCGGAAGAAATATGTTAACCCTTGACAAAGTATTCAATGCACAGACGGTGCTGAAAAACATTATTCGTGAAACGAATGTAGTCAGAGCATACGGCATTGCTCCCGAATGTGAACTATACCTAAAACCCGAAAACCTACAGATTACCGGTTCCTTTAAGGTAAGAGGTTCTGCATACAAGATCGCAATGCTCTCCGAAGAAGAAAAAGCAAATGGCGTTGTCGCTTGCTCGGCAGGTAATCACGCACAAGGTGTTGCATTGGCGGCAACCAAGAACGGTATCAAATCCCTCATTTGCTTACCTGATACTGCGCCTATTTCTAAAGTTGAAGCGACAAAAGGTTTTGGAGCCGAGGTTTGTTTGGCGGAAGGCTGTTATGATGACGCCTACAAAAAAGCGTTGGAACTCCGTGACTGTGAAGGATATACCTTTGTTCACCCCTTCGACGATGAAAACGTGATCGCCGGTCAAGGAACGATTGCTCTTGAAATCCTGAATGACCTTGATAATATCGATGCTATTGTAGTCCCCATCGGTGGCGGCGGACTCATTTCTGGCATTGCATATACTGTTAAGCAGATTCGCCCTTCCGTTAAGGTTTACGGCGTACAAGCGGCAGGCGCACCGAGTATGTATAACTCGGTAAAG
The DNA here is from genome assembly GCA_017435865.1 of Clostridia bacterium. GTDB lineage: Bacteria > Bacillota > Clostridia > Oscillospirales > Acutalibacteraceae > RUG806. Next base: position 11,220 of record JAFSEF010000008.1, read on the forward strand.
GACGGAGAAATTGAATGTTTTTCTTCCGTTTCTACTATCGCCGACGGTATTGCCGTAAAACAACCCGGCGAAAACACCTTCCATTATGTCAGTGAGTATGTTGATGAAATTGCCCTTGTCACCGACGACGAGGTTGCAAGTGCCATCCTTGCTCTTATCGAAAAGCAAAAGATGATTGCAGAAGGCGCAGGTGCAACTGCTGTTGCTGCTGTGATATCAGGCAAATTTGACCTAAAAGGCAAACGAGTGGTTGCGGTTGTTTCCGGCGGTAATATCGATGTTACCAGTCTATCCCGTGTCATTGACCGTGGTCTTCTCAATTCCGGTCGATCCTCAAGCTTGCTGATTGAACTGATCGACAAACCCGGACAGCTCAAAGAGATTTCGCGTATCATCGCTGATTGCGGCGGCAACGTAACCGGTGTTCATTATGAAAAGGGGAACACCGAAAGTGTGAATGGATGTTTCCTTCGTATAGAAATGGAAACCAGAGATTTTGAGCACGTAAACCTCATTACAAAAACATTACGCAATGAAGGCTTCAAATTAGTCTGATTGATGTGAGTGCAGAAAAGGAGTAAACAGAGATGATGGATGCAAGTAAATACCGAGTGGGATATTACCCCGTCGATAAAAAATATAACAAATGGGTAGAAAAAGACCATGTAGAAAAACCACCCGTATGGTGCAGTGTAGATATGCGAGACGGAAATCAGAGTCTTGTCATTCCGATGAGCCTGGAAGAAAAATTAGAATATTACAAGGTTCTGCTTGCGGTTGGCTTCAAAGAAATCGAAGTAGGTTTTCCGGCCGCAAGTGAAACGGAGTATGAATTCCTGCGAACACTTATTGATAACAATATGATTCCAGAAGATGTTACCGTGCAGGTGCTTACCCAGTGCCGTGAACATATCATCCGCAAAACCTTTGATGCCTGCAAAGGTGCACCGAGTGCGATTATCCACTTTTATAATTCCGTTAGTGTTGCACAGCGTGAACAGGTATTTAAGAAATCAAAAGAGGAAATCAAGCAGATTGCGGTTGACGGTGCGAAACTTGTTAAAAAGCTTGCAAGCGAATACGAAGGTAATTTCCGTTTTGAATATTCTCCCGAATCTTTCACGGGAACCGAACCTGAATATGCATTAGAGGTTTGCAATGCGGTACTTGATGTGCTGGAGCCGGGTGAAGATAACAACGTCATTATCAACCTTCCCGTGACGGTAGAAATGAGTCTTCCTCACGTGTACGCTTCACAGGTTGAATATATGAGCGAAAATCTTAAATACCGTGACTTTGTAACGCTGTCATTGCATCCGCATAATGACAGAGGCACAGGAGTTGCAGATACCGAGCTTGCACTCCTTGCAGGTGCCGATCGCGTGGAAGGCACACTCTTCGGTAACGGTGAACGTACGGGCAATGTAGACATTATCACACTTGCAATGAATATGTATTCTCACGGCGTGGATCCGAAACTTGACCTTTCCAATATGAATTACTTGGTTGAGAAATACGAAAGTTGCACCCGAATGCACGTATATGAAAGAGCCCCCTATGCAGGCGCACTTGTGTTTGCCGCCTTCTCAGGCTCACATCAGGATGCCATTGCAAAGGGTATGAAATACAGAGCGAAGAATAAGTTGCATGAATGGAGTGTTCCGTACATTCCGATTGACCCCAAAGACATCGGTCGTACATACGATGCAGACGTTATCCGTGTAAATTCCCAGTCCGGCAAGGGCGGTATCGGTTATCTTCTGGAACAGACTTTCGGATATAATCTTCCTGCAAAAATGCGTGAACATTTTAGTTATATGTGCAAGGACATATCCGATCACGAGCATAAAGAGCTTAAACCGGATGAAGTATTTTCCATCTTTACCGAGCACTACTTGAATCTTGACAGCGGCATTCGGGTAACGGATTTTGACTTTATGAGAGAGAATGATACCGTTAAAATCAATATTACCTTCTTGAAAGACGGAGAAGAAACTGAGCTTGAAGCCGAGGGCAACGGTACACTCAGTGCAGTTAACAATGCTCTTTGTGAATTTACCGGCGAAGAATACACTTTGCAGGTGTTTACCCAACACAGTATGCAAGGTGACGGCTCCCACAGTGTTGCCGCTTCGTATATCGGTCTTCAGAGAGAAGACGGCAAACTCTATTGGGGTGCAGGTACCGATACAGATGTGATTCAAGCCAGTACAAAAGCACTTCTCAGTGCATACGCAAATATGATTAAAGGAGATAAATAATATGGGAATGACAATGACCCAAAAAATTCTTGCCGCACATGCAGGCCTCGAAAAGGTAGAGGCAGGTCAGCTTATTTCTGCCAAACTGGATATTGTGCTCGGTAACGATATTACTACACCCGTGGCGGTGAATGAATTTAAAAAGGCAGGGTTTAATTCTGTTTTTGATAAAGACAAAGTGGCAATCGTGCTTGATCACTTTGTACCGAATAAGGACATCAAGGCAGCCGAGCAATCCAAAACATGCCGTGAATTTGCTTGTTCCCACAGTGTCAGTCATTTTTACGATGTCGGCAAAATGGGAATTGAGCACGCACTTCTTCCGGAACAAGGAGTTGTCACAGCAGGCGACTGCATCATCGGTGCAGACAGTCACACTTGTACCTATGGTGCGGTCGGTGCATTCTCCACCGGTGTCGGCTCAACCGATATGGCGGCAGGTATGGCTACGGGCATGGCTTGGTTCAAGGTTCCTTCTGCTATTAAATTCAATTTAACCGGAATACTTCCCTCAAATTGCAGTGGTAAGGACGTTATTCTCACCATTATCGGTATGATTGGTGTGGACGGTGCTCTCTACAAGAGTATGGAGTTTGTAGGTGACGGTGCACACGGTCTTTCAATGGATGACCGCCTTTGCATTTGCAATATGGCAATCGAAGCAGGAGCTAAAAACGGTATTTTCTCCGTAGACGACGTAACGATGGAATACTTAAACGGCAGAAGTGAAAGACCGCCTGTGGTATATGAAGCCGATGCTGATGCGGAGTATGAAAAGGTTATCAATATTGATCTTGCTACCATTGTTCCCACCGTTGCTTGTCCGCATCTTCCTGAAAATACCCGTCCTGCAAGTGAACTGAATGATATAAAAATAGATCAGGTTGTAATCGGTTCCTGCACCAACGGCAGAATGGAAGATATGGAAGCTGCCTATAACATTCTGAATGGCAAAAAGGTGGCTGCGGGTATTCGAGTGATTATTATTCCCGGAACAATGCAGATTCTCCGCGAATGTGTTGAACGTGGCTGGTACACTGCTTTTATTGATGCGGGAGCGGTCGTTTCCACCCCAACTTGCGGACCTTGCCTTGGTGGTTATATGGGTATTCTCGCCGCAGATGAGAAATGCATTGCCACCACCAACCGCAACTTTGTAGGACGTATGGGGCACGTTGACAGTGAAGTATATCTTGCATCCCCGCATACTGCAGCAGCAAGTGCATTGACAGGCTATATCACAGAGTACAAGGAGAAAAAGTGATGAATACACAAGGAAAAGTATTTAAATATCCCGATAACGTCGACACAGATGTTATCATCCCTGCACGTTATCTTAATACGCCGGATGCAAAAGAATTGTCGCTTCACTGTATGGAAGATATCGACACCGAGTTTGTTAAAAATGTTAAAGATGGTGACATTATGGTTGCCGGATGGAACTTTGGATGCGGATCTTCCCGTGAACACGCACCGCTTGTTATTAAAACCTGCGGTACGGGTTGTGTCATTGCTAAGAGCTTTGCACGAATTTTCTACCGCAACGCCATTAATATCGGACTTCCCATTCTCGAATGTGAAGAAGCGGCAGAAGAAATCAGTGCAAACGATGAAGTAAAGGTGGATTTTGATACCGGTGTTATTACCAACCTTACCACCGGTAAGACCTATAAGGCACAGCCTTTTCCGCCATTTATTCAAAATATTATCAAAAGCGGCGGACTCTTAAAATCCTTGAAAGAAGGCGAAAATAATGGTTAAAAATATAGCGGTGATCCGTGGTGACGGTATCGGCCCCGAAATCGTAAACGAAGCAATCAAGGTACTTGATAAGGTTGCTCAAGCTTATGGACACACTTTCAATTACACCGATGTGGATATGGGCGGTTGTGCCATTGATAAATATGGCGATCCGCTGCCTGTTTCGGAACTTCAAAAATGTGTGGAATCCGACAGTGTACTTCTTGGTGCTGTTGGCGGAAATAAGTGGAACGATGTACCGGGTCATATGCGGCCCGAAAAGGGACTCTTGAGACTTCGTGCCGGAATGGGTGTTTACTCTAACAACCGTCCTGCAAAGATCTGGCCGCAACTCGCAGATGCTTCTCCTTTGAAGAAATCCATCGTAGAACAGGGAATAGATTTTATCATTGTCAGAGAGCTGATCGGCGGTATTTATTTCGGTGAACATAAGACAGAAGGTGATACCGCCGTCGATGTTCTCAGATACAGCGAATCCGAAATTGAGCGTATCGGCAGAATCGGTTTTGAAACGGCAAGAAAGAGAAATAAAAAGCTCTGCTCGGTAGAAAAAAGCAACGTGTTGGACAGTAGCCGTCTTTGGAAAAATGTGATGCACAGGCTTTCTGCGGAATACCCTGATATAGAGCTTTCGGATATGCTCGTTGACAACTGTGCCATGCAGATAGTGAAAAATCCCGCACAGTTTGATGTGGTCGTCACCGAGAATATGTTTGGTGATATTTTGTCGGATGAGGCATCCATGATCACCGGTTCAATCGGTATGATTCCGTCATCCAGCCTTGGGGCTACCACCTGCGGTCTTTATGAGCCTATTCACGGCTCAGCTCCCGACATTGCAGGCAAAGATGTTGCCAATCCTATCGGTACCATTCTTTCTGCAGCAATGATGCTTCGTTTCAGCTTTGATATGCCAAATGAAGCAGATGCTATCGAAAACGCTGTTTCCAAATATCTTGATGCAGGCTACCGCACAGCCGATATTATGTGTGAGGGGATGACACTCGTCGGCTGTAAACAGTGCGGCGACCTGATTGTAAGTTTCTTAACAAAGGAGTGATACGATGCTTCTTTCAGGTTCTGATATATTAGTAAATACCTTAATTGAACAAGGCTGCGATACCGTATTTGGTTATCCCGGCGGTCAGATACTCAACGTATATGACAGTCTCTATAAATATCAAAACAAAATCAATCACGTCTTGACCGCTCATGAACAAGGTGCGGCACACGCCGCTGACGGATATGCAAGGGTGACCGGTAAGGTAGGTGTTGTAATTTCCACCTCCGGTCCGGGTGCTACCAACCTTGTCACCGGTATTGCTACCGCTTATCTGGATTCTATTCCGATGGTGGCTATCTGCGGAAACGTGCCGACAACACAGATCGGTACGGATAGTTTCCAAGAGATTGATATTACCGGTGTCACCTTGCCGATCACTAAACATAATTATTTTGTCAGCGACGTTGCTGATTTGGCAGATACCATCCGTGAAGCGTTTAAACTTGCCAAATCGGGCAGACCGGGACCTGTTCTCATTGACGTTCCCAAGGATGTACAAATTGCAAAATGCGAATATGAGCCCAAGGCTCCCGTTGAGAAGGATGAGCCGTTTGCCGCAAAGGATGTGCGTATCGAAGAAGCGGCAAAAATTATCAGTTCTGCAAAACGCCCCTTTATTTATTTTGGCGGCGGTGTGATTACGGCAGATGCGCAAACGGAAGTTCTTGCTCTTGCCGAAAAAATCGATGCACCAATCGGTTGTTCCTTAATGGGACTCTCTGCTATCCCGACCGATCATCCGAGATTTTTAGGTATGCAAGGTATGCACGGGCATTATGCATCCTCTATGTCGATGCATAATGCAGATGTTATCGTTTCTCTGGGCGTTCGCTTTAATGACCGTGTTACAGGCAATCGCACGAAATTTGCAACGAGTGCAAAAATCGTTCATATTGATGTGGATGGCTCTGAGCTGAATAAAACAGTCAACTCAATTTGCGGACTTAGAGGCGATGTGAAGCTTACCCTACAAAAACTCATTCCTTTGCTAAACAAAGATAGAAAA
>JAFSEF010000088.1 GCA_017435865.1 Clostridia bacterium
AAGAAGAATATGAAGCTAAAGTGAATGAGTTATGGTATCCTACAAATAATGTTACGATGACCAAAGATGCGGCAATGCAGGCAATCCTGAAAATGAAAAGATAAATGAGGTTATGTTATGAATATGGAGAATGTCATTGGCCGTTGCTGGCCTGAGTGGAAAGTTGTGGAAAAACTGGGTGAAGGCAGCTTCGGTGCGGTTTACAAATGCTGCAAAACCGAACACGGCGTGGAAGTGTATTCTGCTGTCAAGGTCATAACCATCACAAAACAGGATTATGATGATGACAGCACCGTTGTTGTCGGTCGCGACAATTCTTTGCAGCAGTATTTCAAGGGGTATGTGGATGATTGCCTCGAAGAAATCCGTATCATGAGTGAAATTCGCGGCTGTGCAAACATTGTCTATATTGAAGATTTCAAGGTGCTTGAAAACGAGTCGGGTATCGGCTGGACGGTGCTGATCCGTATGGAGCTGCTTGATAAATTTTCTTCCTATATGCGTACGCATTCTTTTACGGAAGAAGAAGTTATCAGGTTCGGTATTGATATTTGCAATGCGTTACAGAACTGCAATGCATACAATATTATTCATCGTGATGTAAAACCGTCCAACATACTCATGACAAAGAACGGTACCTACAAACTCAGCGATTTCGGCATTGCAAGAAAACTTGAAAATGCCAAAAGCGGAATGTCCATCAAAGGCAATCATATGTACAGTGCCCCCGAAGTATTTATGGGGAAACAGTACAATGAAAACGTGGATGTCTATTCACTGGGAATTTTGTTGTACCAGCTGATGAACAACAATCGGATTCCGTTTTTGAGTTCGGACAAATCGGAAGTTTCGCATCGGGAAGTGCAGCAGGCTTTGGAAATGCGCAGGCAGGATGCTACGTTTGTAGCACCTTGCAACGCATCCGCTGCATTCACGAAAATCATTCTCACAGCCTGTGATTTCAACCCCGAAACACGCTATGCATCCGCAGCAGAACTGAAAAAAGCACTCGAAGGCTTGTTGATGTCCTCTGCTGAACAGACAGCAGTGCGTTCCGAACCGCAATCCGAATCGCTTGCACCGCCTTTGCAGGTATCACATACACCGCAATCCGAACCTCCTGCACCGCCTTTGCAGACATCGAATAAATCGCATACACCGTCAATTTCACCGAAACTGGCAGCGGCCGTTGTTGCTGTTCTGGCTTTTGTGATTGTTGGCGGCCTTGTTGCTTTCTTTATGAACAAGGGTAGAGATGATTTACCGGCACAGACGGACAGCCCTGCACAGGTACAGCAGGGAAATGTGAGTGTCGCCGACGATACCGTCTCCTTGTTGTCACAGGCACAGCAGTTGTATCTTGACGGGGAGTATGTACGTTCCATTGAACTGTACAGACAGATTATTAAGAAACAAGGCACTCCCGCAGCGGAGGTCAAAAACGCACTTGCTGCCGTCGAAAATGCGTATCGGGTGTTCATACTTGAAGAAGCGGGATATCTTGCAGCCAACAATGACAAAGCGGCAGCCCTTGCAAAGATTGACGAAGCATTGCGTATTCTGCCGGATGACACAAGACTCCTTGAACGCAAAAAGCAGATCGAAGCAACAACTGAACCGCAGTCTGCAACCGAAGCACAGACGACAACCGCAACAACGGCAGCAACCGAACAGAATGCAACAACGGCATCGACAACCGAAAAAGAACAGGACAATGAAGTTATTGATGCACAATTCAACGGTTATATGTATATCAGTGCACATACGCCTGATCACAACGGTGTTTATCTGCGTGATAATTCTTCGGAGTCGGCGGACGAATTGTTCCTTCTGGCAGAGGGGACAGCTGTTGAAACATATGATCTTGAAAAAAACGGCTATGTTTATTGTCGCTCCAATGGTGTTTTCGGCTGGCTGCCTGAATTGTATCTTTCACATGTGCAACGCAAGACATTCACCGTGGAAGTGTTGGATTCACAGACCAAAAGACCTGTCAGCGGTGTAACTGTTCAAGCTTGTCTTGATGATGCAAACGCAACAATCGATGGTACGGGTACCACCGATCGAAGCGGTCAGGCAGAAATCTCCATGCAGCTCAGATATATCAGCATTGTCATTGAACATGACGGATACGAACTGCATACAACCGTTTTTGATGCTGCCAACAGTGTGAAGAAAGTGATCACTGTTTATCTGGACCCTGTTGCACAGGCAGATACATTCACGCAGACCTACAATGCCGCTCTGGATGCCTATTATACATTTCTGCAGAATAACACGGAAATGATTAATGCAGTTGCTTGTGCGGATATCAGCGGCGACGGAATTCCGGAATTGTTGTTATTTGTTCTTTCTTATGTTTACACATATGATGCAACACAGGGTAAAGTAGTAAAATTAACGGAAGCTTTTAAAGGATTCAGTACAAGAGAGATGCGATATGATGCATCAGCAAAATGTATGATTCAATCATGGGAAGGATGGGGAGGTTCCGGATATGATGCATATTTCTTTGACGGAACAGCATTGGTAAAAACAATTAGTATATCATGTACAAACGGTAATGATGCGGAACTTTCTGAATATACCGTGGATGGAAAAAATGTAACAAAAGAAGAATATGAAGC
>JAFSEF010000089.1 GCA_017435865.1 Clostridia bacterium
CTGTGCCTTGGGAGCTGAGACTGCAACCAGATTTTCACAAAAATAAAATGCCTGAGCACCGATTTCTGTCGCATCGGGAAGATTGATGGATGTCAATTGGGTAACGAGTTCCTGATCTACAATTTTTCCGGCTTCATCATATATGTCGCCGGGGCCAAAAGCAACACCGTCCCAGTTTGTAGTACCGGGAATCGAAGTCACACCTTTGAGGGTGAGGTTGATACTTCCGTCGGCAACGCCCTCGGTGTCGCAGATGGCACGGCGGATGGCGGTGATCATCTCGGCTTCTGCATCGGCAGGAAGCTCCACCGTAAAGGTTCTGCTGCCGGTTTCCAGAATTGCGGTTACTGCCTGATTCAGCGTTGCTGCATCGGCTGCATAGTAGGTGTTTGTGCCATCGGTGACGGTGGCAAACTTGATAGTTGCACCGCAGACTGAACAGGTTTCACCATTTCCTGAATGGTTGCCTGCAAGACAATCTTCAATTGCGGCTTCAAATTCAGAAGCATAATATGCTGTTGCATCAATATACATCTGAACGGTTTCTTCTTCGCCTGCAATGAAGCCGTAAGCTTCATCGGTATCATAGGTTGCAAGCCATTCGGAAATGTTAGACTTGTTTTCATCGGTAAGCATATCGCTGTCGAGATATGCACGAAGGTCTTCAAGAGCCTTTGTATAGTCATCATAGTTTGCGGCTCTTTCAACAGGCTCTGTCTTTGTTTTGCCGCAAGCTGAGCAGGTGTATGTATAATAGCCGTCCTGAGTCTTAGTAGGTCTTGTAAGTGAGCCTTCACCCCAAGCGTGGTCGGGCTTTGTGTCACTTGCAGCACTGTCGTTGGTATAAACCATAACTGCATCGTCTGCACATGAAGTGTAGCCGTAGTAGACCTTTTCGCCGCCGAGTATGGGTTTTTCATCCGTACCAATTTTCTGACCCCATGAATCGCCCAGCTTATATGCTGTCTCACCGCTTGTGAGCTGTTCCGCTGTTACTTCGGTGATGCCGTCGGAATTTGCATTGTTAGTGGTGATGTAAGGCGCAGAATTTTCAAGAGCATAACAGTTCACAACGCCCTTTATACCGCTGAGAGTACCGAATGCTGAAATGTGTGCGTTTGCGCCAAGGTCTGTGTCGTTCACAATTGTGCCGGCCCAGATGGTGTTTTCTATAGTTGTGCTTGCTGATGCTACACTGTTGGATACGATGCCGCCGATATAAATAGTAGCCTGATTGTTATAAGTACCGCTCTTGTAAGCAGTTTTGATTGTACCGTAAGCGGCACAGTCACGGATAGTCACAGATGAGTTGTTGTATGCAGCACCTACAAGACCGCCGACACCGCTCTGTGCACGGTAAATACCGAGATCAAGAGTACCGTACCAGGTGCAGTTTTCAATAAGTGTCTCGTGGTTAGTATATCCGATAAAACCGCCGACATAGCCTGAACCGTGTGCACCGACACCATTGGAGTCCTCACCGAGAGTTACATTTACATAAGAGGTGATATTGCGGATGGTTGCACCGTTGCGAACGCTACCGTCCGAACTGCTTGCACCGGGTGCAGAGCCGATAACACCGCCTACATAGCTATACTTACCGTTAAGCTTGACCTCACCGTATATGGTGAAGTTTTCAACTGTGCCGAGACGAACCTCACCGAAGAATCCGAGTCCTGCTCTTCCGCCTTCAACATTAAGACCTGTGATAGTATGATTCTGACCATCAAAGTGGCCTCGGAAATTGTTGCTGTTTTCACCTGTGGAACCGATGGGTGTCCAGGGTCTGTTTTCAAGGTCAATATCTGCTGTGAGAACTGCATTTGCTGTTCTGTCAACAGTATTTATGTAGTTTGCGTACCAGAAGAGGTTACCGCCGTTTTTAATCTGATAATAGCCGTCTTTAAGCTCTGCAGGCTCGTAGGCATCGCACTCAGTACAGAAGCCGTTGTCGTATTCCACGGTTTCGTCGTGGTTGGTTTTATCCAGTTCACCGTAGCTTGCACCGCAGTGCTCACACTTTGCCTGTTCCTTACAGGTAGCCGTGCCGCCGGTGTGATTCTCTGTGCCGGTAATATGACAGATTGTGCAGGTGAAGCTGTGGGTACCGTCACCGTTGTCGGTGTAGGTGCATTCACCGCAGTGTACACCGCAGACAGAACAGATATCGCCTGTTTCATTTTCGTGAGTGCATTCAAGACCGCAACCGTTTGCACAGATGCCGTCAAGGTTTGACCAATCGTGAGAGGTATAATACGTAAGATTGCTGTTACAGATATATTCATTTCCGCCTGCTGTGATGGATGTTATTACAGCATCGGCAGGAAGATAAAAATAGAGCTTATCTGTATTATAGGTTTTGACATCGGTAAGACCGTAGGTGATGCCCTCAACCTTTGTTACAGGTGTATCGGCTGCCGCACCGCTGAGGGTGATGGTTCTGAGAGTAACATCGTTGCCGCTTCCGTCTGTAACGGTGACGGGGTCTCCAGACCAACCTGCACCGACTTTTTTGCCACCGTATGAGGTGGCATAGATATTACCGCCGTTAAGGGTAACATTGCCGGCTTCTCCATATCTACCGCTGCCGATGCCTGCACCGTATTCAGCACTGGCGTAAACCGTGCCGCCGTTAATAGAAATAATTCCGGGTGTTCCTAAATACCCACTGCCGATAGCAGCACCGTAATCATCATTGCTCGCTTTGACGAAGCCGCCGTTAATGATAACTTCTCCACCTGTTCCTTTGTAACCGCTGCCGATAGCCGCGCCTTCTCGACTTTCTACGCTTGCCTGAATGAAGCCGCCGTTAATGACAATCCTGCCGGCAGCAGCTTCCCCCGCTCCGCCAAGCATCGCAACTCTATTATATGCGCCCGAAAGCTTCCAGGAGCCCATGCTCTCGCCGTTTGCCTGCGCATAGATGTACAGCGAATTGCCTTCGTTTACACGACACGCACCTGTCGTGAGAGATGCACCGTCAGCGAGAATCAGATGAACCGTACCGCTGACCATGATCCACTCGTCAATATCCACCGTGTCGTTTACAATATACCAGCCGTCGGTCATCGCAGTGGTTTCAGCTGTGACCTCAGTAATACTGACAGGAGCAATTTCAACGGTTTCTTCCACCTGCTTTGCGGTGCTGTTCCACACTCTGTTAATGTATTTTATTGAGCCTTCAAGTCCGCAAACGGTACATTTGTTGTTTTCAATATTGCTGTGTGTACATTTATAAGCACAAGTGTCACACACACTGTCAGTAAATGAGGGGTGAGCACACTGATAAGTACATTTTGTGCATTTACCCTCGGCGTCATAAGAGTGACCTTCGGTATAAGAGAAAGCCTTGCACTGTTCATAGAACGCATCGTGCTTGCTTTCATCGTTTGCATTGACTGTGTAGGTAAATTTGCCTGCATCTGAATGGTTAGCGGGATTCTTTTCTCCCTTTGTCACCGAGCAGAACTTGCAGGTGGCAGGAGCCATACAGTTGGCAGGAATCCAGGATATATGGTTATCGGGATTCTTCGGTCCGTTGGCATCACCGCAAAGCTGACAGACACCGTTTACTGTACAGGTTGCACCTTTATAAAAATGAGTGTCATTTGCCTCGGTAAGGGTTTTTGTGCCGCTTGTAACACTGCCGCAGATAAGACAGTAGGAATAAGCGGAATGACCGCCGTAGGTACAGTTTGCCTTTATTTCAGGTGTTGCAACAGCAACACAGGTGTGAGCTGCAGAGGCTGAATCAAGTATGGTGCAGCCTTTATTATGTACCCATGAGTCGCCTGTACCGCCGCAACCGAAATTTACAAAGGCTTCATCACTGTTTCGGTTTACCTTTGCGGAATTCTTAAGAAAATAACAATTGCTTACAATAACTGTCTCGCCTGCATTTGTGCCCGCTTGCCATCCGCCGGTAATTGCACCGATTTTATTTTTCATTCCGTCAAAATTATAAAACTCTTCTTTATTCAGCCAGTTTCCGATTACCGTTGCAAGGTTGACACAGTTTTTTACGTAACAGGATTGTGACATTGCTGAGCCCTCAGAATCACCGACGATACCGCCGAGATAAAAGTATTGATCTCTGCTGTCCGAATCGTCACAGTTGGCAATTACGGTAACGTCAGAATCCGTTTTACAATTGGAAACAGAGGCATTGTAGCCCCAGAAGCTACCAACGATACCGCCGACATAATGCTTACCGTTGATGTATGAGTTTTTGAGAGTGAGATTCTTTACGTTAGCACCGCTCCAATTAAAGTATTCACCGATATTGCCGAACAGACCTACATATTCAGCACTTATATCTTTATAATAAATGCCGCTGATGCTGTGCCCTGCACCGTCAAAGGTGCCGAGAAAGGCTGTTTCTCTTGTTGCACCGATGGGTGTCCAGGAATAGACAGCACCGCTTGCAGAAACAGAGGTGTTCACAACGATGTCCTGCAGAAGCACACCGTTAATACTACGGTCGCCGCCGTTTACAAGAGCCGCAAAGCCGTAAAGCTCTGAAGCGTTACGGATAGCATAATAGCCGCTGTAATCGCTCCAAGATTCTTCGGTAAGACCAAGCATAGCATAGTTGGACTCATCAATTTTTAGTGGCGTTACCGGCGTGCCGTTATAAGACGCACTTGCCGCACTTGCCGGCAGAACCGACAAGGGAAGCATAGTCACAACCATAAAGAGTGCGAGCATGATTGATAAGACTTTTTTCATTTGTTTTCTCCTTTCGGAATAAGCTATTATTTAACCTCGTACACCGCCGGAGGGTAATTCCCCGGCGGTGACTTGTATTAAGACAAAACAATGGCATCTTTCTTGCCGCAGGTACCGCCTTTTGCTGCAATCTCTTCCGGGATGTTTTGCAAAATGCTAAACCATAGTTTACAATTATAATTATAATACCATATATATAAATCCAATGTCAATATTTTCATGCTAAAAAAAGCCAAAAAAAACCGCCTTTTTCAGGCGGTCTCTGATGATTAATATGCAACTGCCCACAGCACCATGTGCTTGGCGGGTTTACCGCAGCAAACGCACACGTCGGACAGATTTTCCTGTGCAAAGGGAATGCAACGCGAACCGACGCCGGTCTTTTCCTTAACTGCATCTTCGCAGGCTTCTTCACCGCACCACATAGCACGCACAAAGCCTTCGCCCTTTTCTGCACGGGCGGCATTGATTTCGTCAATACTCTTGCAGTCATAGGTTTTTGCATCCATATTGGCGGCTGCCTTTTCATAGATTGCCTTGCCGAGTTCATTCAGCAGGTTTTCGATTTCTGCTTCGAGATGATCGAGAGAAACGAAATACTTCTGACGGTTGTCACGGCGGACAAGCACGCACTGGTTGTTTTCAATATCCTTCGGGCCGATTTCAAGACGAAGCGGCACACCCTTCATTTCGTATTCGGCAAACTTCCAGCCTGCGGAATTGTCGGTCTTGTCAGCCTTGACACGGAAGGACTTTGCAAGACGGGCGGTCAGCTCGTCAGCCTTTTCGAGGACACCGGGCTTGTGTGCGGCAATGGGAATAATAACAACCTGTGTGGGAGCAACTTTAGGCGGCAGAACAAGGCCGTTGTTGTCACCGTGGGACATAATGAGTGCACCGATGAGACGTGTGGTCACACCCCAGGAGGTCTGCTGCACAAACTGCTGCTTGTTTTCCTTATCGGTATAGGTCATATTGAATGCTCTTGCAAAACCGTCACCGAAGAAGTGAGACGTACCTGCCTGCAGAGCCTTACCGTCATGCATGAGTGCTTCGATACAGTAAGTAGCTTCTGCACCTGCAAACTTGTCACTTTCGGTCTTTCTGCCCTTGACAACGGGCATATTCAGCACGTTTTCGCAGAATTCGGCATACACATTGAGCATCTGTTCGGTTTCTGCCTGTGCTTCTTCAGCCGTTGCATGAACAGTGTGGCCTTCCTGCCACAAAAATTCACGAGAACGAAGGAACGGACGGGTGGTCTTTTCCCAACGGACAACATTGCACCACTGGTTATAAAGCTTGGGAAGATCACGGTAAGAATGCACAATATTTGCATAGTGTTCACAGAACAGTGTTTCGGAGGTCGGACGGACACACATACGTTCAGCAAGCGGTTCGCTGCCGCCGTGGGTGACCCATGCAACTTCGGGTGCAAAACCTTCAACGTGATCCTTTTCTTTCTGCAGCAGGCTTTCGGGAATGAACAGGGGCATGTAAACATTTTCATGTCCCGTTGCTTTGAAGCGTTCGTCAAGCTGCTTCTGTATCAGTTCCCAGATTGCATAGCCGTAAGGACGGATGATCATGCAACCCTTGACACTGGAATAGTCAACAAGGTCTGCCTTTTTGACAACGTCTGTGTACCATCTGCCGAAATCAACTTCCATGGAAGTGATTTCTTCAACCATTTTTTTATTGTTATCGGCCATAAGAATAACTGCCTTTCTTATTATTACTTTTATCTTATATATTCACACCGCGTTCACGCAGTGCCGTGTACAATTCGGAAATATCCTGCCTTGACGGGGTGAAACAGATCGCATCCATTCCTGCATCGATGGATCCCTGCACATTGGCAGGCACATCGTCAATAAACACGCATTCACTTCGGTCGAGCCCGGTTACATCGAAAAACTTTTCGTAAATTGCGGGTTCGGGCTTGAGCAACTTATAGTCAGACGACACAAAGCAGAAGTCCATGTGCTGCAAAGCAGGTTTACACTTGGAATAGTGGTAAAAATCCTGCCCCGCATTGCTCAGAAGATACAGTCCGTAGCCGTTTTCCTTCAGCTTCAGAATCAGTTCTTCTGTCTGCGGAAAAGGCGGCATTTCCTTTTCTGCAAAGCACTGGTCAAGCACGATCTTCTTTGCAAGTGCCTGCAGATGCGGCGGCATGGTTTCGATGACGGGGATAAAATCATATTTATCCATCGTGCCGCGATCATATTCCTGCCATTCAAATGAGCCCATGAGCACACGTCTGAAAGTATCAATATCTTCTTGATTATCAAGATATTTGCCGAGAATGGTCTGTGCATCGTAACACAGAATCACATTCCCCATATCAAAAACAATATTCTTAATCATACTTCATTAATAAAAATAAGGGACGGAAATTCCGCCCCTTACGCAACATATTTTTGAGTGCGGACAGGATAATCAGTTTCTGTTCTTGAACATATTGAAGATATCGGAAATATCATCATCAAGTGTGTCAGCTACGGGAGCTACAGCAGGAGCAGCAGGTGCAGCAGGTGCTACGGGTGCAGCAGGTGCTGCAACGGGAGCTGCAGGAGCTACGGGTGCTGCAGGAGCAACAGGAGCTGCGGGAGCAACGGGGGAAGCAGGTGCGGTATAGCTTTCAGCAACAGCGGCTGCCTTTGCATTCTGGGCTGCCTGTACAGTCTGTGCTGCAGTAGGACCGCCAAAACCGGTTGCAATAACAGTAACGATCATTTCGTCATCAAGAGCAGGATCGGTTGCAACACCGAAGATGATGTTTGCATCGATATCAGCTGCATCCTTGACAAGCGTAGCTGCAACATCAACATCGTCAAGAGTGATGTCTTCAGATGCGGAAATGAGGATGATAACGCCCTTTGCACCGTCAATTGTGGTTTCAAGAAGCGGGCTGGAGATAGCGGCTGCTGCAGCAGCGGCTGCCTTGTCCTTGCCTTTTGCACGGCCAACACCCATGTGTGCGTGACCCGCATCCTTCATAACAGCGGTAACGTCAGCAAAGTCAAGGTTGATGATGCCGGGAACCTTGATGAGTTCGGCAATGCTTCTGACACCCTGACGAAGAACATCATCAGCGATGGAGAAAGCGTTGAGGAAGGTGATCTTCTGATCGGAGACCAGCTTCAGTCTTTCGTTGGGAATGACAATAAGGCTGTCAACATGCTGTTCAAGTTCAGCAATGCCTTCTTCAGCCTGGATCATTCTGCGACGGCCTTCAAAAAGGAAGGGCTTGGTAACGATACCGACGGTAAGAATGCCCTTGTCTTTTGCAAGCTGTGCAATAACGGGAGCAGCACCTGTACCGGTTCCGCCGCCCATACCTGCGGTGATGAATACCATATCGGTACCTGCAAGAATTTCATTGATGGTTTCAATGCTTTCTTCAGCAGCTTTTTTGCCGATGTCGGGACGGGCACCTGCACCCTGGCCGTTGGTAGCCTTTTCACCGATCTGAATATTGTGAGTTGCTTTGGAATTGTTCAGTACTTGCTTATCGGTATTGACAACAATAAACTCAATACCCTGCACACCGGATTCGACCATACGGTTGACTGCGTTTCCGCCGCCGCCACCGACGCCGATAACCTTAATCTGGGTTACAAGATCGTTTGCGTTGGATATTTCAAATCCCATTTTTATTCCTCCAATATGATAATGCAGACATAATAATGCACTATAATCTATACCGTAGTATGATACCATGCTTTTAAAAAAAATTCAAGCAGATTACATCTTCTTTTAGAAAAAAAATATAAAAAAAAACGGCTTCATTATATGCGGTTTGACGAAAAATCTTGTCGAACGCAATTTCTGAGCCGTTTTTAAGTATAATTTAACCAACGCTGTCCGCATCGGGATCTATCACAACAGTAGGAATCTGCGGATCCGCAGGCACCAGTTCACTGTCTTGTGCAGTCTCCTCCGGAATGTAAGGTTCACTGCCTTTGTAGTCACCGATTGTCACACTGCCGTCAGAGGACAACGTCAACGAATAGCGTGAATCGGTATCTTTTTTTTCTGCAATAATGTTTGCAATCAAGGGCATTTTTTTCTCCGTCATTGCAATGTTGCCGCCCTCAACATAAAACCTGCTGCCGAAAGCAAATTTCACGGAAGCGGTGTTGCTGACATCTATAAAAGTCAGATTTTGCAGACCTTCTTTTTCTGCCGCATCATACAGCCTGCGAACCGATTCAAACTTATCGGCATCTTCAAATTCTGCCGGCTCCCCGACGGTATAACGGTTGATTCCGATGCCTCTGAGTTCAATCATGCCGCGTTCATGGATTTGTTCACTTGACAGCACCTTGCCCATACGGCTCAGATGCAGCCAGACATTTCCGACCTGCACACTGTAGGTTTCCACGGCATAAGATACTTCGACCGTGATTTTGCCCGGCAAAACACGATGCACCTCTGCATCTTCAATATACGGCAATGCCCATTCGATGGCTTTCTCCGCACCATTGGAACGGAAAGACAACATATTGCTTACATCGGCAAGCCCCGCAGCCGCAATGATCTGCTCATCGGTATACTGACCGTCATTGCCGGACACACTCACACCTTCCACATAAAACAAGGCAAATGAACCGACAAGAGCAGCCAGAATCAGCACAACAAAAATGACACCGAACGCAAGAAGCAACTCTTTTTTACGTTTTTCTTTTTTACGGCTCTTTGCAGCAGCACGCATTCGCTCATTCTGCGAAACCTGCACTTCCTGCTCTGTATTCTTTTTCGTCTTTTTCTTCATCATCATTTATCCTCCGGATCCGTGCTCCCAGATTACGCAGATTCGTATCAAGGGCATGATATCCCCTGTCTGTATGCCGCAATGAATGAACTGTCGTTTCACCCTGCGCGGCAAGTCCGCCTGCAATCAGTGCAAAACCTCCGCGTAAATCCGATGCACCGACAACCGCACCGTTGAGCACGGGCACACCTTTGATAACTGCGGTACGTCCGTCCACAAAAATATCAGCACCGAGTTTCAGCAATTCGGGCACATGACGGAATCGACTTTCAAACACGGTTTCAACAATCACACCTGTTCCCTCTGCAACCGCACAGGCAGTCATGAACGGTGCCTGCATATCGGTCGGAAAACCGGGATACGGCATGGTGCGGATGGCAGGAACAGCTTTCAGGCGTTTGGGTGCACGAAGATGCATTCTTCTGCCCTCCATATCAATCCGACATCCGAACGATTCAAACAAACCGACCATGGGACCGAGATGTGCAGGAATAATATTCTCCACGAACACATCGCCCCGGGTAACCGCAGCTGCAATCATATAAGAACCTGCCGCGATCCGATCGGGTATGACACAATGCTCGGCAGCATGCAGTTTTCTGACACCTTCCACCGTGATGATGCCCTCACCTGCTCCGCTGATGTGAGCTCCGCAACGGTTCAGAAAATCGGCAAGATCACTGATTTCGGGTTCACGTGCCGCGTTGATAAGCGTGGTTGTACCTTTTGCCGTACAGGCAGCAATCAGCACATTTTCCGTTGCACCGACACTCGGAAACGAAAGTGCAACCGTAGCTCCGTGCAAACCGTCAGGACAGGACAAGTGTATTCTTCCGCCCTCTTCCGTAATGACGGCACCGAGTTTTCGCAATGCATCCAGGTGCAGATCGATCGGTCTGAGTCCGATTTCGCACCCACCCGGCAAAGAAAGCTGTGCATCTCCGATTCTCGCTGCAATTGCACCGAGAAAAATGACAGATGACCGCATTTCGTGCATCAGCAAATCCGGTATCGATCCGGCCGTCACATTTGTGCTGTCAACCGCGATGCAATCTGCATCTCTTCTGACCTTGCAGCCTATATGCCGCAGAATCTCCACCGTTGCATCCACATCTGAAAGCTGCGGACAATTCCGGATCACATGCTCACCGCAGCCGACCACACAGGCGGCAAGAATCGGCAACGCACTGTTTTTGGCGCCTTGTATGCACACACTGCCCTGCAAACGGTGCCCGCCTTCAATAATATATCTGCTCATAATTACACCCTTTCATATCTGTCGGCAGAGAAATGCCGTTGGGCATCCGCCTTCTTTGACATTCTATGAAAGGGAGCATGTACGGGTTCAATTCGAAAAGGAAAGCACAATCAGGCTTTCACAAGAGATTCCACAATGTCACAAATATGCTTTTTGGCATCGGGCACACTCATCTTCTTTGCATTTTTACCGACTTCGGCAAAACGTGCAGGATCTGCAATCAGATCTTCGATCAGTGCAATTACCTTTTCAGGTGTCAGATCTTTTTCTTCAATCACAAATGCAGCACCGTTGTCAGAAAGTGCACAGGCATTGTGATACTGGTGATTCTCGGTAACCCAGGGGGACGGAATCAACAGGGATGCAACACCCAGAGCTTCAATTTCAGACAAAGAACTTGCACCTGCTCGGTTGATAAACAGATCACTGGCAGCAAGGTAAGTTGCCATGTCGTATACATATTCCATGACCTGCACATCGGGATATTTTTCCTTTGTGATGCCGCGTTCTGCAAGTGTGTCGATCATATCAGCACCACCTTTGCCGCAACCGTGCACAAACACAACTTTGTTTTCGGGTGCCATGCGGCTGATGACCTCGGTCATGCAGTCATTGATTTCCTGTGCACCGAGACTACCGCCCGTTGAAAATACAAGCGGTTTGTTGCCGAGCTTCAGCTGTGCTCTTGCAACTTCACGGTCTGCCTGCAGAATATCATCACGTACGGGAAGCCCCGTAAGAACAGGCTTGTTTTTTGCTTTCATGTGTTTTTCTGCAGCCATAACGGTAAGCATAACCGCATCGGCATAACGGCTCAGTGCAATATTGGTTTTGCCGGGGAAAGCATTCTGCTCATGGATGGCAGTCGGAATACCGAGTTTGTGTGCCGAACGGACAACAGGTCCGCTGACATAGCCGCCGAATCCGACAACGACATCCGGCTGAAACGGCTTGAGAATTTTTTCAACCTGTGCACTGACAAACAACAATCTTTTCAGTGTCAGAAGGTTGCGTTTTATATTGTAAGGAGTAAACGAACGCTGAAAACCACTGATTTCAATGGTTGCAAAATCAAATCCTGCTTTCGGCACAAGCGTTGCTTCCATATGATCAGCCGTACCGATAAAAAGAATCTGCGTATCGGGATTACGTCTGCGCAGCTCTTCGGCAACAGCCAAAGCAGGGTTAATATGTCCACCGGTACCGCCGGCAGCAATAACAACTTTCATCTTTACGTCTCCTCTGTTTCAATTCTTTTTGCGGAACTCTTCGAAACAGTTCCTTTTCGTAGTCTGGATTGCCTTGAGATGCTCAGCAACAATCCCATTTCAAGCATCATAATAACAAGAGATGTACCGCCTGCACTGAAAAACGGCAATGAAATACCGGTGTTCGGCAGGGTGTCGGTCGCAACGGCTATGTTCAGGAACACCTGTGCACCGACCTGAAAAACAATTCCCATACTCAGAAGCATACCGTAACGGTCTTCTGCATTGATGCCGATGACAACACCGCGCCAGATCAGCAAACAGAACAGCAAGATGATGAGACCTGCACCAATGACACCCGTTTCTTCGCAAATGATCGAAAAGATCATGTCATTCTGCGGTTCCGAAACATACAGATATTTCTGTTTGGATCCGCCAAGACCCGTTCCGAACAAACCGCCCGAACCGATTGCATACAAAGCCTGATTGGTCTGCCAACGTGCACCCAAGGGATCTGCATCCTTATCAAGCCACGATTCAATTCTTTCAACCATGTATCCTCTGAAGAAATCGGTGCTTGTATAAAGCACAACCACAACAAGGCTCAACAGGATAAATCCGCAGATAAACCATTTTTTGCGGACACCGCCGAGATAGAGCATAACCACACCGATCAATGCCATCAGCACCGTACCCGACAGATGACTTTCAAGGAACACGAGTGCAACAAAAAGTGCAATCGCACCGCCGCAGACACCAATGGGAATCAGGGATTCATTGATAAGCGGCACACGGAAAAAAGCATTGATCTTTCTTCCCCACTGCAATTCCTTTTTACTGACGGTTTTTTCATGCCATTCACTCAAAACATAAGCACAGAACAGTATCAGCCCCAGTTTTGCAAATTCGGAAGGCTGTATCTGTTGTCCGCCGATATAAATCCAACGATGAATATCGTCACTGCTCGGTTCAAAAAAGACAGCAATCAAAAGCACCAGAGAACCGAGATAACCAACAATGGCGGCAATCACTTTCAAACGTTTGTAGTTAATCTTTGAAATGAAAAGCATGCCCACAAGACCGACGGCAGCAAATCCAAGCTGTTTTTTTATGTATACAGTGGAAGTGCCGAACTTACTGTAAGAAATCGGATAACTTGCCGAATACACCATCACAAGTCCCAGGCACAACAAAAGCAGTACGATGACAAAAAAGCTGACATCGATCGAACCGTGTGCAAGAAACAAACGGCTGAATTGTTCCCATTTTGTTCGTTTTTTCTGCTGTGCCATAAAAAGCCTGCCTTTCAGGAAATGCTGTTTACTGCAGTCTGCCGAACCAGGTCAATGCCACGGCAACAATGCCGCCGATTGCACCGACAATGGAAAATACGCAGACGATCTTTTTTTCGCTCCAGCCACTCATTTCATAGTGATGATGAAGCGGAGCCATTTTGAAGAGTTTTTTGCCGTTGTGTGTTTTGATGTAGAACACCTGAATCACGTCGGACAAGAACTCTGCAACATAAATCACACCGATTGCAAGAATCATCCAAGGTGCATCCAGTGTGTATGCAAGTGTTACAACGATACCGCCCAGGAAGTGTGAACCGACGTCACCCATGATGACCTTTGCGGGATTCCAGTTCCATACAAGGAAACCTGCAAGAGCACCGAAGGTTGCAGAGGCAACAAGGCTGACACCGCCGTAGCCGCGCAGAATCGCGGTCACTGCAAAGAAAACGCAGGCAACCATGGTAACGGACGGACACAAACCGTCAATACCGTCTGCAAAGTTTACAGCGTTTACGGTTGCCCAGATAGCAACAAAACCAAGCAGCCAGAACCAGATTCCCATATCGTACCACATGCCGACATAAGGAATGAACATATAATCGCAGCCGCTGCGGTAAAGAACTGTCAGATAAGCAGCAATAAAGAGAATCTGCAGAACTGTTTTCTGCACTTCCGTCAGACCGAGATTGCGTTTTTTTGCAACCTTGATGTAGTCATCCAGGAAACCGATCAAAGCAAAACCGAGTGAAAGCAGCAATCCGCCGTATACTTTAATACGAACCGACTGCGGCATTTCATTGCCGAAGACAAGCAGATCGCCGCCCATCAGATGATCAACCACCAGTGTCACACCGAATGCAATCGCAAAACCGATGATGAACATAATACCGCCCATTGTGGGGGTACCCTGTTTTGTGCGATGCCACACGGGACCGATATCAAGAACCGTCTGTCCGAACTTCAATTTCTGCAACAGCGGCACCAAAACAAAGCCCAGTACACAAGTTACCAAAAAACCGACTGCTACCGTTACCGGTATTCCAACCCAAAGATCCATACCACATCTCCCTTTCGGAATCTTTTATCTTACTTTTTTATTTCTGCAAAGCATCCCATATTTTCTGCGTTTCAGACACATCATCGAACGGTTGCTCAACACCTGCTCTGATCTGCATTTGTTCATGCCCTTTTCCTGCGATCAGAATACTGTCACCGGACTGTGCACGTTGCAAAACGTAGCGGATGGCTTCATGCCGATCCGATTCAAAGACATAACGATCGGTCTGCGAGAATCCCTCTGCAATCTGCATAAGAATATCTTCAGCCTTTTCATTTCGCGGATTGTCATCCGTCAGAACGGTAAAATCCGCGTTTTCATCTGCAATGTGTCCCATAACGGGACGTTTGCTCCGATCACGTTCTCCCCCGCACCCGAACACAAGCCAGATCTTTCCGTCCGTACAAGTGCGGACGGTCTGCAATGCGTGCAATAAAGCGGAAGGAGTGTGTGCATAATCAACATACACTGCAAACGGAGCCTGTTGCAATATCCGCTGCATTCGTCCTCTGACAGGCATCATATTTTTGCAATGTTCACACGCGGCATAGAAATCCATACCTTGTGAAACACAGGATGCAATTGCCGTCATAGAATTGTACACCGAAACCAACCCCGGTGTCAAGACTTGAACACGTGCAATATCTGTTCTGTACACTAAAATATATGATACTGCACCGTCTTTATATGAAATATTTCTCGCTACCATATCCGCATTCGCAAAAACCGAACAAGTCAGCACGTTCCCGCGACAGGCTTTTTTCATGATGGCTGCATAGGAATCATCTGCATTGATAACTGCTGTTTTTGCAACAGAGAATAATTTTGCCTTGGCAGCAGCATATCGATCCATATTCCCGTGATAGTCAAGATGTTCGCGGCTGAGGTTTGTAAACACAGCCTGTTCAAAACAGAGCCCTTCACATCGTTGCTGATCCAGTGCTTGCGAGGATATTTCCGCAACTGCATACCGGCAACCTGCATTCACGAATTCTTGCAGAATGCGGTTCATGGTGAGTGCATCGGGTGTTGTGTACCCTGTCTGCAGATATTCATTCTGCAGCTGCACACCAAGTGTACCGATCAATGCAGTTTTTTTGTTTTCGGCACACAACAGATCGCGGATCCAGTGTGCTGTTGTTGTCTTTCCGTTTGTGCCGGTGATGCCGACAAGACGGAGTTTTTCTGACGGATTGTGATAAAATATCCGTGCAAGCAATGCCATTGTTTTTCTGGTGTCTTTTGTAATAATCTGCCGCGGCAATCCGAGGTCAGTGCTGCAGACCACTCCGACTGCACCTTTTGCAAGTGCCTGCTTTGCAAAGACGTGACCGTCCGTATTTTTTCCGGGAACACAGACAAACAATGTCCCTTCCCCGACATCCTCAATACGATCCGTTATCGTGCCGACCACTGCATTGTGACCATCATATGCAGCATCGATACCGTCAAGAAGTTCCGCAAGATCCAACAAGAATCCTCCCTTTGATTTTGAGTGGATTATTTATCTGAATCTTCCTTGTTCTTTATTGTCCTTGTGCCACAACGTCATCGTTCGCTTCGTCGGAACGGAAGTAAACCGTCACGATCGTTCCGGGTTCTACCTGTGTTCCCGCTGCTTCCGATTGCCTGTATGCCTTAACGGCATTCGTCATCAGCGTACTGCCCGTGATTTTGATATTCAATCCGTTCTGACTTGCGTAATAATTTGCTTCACCAACCGTCATGCCGCTGAAATCGGGCACCGTTGCTTTTGCACTTGTAACACCTTCCTGCGTATAGAGGATGATGATACCTTCGTCCATAATGGAACGTCCGGCCTCGGGAGATTGCGAAAGAACTTTTTCACCGTCCCCGATCACTCTCACTTCATATCCCTTGTTTTGCAGCTGCTGTTCGGCTTCTGCGGTCTGCAAACCGACCACTTCGGGTGTAGGTGAGGACATATTGTTCAGTTCCTCTTCCGTATAAACCGGTTCAATGCCGAGATACGGCAGAATTTTTTCAAAAACCTGACCACCGACAGGCGATGCAATAACACCACCGCTGTAGTTCACGCCGCCCGGTTCGTCAATCAGAATCAGCACTGCGACACTCGGGTCATCTGCCGGTGCGACACCTGCAAAAGAGGCAATGTAAACCTTTTCTTTCTTACCGAGCTTTTCACTTGTACCGGTCTTGCCTGCAATCCTGTAGCCGGGAACATAGGCATTGGTACCCGTACCGCGTAAAATAACCTGTTCCATATATGTAAGCATTTTTTCACTGGTACTCGGAGAGATGACCTGACGTCTGACAACAGGTTCATTCTGCACAACGGTATTTCCCTGTTCATCCACAAATCTGTCCACGATATAAGGGGTCATCAGCTTGCCGTCGTTTGCAACACAGGATATTGCAGTGATCATCTGCAAAGGAGTGATCGTGAAAGACTGCCCGAACGAGCAGCTGACAAGGTTGGACGTTGTGAATGTTTCGGGGGCATGATACATAACGCCCTCAATGGGGTCCCCTTCACCGGGCAGGTCAATACCTGTTCTTTCCGTAAAACCGAAAGCCTGAAAATACTTGTTGAAAAGATCCTTTTTCAGGTGCTCCGTTGCAATGTGAACAGAAAATGTATTGCAGGAGTTCACAAGCAGATCTTCAAGCGTTTCTAACCCGTGACCGACGGGGTTGTAGTCCTTGACATTACGGTCATTGACAGTGATACGGCCCTCACACTCGTATGTCTCATCCGCAGAAATCACACCTTCTTCCAAGGCGGAAGCCACAAGAAAGACCTTTGCAACCGAACCGGGTTCATAAAAGTCCGTAATCAGCTTGTTTCGCCACAGCTCATTCTGCTTTTCGACAAAGGCTTCATTCTGCTCTTCTTCCGGCTTTGCTTCGATTTCCGCGATCATTTCAGCAGTCAGTGTATAGGGATCGTTCGGATCATAATTCGGCAGGTTTGCCATACCGAGGATGGCACCTGTTTTGATATCCATGACAACACCGTAAACATTCTGTGCATCATTTTCTATCAAAGCTGTCTGCAATGCACTTTCAAGAATGGTCTGAATCTCAGAGTCAATGGTCAGCACGGGACTGGCACCCTGTTGTGCATCGTATGTGGTCATAAACTGATCGGGCATCGGCTGTTGAGAGCCGTCCTTGGCAGTAACGATTCTGCCGTCCGTGCCGGTCAGTTCATCGTCGTAGTAGTACTCAATACCTGCAAGACCGTCATCATCTTTTCCCGTGAAACCGATGATCGTGGAACACAGATTGCCGTTGGGATAGTAACGAATGGTATCGGGGTCGATATTCACGATACCGTACAGATCTTCATTGTTGATAAATTCCTGAATTTTCGTCTTTTGCTCATACTCGATTTCATCTTTCACTTCCAGATATCCGTACGCAGCATTGGCAATCAGTTTTTCACGCAGCACTGCAGCATCCAGACCGAGTATTTCGGCAAGACCGTTGCAGATGACTTCCCTGTTTTCATTATCCACTTTGGACGGATTGACATGTACAAGCCAAACGGCGGCACTCTGTGCAAGCACATTCATGTTGCGGTCATAAATCGTTCCGCGTGTTGCATTGACGGTTGTCACACTCAGCTGCTGTGTTTCGGCTTTCGTTTTGTACTCATCCCCTTTGATCAGGGCAATGTATGCAACGCGTCCCCAGCAAACACCGATCAGCAGAAAAGCCATAACCAACAGAACAACAACACCGCGTTTTGCCATCAAGGTATTTCTCATTCTTTATCACCATTAGTACATTAGTTTATTTTTATAATTATAGTGAAGGGCGAAGGTATGCTTCGCCCTTTTTTTCAGAGTATAAAAAGCAACTGCTTTATTTTTATGCAAACAGTTGGGCAAAATATTCCTTCACGGCATCAAAAATATCTCCGCCGGAAAGATGTTGCGGCCCTGCATACAGAACTGCATCCGATTCCGACAGATCCACATAGCGGATCTGATAGTCTTCCATTTTGGACATACCAAGCACATCCTGTGCATATTTTTCGACATTTGCAATATTGTACATACCATTCACGGCTGCACGCAAACGCACATTTTCGCTTTCGGCATTTTTGATCTGCGTTTGCATTTCTGCAATCTGTGAGGAAACTTCTGCACTCTTGACACTGCTGCTGATGAACATGGCAATGCTCATAAAAATGACAAAGCAAGAAAAAAATGCAAATACAGCACGGCGGAAACCGATACGCTGCTGTTGTTTTTCCTGCTGTTCGGTACGTTTGGGTACAACCTTGAGCTCAACCGTTTCAAGTTCCGGTTTTTTCAGCGGAGCTGTTGCAGTACGCTGTCGCACAGGCATTTCTCTTTGCGGCTCAAACATAGAAAAATCATATGCCTCTGCAGCATTCTGATATCCTGCCATTGCTCCACACCTCTCTTTATTTTAATCTTTCAATACTTCTTAATTTAGAACTTCTGCTGCGCGGATTTTCCGCAAGTTCTGCCTCGGTAGGCACTTTTGCACGAAAACAAAGCTTGCCGCGCGGTGTGTTACCGCATACACAAATGGGAAATTCCTTCGGGCAGGTACACCCTTGTGTAAATTCACGGAATTTTGTCTTCACAATACCGTCTTCCAAAGAATGGAAGCTGATAATGGAAAGAATACCGCCCGTTTTCAGACTTTCGAACATTCCCTCCACCGCATCGGGCAGACAGGAAAGCTCGCCGTTCACTTCGATTCGCAGTGCCTGGAATGTTCTGCGGGACGGATGTCCGTCACGCATTGCTTTTGCAGGCATCGCACTTTTAATGACTTCCGTCAGCTGAAACGTGGTTTCGATCGGAGCTTTTTCACGGGCACGAACAATTGCCTTTGCAATGGAACGGGAATACTTTTCTTCCCCGAATCTGAAAATCACATTGGCAAGTTCGGGTTCGGAATAACGGTTGACGATATCCGCTGCGCTGGTCCCCTCCATGCTCATTCGCATGTCCAGCGGAGCATCCTTGTGGAACGAAAACCCCCGTTCCCCGGAGTCAAGCTGATGTGAGCTGACTCCTAAGTCTGCAAGAATACCGTCAACGCCGTCAATTCCGAGTTGTTGCAATATGGAAATCACGTTGGAAAAATTATCATTTACGATTGTGACACGTGCATCCGATCCGAAGCGTTCTTTCAGAACGGCAATCGCCTGCGGGTCACGATCAATGGCAATCAGCCTGCCGTTTTCGTTGAGCTTTGCAAGGATTGCAGAACTGTGTCCGCCGCCGCCTGCAGTGCAATCAACATAAATACCGTCGGGTCTGATTTGCAGAGAATCAATTGTTTCGGTAAACAGGACCGGTATATGTCTGAATTCCATAGCCGTCACCAGATAATATCATCAAAGTCAACGTCGTCCTCTGCTGCCATAAGAGCATCCCATGCTTCGGCATCCCAGATTTCAATTCGGCTGTTACATCCGAAAACGACAACATCTTTTTTGAGTCCGGCATGTGCAATCAGATCCTGTTGCAGAACAAAACGTCCCTGCTTGTCCATTTCAGGTTGAAAGGCACCTGAAAATCTTTTTCTCTGCTTGTTACGATCACTTTGTGTTGCGGATTTCTGACTCAATTGAGCTGAGATCTGATCAAAACCTGCCTGGTCATATACAAACAAGCAATGATCCGGCCCTTTCATTATAATGAAAGAGTCGCCTAATTCTTCACGGAACTGTGCCGGCATTGCCATTCTGGATTTTGCATCCAGCGTATGTCTGAATGTTCCTATGGCTTGCATCGGCTCAACTCCTTCCGAAAAAAAATCATTTGCACAAAAATAATCAACACTATTTGATATTTGTTGTTTTTCTTGCCCCACTTCATGGGATAAGAGTGGATTTTTCACCACTTACCTTGTCATTATACATGGTTTTACTGTAAAAATCAATAGCAAATATATGTTTTTTTTATTCTTTTTTCGTCTTTCCTATTTTTCAAAAACAAGGGCATCAGAATCATTCTTTTTCCGCTTTTTTGTACCGCATCTGACGCAAAAAAAACCTGCTGACAGCAATCGTGCCAACAGGTTTTTCCCTATTTATTGTATTGAGTTATAAGCTGATCATAAAACTGTCGCCGCAAAGCAAAGTAAGCAGCTCTGTTCTGCCGTCCGTAATGCACTGCGTTGGTCAGCAGAATCCCCCAAAGACCCGTATTATGATCTGTATAAAAACTTATTCCCGTAAATCCCGTATGGCCGAAACTGCCTGCGGACATACATATCCCCATCGGAGACTCCTGCTTCCCTTTTAACTGAAAACCAAGTCCGCGGGATTCTGCAAAGTCGGGTGTAAAATTGGTGATTGCAAGGTCAAAAATTTCTTTTTGCAGATATACTTCCCCGTTTTTTGCAAGTCCCCGTGTTGCACACATTCCGGCAAACGGAATCAAATCATCAAGCGTTGCAAAAACACCTGCATTGCCTGCCACCCCACCGAGGAAATGTGCGTTTTCATCGTGCACATGCCCGGTTGCCCATTCACCGTTGTGGGCATACAATTCGGTCGCGGCAATCGGCGTCTTGCTGAGATCGGGATTGTAACAAGCGGTTTTCATGCCCAACGGAGAAAAAACATATTTTTCTGCAAGTGTATCAAGTTTTTCACCACTGATATTTTCAAGAATCCGCTGTAAAACAAGATACCCCATACAGGAATAGCATACTTCTGTGCCTGTTTGGTAACACTTTTCGGCAGACAGAATGGTATGTACAACATCCCCGTCAGGGTGTTTCATGGAATACAACGGCAAGCCTGCAGGCAATCCCGATGTGTGGGTCAGCAGATGATAAATTTCACAATCCGCATAATTTCCGACAAAAGAAAGGTAGTTTCCGATTCTGTCTTTCAGATTCAGTTTGCCTTTTTCAAGCATTTTCAAAGTGATCATTGTGGTTGACACAAGTTTTGACAGGGATGCAAGGTCAAACAGAGTGTCTTCCGTGAGATCAAGTGCAGTCGGCTGCACCTGCCTTTGTCCGAAAAATGCACGGGCAAAAACCGTGTGTCCCTGTCCGACCGCAACCGCAGCACAAGGGTAAGCCGTGCCGACACCTGACTGCACAAGCTGTAAAACAGATTCAAACATACTCAATTCCTCTTATTTTTGTATTTCTCCGACATACAACACAGTCTGATTGGGCACTTGTGCAATACCGTCAACCGCAAATCTGTCAAAAAGTGCATTCAATTCTGCAACATAGTCCTCAAAAGCAACATTCCCTTTTTGCAGCGAAAACGAACTCGACAGACTGCGTTTTATGAACATATCCCGATCAGAATACAAGAGATTTTCAAAGGTCAGATATTCATAATTGTCATCAAAAAAGGAACGTATGCGTTCATCATGCGTTTTTATGCCGCCGTGAAATCCTTTGAAATCGGGGCAAAATTTGGAATAAACCTTATATAATTGCCGATTGATTTGGGCATCTTCTTTTCTTGTATTCCAGATCAGACAAACCTTTCCCTCTGGTTTCAGAATCCGCAAGCATTCTTTTTTGAACCGCACCCCGTCAAACCAATGAAAAGCCTGTGCAACGGTGACAAAATCAACCGAACCGTCAGACAGGGTTGTATTCTCTGCCGTACCGTCCACAGATTTGAAGTTATCAAATCTGCACAATTCGTTTTCGGCAATACCGCGCATATCTGCATTCGGCTCCACACCGATCACAAAACAACCCTTTTCGAGCAACTGTTTTGCAAGCTTTCCCGTCCCCGACCCGACATCGGCAACCACCGAAGAAGCCGAAAAACCGTAGTGTTCAAACAGACAGTCCAACAGTTTTTCCGCATACCCCGGCCTGCTTTGGGTGTACACGTCGGCAATACCGCTGAATCTTTGGGTATTATCCGCCAACAACCAACCGAACTTTGCTTTCAGAAAATACCTGTAATCAGGCTCGTTTTCCGCTTTTTGATATTCATTTCTGATTGTTTGTTCGACCCAGGCGTGCATATTATCGCCCAGTTCCTCATATCTGCGTACCTTTAGCAGACCCTCTTTTTCGGCTTTCAAAATCTCCTCATACGCATCTTCTATATATTCAACACCCGCAACGGGCACTTTACAACACGTTGCAAACGCATTGGGAATCTGCACATCCTTTGCTTCACCGACCGAATCGGCAGAATAAATATAGCCCGACACCCCTTTGTAAGTGTCCTCAAGTGCATGAGGGTAGTATTCATCCAACTGCAAAACTCCGTTTTCATCAAAACCGTAGCTCGCCCACTTGTGCCATTTGCCCGTATGCACAAATCCTGTTTCTTTGCAAAATTTTTCAATTGCATTGCTCAGATACACCAAAACATTTTCGCGTTTATCTGAGAAATAAAGCAACGGTTCATTGTGGTTGGATACTCTCGGTTCCAAAATTTCAATGCCACCAACCGGCGAAGCGTGATAAAGCACAAAAAGCCCCCTCAAATTCCTTGATCATTCATTATCATTCAGTGCATCGACAAAAAAGTTTGCAACGCTTTGCCATTCATTTACACATTCAGGTGCTTCATGACTGAATCGGATGACCGTCCCGTCTTCCCGTACCAAAACAAAATCGCCGTCGATGCAAGTCGCAATCACAATGCCAACGGGCTTATCCTGCAACAGTTCTTCTTTTTGCAAAGAAGCAAAGAATTCCTCTGTGACAGTCAAAGAATCACAGTAAGACAAAAAAGTGTATTCATCAGACAACAAACCACCGTCACACACCATATAATACGACAGAACTGCCTTGTGTGCAGAATTCTCAATTTCCCAGACATAATCCGCCTTTATTTTCTTGTTGAATTCTTTTTTTCTTTCGTTTTTTGCTTTTCTCAAAAACCTTACTGCTTCTTTTTCACTGATTATATATTGAGGTCTGTTTTTTGCTTTCAGTCTTTCAAATGCAAGCAACGATTTTTGAATATGGTCATCAGGAATCTTCGGCTTTTTTGCCGTTGCATCAAGGATATACCCCGCAGGGCATTCCTCAGCCACATAAGCAGGTGTAAGAGCAGACCTTGCCAGTGCCTTTTCCGCAATCAGTAGTTCAGCTATATCCTTATGAATCAATATTTTATACCGTCCCGCAAAATGATAACCGGACGGACAATAGACATAAGCAATACCACCATCGGGCATATCCTCTTTCAAATAGCAATCCTGCAAACAGATCAATTGCAAATTATAAAAAACTGAACCTATTTTCGGCAAAAAACCGCCCAGTGCTTGCAATCTGTCAATTTTCGACACATCCAGCTCTCTTCCGTATGCAATACGGGGAATGTTCTTACCCGGCTGAATATAAAAATATTGCTCAGCTTCATATTTTCCGTTGTCCTGAATCCAACAAAAGTCAACATCTGCAATATTATGTTTCATACATGCATTTCTGAATCGTTCCGACACATAAATTCCGAATCGTTCTTTTGGAGCAGGTTTTAATTCACGATAAGCACGAATCACATCGAGATTGATTTCATCACCGCTGTCACTCATAACAGTTTCGGGGGAACAAATTGTGTTATCCTTAAAACACTCGGTTTTTAATTCATACCAATCACTGACAATGTCTGTATAGACACGTTCATAAATTCCCCGTGCATGCCATCCGTTTTCTTTGCAGCAATTTTGTATCGCATCAAGCACAGAATCCGCATCGGTGTCATTCATGTCAAGTTCACTCCAACCGACACAATCACACTTTTTCCCGAGCGAATGCACAAAGTCTATATTTTCCTGATATGCTTTTTCATCCCCGATCTTCTTATTTTTCCGATCCAGAATCCAGGTCAGTTTTTCATCATATTTCATAACTCCACCACACAAACAAACCTTTATAATGACATGCAAATTCTGCTGCGAATTGTAATTTTGTTATTTTCAACCTCATCCAATCAGCGAAGCGTGATAAAACAATCTGATCACCTTTTTCCGATCTTAAAAATCATATTGCATCATGCTGTTGTCCGGGTTGAATTCATTTCGCGCATACCAACGAACCGAATTCTTACTCGGCCAGACGATGACCATTTCGCAGTTTTTTTCTTTCAGATAATTCTTGATGTAAGTCAGAAGCTGCGTTCCGTAGCCCTTGTTGCGGTACGCTTCGAGGGTGTGCACATTGGTAAGGTACGCAAGGCAATAATTGCTCACCTTAGGTCTGGGCACCTTGTTGACGATGGCAACATACATCGCAGAAACAACAATGCCGTCAAGCTCCATCACAAAAACGGTATAGGTGGTATCATTTTTCAGAAATTCGACAAACTCATTGATGAATTGCTGCTTGTCAACACCGACAATATTTGATTCCCCATAGGTCACATCATCCTCTGCGGAATGCTCCCATTTCATCTCTGCCAACTGCAAAAAATCTTTTTCTTCAGCCAAACGGATCATCATTTTACTCCTTTTTTTCAACTGTAAATCTGAAACAACTGTGTTTCACTGTCTGTGGACTTTGCCTTTTTGAACGCATCCGCCACGGTGACACCGTCCTTCGACAGCTCATAAAACAAGGTCACGGCAAAATACAATGCCGCATTTCCCTCGGTATAATCGTTTGATGCAATATAAGTGTTTTGTTTTGCAAAAGCCGTAGCCATTGCCTTTTCACCTGTTGTGCACCCCAAGTTCAAAATCA
>JAFSEF010000090.1 GCA_017435865.1 Clostridia bacterium
GATTACAAAAATATTGCTATAATATAAGTGAACAAGGCAGACCGATAGACGGTTAGCCTTTCTAATCTGTTAAGAAATAATCGCCCAGATGTGGAAAGTCAGGGGCGGTTATTTCTTTTTTATTTTGAAGATATGTTCACATACTTTGAAAACAAAATCTGCAATTGCGATAAGAAGTGCAACAAACAAAAGAAGCTCTTCCCATGTCACCATGCAAATCCCTCCTTTCCGGAGGGAAAAGACACCCTCCGAATCCGGAAGGTAACCGCCTACCGTTCAAGGTCTGCCTTGTCCGGAGACTATTATATCATGTTTCGACAACAATTGCAATCATGATTTACCGCACCGCCGTATGCTTTTCATACGTTTTTTTAATTACGGATTAGCGGGATGTTTGACAAAGGCTAATTTGACAATGATTGTAATTTTTTGTTTGCAATAATTAATTATACGGTGTAGGAGAGTCGTTTCGGCTCCCGGTGACAGATGAAATGGATTTAAACAAAAAACCCTTCGCCTGAAAGGAGATTTTAATTAAGCAATGAGATAAATGTGCAAAATTGATGTGTTTTTTCGGTTTTGTTTGCATCATAATATGTGCCTTTAACCGGGAGCGGAGACCGCTCCCCTACAGGCGGATCAGGAAAGATTTTGCAGATATCAGGTCGGGCAGAGGTGCCAATTTTCTGCAAAACCCTCCCGCCATTCCGTGATTTATCGCAAAAAATGCCTGCCGCTGTCCGTGCAAATAAGCAACAGACAGCGGCAACAACCGAGAAAAAAGCAGAAAGAGGAGAAAATCAGGAAATCTTTTTCAGGCGAAGGCGGAGTTTGTCAGCAATCATGGCAATGAACTCACTGTTGGTGGGTTTTCCTCGGGAATTCTGCACCGTATAACCGAAATAGGAGCTCAGAACATCAATATCTCCCCTGTCCCAGGCAACTTCAATGGCATGACGGATGGCTCGCTCCACACGGGAAGACGTTGTCTGATACTGCTTTGCAACAGTCGGATACAGAATTTTTGTTACGGAGTTGAGCATTTCCGGATCGGTGACAGACATGATAATTGCAGTGCGAAGATATTGATATCCCTTGATATGTGCAGGCACACCTATCTGATGCATGATATCAGATACAATGATTTCAAGATCAGGTTCATTCGGGATGCTTGTTGTCAGCGGCTGTGCGACCGGCTTCAGACTTGACCATCCGTTGAGCTGCACAACACGTTCCGCCAGCACTTCAGGATCCACGGGTTTCAGGAAGAAATAATCGGCACCGCCCGTAAGCACCTGCTGCTCAAATCTTGAGTTATCCACACCGGACAGCAAAATGCACAAAGGCTTTTGTTTCAGATGCAGACCGGGGATTTTTGACAACACTCCAAGTGCATCCAGATGAGACATAATGGCATCCAGAATCACAACATCCGGTGCGTGGGTGCGAATACCTTCCAACAACTGAACACCATCCTTAGGATAACAAACCACTTCGTATCCGTAAGCTTTCAGTGCTGTGCAGCACCGCTGTGTAAATTCACCGTTTTCTTCTGCAATGAGGATTTTTCTTTGCTTTGACATATTTGTACGTTCCTTTCAATATGGTTATTATTTCCAATTTCTACCATATTTTACCATATGATTTTCAAGAATGCAATAGGTTTTGCAAAAATAATTGGGATTTTTTGGGATTTATTTTGTGTCTTTTCTTTTTAACATTTATGTGATATACTGAAATGAGTACAATCGGTTATTCATAAAAAAGGAGGAAAACACATGGGGAACACAATTAAAATGGGAATCATCGGCAACGGCGGCATTTTTAAAGGAGCACACCTTCCCTTTTACCTCAAAGACAAAAGAGTGGAAGTGACAGCACTTTGCGACATCCGCAAAGAACGTGCAGAATGGGCAAAAAACAAACATTTCAAAAACGCAACAGTTTACACGGACTACAAAGAATTATTAAAAGATAAAAGCATTGATGCAGTGGATATCTGCACACCGAACTACCTGCACTCGATCATTGCAGTGGATGCCTTTGCTGCAGGCAAACACGTTTTCTGTGAAAAACCGGATGCCATCAATGTGGAAGAAGCTCTGAAAATGAAAAAAGCCTCCGAGGAGGCAGGCAAAACGCTGATGATCATGCGTAACAACCGCTGGCTTGACATTTCAAAGATTGCAAAAGAGATGGCAATCAACGGCGATTTCGGTGACATTTATGCTGCCCGTTGCGGTTGGATCCGCAGACGCGGCATCCCCGGAAAAGGCGGTTGGTTCACTACCAAAGCACAATCCGGCGGCGGTCCGCTGATTGATCTCGGGGTTCACATGATCGACCTTGCCATGTGGATCATGGGCAATCCGAAACCCGTTTCCGTCAGCGGCGGTACATTCTGCAAATTCGCTGACAGCGATGTGTCGGATTCTGCAAACTCCGACTTCGGTGACAAGGTCGAAGGAGGCACTTTCGACGTAGAAGATCTTGCCATGGGCATGATCCGTTTTGAAAACGGTGCATTGCTGCAGATTGAATTCAGTTGGGCATCCAACATAGCAAGAGAAAAGTCCTTTGTTGAACTGCGCGGCTCCAAAGCAGGCATCGACTGGTCACAAAGTCGCATGAAGATTTTCACCGAATCCAACGGCAAACTCAAGACCATCCGCAAACAACGCAAATCCCCCACAGGCGGACACGACAAAAACCTTGCACATTTCATCGATGTCATTACAGGACAGGCAAACCCCGATTTTGTCCCTGATCAGGGCATTGACATGATCAGAATCCTGACTGCCATCTATGAATCCGCAGCAACAGGCAAGGAAGTTATTCTGTAACCAACTAACCAACCAATAAAACAATCCACCGTACTGTTTCGGTTCAGTACGGTGGATATTTTTTATCTGCAAAGCAGTATCAGAATCAGCACAGCCAGCACAATGCGATAAATGCCGAATGCCTTGAAATCGTTCTTTTTGATGTATCCCATAAGGAATTTGATAACCAACACGGAAACCGCAAATGCAACAACCATGCCGACAATCAGAATAACAAGTTCTGCAGCTGAAAATGCAAGTCCGAATTTCAGAATTTTAATGGCACTCAACCCAAACATAACAGGAACAGCCAGGAAAAATGTAAATTCGGCAGCTGCTACACGGGAAACGCCGATAATCAATGCACCGATGATGGTAGCACCCGAACGGGATGTGCCGGGGATAATGGAAAGCACCTGAAACAGACCAATCAGCAATGCGGTTTTGTAAGTGATGTCATCCAGTGTTTCCGTTTTCGGGGTGCGTTTTTTGTTCCATATCTCGATCACAACAAAAGCAATACCGTAAAGAGCAAGCGTGGCGGCAATGACGGGCGGTGTGTGAAGATGTGCTTCGATCCAGTCGTCAAAAAGAAGTGTCACCACAGCACCGGGAACGCAGGCAACAACCACCTTGAACCACACCGAAAAGATATCTTTCCGAATAACGGGCTTCTGATTTTTGTGCAATTCAAACGGGAACATTTTTTTCCAGAACAACAAAACAACGGCAAGAATGGCACCGAGCTGAATCACAACAAAAAACATTTCCTTGAACGCTTCATCTGCATTCAGTTTCACAAACTCATCAACAATCAGCATATGTCCTGTGCTGCTGATCGGCAACCATTCGGTAATACCCTCAACAATACCGAGCAAAATGACTTTTAAGATTTCAACAAATCCGAGATTCATAAAATCCTCCACATTATATTTTTATCCTATACATATTAACACATTCCTTTTAATAGTACAAGATAAAAAAAACGGCTGCCCTTGCGGACAGCCGAAAATGGTGCAATTATTTGAGGGTTTCAAGACCAACGGAAGCACGGAGAATCAGACGTGCGTCGGAAGAAGTGATCTTGCCGTCGTGGTCAACGTCAGCTGCAAGTTCTGCTACAGCATCAAGAGCCTCCAGTTTAACGGAAGCACGAAGAGCAAGACGTGCGTCAGAGGATGTAACCTTGTCGTCACCGTCAATGTCACCGATCTTGTAAGCAGGTGCTGCGTTGGGATCAACAACAGTAACCTTGAAGGAACAGGTCTTGCCGAAGTAGCTGACAACGATTTCCTGTTCACCTGCAACGGTCAGGTCAAGTTCGGTTTCAACAGTCAGCTGGTCAATTGCCACTGCCTGTGCATCTGCACCGTACATTGCATTGACTGCAATACCGGTAAGGTCAAGTGTTTCATCGCTGTTGATGGTGTATTCAACCTTTGCGGGAGCTTTGACAAGCTGAATGGAATCGGGAGTAGGAATTTCAGTTGCAGGACCCATGGATTCGCCGCAGACAGCACAAACGGGACCAAAGTACCATTTGCCGTCCTTTTCGTACATACCGGTGCTTTCAACGTGATTGCTTGTGGGTGTGTTTTCACGCTTCACATAGTCACATCTTTCACAGGTATAACGGACGATACCGCCTTCTTTACAGTTGGAAGCCTTGATAATTTCAGATTTAAGGTCATGACCGAGAGCAGCAGCACCGGCCTTGGGAGCTTCTACATACAGACCGCACTTTGTGCAATGCTTGACAGAGAAGCCTGCTTCATCACAAGTGGGATCCACGGTAGCGGTTGCTGTGGTGCCTGTATGTGCGAAGAGAACATTCAGAAGATTATCAACAATGCTCAGAAGAGCAGGAACAGTGTTCTTATTCAGAACGTTGTTTGCCTTGTTGTTGACAGCAAACAGACCGAGAATGCCTGCAAGGTCAAATTCGTAAATGTTTTCAAGAAGACCGTCAAAGATCAGAGTTTCAATATCAAGATTAAAGGAGCCGTAGGAAACATCGCTCAGGAAGCTCCAGTCGAGAATTTCGTTGAGAAGAACGTTGAGTTTGTAGAACGGGCCGTAACCGTCGAGCTTACCGGAAGCACCGCCGATGTGATCGGTCACTGCAGGAATACCCTTGACCATGTCAATTGCCCAGTCGGCAATTTCATCAAGGAAAGCTTCAGCAGTCCAGCCTGCAGCCTTTGCAGCCTTGAGATCATCCATATCAAAGTCGAACCAGAATTTGTCGCCGTTCAGTGCTAAACCGTACATAGCAGCATCAGCAGCCATGGAAAGACAGATGTCACCCCATGCAGAGTTGCTCAGATCATTGATGGTCTTACCGTCTTCTTCAAAAATCAGAGCATCCCATTCGGCAACATAATCATAATTGCCTTCTGCGAACATTTCTGTATTGAAGGTAATCAGTGCATAGTAAACAGCCATGGTGGCAACTTCGCCCATGGTATCCATCTGATCAACGACATCCATTGCTGCTGCATCAAGCTTGAACCAACCGGGGAAGAAAATCTTCAGAATATCAACAGCAAGTTCGGGAAGATCCTTGTCTGCTACGTATTCTTCGGTGTACTTTCTGAAATCAAAGTCTGCAGGATCAACAACATCTGCCAGCTTGGGAAGAATGAACTTGATCACTTTTTCAAGGTTTGCATTGAGCTTGTCATTGCCGCCCTTTTCGAGTTTGAGTTCGGCAAGAACTGCGGGAGCAAGCAATTTGTTGAGCAATGCAACAAATACGTTATTGAATTCACCGAGAATGCCGTTCTGTGCATTTGCGAAATTGAATTCGGAAGCGGAGAATGTGAAGTCGAAGTTGAAATACTGGGAAAGTTCATTGTCCTGTGCAAAGTCTTTCAGAATGCCGACAAGATCATTCTGCAACCAACCGAGCAGGAACTTATCATACAGCATATCGCCGTAGGAAGTCAGAAGATCATAAACAGGCTGGTTGAGGAATTCGTCGATCTGAACCGTATCGTCGGGAACAACACCGGTCAGCATCTTTACAAGAGCAGCAACTGCCATCTGGTCAACAGACCAATCCTTGTATGCACTTTCTGCATGGGAGGCAGCACCGTCAGGAGCACCGAGAAGAGAATCATAAACAAGATCTTCAATCATAACGGTGATTTCGCCTGCGTAGCTGTTGACCTGGTTCTGCAGATCACCGGCAACGGAACCGACAACACCGAGATCGAGTTTACCGGAAAGGAACTTTTTGAAAATATTGGTATTATCAGCAAGGAACTGAATAAGATTGTAGATAATCTGCAGGTCGCCTGTCTTGCTTCTGGACTGTGCGGAACTGACCAGACCGCTTTTGTCGATCATTGCATTCAGGTTCAGGTTCGCAATATCACCGCCGGCAATGCCCTTGATGCCTTCAACGGAATTCAAAGTATTGAGAATGCCGTTCACGGAGTTCAGGTCAACCGTAAGACCGGGGATGGCATTGATGATATTGAGAATGTCTTCACCCAGAGATTCATTCAGGTTGGTTTCTGCAAGCATCTTGTCAAGATAATTCATGATATAGGTTGCCTTTGCAGCCGTATTGTTGCTTGCAAACAGGTTGGTTCCTTCGGGAACTTCTGCGTTGATGTCTTCAACAAAAGAGCAAACAAAATTAAGTACCGAATCAGCATAATTTGTTTTTCTGCTGTTCAGGGAGCCCAACAGCCAATCAACAAGACCGGCAAGATTTGTGGGCTGAATGAGGGCGTCAAGCGTTGTTACATTGGCGGGGACTGCGGCAGATACAGGTACTGCTACAACAGAGAATACCATTACAACTGCCAGGAGAATGCTGAGGAGTTTTTTGGATTTTTTCATAGAATCCGTTCCTTTCTCAAAATTTCTTATTTTTCTGCGAAACAGGCAACAGGACAAAGCCTCTTCGCATTGTTTCACACTATATATATTACAAAAAATAAACAATAAAAGCAACCTTTCATTTGATGGAAAAGTTAACAATTATTTCTTTCAGATTTTGTACAAAATTATTATATTTCATTTTTGTTTTATACTTTTAACATCATAAATGCTTTCGCTTCTGCACAAAACGGAACAATGCCGACAATATGCATCCCGATATATACTTTCATTTAATTAATTAGCATATTAAAGCTATAAAAAAAGTAACAAATCTGTAATCATTAACGTCTTTTTATTAATCAAACTTTCCATAAAAGGACAGTTTGTTTTTGTTTATATTTGGTTAAAACATAGAAAAGGTAAAAACCGAAGCTGCAAAAGGTTTTTTCTATTGCTTTTGAAGCTTTTTTGTATTATAATGCAGACGTTGTGTTCAAAAATAACGTCTGAAGGAGATTCCACATGAAGTTACTTGAAGAACGTATTTTAAAAGACGGCACAGTTCTTCCCGGCAATGTCCTCAAAGTCGATTCTTTTTTGAATCATCAGATCGATTATAAACTGATCAAGGCACTCGGCGAAGAGTTTTATAAAACATTTCAATCCGCAGGCGTTACAAAAATCCTTACGGTTGAAGCTTCCGGCATTGCCATTGCCTGTGCCGCTGCCGAACATTTCGACGTCCCCGTTGTTTTTGCAAAAAAAGGACATCACAAAAATGTCGGAACCGATGTATATGCAGCTGATGTTTTCTCTTTTACAAAAGGTATAACAAATACAGTTGCCGTTTCAAAAAAATATATATCGGCTGATGATCAGGTTCTCGTCATTGATGACTTCCTTGCAGACGGACAAGCTTGTATGGGGCTTAAGAATATCTGCGATCAGGCAGGTGCAAGCGTTGTCGGTTTCGGCATTGCAATTGAAAAAGGTTTTCAGAACGGCGGCAAGCTGTTACGTGAAACCGGTATTCCCGTTCAGTCTTTGGCGATTATTGCCTCCATGACAGATGATTCCATCTGTTTTGCAGACAATAATTGATAAAGAAATAAAACAGTCCAAAAAAATTTTTACTTGGAGGATGAACAAAGTGAAAAAGACCCTGAAGATTCTCGCACTTGTACTCTCTCTCTGCATGGTAGTAGCTTGCTTCGCAGCTTGCAACAATGATGCAGACGAAACCCTCACCGACGGCAACGTTGTTGCTACCGACGGTGACGCTGCTGACGTTTCTGAAGACGTTTCTGCAGACGCAGGCGAAGTTGCTCTTGATTACTCCGATATCAAGGTTGGCTTCATTTTCCTGCACGCTCCCACAGACTCCACTTATGACAAGAACTTCATGAACGCTGTTGAAGAAGTTCAGGCTACTCTCGGTCTCACCAACGATCAGGTTATCGTTATGAGCGACATCGCTGAAAGCGAAGCTTGCTACGAAGCTGCTATGGACCTTGTTGACCAGGGTTGCAACATCATCTTCGGTGACTCCTTCGGTCATGAAGACTACCTCATTCAGGCTGCTCAGGAATGCCCGGACGTTCAGTTCTGCCACGCTACCGGCGACAGCGCTCTTGCTGAAAACATTCCTAACTTCCACAACGCATTTGCTTCCATCTACGAAGGCCGCTATGTTGCAGGTATCGTTGCAGGTATGAAGATCAACGAAATGATCGAAAACGGCGAATTCACTGCTGAAGAAGCAAAGATGGGTTATGTCGGTGCATTCCCCTATGCAGAAGTTATCTCCGGCTACACCTCTTTCTATCTTGGTGCAAGATCCGTTTGCCCGACCGTCACCATGGAAGTTAAGTACACCAACTCCTGGTTCGACATCGACGCTGAAAGAACCCAGGCTATCGCTCTCATCGAAAGCGGTTGCAAGCTCATCAGCCAGCATGCTGACTCCGAAGGTGCTCCCAAGGCTTGTGAAGAATACGGCGTACCCAACGTTGCTTACAACGTAAACACCACTGATATGGGCCCGACAACTGCTCTTATCTCTTCCAAGATCAACTGGGCTCCCTACATGACCTACATGATCGACTGTGTCGTTAAGGGCGAAGCTATTGACACCGACTGGTGCGGCGGCTTCAACACCGGTTCCGTTGAACTTACCGAACTCAACACTGCTGTTGCTGCAGAAGGCACTCAGGAAGCTATCGATGCTGCTATCGCTGCATTCAAGGCAGGCGAACTTCATGTTTATGATACCGCTACCTTCACTGTAAACGGCGAAGCTCTTGCTGAAGATTTCCAGGCAGACGTTGTTCCCGATGCTGCTTACACTCCTGACACTGACGTCGTTCTTGACGGTTACTTCGCAGAAAGCGAATTCAGAAGCGCACCCTACTTCAGCATCATCATCGACGGCATCACTGCTGTTGTTGAAGGCTGATTTATAACCACCTGTAAACACGGGCGGAGCACCAATCCTGCTCCGCCCGAAGTTGTTTTTTCCGAGGTTTGAAAATGTACACTTTCAAGCGTATATTTTCAAACTCCGTGATTCAAAAAGAAAAACATGGGAGGAAAACAAATGGACAAATCGACCGTACCTGCCATCGAGTTACGCGGAATATGTAAGTATTTCGGTAAAATCGTTGCAAACAAGAACGTCAACCTTATTGTTGAAAAAGGCGAGATTCTTTCTATTCTCGGCGAAAACGGAAGCGGCAAAACCACACTCATGAATATGATTGCCGGTATTTATCTGCCCGACGAAGGACAGATTTTTATCAATGGTGAAGAAGCTTCCATCCATTCCCCCAAGGATGCGTTCACTTACAAAATCGGCATGATTCATCAGCACTTCAAACTCATTGACGTATTCTCTGCTGCCGAGAATATTGTGCTCGGCATCCGCACAAAAGGCAAATACGATCTTAAAAAAGAAAAGGAATCCATCCGTCAGATCTGTGACAAGTACGGTTTTCTGATTGATCTTGACAAAAAGATCTATGAAATGTCCGTTTCTGAAAAGCAGACAGTCGAAATTGTCAAAGTACTTTACAGAGGTGCCGACATTCTGATTCTTGATGAACCCACCGCAGTGCTCACACCGCAGGAAACGGTCAAGCTCTTTGCTGTCATGCGTGCAATGAAGGAAGACGGCAAATCCATCGTCATCATCACCCACAAACTCAACGAAGTTATGGAAATTTCCGACCGTGTCGCCGTTCTGCGTAAGGGCGAATCCGTCGGTTCGGTTATGACGAAGGACACCAATCCCGAAGAACTGACCGCATTGATGGTCGGCAAAAAAGTGGAACTGAACATCGAAAGAAGCGAACCGAAAGACTGTGAAGACCGTTTGATTATCCGCGATCTCAACTGCCGCAACCGTGAAGGTGCAAAGGTCATCAGCAATGTCACATTCACTGCAAAATCGGGCGAAATCTTCGGTATTGCAGGTATTGCAGGCAGCGGCCAGAGAGAACTGCTTGAATCCATCGCAGGCCTGCAGAAGCTTGAAAGCGGTGAAATCCTTTACAATGACCCCACAAGCGGCAAACAGGAAAATCTGCGTAACAAAACACCGATGCAGATCCGTCATCTCGGTGTCCGCCTTTCCTTTGTTCCCGAAGACAGACTCGGCATGGGACTTGTCGGCAACATGGACATCATTGACAACGTGATGCTGCGCAGCTACAGAAAAGGCCATTCGGCATTTCTGAGACGTAAAGAACCGAAATCCCTTGCTGAAAAGATTATCCGCGATCTTGAGGTTGTCACACCCGATGCAAAGACACCCGTCCGCAGACTGTCCGGCGGTAACGTACAGAAAGTTCTTGTCGGCCGCGAAATTGCATCTGCCCCCAAAGTGCTCATGGTTGCCTACCCTGTCCGCGGTCTTGATATCAACTCATCTTACACCATTTACAATCTGCTCAATGAACAGAAAGATGCCGGTGCATCCATCATTTTCGTCGGTGAAGATCTTGACGTTCTGATCGCACTTTGCGACCGCATTATGGTTATCTGCGGCGGTAAAGTTTCGGGCATCGTTGATGCAAGAACAACAACAAAGGAAGAAATCGGTCTTCTTATGACACAGACAGGAGGAGAAGAACAATGAGCCATGTAGCACCTCATATGGAACCACCTGTGCGTCTTTCAAAAAGAGACGTCATGCCGACATGGAAAGGAATTCTTGTGCGTATTGCAGGCATTCTGCTTGGTGTCGCACTGAGTTCGCTGTTCATCGTCCTTGTTACTGACCTGAATCCTGCAGAGGTTTTCACTTCCCTGTTTGACGGTTGCTTCGGTACACCGAGACGTATCTGGAACCTGCTGCAGAACACTGCAATACTGCTGTGTATCTCACTTGCTGTTACACCTGCCTACAAAATGAAGTTCTGGAACATCGGTGCGGAAGGCCAGGTACTTGTCGGTGCTGCGGCAACAGCTGCGTGCATGATCTACTTCGGCAATACAC
Source organism: Clostridia bacterium (assembly GCA_017435865.1). Lineage (GTDB taxonomy): Bacteria > Bacillota > Clostridia > Oscillospirales > Acutalibacteraceae > RUG806. The sequence goes on from JAFSEF010000090.1 coordinate 11,152, forward strand.
TGAGCCCGTGGCTGTTGTTCCCGCTTATGATCATCTCCAGTTTGTTTGCAGGCATGGTCTGGGGTATGATTCCCGCATTCTTCAAAGCGTACTTCAACACAAACGAAACACTGTTCACCCTGATGATGAATTATGTTGCCACCCAGGTTATCGCATTCCTCATCACCTATTGGGAGAATCCGAAAGGCTCCAACTCCGTCGGTGTTATCAACTCCGCAACAAAAGCCGGTTGGCTTCCCTATCTGTTTGACAAACAGTACCTCATTAACATTCTTGTCGTTCTGGCACTGACCGTTGTTATGTATATTTATCTGAAATACAGCAAACACGGTTATGAAATCAGCGTTGTCGGTGAAAGTGAAAATACAGCTCGTTACATCGGCATCAACGTCAAAAAGGTCATCCTGCGTACGATGGCACTCTCCGGTGCTCTTTGCGGACTTGCAGGCCTGCTTCTTGTATCAGGTTCAAGCCATACCGTTTCCGTCAACACAGCCGGCGGCAGAGGTTTCACGGCTATCCTTGTTTCCTGGCTTGCAAAGTTCAATCCTGCTGTCATGCTGCTGACCTCTTTCCTCATCGTCTTCTTTGAACGCGGTGCAGCACAGATTGCAACCTCATTCCGCATGAATGAAAGCCTTGCTGATATCATCACCGGTATCATTCTTTTCTTCATCATCGGTTCGGAATTCTTCCTGAATTACAAGTTGAATTTCCGTCACAGCAAAAAGAAGGAGGGTTAAGAAATGGATCTTGCAAAATTTGCCAGTTTTATAACACAGGCCATCATTACAGGTATTCCGCTTCTTTACGGTGCTACCGGTGAAATGCTCACCGAAAAGTCCGGCAACCTCAATCTCGGTATCCCCGGTATCATGTATGTCGGCGGTATTTCGGGTGTTCTCGGCGGTTTCTTCTGGGAAACCTACGGTGACAAAACCAATGCTTTTCTTTGCGTTCTGATTCCGATGCTCTGTTCCCTGCTTGCCAGTGGTGCCATGGCTTTCATTTACAGCTTCCTGACCATTACCCTGCGTGCCAACCAGAACGTCACAGGTCTTGTTCTGACCACATTCGGTATGGGGCTGGGTTCCTTTATAGGCGGTTCGCTTTCCACCATTCTCGGCACAGGCACAACCGTTTCTTTGAACGCAACAGCCGCTTTCTTTAAAACACCCTTGCCGTTTGCAGAACATCTCGGCCTGTTCGGTAAGACATTCTGCTCATTCGGTTTCCTTGCTTACCTTGCAATCATCATTGCAGTGATTGCCGCATTTATTCTGAAAAAGACCCGTATCGGTCTGAATCTGAAATCAGTCGGTGAAAATCCTGCAACCGCTGATGCCGCAGGTATCAATGTTACCGGCTACAAATATGCAGCCACCTGCATCGGTGGTGCAATCGCAGGTCTTGGCGGACTTTACTACGTCATGGACTACGTCGGCGGCACATGGTCCAACGGCGGCTTCGGTGACAGAGGCTGGCTTGCCATTGCAATCGTTATTTTCTGCCTGTGGAAACCCGACCTCGGTGTTCTCGGTTCCATCCTGTTCGGCGGATTGTACATCGTTTATATGTACATTGACAATCTTCCCCGTGCATCGCAGGAAATCTTCAAAATGCTTCCCTATCTTGTCACCATCCTCGTTCTTGTGCTCATCAGTGTCCGCAAGAAGCGTGAAAACCAACCCCCTGCAAGTCTGGGTGTCTCGTATTTCCGCGAAGAAAGATAACTGATAAACAAAGCCCTGAGATTACAATATCTCAGGGCATTTCTTTTTTATCTCACTTTTATCTGCCGAATAAGTCAATAATCTCCTGTCGGCTTGCGGTTCCCGTAATGCCGATTTTTTGAACCGTTACGGCACTTGCGTGTGCTGCGACAAAAGCTGCATCTGCAGGTTTTGCACCGCCTGCAAGGCAGGACGAAAATGCAGACAGGAAGGTGTCGCCTGCACCGCAGATATCCACAGGACAATCAAGCTGCACTGCAGGGATGCGGTCAAGGCTTGCTCCGTCCGTAAACAGACTTCCCTGTGCACCGAGGGTACACAACACCTTTGCATGATTCTTGTTTGCAAGGCACATGGCAGCCTGCTCAAAATCAGCCATTTCAGCGGTCATATAACCTTCGTTGCCATACACAGCACGCCAACATTCCACTTCATTGGGTTTGAGAATACAATCGGTGTATTCTGCGATGTTATAACGGCTGTCCACGACAACGGTCAGTCCGTTTTTTGCAAGTTCTATGACCTTTGCACGCACGCGATCGGTGACAATTCCGAACATAAACTGATCGGACACACAAAGCACGTCGATCTCTTTTGCCATAGCGTCTAAATTTGCAAGAACGGTGTCTTCGGTCTGTGCATCAATAGGCTTATCGGCGGCAAAATCAAGACGGGGATCTTCATATTCCACAGCCGAAATGCCTTTACGCATGGGCTTGCAATAGGCATTCGTAAAACGGTCGGGTGTCAGCACAAACCAACGGTCATCTATGCCGCATTTCTGCAGCACATCACGCAGCAGCATACCGCGCCAGTCATCGCCGTACAGTCCCACAGCATACAGTTTTTGCGGTTTCAGTGCTGCGATATTGTTGGCAGTATTTCCGCCGGCACCCGGGTAAACACGTTCCTTTACCACAGGCAATGGATAATGCGGTGTCTCGCGTGAGAGTTCACTCTTTGTCATATCCGCATGCCAATAAATGTCTACACAGAAGTCACCGAGCAGACCGATTTTTGCATGGCTTATATTGTCAAGAATGGAAACAAACTGTTCTTTGTTCATTTCTGCATTTCCTCTTTCACGCGGTCATACAGGGTCGGAATGGTGATCTGATGATCACCCACAAAATGCCATCCCATACCGCCTTTACAGGTCGGACGATTGACGATATTCTTACGCGGACGGTAATAGTAATTCGGATCTTCATAGCCGATTTTGCAACGGTAATTGCCGAGGTTCACAAGGTCGAAGTTTGCGGTTGTTATATTGAATGTCGGATAGCCGAGATTTCTTGCAATGGAAAGGGTTTTTAAGAACACTTCGGGACCGATAACGGACGAACCGAAGTTGAGGAACACTCCGCCGTCAAGCTGTGCAACAGAATATGCCATGCGTTTAAAGTCCACACCGCTGCAAGCACCGATGGCAGCCATATCGCAGGTGGGGTGCTGATGGATGATATCCGTACCCAGTGCAATGGCATAGGTAGCGGGAATGTCAAGCTTATAAGCGTTCCACAGAATACAGTCCTCACGGTTGGGGAATTTTTCGGGGTGGATGTCAATATAATAGCCGAGTGCTTCGCCGTAGCCCATACCGTGTGCGGCACCGTACTGCAAAGCCTCGTTCATCCATGCACCCGTTTCTTCCCACATACCGAACGAACCGTCCTCAATGGCGGTGGGCACGTCTTCGCTTGTACCGCCCAAGTAGGCAAGCTCAAAATCATGGATGCTCGTAGCCCCGTTGGCGGCAATGTGGGTGATGATGCCCTCTTTCATCAGGGCAATGATATAGCGGCTCAGGTGGTTTTTGACCACGTGTGCTCCCATGCTCCAGATGACAGGACGGTCATTTTGGCGTGCCCTGACAATGCGTTCAATCAGCTCGTCAAATCCGTCTGCGGTGTAAGTGTCATGCGGTGTCACACCGGGCACCATCAGTTTATCAATCGTAACAAGGTTGATTCTGTTTTGTGCTGAATAGGTTGTAATGCCCGAAAAATCAAGGCTTTGTTCTTTTCTCATTTTATTCTCCTTTAGAATTCAACATTCACCAACAAGGCCGATGCTGCGATGCAGTACTGTGCAATGTAGTAGGTTGTATGGTTGGTGATAATATCAACAGGACGGTTTTTACCCGTACCGAAATAAGTACCCGACAGAATCAGATCGGAAACGATGAACAAACCGCCGCCGACGGTCATCAGCAGAATGCCTGCATTCCCGTGACCGTAAAACAGAGCCGTGTTCAGGCACAGTGCAAACATGGAAACAAGAATCGCACCGTAAACCAAAGTGATGGCCTTGAATTTGCCGTAATGCATTTTCGTCGGCTTTTCGAGGACAAGCAGAACAATGACCGTTGCGACTGCCGAAACAGCTGCAAAAATGGCTGCAAGCGGATGCACAACGCCGTGCTTGTACAGGACGGCAGCGAAATAGAAAAAGTGACCGAACATAAAAACAAAGAAGCCGGAGAAGGTCCAGAAGTCACTGTCCTGTGTATAAATGTATTTAAAATCAAGCCAGATGTCACCAAGAAGTCCCAAAAGCAGACCGCCTGCAAGCAGAGACGTGTATTTCCAGTCGGCATTGTCGCCTGCGGCAAGACTTGCCGTCATCAGTGTCAGCAAAAAGAAAACACTCACAAGTGCTTTCACAAAAACAGCTTTTTTGCGGTCACCGCTGACACGCAGCTTCAGGAACACACCAAGCAGAATCATTCCGATTGCAACACAGGCAAAAAACAAATACAACATAACCATTCTCCTTTTTTCTCTCAATTATCCTTATTTTAATTACTTAGCATAAAAATGTCAACAATTATTGCATATTCATGTTGTATATGCTAAAATATTTTTATCTAAAAACAAGTGAGGTGCGATTTATATATGAAAATCATGAGTTTCAATATCCTTTGCGGCGGAAAAGATCTGCGTGCATGGCCCGTTCGAGCAGCCATGGTAACGGACACAATCCGTAAGGAATTGCCCGATTCGTTCGGTGTGCAGGAAGCACATTACGACTGGATGCAGGCCATTTCGTCCGCATTGCCCGAATACAGCTATGTCGGCGTCGGAAGAGATGACGGTGACAAAGAAGGTGAATTTTCTGCTGTTTTCTACAAAAAGGATGCGTATGACCTGCTTGACAGCGGCACATTCTGGTTGAGTGAAACGCCTGATAAGCCCGGCAAAGGCTGGGATGCCGCCTGCATTCGCGTGTGCTCGTGGGCAAAACTCAAAGACAAAGAAAACGGCAAAGTATTCGTCCATTTCAATACGCACCTCGACCATGTCGGCCTTGTAGCCATGCAGAAAGGTGCAGAACTTGTAACGAAAAAAGCTGCTGAAATCTGCCCCGATGCACCTGCGTTTTTCACAGGGGACTTCAATGTCACACCCGAAAGTGCACCCTATGCCACGGTCATTGCAAACGGATTTAAGGATTCCAGACTGCTTGCCCCCGTCACCGACAACGGACCGACATTCCATGCGGATGTGTTTGAAGAAGGCACACGCAAGGAACATCACTGCATCATCGACTACTGCTTTGTAAAGGGTGACATCGAAGTTAAATCCTACAAAGTCATCCGTGATCTTTATGAGGGCAATCTGTACCCGTCCGACCATTATCCTGTTGTTGCGGAGATTGCATTCTAATGAAAACATATAATTTCAAACCCGTTACAGATTACATTGAAAATGTTCTGCACAAAGAAAAAGGGGTTCCGTCCTGTGACATTCTGATTTACAAAAACCATGAACCCGTGCTGCGTTTTTTCTGCGGTCATTCGGATTATGAAAACAAAACACCGCTCAACGGCAATGAAATTTATAACATATATTCCTGTACAAAGGTTATGACCTGTACGGCTGCCATGCAGCTTGTTGAACGCGGCATCATCGGTCTTGATGATCCCGTTTCGAAGTATCTGCCTGCTTACGAAAATGCTTTTGTGATAAAGGACGGCAAGCAAACAAAGGTCAGCCGCCCCATGACCATTCGACACTTGTTCACAATGAGTGGTGGTCTTGATTACGACACAAAAAAGCAACCGATCCTCGACCTGCTTTCAGCTAAACCCGATGCCGGAACGGTCGAAATAGCAAACTCCTTTGCTCTTTCACCCTTGCAGTTTGAGCCCGGTGAAAAATTCCGCTACTCACTCTGCCATGATGTTTTGGGTGCCGTTGTGGAAGTCGCTTCAGGGATGCGGTTTTCGGAGTATCTGCAGCAGAACATTCTGCAGCCGTTGGAGTTAAAAAGAACCGGCTTTGTGATTTCCGAAGACGAAAAAGGTAACATCGTCGCACAGTACAGACACTGCGGCAACGGCAAAATTGCCCCCGTTTCGCTGTTCAGGGACACAAACCTGCCTGCCACCTATGAAAGCGGCGGCGGTGGACTTTATACCTGCGTGGAGGACTACGCAACATTTGTCGATGCACTCGCCAACGGCGGTGTCGGTAAAAACGGAAACCGTATTATAAAAACACAAACGATCGACCTGATGCGTACAGAGCAACTGTCTGCCTGCACAAAAGACAGCACATTCAGCTGTGCCGCAGGTCCGGGCTACGGGTATGCACTCGGCATGCGTACGCTCATTGACAAAGCAACCGGTGCAAAAAGCAACCTCGGTGAATTTGGTTGGGACGGTGCGGCAGGTGCGTATACACTGATGGATCCTGCACACGGACTTGCAATCTTTTTTGCCATGCACGTGCTCGGCTGGCCCGATATGATCGGTTTCGGACATGCTCCGATCCGTGATCTTACTTATGAAGCACTCGGACTCTGAAAGGAGAAAAAAAATGAAAATCGTTCATCCGCTTTTGATTGAGCAACAAAAAGCCGCCGCCATGCAACCGAAGCTGCGTTATGACGGCAAAACAGATTTTACTGAATGGCAAAAGCAGGGAAAAGAAAAGCTGGCAGAACTGCTCGGCATGCACAATATGAAAACCTGTGACCTGCTGTTTGATAAAGAGTACGAAACAGAAGAAAACGGAGTCAAAGAAATCCGCTTTACATTTCAGAGTGAAGAGGGTTATTTTGTCCCCTGTCACCTTGTGTATCCTGCCGATGCAAAAGAACCGCTGCCTTTGATGGTCTGTCTGCAAGGGCATTCCACCGGCATGCACAACTCCCTCGGCAGGCCGAAATATGAAGGCGATGCCGATTCCATCGGTCCGAATGTACGCGATTTCTGCGTGCAGGCGGTAAAACGCGGATTTGCGGCCATTGCCATGGAGCAGCGTTGCTTCGGCGAATGCGGTGGCACACCGCGACCCGATTGCTACGCCACCGCCATGGTTTCCATCTGCAACGGCAGAACGCTCATCGGCGAACGTGTATGGGATGTCAGCCGTCTGCTTGATACAGTCGAAGCACAATTCCCCTTTATTGATAAAAACCGTTTTTACTGTATGGGGAATTCCGGTGGCGGCACGGCAACGATCTATTCGACCGTACTGGAAGACCGCATCAAAGCTGCCATTCCCTCTTGTGCGATCTGCACGTATTCGGCATCCATTCTTGCCATGTATCACTGCTCGTGCAACTACATTCCGCAGATCACGCAGTGGTTTGACATGGGCGATCTGTGCGGCTTGTGTGCACCGCGTCCGTTGCTTGTGGTCAACGGCAGTGAGGATAGTATTTTCCCCATTGACGGTGCAAAAGAATGTGTGGCTCTTGCCAAGGAATTATACAAAACGGCGGGTGCCGAACAGAATGTGCAGCATTGTATCGGCAACGGCGGACACCGCTATTATGCGGACGAAGCATGGCCGGTGTTTATGGATATGATATAACCCCAAAATAAGGACTTACCGCTTTCGCAGTAAGTCCTTTGCTTTATTGCCTCTGCAGATACAAATATGCTTTGAGCAGTGCTGTCTGGGTTTTTCCGTCTTTGATTTCACCATTCATGATTTTTTCAACGAGCGTTGTCAGCGGCACTTTTTCGACCCCGACAAATTCGTCATCATCCAGATTCTGTTTCCCTTGCGAAAGTCCCGTAGCAAGATACATATGAATGATTTCGTCCGAATACGCACAGGTCGGATAAAATTCGCCGAGATAAATCATGTTCTCTGCCGTATACCCTGTTTCTTCCTGCAATTCACGCAATGCTGCCTGCAGGTGCGGTTCTTCTTTGGAATCGAGTTTACCGGCAGGAATTTCGGTAAGAACAGCATGGAACGGATAACGGTACTGTTTTTCGATGATCACATTACCCTGTTCATCCACAGGCACAACACAGGCGGCACCGACGTGTTTGATGTATTCACGGGTTGATGTGTGACCATTCGGCAATTCGACGGAATCGCTGTAAACATGAAGCAGTTTTCCTGCGAATACTTTTTTTGAATCTATTTCTTTTTCAACAAGATTCTGCATTGTATATCTCCTCATAAGACAGGGCTGCCCGAAGACAGCCCCTCATTTTTATTTCTTTTTCTTTGCTGCTTTTTCAGCTTTGAGTTTTGCTGCGTATTCTTCACTTGCGGCTTTTTCAGCGGCATCCTTTGCAAGACGGTCAGCATATTCCTTTTCGACACGTGCTTTGGATTCTTCATACTGTGCATAAATTTCATCGTAATGACGGTAATTTTCCTGCTGAATAAGAAGCTTTTTCGCAGCCAGATAGGGCTTTGCGGCACGATTGTAAAGAGAATACTGTTTTTCTGCCCTTTTAATTTCAGCTTTGATTTCACTTCTTACACGTTTAAGAGAAGCGAGTTCTTCTTTTTTGGCAGCGGCAAGTTCGGAATCATTGGCTTCTCTTGCCTGCTTAAGAGCAGCAATGGCAGCTTTGATTTCAGTATCTTTTTCTGCTTCAAGAGCAAACAGTTTCTCATAGGAATCCATATCAAATTCACTGATACCATCGGGATAATACTTTGCGATCAGCTTTTTGGCAACGGCAACACCGCGGACCTGTTCAATAGCTGCATTGCGGATTTCTTTTTCTTCCTGTGTTTTTTTCGGCAGCTTCTTTGCATCTGCAAGAGAACCGACATCAACCCCCGTAAAACCATTCAAACCGGCAGAAACCAGCTGCTTTGCAACGGCAACATCAGCTTTGCCCTGTGCAGATTCAAAACGGTTCATTTCACGCATGACAAACTGTGCAATTTCAATTTTTTCGTTGTCAGATTTCTTTTCTTTATAAGCGGCTTTTGCCTGTTTGTAAGCATCTTTGCCGTCTTTTTTTGCGGCTTTGACTTCCTTTTTGTTAAGAACATGAGGCGTTCTGTCAACATAACTCTTGGCTTCTTCAATGATTTCAATGGTTTCCACAAGAGCAGCATCATTGAGAACATTGTTGCCGAAGTCTTCAAACATAGCACGGATTTTGAGCACCTGCACCATGGCTTTCTGCCGAAGTTCCGTCAGGTCATAGAAGAAGAAAGGCAGAACATTGAGTGCAGCACCGATAACGGAAGCAACAACCATAACACTGCAGATGGAACGGAAATAGTCTGTGTTATAAAGCACATCATATACGTTGGAATAACCGAGAGATGCGGCGACACTTTCGTTCAGACCGTAATGTTCCTGAATGCTCGGCAGAACAGAGCTTGTGATCATGGTGACAATGCTGCCGATCAAACCGACGGCAACAAACATGCCGTCAATTCTTTCGCCCGTGATATACTGCTGATAGTCACGGATATCTGCATTCAGACTGGGAGTAAGAATATGACCGAGTTGCGTAGCCATGGTATTGACAAATACGCAGACAAGAAGCAACCAAATGATCTTGCTCATATCACCGTAGTTGATAATCGGCAACATCACAAGAATAAACATGATGTTCAACAAATTCGAGAACACAAGCATATTCCGCTTACCGATGGCACGGATCATAAACGGTGCAAACATCATCGGCCACAGAGAAGCGTTACCCGAAATCAATGTGATGAGTGAATACTGTCCTGCTTCACAGGCATTCTGATAGTTATAAAGCCAGCCGATAATGTTGGCAAAGGAGTTTTCGAGGAAACCGAGCCAACCTGCAAGGGATATAATCCAGAAATACTTGTTTCTTGCAACAGCACGAAGTGCATCAATAAAACGCATGGTATGCACGTGCGTTTTTGCCTGCACGATTTTTTCTTCTGTGTTGACATAAATCAGGATGGACATCAACAGACCCAGAATGATAAACGCCGGATAGACAAGTCGCATAACACGCAGATCATACAGTTTGTTTTCACCTGTGATCAATCTTGCAAGCACGGGCAGGATTGCATTTGCGATGGTCGGTGCAAATGAGTCAATAATCGTCTTGATGGAGCAGACGTCACTGCGTTCAATGGTATTCGGAGAAAGAACATTCAGTATACTTTCATTTGCATCATAGAAGAAATTGTAAAAGAACTGGAATGCAATATTAAACAGCAACACAACGACACATTTCTGCCATTCGACCATGCTGTCATACGGCATCCAACAAAATCCGATTGCAAGCAATGCGGTCGGAATGCCCATTGTGAGAATGTAAGGACGATACTTACCTTTTTTACTGCGGGCACTGTCAATCAGATTCGCACGCAGCGTTGTCAGCGGAAATCCCGATGCAATTGCGATAACATAAATCAGATACAGCTTTGAAGGTGAAATACCGATGGTGTTACCGATCAGGGTATTACCGACATAAAGGATCATATTCTGCACACAGTAGGTAACAAATTTGACACCCATGCTGCCCACTGACAAAGATACGATTTCTTTGAAGTTCATGTAGCGACCGTAAGGCGGCGTTTTCCAGTACAGACGCAGCATATCCAGTCCGTTTACGATTTTTTGTTTGACATTCAAGTTCAAATCCCTCCGTTACTTTTCTTTGCAAATGCAAAACACAGTTGTTGACAAATGCAAATGGCTCATTTATAATTTAATATAACAAAAAAACAGATTAAACGCAACAGCTTCTTCAATATTTGTGCAAACTAAACAATATACGGTGTCATTTTTTGACACCTGCAGAGGGAGAGATTTTTATGGAAAACATTGAGTTGATGAAAAGAGCAAAAACATACATACAAGCCCTTGCAAACGGTACCGATCCTTTTACGGGAGAGGAAATTTCCGATGACAGCGTCATCAACAATGTCCGCATGAGCCGCTGTTTTTTCTATGTAGCGGATATACTCGAAAAAGTCATTGCAAACGGTGGCGAAGTCAGCAAAACCTATACCGCAAAACCTGCCGCTTACACACCGCTGACAGATGAAATAATCAACACGTTTTCATACAGCGACGATCCGATGGGAATCAACAACATCGTCAAAACGCTGCGTGAAATGCTCGGAGAAAACCGCAAACCGCTTTCCGCCGTGCAAATTACAGCATGGTTGGTTAACGAGGGGTATCTGATCGAAAACATACGCGGCGGCAAACGCGAAAAAATTGCATCTGCAAAGGGAAACGCCCTCGGGATCACTGTCAAAGAGGGCACAAACATACAAACAGGTGTCCCCTACCGCATGAATTTGTATAACAGAAAAGCACAACAGTTTATTCTGCAATCGCACAACCGGATTCTCAAAGAGCTATCCGAAAGGGAGGAGAATACATGAAAGTTGCCATTGTAACAGGCGGCAGCAGCGGCATCGGACTTGCCTGCTGTGAAAAGTTTTTGCAAAACGGATACAAAGTTTATGAGTACAGCCGTAAAAACGGCAGTGACAATAAAGATATCATCCACATCAAAGCCGATGTGACAGACGAACAGAGTGTTGAACAAGCCGTAAAAACCGTTTTTGAAGCAGAAGGAAGAATCGATATTCTTGTCAACAACGCAGGCTTCGGCATTGCAGGCAGCATTGAAGAAACCGCCCTTGCCGATGCCAAAAAGCAGTTTGATGTCAACTTTTTCGGCACAGTGCTGTGCTCACAAAAAGTGCTGCCGTATATGCGAAAGCAGGGCTTCGGCAGAATCGTGAACATCAGCAGCATGGCAGCACCTCTTGCCATCCCCTTTCAGGCCTTTTATTCGGCAAGCAAGGCAGCGGTCAATTCACTGACTCTCTCGATGCAAAATGAAGTAAAGCCCTTCGGAATTACCGTCTGTGCGGTGATGCCGGGCGATGTAAAAACAGGATTCACCGCAGCAAGAGAAAAAAACAGTACCGATTCCGCTTACAAGGATGTGCTTGCTCGCAGTCTGTCCGTAATGGAGCATGACGAGCAAAACGGTATGCCTGCTGCAGCCATTGCAGATGCCGTTTACAAAGCTGCAACAACCAAAAATCCAAAACCACTGTCCACCAAAAGCACACAGTACCATCTGTTTGCCGTTCTTTCAAAACTTTTACCGACAAGCCTTGTCAATCGCATTGTCGGAATGATATATGCAAAATAACAGGAGAAAGAAAATATGATTTTAAGAGCACCAAGCAATCCGCTGATTACCGTAGATCCTTATTTTTCGGTCTGGAGTCCGTCCGATAAGCTGACCGACTCTGTCACCGTGCACTGGACAGGCAAGCCTAACACCATTGTGGGCACGGCTGAAATTGACGGCACCGTTTACCGTTTTCTCGGCAAGGAAAGCAATGAAGACGATTCCCCTGTCATGAAGCAGGTAAAAAGAGACTGCAACGCCCTTTCAACCACCTATGTTTTTGAAGAAGCCAACATCCGCCTGACTGCTGTTTTCACAAGCAGTCTACTGTTGGACGATCTGAAAACCGCAAGCCGTCCCGTGAGCTACTTAAGAATCACCACTGAGCCGCTTGACGGTCAGGCACATTGCATCAAGGTTAAAATTGCAGCAAGTGAGGAGCTGTGTCTGAATTACAGAGGCAGCGAAGAAGTGATTGCCGACACCATGACATTCGACGGCATCTGTGCCGCAAAAATCGGCAGCACCACGCAGGATATTCTGTCTGTCTGCGGCGATGACCTTCGTATTGACTGGGGTTATTTTTACCTTTGCACGGATGCAGGCAACACATACACAGAAAAAAGAAAAGTTCCGTTTATGGACAAAATGCCCTGCGGGGACAGCGAAGAAATGACCTTTGTGTGCGCGGATGCAACCTTCTGCTCCGACAGTCAGGTCAGTGCACTGTTCGGATTTGCGTATGACGACATCAGATCCATGCTCTATTTCGGCGATCAGCTTCCTTCTTTGTGGAATCACGACGGCAAAACCATTGAAACGGCCATCACCGAGGCCTTTGCCGATTACGAAGAAGTGTATGAACGCTGCGAGGTCTTTTCTGACCGTCTGTTCATCGATGCCGTACGTGCAGGCGGTGAAAAATATGCGGAACTGCTCGAAATTGCCTACCGTCAGAGCATTGCGGCTCATAAAATCTGCGTGGACACAGACGGAGAAATTCTGTTTATCTCCAAGGAATGCTTCTCAAACGGTTGTGCGGCCACGGTGGACGTCAGCTATCCGTCCATTCCGCTGTTTTTGCTGTACAACCCCGAATTGGTACGCGGTATGATGCGTCCGATTTTCAAATATGCAAGAAGTGAGGGCTGGATTTTTGACTTTGCACCCCACGATGCAGGCTGCTATCCGCATGTCACGGGGCAGGTTTACGGCAGCAACGCACTCAAATATCAAATGCCCGTTGAGGAATGCGGCAACATGCTCGTCATGGCAACGGCTGTGACGCTTGCCGACGGCAATCTTGATTTCATCCGCGAAAATCTTGACCTGCTTGAAGCGTGGGTCAAATATCTTGAAGACAACGGCAGAGATCCTGAAAATCAGCTTTGCACCGACGACTTTGCAGGTCACCTTGCCCACAACTGCAACCTTTCCTTGAAAGCCATCATGGGCATTACGGGACTCGGCATTCTCTACGGTCTGTTGGGTGACGAAGTGAAGAAGGCTGCAAAAATGAATCTTGCAAAAGAGCTTGCCGCAGACTGGGCAAAACGTGCTTCCAACGGTGACGGCAGCTACCGCCTTGCTTTTGACCGTCCCGACACATGGAGTATGAAGTACAACATCGTATGGGATAAACTCTGGGGTACAAATATTATGGACAAGGGTGTGATCGCATCCGAGTTTGCATCCTATGCAAAGCACGTCAATCCCTACGGCATGCCGCTTGACAACCGCGAAACCTACACCAAGAGCGACTGGCTTGTATGGACGGCAACCCTTGCCAAGGACAGAGCCGACTTTGAAGCCTTTGTGGCTCCTCTGTGGGAGGCTTACAACCGTTCTCTTTCCCGCGTGCCGCTGACCGACTGGTATTTCACCGTCACCGCCGCAATGAGAGGATTCCAGCACCGTTCCGTGCAGGGCGGTCTGTTCATCAAATTACTTGAATACAAAGGGCTGATGAAAATATGATTCAACTTTGTGCCTTTGCCGACGAAGCCGACAAATGCTTTGACGGACAGGTCAGTGCATTAAAGGAAAATAACATTTCCCTGCTTGAAATGCGAAAAATCGACGGCAACAATGCCGCGTTCATCCATATTGAAAAAGCAAAAGAATACAAAGAAAAGCTTGATTCCCACGGCATTTCCGTGTGGTCCTTGGGTTCACCTATCTGCAAAGTCAGACAAGGTTTTGACCGTGCGGAATATGCAAAAAAAGTGGAGCACGCCTGCAAAGTTGCAAACGCACTGGGTGCAAAAAATATGCGTGTATTCAGCTTTTATCCGCAGTTTTTCCGCTTCAACAAAGAAAAAGTGGTCGAAGACCTGCGTTATTTCAATTCCATAGCCGAGTCTTACGGCATCCGTTTTTGCTGTGAAAATGACACAGGGCTGTTCAACGCAACGGCTGAACGTTGTGCGTGGTTAATGCAGCAGCTCCCTGAACTCGGCTATATTTACGACCCTGCAAACTTCCGTGTCAGCGGTCAGAATTTTGAAGACACAAAGCAATTTTTACCCAAGGCGGATTATTTTCACCTCAAGGATGCCGTCGGCAAAAAAGTGGTGCCCGCAGGCTTCGGTGAGGGGCACATTGCAGACATTGTAAACAGTCTTGAAAGGGATGCCGTGTTCACAATAGAGCCGCATCTGACCTTTTTCAGAGGCAGCAAGCAATACAATGCCGTGTTCGGCAATCAGTTTGATCTGAAGAGTGCAAGAGGAAGATTTGACTGTGCCGTGGCAGCTGCCAAAAAAGTGCTGACCGACTGCGGTTACACCGAAAACGGAACATGCTTTATCAAGGGAGAGAAATAAAAAATGGCAAAACAGAAAGCACGAATCGGCATCATCGGCTTCGGCGGTCAGGGCAGTGCGTATGTGCGTTTGCTCAAGGCAGGGCTCATTAAAAATGCCGAACTCGGTGCCGTTTGCGATATTGACCAAAACAAACTCAACGCCCAATGCGAAAAATTCGGTATTACCGTGCCGAAATTCACAGACCATAACGAGCTGTTAAAAAGCGGAACGGTGGATGCCGTTGTGGTCACCACACCGCATTATTTTCATCCGCCCATTGTCATCGATGCACTCAACGCAGGCATTCACGCCATGAGCGACAAGCCTGCAGGCGTTTACACCAAGCAGGTCAAAGAGATGATCGATGTTGCCGCACAGCATCCCGATGTGCTGTTTGCACTCATGCTCAACCAGCGTACCAACAAGGTCTACAACAGAATGCGTGACATGATCCGGGAGGGTAAAATCGGTGAGATCAAGCGTGTGAACTGGCTGATTACCGACTGGTACCGCTCGCAGTCCTACTATGACGCATCCCCATGGAGAGCCACATGGAAAGGTGAAGGCGGCGGCGTGCTGTTTAACCAGGCACCGCATCAGATCGACCTTTTGCAGTGGATTGTCGGCATGATGCCCGCCAAGCTGCAGGCACACTGTGCTTTCGGCAAATGGCACGATATTGAAACCGAAGACGATGTGACCGTGTACATGGAATTCCCAAACGGTGCTACGGGTGTGTTCATCACCGCAACCGCGGACTTCCCCGGCACAAACCGCCTCGAAATTCTCGGCACAAAGGGAAAGCTTGTGTGCACCAACGGCATGAAGCTTGAGGTCACTTATTCGAAGCAGGATGAACGCGAATTCAACCGCACCTACAAAAACGGCTTCGGCACACCGGGCAGTCAAAAGAAAGCACCTTACATCAACCCCGTTTCGGGACAGCATGTAACCATTCTCAACAACTTCGCAAATGCGGTGCTCGGCAAAGAAAAACTCTTTGTGCACGGCAGTGAGGGCTTAAACGGTGTGCAATTCATGGATGCCTGCCTTTTAAGCGAATGGTTAAAATCTGAAATTACACTTCCCATTGACGACGAATTGTATTATAATGAATTGCAAAAACGCATTGCAACAAGCTCACTGCGTGAGAATGCCGGCAATGTCGTTCTCGATACCAAAGGAACTTATTAAGAGAGGTAACACAATGGCACAACTTAAAATGTACAGATTTGCAAACACCCCCTATAAAGAAGCACCACTGCCCGAGGGCTACACCATCAGTGCGTATGAAACCGAAGCTGACAAAATGGCATGGGTGGAGTGCTGCAAAAAAGGTCTTGTTGCTGACGATGCGGATGAATCCGTTTTCGACAGCTGCATCAAAGACCATGACGACACCGTGCTTGAAAAGGACTGTCTGTTTTTAAATCACAACGGTGAGAGAGTCGGCACACTGACCGCCACGTTCCATCCCGAAACGCAGACGGGTGACTTCCACATGGTCGGCATCCGTGCCGATTACAGAGGAAAAGGACTCGGCAAATACCTGAATGCCTACAGTGCAAAAAAGATGGACGATGCAGGTGCAAAATGGTCGGTGCTGACCACGGACGAATGGCGTGTTGCCGCTGTCAAGAGTTATATTTCGGCAGGCTTCCGCCCTGTTTTCTACGATGAAAACATGCCCGAACGTTGGGAAATCATGCTCGACATTCTGGGCATTGACGAACTCGAAATGTACAACGAGGACGGTACATTCAACCGTATGTTGCACCCTGTGAAAAAGGTAAAGATCGGTGTGCTCGGTGCACGCAGAGGCAAGAGCATGATCAACTACTGCAAGGAAGCAGACAATGCCGTGCTTGTTGCCGTTTGCGACTGCTACAAGCCTGTTCTCGAAGAGGTCAAAGCCGATCTCAACAACGACGCAATCACCTATTATGACAATTTTGAGGACTTCCTCAATCACGATATGGATGCAGTTGTGCTTGCAAACTATGCTAACGAGCACGCACCCTTTGCCATCCGCTGCATGGAAAAGGGTCTGCATGTCATCAGCGAGGTTCTGCCCGTGCAAACCATGAAAGAAGCAGTTGAGCTGATTGAAGCGGTCGAAAAGACAGGCAAGATTTATGCCTATGCCGAAAACTACTGCTACATGCCCGCACCCCGCAAAATGCGTCAGCTCTACCGTGACGGCGTTCTCGGTGAGTTCGAATACGGCGAGGGTGAATATGTGCACAACTGTGAACCCGGTTGGCCCGGCTACTCCTGCTGCGACCCGAACCACTGGCGAAACACCATGAGTGCATTCTATTACTGCACCCATTCCTTGGGTCCGCTGATTCACATCACAGGTCAGCGTCCTGTCAAGGTTACGGGCTTCGAGCTGCCGTTCAACGCAAGAATGGAAAGAATGGGCGCAAAAGCAGGTCCCATGGGCATTGAAATGGTCACGCTTGAAAGCGGTGCGGTGGTCAAGAGCATCCACGGTGTCGGTCCGTCCAAGAACAGCATCTGGTACTCCATTTACGGCAGCAAGGGCAGAATGGAAAGTGCCCGTGAGGATGCCGAAAACGGCGGCACACAGACCCTTTATGTCAACTGCGATAACGAAGAGGGCGACAACGAATCCACACCCGTCAACACCCCGACCGCAGACCGCAACGCTTCTCGTGCCAACAATGCAGGACACGGCGGCAGTGACTACTACACCATGTTCAATTTCTGCGAAAAGATCCGCAAGAGCCCCTTTGCAGACATCGTTGACGTTTATGAAGCCATGGATATGTTCCTGCCGGGTATGTTCGCTTATCGTTCGGTATTGAACGGCGGAATCCCCATGGATATTCCGAATCTGCGTGAACCTGCAGAACGCGAAAAATGGCGTCATGACACCGCCTGCACCGATCCCCGCCTTGCAGGTGATCAGCTGCAGCCGAGTTACTCCAAGGGCAATCCCGAAATCGACCCCGCAGTTTACGAAAAACTCAGAGAAAAACTGAATAAATAAAGAGGTGTGTTTATGAACAACACATACAAGTATGTAGCACTCATCGGTATTGACGGCATGGGTAATTTCAACCAACATACCGAAACCCCCTGCATGGATGCCATTTTTGCAAACGGTGCCGTCACTTACGATGCACTTTCCCTCGACCCGACAATCAGTGCACAGAACTGGGGTGCAATGCTGCTTGGTGCCATGCCCGCCGTGCACGGACTTACCAACAGCATAGTCAGTGCACACCCTTACACAAACGATGCACTGCCTTCCGTTTTCAAACGCATCCGTGAAAAATATCCCGATGCCTATCTTGCCGCTTGCAACAACTGGAATCCCATTAACATCGGCATCATTGAAGACGGCATCGGTGTTGACAAGCACACCGCAGCCAATGACCCCGAACTTACCCCCATTATTCTCGACTGCGTTGCAAAAAAACCGAAATATCTGTTCGTGCAGTTTGACGACGTGGACGGAGCAGGCCACGGTTGCGGCTACGGCAACGAAGGACATCTGAAAAAAATCACCGAGATCGATGCCCTTGTCGGACAGGTGTATGAAGCCTACAAAAAAGCGGGTATTCTCGACGAGACCCTGTTCATCGTCACCGCTGACCATGGCGGTTGGATACGCGGTCACGGCGGCTACACGGACGGCGAAAAGTATGTTTATTTTGCTGCCACAGGCAAAGGAATCGAAAAAAGTCAGGTCGGCTACGCAACCACAAAGGACTACGCTGCCATCGTGCTGTATGCACTCGGAATTGACGTGCCCGATTATGATGCCAACGGCTTTTCGGGTCAGATTCCCGAGGGTCTGTTCCCCGAATACAAGAAACCTTATTTCCGTCCCGAGGTGCGTTCGGTTGAATACACACCCTTCCCGACCCCTGCCATTGAATCAAGAGAAGGCCTGGGGGTATTCATCGACAAAAACCGACTTCGTCTTGCCCTGTTTTTAGACAACGACCTGACCGATGCAACGGCTGAATATGATGAAACGGAAATCGGTCTTTGCAAGTATTATTCGGGCGGTGTGTACGGCTCGAGAGGCGAATTCGGTACCACAGGCTGTGCGGTTTACGAAGACTTCCGCTTCGGTGACAATGACTTCACCATTGCCGCATGGCTTCGCATTGACCGTTCGCTGATTTACGAAACCGACATCTGTGCCACCAAAGGCGGCTGCGGCAAAAACCGCAAGGACAAGGGATTCGTTGTTGTCATGCGCAACAATGACACCTTTATCAACATCGGCATTGGTGACGATGATGACGATTTCATCACCGCATTCCCTGAAGACATCAAGGACGGCTGGATTCACATGGCACTCTCCGTGGACCGCAAAAACGGAGAAATCAAGTGCTATTATAACTTCAGACTCGCCCATGCAGGCCGCTTTGACAAAAACCTGCTGACCGACATTGATGCACTTCCCCTTACCGTCGGCAACGATGCACTGCATTCGTTCAACAACGAAAACAACACCATTTTCAACATGGATGATTTTCTTGTTTTCGACGGCACGTTCAGTGACAAGGATGCAAAGCACCTTGCCGATTATTACAAATTCACTATCTGATTGACACAGAAAAACCGCCCGACAGACTGCTCCGTCGGGCGGCATTTATTTACATCTTATTCAGCAACTGAATAGGTATAAACCGTATCGTATTTCTGATCCGCACACATATACAGGGTCGGATTTTTCAGGTCATACACCGATGACCATTGGGTTGAATAAATTCTTCCCTCATCATCCGGCTCTGTTTTGTCAAAAGATACTGCCTGCAACAAATCCATGCCTTCTTCGACACGCAGAACAGCTTTTTTCCCGGTCAGAGTCTTGATAAGAATTTCATAGCGGTCCTCCCCTTGTTTTTCATATTCAAAGGGTACATCATGGAGATAAAAATTCGTAGCGGCAATGATTCCGTTTTCCTTTTCCGTCACGATCATTTCATTTTCAACATACGAAACAACCACACTGTTACCTGCAGCAATGTCCGTTGTTCCCCCTGAAAAGCAATCCTGATTCTTTGCGATTTCATGCTCAATGCAAAAAACTGCTTGACGAAAGATAACATAAGCTTTAAAATAATAAAAAACCATAAAGGACGGAAAGATGCAAATGATCGACAAATACAATCGTTTCAGATATCAACCCTGCCTGCCCCTTGGAAAAGACGGCAGACGCGTGACAGCATCCGAAGAGCACATCACTCTTTCCAAAAAAGCGGCAACCGAAGGCATTGTTCTGCTGAAAAATAAAAACAACACCCTGCCTCTGCAAAAAGGAGAAACCGTTGCCCTGTTCGGAAAAGCCACCATTGAATACATAAAGGGCGGTGGCGGCAGCGGTGACGTACACTGTCCGTATATCCGCAATATCGCAGACGGATTTGCCGCCAAGGAAGATGAATACAAGGTTAATGTTTACAAACCTCTTGTTGAATTTTACAAGGATTATGTCCGCAAGGAAAGTGTCAACGTGCTGACACAGGAGCAGATCAATGCCCGTTGGGACATTGTCAACAACATGGAATTCTGCCAGAAGCGTGACGACATGACCTATGACACATTTGCCGCCATGCACGTAGTGGAAGCCGAGGTGCCCGAAGAACTGATCGTGGCTTCATCTGAAAACGCAGACACGGCCATTATCACCCTGAGCCGTTTTTCGGCAGAAGGCGTTGACAGAAGACCGCAGGGCGGTGACTATTATCTGTCCGACCTTGAGAAAAACCTCATTGACCGCTGTTGTGCACTGTTCAAAAAGGTCATCATTGTCATCAATTCCGGTGCCACGATCGACTGCGAATACTTTGCCGAAAACGATAAAATCGGTGCTGTTCTGTTTGCATGGCAGGGCGGTATGGAAGGCGGCAGTGCACTTGCCGACGTGATGTGCGGTGACGAAAATCCGTCGGGCAAAATGGCAGACACCATTGCAAAAAGCTATGATGTCTACCCCACCAAGGAAGACTTCTGGGAATGCTTTGACCATGTGGATTATTCGGACGATATTTATGTCGGCTACCGTTATTTTGAAACCGTGCCCGGTGCAAAAGAGCAGGTGCGTTATCCCTTCGGCTACGGCCTTTCTTACACCTCTTTTGCTCTTTCCGACCTGCTTGTGTTTGAACACAACGACAAAATTCACACCGTAATAAATGTAAAAAACACAGGCGACAAAGCAGGTAAAGAAGTGGTGCAGGTATATTTCAGTGCACCGCAGGGACTTTTGGGCAAGCCTGCAAAGCAGCTGTCCGCATTCGGCAAAACCAAGCTTCTCAGCCCCGGTGAAAGCGAAACACTGATGCTGTCGTTTGCCGTTGCGGACATGGCATCGTTTGACGACCTCGGCAAAATCAAAAAATCCGCTTATGTGCTCGAAAAGGGCGACTATACTTTCCATGTCGGCACATCCGTGCGTGATACACAGCAGGCTGATTTCACATACACACGCAAAGAAGACACCGTCACCGCACAATGCACCGACTGGTGCCGTCCGTTTAAGCTCGCAAAGAGAATGCTTGCTGACGGCAGCTTTGAAGCACTTCCCATGGGCGAAGAAAGCTACCGCTACGGTGAAGTTAAACCCTCGGGTGCAACCGTTCCTGTCGAAACACAGATCTTTGACAATGTCGGCAGCACGGTCACCATGGATGAATTTGTATCGCAGCTGACAATTGACGAATTGTGTTACTTGGTCGGCGGTCAGGCCCCCACGGGCGTTGCAAACACAGGCTGTTTCGGCGGTCTTGAACGGCTTTCCATTCCTGCCGTTCCCACGGCAGACGGCCCTGCAGGACTTCGTCTTGAAATCAAAACAGGCATCCCCACCACCGCATGGCCGTGTGCAACACTTCTTGCCTGTACATGGAACACTGACCTCATCGAGCAGGTCGGTGCCGGCGGCGGTGCCGAACTCAGAGAAAACAACATCGGTGTGTGGCTGGCACCTGCACTCAACATTCACCGCGATCCCCTTTGCGGCAGAAACTTTGAATATTACGCGGAAGATCCGCTGCTTGCAGGCAAATGTGCCGCAGCATCAGTAAGAGGAATTCAGTCGCAGAAGGCAGCCGTTTCCATCAAGCATTTTGCCTGCAACAACAAGGAAGCCAACCGTTTTGCAAGTGACTCCCGTCTGTCTGAAAGAGCACTGCGTGAAATTTACCTCAGAGCATTTGAAATCTGTGTCAAGGAAGCAGATCCGTGGACACTGATGTCCTCTTACAACCTCATCAACGGTCTGCACACAAGCGAAAGCTGGGAGCTGCTGACCGGTATTCTGCGTAATGAATGGGGCTTCAATGGCATGGTCGTGACCGACTGGGGTGTCAAAAACAGACCCGTTGTGGAAGTAAAAGCAGGCAACGACATGAAGATGCACTGCGGCTACCCCGATGAACTCAAAGCTGCTTACGAAGCAGGCGAGCTGACCCGTGCAGAACTTGAACTGTGTGTCAGCAGAATCCTCGATATGTTCACAAAGCTGATATGATACAGGACATTCATTCTGTTTTTTATAACCAATACAAGCCCCTGCAACCCACTGCAGGGGATCTTGTAATCTGCTTGCAGAATGATGCAATCCTGTGTTCCGACCATGGAGAAAGCTTGTGTTTTCCGACAGCAGGTGAAGTAAAAAATGTCGGAGAATACCTGTTTTCGATCGGCAACACAAGGTATTTTGCAGGCGAATCGGAAGCTTTTGCCGATTATTCTTACATAAATGCACGAACCGTTGCAAATCATACTGACCGCGAACAGGCCTTTGCGGCCGTAACGGGGGCACATCTGCTGACATGGTATCAGGACAACAGATTCTGTGGCAGATGCGGCAGCAAAATGCACCACAGTGCAACCGAGCGTGCCATGGTGTGCGATTGCGGCAATGTTGTGTATCCGAAAATCTGCCCTGCGGTGATTGTTGCAATCATCCATGACGGCAAAATCTGCCTTACCAAATACAACCGCGGCTATGCACACTGGGCACTGGTTGCAGGCTACACGGAAATCGGAGAAACGATTGAACAGACCGTACACCGTGAAGTGATGGAAGAAGTGGGCATCAAAGTCAAAAATCTGCGGTATTACAAAAGTCAGCCGTGGGGACGTTCCTCTTCCCTGCTGTTCGGATTTTTCTGCGAAGCTGACGGCGATGCAACACTGACGGTTGACAACACGGAACTCAAGGAAGCAAAATGGTTTTCACCCGAAGAAATCGACTTTGAAAATGACGGTGTATCCCTGACCCGCGAGATGATCAGTTTGTTTAAATCCGGAAAACACAAAGAATTCTGACAAAAAAAGTATATTTTTAAACACAATCCCTTGTAATTGTATTTCTTACATGATAAAATGGATAAGAAATATATTACAAGGGGTTTTTCTTATGAAAAAAGTACTCTCTGTTATGTTGGCAATTCTTATGCTGTTCAGCCTTTGTCTTCCCTGTTTTGCAGCAGTCAAGGATGAAGATGTCAGCGTCAATGCAAGCAAAAGCCAATATCCGATCATCCGCATTCTCGGTGATGGCGAACCGCTGTATGATGCCGAGGGAAATCGTTTGTTCCATCTGCGCACGGACCTTCTTGAAGGCGGCGGAGACTCTGCAACCGCCGAAGAGGATGACGGCGATGATATTTATGATTCACTCGCAAACATTCTGATGCCCTTCCTCAAGGAGGGTCTGCTGTTCAACAACTGGGAGCCTTACTGCGATGCTCTTGAAGAAGAAATTGCAGACCTGACAGGCAATGCAAGGCTGGATGCAAACGGCAATGCCCCCGAGGGTACAGGTCTTTCGGCTGAAAAACGCGAGTACATGGCAACAGCAGCCACCAAAAACCAGGGCAAAAAAGGCTACTTCGCAATCAATGACTACCGTTTCTGGTATGACTGGAGACTTGATCCCATTGAAACGGCTGCTAAGCTGCATGAATACATTCAGCAGGTCAAAGCGATCACCGGCAAAGACAAGGTCTGCATTCTTGCAAGCTGCGTCGGCACGATCGTCACAACCACTTATGTCGGCATTTACGGTGTCGAGGACATTCACGGCATCGGCTACACGGGTGCAATCGTCAAGGGTGCCGAGATTCTCAGCGAAGCGATCAGCGGCAAGTTTGACACCGACAGCGAAGCAATCGGCAGAGTGCTTGATGATTGTGACTATCTTGGTTTCTTTAACCTTGACGAATTTCTTGACACCACCCTCGACCTTGCGTTGCAGTCGGGCATTATCGACAGCGTTGTCGGAACCATCCGTCTGACCCTTTATGACAAGCTCGTCAAGGGAGTTACCAGTGCACTTGCACTTTCCACCTTCTACACCTTCCCGAGCTATTGGGCAGCCATTGCCGAACAGGATTATGAAGATGCACTTGTGCATGTGTTCGGCGAGGAAGGCAGTGCAAAACGCACCGAATATGCAGGGCTTATCGAAAAAATCGAAAACTACAACACCCTGATCCGTCCAAACATTGATGACATTCTGTTGAGCATCGGCGAAGGCGGTGCAAACTTTGCAGCAATTGCAAAATACGGCTTCCAGATGATTCCCATCTGCAAGTCCCGCGAAGAACTGTCCGACCAGTATGTTTCGGTCAAAAGAGCAGGCTTCAATGCCACGACTGCCAACATTTATGACACTTTAAGCGACGATTATATTGCACAGCAGACCGAAAAAGGCCTGGAAAGATACATTTCTCCCGACAAAAAGATCGATGCATCCACCTGCCTGTATCCCGATTCCACATGGTTTGTCAAGAATTCGAGCCATTCCCAATACACAAAGGTTGAAACCAAGCTGCTGTATGATGTAATTTCCGCTGAAACGCAGCTGACCGTCAACGATTACTACGACTACACGCAGTTCATGGTTTACGACTATGACACAACCGAAATGCATGCCATGACCGAAGAAAACTGCAACACCGAGCAGTGGCTTGAAGACAAACCCGTAACCGGCATCAAAGGACTGATTCAAAAAATCACCAACTTCTTCAAAACACTCATCAACTGGTTCAAGCTTGCATTTGAAAAACTGACCGCATAAAACAAGACCGGAAGGCATATCGTCTTCCGGTCTTATTATATAAATTCATTTCATCATCTTCGCTGCCTGCAACAGGGCTTCTTCCGAAAAAGAAGGAATGCGACCGAGTGCATCCGGGCCGACATTCAGCAGATAATTGACACCAAGGTTATTGAGTTTCCGCCTGCGTTGTGCAATTTCTTCTGCTGTTACCCAGTTCTGGTCATAATACTTGAATCCCCATGAGCTGTTGAGCGTTCCTGCCGTTTCATACAAACCGTAAGGAGAAACTTTGAAACCGTCCAGACTGTTCGGGTCGGCATTCTCGTCCACTGCAAACGAAGTCGGATATTCATTATCCCCCAACGAAACATAATCATATGCACCGTTACCGATGCGTGAATTAATAAGGCAATCGGGCTGATATTGTTTTACAAGCTGATTGAGTTCAAGACTCTGTGCTTTTGTGATGGTGTGCGGTACATCGAACCACATCAGGCACAGTTCACCGTAATTCTTCAGCAGCTCCGTCACCTGCGGTTTTATTTTTTCTTCAAAACAGATTGAAAAGTTTTTCTTTGACCGATCGGCAAAATCCCAGCTGTTGTCCCACGAAACACCCGAACAACCTGCAAAATTGTCATAACCGCCACCGTGCGGATGGTGCCAGTCGAGTTCCTGTGAATAATACAGTCCCATTTTCAGACCGTATTTATAGCAGGCTTCCGCGAGTTCACCAACCACATCTCTGCCAAACGGAGTTGCATCAACAATGTTATATGCATCCGCATACGATTTGAACATTGCAAAACCGTCATGGTGTTTGGATGTAAAAACAAAATATTTCATACCGCAGTCCGCGGCAAGACGAATCCATTTGTCAGCATCAAAATATATCGGATTAAAAATGCGTGCAAGCTGTTCATATTCTTTATTCGGTATGGCCATAAAGCTCTGAATCCATTCTGCATAGTCATGCACCCGACGGCCTTTGTATTCACCGCCCAACAGTGAATACAGCCCCCAATGTGCCATCATGCCGAATTGTGCCGATCTGAACCATTCACGATTATCCATTGCAATCTCCTTTTATTCAACCATGTTCTTCACTTTTTCGGGCACAAGCAGATTACCGAAACGATAGAACTGTTTTGCATTTTCGCCAAGCAGTTTTTCTTTGTCAGCAGGTGCAATACGGTCTGTTTTTTCAATAAAATCAAGACTCATCCTGTATGTAATTGCCGTCATAGTACGCGGATAGTCACTGCCCCACATCAGTTTTTCAAAACCGACCAACTCTGCAGCCTGCTGTATGGCAGAAATCGCGGACGGATACGGATAAAACTCATCATTGAACAACCATGTGATACCACCGCTTTCAATGAACACGTTTTCGGCTTCGGCAAGCTGTATCTGCTGTGTCCAGTTTTCTCTTGTCACCATGCCGAAATGACCGATCGCAATACGCAGATCGGGATACTGCGAAATGATTGATTTCATCATATCGGTCTGTTCATCACCGTCTGCAAGATCGATGGAAATGAACATTCCTTTTTCTGCAGCCAGTCTGAACGGTTCGGGATGGTGCAGAAGATTCTTGTCCTGCAACCTGCCTGCACAGATTTTGATTCCGTCAAAACCGTCAGGCACGTTCATCGGTTTTTCTTCATACAAAGCACAGATTTTCAGCCGTTCGGGATATGCCTGTTTACAGGAAAGCAGATAAGAATCCTGATTGCCGTCTATGTATTCCTGTGTAATAACGGCACCGCTGACACCTGCATAATCCATATTGGCAATGAACCGTTCGGCAGTATTTTCACCGTCTGTCAGATACGGCGGCATCATCTGACGGATTTCACCGCCGAAATTGCTTTTTCCGCCACCGATATCAAATACAGGCAAGCCGTTGACGATTCCCTGTTGTTTTTTCCACAAGTGTGCATGGGCATCTATGATCATAATGTAACACCGTCCTTAAAAATCGCAATCTCCCGATTTCCGCACAGCTCGTTTTTTGTCGGTGTACCGTCTGCCACCTGCTTCATGAGCTGCAACAATGCATCTGCCTTTTTCTGTTTGTCACCGTACGCACAAAAATCAATCCAATGCGGTTTCTTTTCCGCAATCGTCGGATTCGATGCAATTTTGATTGTCGGCACGGCACTGCCCAAAGGTGTTCCTCTGCCTGTTGTGAACAGAATCATATGACATCCGACAGCGGACAGATTTGTGCAGGATACAATGTCATTTCCGGGCCCGTCCAACAATGACAGTCCCTTTTCGGTCACAAAATCACCATAGGTCAGCACATCTGTAACAGGTGCTTTTCCGCCTTTCTGTACGCAGCCGAGTGACTTTTCTTCCAGAGTAGTGATGCCGCCTTCCTTGTTACCGGGTGACGGATTTTCAGAAACAGGCTGTCCGTGATTTTTGAAGTATTGCTTGTAGTCATTAATCAGTTTTACACTTTTTTCAAACACTTCACGGCTTATGCAGCGTTCAAACAGAACTGTCTCGGCACCGAACATTTCGGGCACTTCCGTAAGCACCGCAGAACCACCCATTGCACAAACGGCATCCGTCACAAGACCAACAACGGCATTGGCAGTAATGCCCGAGTACCCGTCCGAGCCACCGCACTTCAATCCGATTTTCAACTTTTCTGCCGACACTGTCTGTCGGACATCTTTAGCGGCAATTGCCTGCAATTCTTCAATTATACGGCAGCCGTCTGCCAACTCATCCGCACAATCCTGCACATTCAGAAAACGGATTCGGTCAGTGTCGACGGTGCCGAGGACTTTTTTCATTTCGTCAATGTTGTTGTTCTCGCAGCCAAGTCCGAGCACAAGCACACCGCCTGCATTCGGATGCAGAATGAGTCCTCTGAGCACCTTTTGTGTTACGCTCATGTCATCCCCGAGCTGGCTGCAACCGTAGGGATGCGAAAAATACAAGGCACCCGTTTTTTCAGCAAGCTGTTTTGCAACACTGTTAACGCAGCCGACCGTCGGGATAATCCATATATCATTGCGAATGCCGATTGCACCGTTTTCACGCACATACGCCTGCACGGTAAACGCCTGCAACAAAGGCAGTGGTGTTATAACGGGTTTGTATTCGTATTGCAGAATCTCCCCGAGTTTTGTTTTCATATTGTGAGAATGCACTTGTTCTCCGACTGCAATATTCTGTGTAGCAACACCGATCGGAAAGCCGTATTTTATGACATCCTCCCCTGTGTTGATTGCACAGACCGCCTTTTTATGGCCGCTTGCAAGGTCAACACAGACATTGTCATTTTCATTTATTCTGACACAATCCATTGCATAACTCCCAACGCACCGTCTTTTTCGATTCTCAGACAATAGTCCTCCACAACGTCGGAAAAATCAGAAAGATCTGTTCCCCACAACTGCTCATTTGCAAGAATGGCAGCCACATTATTTGAACGGATAAACGCTATGGCATCCGCATTGTCATCAGGTTGGTCATTTTTATAAAAAGTGATCAGAAAAGCAAGCGAAGCTGTCAATGCGTTCGGCAGGACTCCGTTCTGCTCTTTGTATTCGAGCATTGTCGGCAACACACGTACGGTGAATTTGCTGACACTGTTGAGTGCAATCGAACGCAGCTTGTGACGGATGTAAGGATTGCGGAATCTGTCAAAAACACTTGCAGCAAAACGTCTGCTTTCTTCATTGTCGCCGATGGTCGGCAGAATCTCTTTTTCAACACATTGTTTCAAAAACGCGGAAACAACGGCATCCTGCATACAGTCGCCCACCGTTTCTTTGCCTGCAAGCAAAGCACCCGGCACCATAGAAGTATGTGCACCGTTGAGAATGCGGACTTTGATTTTTTTATACGGTTTTGCATCATCCGTCCAGATAACATTGAAACCTGCCTGCTGCAGCGGCAATTCATTTTCAAAATGACCCTCTATGACCCACAAATGGAACCATTCACAGGTGTCAAGGTATTTGTCATCGGGATACAAAGCTGCCGTTTCATCATCGGGATAGCCGGTAACAATTCTGTCAACAAGGGTGTTTGCAAACACATTTTCCATTTTGACCCAGTCTGCAAATTCTTTTTCAAGTCCCCACAGATCGGCATATTGCAGCACGCAATCACGCAACACATCTGCATTGCCGTCAATGAGTTCACACGGGAGAAATACAAAACCGTTCATTCTGTTGCAGTACCGTCTGTAGAGAAGCTGCGTGACTTTTCCCGGAAAGGACAGACAAGGGGTGTCCGACAGCTTACAGTTTGCATCAAACGCAATACCCGCTTCCGTTGTGTTGGACACGACAAATCGGAAATCATGCTGATCCGCAAGCTGTAAAAAAGATTCAAAATCTTTGTACGGATCCACACAACGTGAAACAGACTCCACAAGTGTGTGTTCACTTCTGACTTCACCGTTTTCGATACCGCGGATACAGAGGTTGTATTTGCAGTCCTGTGCAGCAAGACCTGCTGTTTTTCCGCCTGCACGCGGTTGCACAATCACAGCTTTGCCGTCATACAGGCTTTTTTTGTTCAGCACATCCAGAAAATAATCAAAAAAACCTCTGAGGAAATTCCCTTCACCGAATTGAATTACCGTTTCTCTCATATCAATCACCAATTCTGATCAGCAGTTTTGCCAGTGTTCCGTCATTGTTTGCAAGTGCCTTGAAAGCATCCATGGCATCCTGCATTTCATAAATACCGCTGACCATTTTCATCACATCAGCCTGTCCTTCGGCAACAGCTGTAATGTTGTTTATAAAATCCTCTTTCAGTGCATTGCGGCTGCCGTGTACATTGAGTTCTTTTTTCAGCAGCACCGAGTGCACAAAACTTGTTTCACGTTTGCCGTTGCCGATGAGAATGATATTTGCCGCAAAAGCAGCCGCATCAATGCAACCGAGGAATGTTTCGGGTGCACCACAGGCTTCAATGCAGACATCGAATCCGTTGCCGCCTGTAAAGTCATTGACAAACGCATCCAAAGATTGATTTTTTGTATTGACAACGGCATCGGCTCCGTAATCCAATGCCAATGCAAGACGATTGTCAAGAATATCGGCAACAGCAATTCTTTTGCATTTCTGTTTGGCAGCAAGCAAAGCAAACAATCCGATCGGACCTGCACCGATAATCAGCACACTGTCACTTTCTTTGATCTGTGCACGGGACACCGCATGACGTGAAATAGAAAACGGTTCAATGAGGGAAAGCTCCTGTGCCGTCAGACCTTTGCCGTCATACATTCTGTCAAGCGGCATGGCAATATACTCACAGAACGCTCCGTCACGCTGCACACCCATGGTCTGATTGTCTGTGCAGCAATTGACAAATCCGCGTTGGCAGGAATAACAGGTCGTGCAATTAAAATACGGATTGCAGGTTACGATATCCCCTGCTTTGAGTCCCCTGTCATTTTCGGGAACAGAGACGATTTCTGCCGAAAACTCATGCCCGGGAATCCGCGGATAGGTCGTAAAAGGCTGATTGCCGGTGAAAGAAGCAACATCAGCACCGCAAATGCCGACATATTTCACTTTCAGCAGTGCTTCACCCTCACCGACAACAGGCATGGGAATATCTCTGATTTCAATTTTACCAGGTTCGGAAATAACAATTGCTTTCATTTTATTTATCCTCATCAATATATTCTTTGTTCCAGATCACACCTGTTTTCAGTGGTGCATTTTTGCAGAATATTCTGTTTTCATACGCAAACAACGGATCAGCTGTAAACTCTTCTTTATCAATCAGCTCCACCACTTCATCATAGCGGCTGTTCACAAGCACTTCAATGGCTTTTTCCATGTGTGCCTGCCTGAAATTGATGGATGCAAAAATCAGATGATTTTCAAAACCGAACGGCATGGTATCGTACTGCACCTTCGGACCGAGTGAAAAGCTGTTATAAATGCCGTTGCAGCCGAGCACTTTGTGCTCAAAAGCAATGCGATGTTCAAGATCGGTACCGCTTGTACCGACAAACAGACTTGCTCTGCCGCCGATTTTTTCCATTATTTTTTCTGCCGTTTCCGCTTCCGACAAACCTGCTGTGCAAAGGTACTCCGCTTGTGCGATCTCTTTAGAGAAAGACACCTTTTTACTTGTGTCGCCGCTTCTGCCGACAAACAGAATCTGTGCTTCGGGGTGATGCCTTCTGATCTGATCGGCAATGAACAGACCTGTCATACCAAGACCGAACACAACCGTCCTTTTGAATGTATTCTCTTTTGCAAGGACTCTTGCACGGGCTTCGGAGCACTTATGTTTTGCCATTTCAACACGGAAATTGTGTGCTTCACCAAGATCTTCCATGCGTTCAAGCTGAAAAACAGCACAGGCATAAGGGTCGGCAAAAGAAAGCTTTTTGGCAACCGAAAGCGGTAGTTTCCGCAAGCCGTCATATTGTTTCGGCAAATGCAAAAGCATATCGGGATGAAAATAATTCTTGTCACAAAACAGACCGTCAGCCTGATCGCAACCGTATTCAAAGTAAGTTTCGTCCTCGGTATACCTTGTCGGATCCCAGCTGTCACCGCCGCGGATAAGCACAATGGCAAAACGATTTTCGGACGGCACCCACACAACACCTTCGTGACCGTTGATGAGTCTGTTTTCGCCCTGCGGAAATTTAGCCTGCAACTTCCCTGCACGACCCATTTTCATCAGTTCAAAATCGGTTCCGCAAAACCCCTGAAAAACAGGCAACGCTTCAATCCCTTCCGCAAGCAGCTCATCACGCAAACGCTGCCGAGGCGGATTGATAAGATTCACTTCTCCGTAGGCGATCGGTTTTTGTTCGTCATTCTGAAAATATGTTCCGTATGTTTTCATATGCATTCTCCCGTATCCCGCAGCAGCAACTCTGTCTGCAAATAATCTTATATACAGTAATTATTATATCATGCCAATATCGCAAAAACAATAATAATATAAGCCGCTACCATTCATTTGAATTTTTTTTCATTTACCTCTTGATTTTGCAAAAGAATTAGTATATAATACTGCTACATTTGAATATCGGGGTGTGGCGAAGTTTGGTATCGCGCTTGGTTCGGGACCAAGAGGCCATGGGTTCAAGTCCCGTCACTCCGACCAAAAAAAGCACATCGCCCCTTGTGGTCGGTGTGCTTTTTTTTGATTCTGATTGTTGGATTTTGCCCCATGGCCTTTTGCAGGACCGAAGTAACTGTGAGGGACCAGGCATCGTCGCCGAAGCGCATCCGGTGGACGATGAAGCGAGGCGAGGATGTCGCAGCGGTCGAAATTCTGTGAGTGTAAGCGAGCAAAGAATTTCGGGCACCGCAAGTGGTAGCCATGGGTTCAAGGTCTCGGCTGCCGTCTCGGTCGGTGCTTCTGTGCTATGCACAGAGGTGTCCACCGGACACCCGCACCCCGTCACTCCGACCATATTGAGTATTCATAAGGGATTTGACCTGTGAGGCTCAATTTTTTTGCTTAAATCGGGATATATGGGAGTCGGCTCCCACTTTTCACGCTCAGATTCAGTAGAATATCCGTAGCGTATGGTGAAGCTCTTATCCGCAATCACAGCGATTTTATAAAGGTCACCGTCACGTATTCTGTGCCCCATTTGTGCACCTCCTATGCAGGTAAAAAGCCTGCTTGAATCTTTGATGACATTATTATAAATTATTTTTTTGTTTGCGGGGTAACTTTTTTTGAGGGGCAAAAAGTATAGTATTTTTACAAAAGCGGAATTTATTTTTATAATTTAGAATTAACAACTTTTTATAATTTTTATTAATTTTTGTTTTCATCCATAATCAAAACCTCTCTAAGAAATTTGTGTTTTACTTGAAAATACGATAATAAAGTAATATAATAAAAAATGAAGTAGGATCAAGAAGGTGAACTTATGATTTCGAATATTATCGGTGCGGTTGTTGTGGCGGTAGTCGGTGTAGGTGTGGCATTCGTAAATTACCTCATATCGAAAACTGTTCTCGCAAAAATCCCTGATAAATATTCTGCTACAACGGTGTTGCGGCAGATAGTACAGATAGCATTTCTTGTTATTGTATATTTTATCAGTAAAAAAACGAACTACGACCCGATGTATCTTTTAGTTGGTGCTGTTTTGGGTATAACAGTACCGATGTTTATTTTTACTAAGAAGCTTCTCACCCTTAATGAAACTCTTCGCAGTAAAGAAAAGAGAAAGGAGGAAGAAGTAGATGGGTGAAAAATCCGAAGTGCTTTTCAAAATTTTTGGTTTTCTCGACGTTACAGGAGAGGTCGTAACTATGTGGATTATTCTTGCGGTTATTACAGTTCTTTCTCTTGTCGTAAAGAAAAATCTCAAGGAACGCCCGGGTAAATTTCAGAACATTATTGAAACCGGTGTTGAGTATCTTGATAATTTCTTTTCAGATACTCTCGGCAAGATAAAAGCAAGAAAATACTTTACATTTTTATCATCGCTTTTTATCTTTATCATTTTCTCGAACTATTCAGGACTTATTCCGGGAGTAGGTCTTACAGAATATGTCAAAGCACCTACGGCGAGTCTTTCCGTAACTTTGGGTCTTGGTATCGTTACATTTGTGTTCCTCCAGATTTCGGGTATAAAACACAATACCAAGCATTATTTTAAACGTTTTGTATCACCGATGTTCTTTATGCTTCCTCTGATGATCCTTGATGAAATAATCAAGCCTGCATCTCTGGCATTAAGGCTTTATGGTAACATTTTCGGCGAAGAAACGGTGACCGAGGAGCTTTATCACATTCTCCCCATAGGCGCGCCTGTTGTAATGATGGTGCTTTCACTTCTGTTTTGCGCCTTACAGGCAATCGTATTCACAATGCTTGTATCAATCTATTTGGATGAAGTTACAGAATAATATTTAAAAAATAATAAATTTTCAACTAAAGGAGTATTTAAAAATGACAAATTCAGCTATTATCGCAATCGCAGCAGCAATCGCAATCGCAATCAGTACACTCGGACCTGCTATCGGTCAGGGTATGACAGCCAAAGCAGCTATGGAAAGTATTGCCCGTCAGCCTGATTCCGCAAAAGATATCCGTTCAACACTTATCATTTCTCTTGCACTCATGGAAGCTCTTACAATTTACGGACTTCTTATTGCATTTATGCTCGTTTCGAAAATTGCCTAAGACAGTTTTATAATGTTATCTAAGGAGTAATCTTATGAATATACAGATTTCCGTTGTAGTCTGGACTGTGATCTGTTTTTTGCTTCTTATGCTGATATTGAAAAATCTTCTTTTTAAACCTGTGCTAAGAATGCTTGACAACAGAAAAGAAAAAATTGAAGGTGCAAGGGAAAAGAAGGCTGAAATCGAAAGGATTACTGCCGAAAATGAAGAATACATTCAAAAGCAGAGAGAGTATGATATGGAGGTCCATGAAAAAAAAGCCAAAGAACAAGCACAAAAAATACAGGCTGAAGGAAAAAAAGAAATTGAAGCTGCTCAAAGAAAAAGTCTTGATGAAATCAAGGCATACAGAGAGAGCATTATTGATGAATATGAAGATATTGTCAAATCTGTAGCACCTGAAATGGAAACTGCAGCAGCAATATTTGCCAAGAATATAATTATGCACAGGGTATGACGTTATGGAAATACAATATGTGATTATAAACTTTATAATTCTTGCAATTATACTGTTTTTGTTCGGAAGGAAAAA
>JAFSEF010000091.1 GCA_017435865.1 Clostridia bacterium
GATGACGATGATGGTGATGGTGATGGTGGTAGCAACCGCCGTTTACGTCGTCAAGATCATCTTCGCTGAGTTCTGCATTTTCTTCAAGGTATTCTGCAAGGCCTTCAGCAAAGGAG
This sequence comes from Clostridia bacterium, assembly GCA_017435865.1. Lineage (GTDB taxonomy): Bacteria > Bacillota > Clostridia > Oscillospirales > Acutalibacteraceae > RUG806. The sequence continues at coordinate 117 of JAFSEF010000091.1, forward strand.
CTGAGTTCTTCAGCAGTGAAGTCAAAACCTTTTGCCTTGAGTGCGGCTGCTGCGTCTGCAGCTTCCATAGCAAGGATTTCGTTTGCGAAGTCGGTATCCTTCAGCAGAGTAGCGGTGAGCATTTCAATTCTTTCGTCGGTAATAATCATGGTGTAATCTCCTTTGTTTGTGTTTTTTTTTGTGAGAGTCTCTGTGCTCTTCGTCTGTGTATACACGGCAGAATGCAAAGTGTTACACTTTTTTTGAAACTTTTTTGAAAAAATTCAATTTTTTTTGTAATTCACTTTTTTCAGATTGTTTGTCTGCTTGCAAGGCGGCTGAAAAGACCATCTTTTGCAACCAGCTCATCGTATGTTCCTTCTTCTGCAACCGTACCGTTGTCCAGAACAATAATGCGTTCGCAGGCTTTGATGGTACTGAGTCTGTGTGCAATGACAATGCGTGTTGCCTGCATTTTGCCGACCGTTTCGGCAACCATGCTCTGGGTGATGTTGTCAAGAGCTGATGTAGCTTCGTCAAGGAACAGAATCTTCGGATCGGAAATAATGGCACGGGCAATGAGAATACGCTGTTGCTGACCGCCCGAAATGGTACCGCAGTTTTCGCTCAGCATGGTGTTAAGTCCCATGGGCATGGATGCCACATCTTTTTCAAGCCCGACACTGCGGATTGCCTGCATGACATCTTCTTGTGTTGCCGCGGGATATGTCAGGGCAATGTTTTCAAAAATGCTGCCTGCGATCAGGCTGCCGTCCTGCAGAACGACCCCCATTTTTTTACGCAGTTCACGTTTGTCAAGGCTGTCTATATCTTTATTATCATAATAGATTCTGCCCGAAGTCGGTTTTTCAAAACCGAGCAGCAGTTTCAGCAGTGTGGATTTTCCGCAGCCAGAAGGACCTACAATGGCAACATATTCACCGGGGCGGATGTTCAGGGACAGGTTGTTGAGCACATTGGGGCTGTCATCCCCGTAAGAAAAGCTGACGTTGTTGATTTCAATGCCGCCGCTGAGGTCACCCGGCTGTTCTTTGCTGTTGTCGGATTCGGGGGCTTCCTGCAGTACGCTCTGCAGACGCTGCATTTCCGGACGCATATCGAAAATCTCGGCTCCTGCCTGCGTGAACTGCATGGCAAAGGCAGCAAACGAACCGAACAGGGACTGAAATGCAATGAATGTACCCAAGGTGATGCTGTCCTGTTTCTGCATGACAAGAATATACAGCACAATGGAAAATACGGTGCTTGCAATGCCTGTCAGCACAGTGCCGAGGTCTGCAATCTTTTTGGTGCGGTAATCGTATTCACGCCTTTGGATATAAGGTTTCATATATTCATATAAGGCTCTGTCTTCCATACCTGCAATGCGGATTTTGGCAATGCCGTTGAGGAATTGGTACATCATGGACTGTGTTTTGCCTTCCAGCACGGCACTCTTGCGGCGGAACTTCTGTGTACGCAAAGCGATCAGGAAACACAGCACGCACCATACCGCCACCATAAGAAAACCGGCTGTTGCAAGGCTTGTGTTGTAGGCGGCCATGGCAATGAAATAAACAAGTGCAAACACCAGTGCGGCACCGCCGCTGAGAATCTGTGTTGCCGATTCACTTGCTATTGTGCCTGCCTGCATGATTCTTTGTGCAAGGTCTGCCGATTCAAAACGGCGGAAAAAGCTTTCCGGCAGGTTGAACAGACGATCGTACACGGCTGCCTGGAATTCATATCCCATGCGGCTTGTGATGCGGAAAGACACAATGTTCTTGACAATGGAAAACAAAATATTGGCGAACATGAACGAGGCAAACAGGGCACCGAACTGCACAAGAACCGCCTTGTTGCCTAAGGGAATGAACGAGTCATACAGCGATTGACTCAGAACGGGTGTCAGCAGACCGATCAGGGATGTTGCGGCAATGAGGAAAGCAAGCCGCAGAATATCCGTCTTTTTGATGGTGGCAGCACAGAATGCGATGCAGTCTTTGCCGTTGAGTGTTTTGGACGGCAGCGGTCTGTAAAACATATATGCTTTTGCCTGTTGCAGGTTGAAAGCAATTTCTTTGCTGACGGGTACTGCGGTGTCGTCCTGTGTGCTGTACAGAAGATAGCTGTTGTCGCCTTTGGGCAGGCAGGCATAGGGGTTTTTGTCTGTGTCAAACACAAGCAGAGGGCCGTTGTCGCGGGTCTGCCAGCCGTCTGTCAACAGAATTTCACGGTAGGCAAAACGCGAAACACGGGCAATGTCCGTCACATCAAAAGAATCGGGGCAGGCTTCTTTGAGCAAATCATATGCAACCGGCTCAATCTGTTGCCTGCGGCAGATCACACTGACGGTATCGTACAAGCGGTTGTCGCTTTTTTTTGCATAATCGCGGATATCGTTTTTTGTAAATGCGGAAAACAGCAGTCCCAACAGATTTGAGCGGGTGTTGCCGTGTGTACGCAGCGTGCGGATGATAAATGCATCCTCTGCAGCTTTGTCGAGGCGGTAGCGGTCCACAAGGCAGGCATTGAAACCGTCTGTCGGGTAGTTGGCGAGTCTGATTTTGTCTGCAAATTTGTCACGCAGAATTTTTGTGCAGCCGTTGGGAATGCACTCAATTTCCGCCGTATCAACAGCGGCAAAGCAAAAACGCCAGTTGACATATTCAATGTCTTTGTATCGGAATGAGGGAAGCATTTCGCCTGCATGGGCTTCATACACAAACGAACGTCTGCCCGGAAAGCTTCCGTGCATGGGAGCAATGAAAACCAGCACCGTTCCGCTGACAACACGGAAGGCTTCGTTTTCGTTTTCGGTGATATGGATCTGACCGCCTTTAAGGGAGACGGAAGTCTGAAGTTGAGTCATTTTGATTACTCCCTGAAATCTGATAAATGGGGATTTTGCTTACATATTTCTGACCAGCTGACGGTACAGTCCGTCAATGCGGGACAATTCATCATGTGTGCCGCGTTGCACGATTTTGCCGTTGTCCATCACAAGAATGGTGTCGCAATCGCGGATGGCACTCAGACGGTGGGCAATGACAATGCAGGTACAACCTCTGCGTTTGATGTTGTCCATGATCTGTTTTTCAACAATGGGATCAAGTGCACCCGTGGCTTCGTCCATCACAAGAACAGTCGGATTGGTGACAAGTGCGCGTGCAATTTCAAGTCTTTGTCTTTGGCCGCCCGACAGGTTGGACGCACCTTCGGAAAGCATATGGTCATATGCACCGGGTTTCTGCGAAATGACATCGTGAATGCAGGCATCTTTGGCAGCTGCAATCATATCCGCTTCAGAGACGTTTGCATTCCACATGGTCAGGTTTTCACGAATTGTACCTGAAAAGAGGGTGATATTCTGGCTGACCGTGGTCACGCTTGCATTGAGCACTTCGTTGAGAATGGTGTCGGCCTTTTTGCCGTCAAACAGGACTTCACCCGTCCACGGTTCATACAGACCGCTGACGATTTTGCTGACGGTGGATTTGCCGCAACCGGACGGTCCGACAAATGCAATGGAAGAGCCGCATTGCAGATGAAAACTGAAATCGGAAACAACGGGCGGATTCAATGCCGAGTAACCGAAGGAAACATTGCGAAGCTCTATTTCGCCGTTGAGTTTGTTGTTGATTCTCTTGTCGGTATCTTCATGCAGAAATTTGTTGTCTGCGGGGTAGGACATGATGTCTTCCACACGACGTACATCCGCAGCGGTGGAGTGAATGTTCTTGACAAAACCGACCAGTGCATCCACGGGTTCCGAGAACGAACCGAACAGCGTTGTGAATGCAACAAGCATACCGATTGTCATTTTGCCGTCCATGACAAACGCACCGCCGACAAGCAGAATCACAATATCGGCAAGCATCTTGACCGCATCGGGTACGGCACTGATGATCTGCTGGTTGCGGTTGAGTTTTTGTTCCGTGACGGCAGCTTTGGCACTGTAGCCGAGGATTCTGCCGACATATTCATTTTCGGCACCGCTTGCCTTGAGGGTGTCGGTGATGCTGATGCCTGCACACACGGTACCTGCAAGCTTACCCGAATCCTGCTGCAATTTGATGCTTGCGTTGGAGAGGTAGTCGCTTGTCAAACGCACTGCCACGGCATTGATAGCTACGGTGAAAAGGGCAATGGCGGTCAGCACAGGGCTGTAAAGAGTCAGCAGCACAAGGTAAAAGACCGCTACAAAAATATTCAGAGCCGTCTGTGCAAGGTCGCCTGCCAGAAAATCACTCACAGAAGCATTGTTTTCCACTCTGCCTGCAAGGTCACCGACATATCTCTGGTCAAAAAAGCTGACAGGCAGACGCATGAGGGTGTGCAGGAAATCGTGTGCGGAAAGCAGCACCATCTTTTTTTGCAGTTTGCCGAGCAGACGGTCACGGTAAACGGACAATCCGACCTGCAGAATGACCGATGAAAGCATAAACAACAAAAGCTCCGTAAAATGATCGGTGTTGTTCACTGCAAGCACTTCATCAAGGAAATACTGTGAAAGAACAGGGAACAGAATGCCCGGGAATACAAGCAGTAATCCGACAAAAAGGAGTTTTGCAATGACTTTTTTCTGCCCTTGCAGACGACTTTTTACAAAGCTCAGCAGGGTGTTCGGTTTTTTTTCTTTTACAAATCTGTCGGTGAGGGCAAATGTCAGAACAATGCCCGTAAAGCCGTCGTCGAGTTCTTCGGCCGTCAGCTTTCTTCTGCCCAGTGCAGGGTCATTTATATATGCATACTTGCCTTTGAAGCCTTCAAAGACAACAAAATGGTTAAAATTCCAGTGGATAATGCACGGCGGTGTCAGCTGTCGCAGGGCGGCAGGTTCTTTGCGGTAACCGTGGCAATCAAGACCGTATTTTTTGGCTGCACGCATGATGTTTTTTGCATTGCAGCCGTCGCGTGAAACACCCGTTTCAATACGCATCTGTTCGGGTGACATATATTTTCCGAAGTAGGAAAATATCATATTCAGTGAAGCTGCACCGCATTCCGCAACTTCCATTTGAAAGACCGTCGGGGTCTTTGCATATCCTGCCATGCTTACCCCTCCGATTTCAGGTTTGTCAACAGTTTTTCAATGGGTGCGTTTTCTGCCGTAATCACCTTGACACTGACGGATGTGCCGTTGCTGATGGTGTCGGTGTTTGTGTCTGTTGTGCAAATGACACTGATCACGGGACCCGAAGCGAAAATCTGATTGGTGTAATAATTGTCCGATCCGCCCAGTACATAAGCGGTGTTTTCGGAAGAAGCGGGGTATTCGCCGATGCACAATATCTTGCCCGAAAGCTGCTTGTCTGCAGCACTTGCGGGGGTAATGAGCACTTTCATGCCCGCCTGCAGTTTTGCGGCAGTTTCAACGGGAACATAGCACACAACGACCTGTTCGTTGCTGACGGTGGGTGTGTAACGAAGCAGTTCCGTACCGGGATAAATCTTCTGTGCGGCGGTATCATCTGCGGCTGCCGTAACAAGCAGATCCGAAACCGTGCCGCTTTGTGTTGCAAGTACGTCGCTTGTGCTGCCGTCACTGAGTGTCAGCTTGCCCACAGTGGTCCCTTTTTCTATTTTTGTGCCGACCGTAACGGTCAGTTCTGCTTTGGTTGCCGCACGGTCTGCATATACCGCACACGCACTTTGCGGATTTGCAACAACCCCTGTCACGGAGACCGTGGTCGGTAATGTGCCGAAAACAGCCCAGATACAGGTGGCTGCAATGAGCAGAGCAACGCCGATGAGCACCAGCCATGAAAGCGGTGAGGAAATCACAACCGCCTGATCAAGCTGATCGGGATTGGACAACTTTTCAAGTGATGATTTTCTGAATACATTACGCTCAGCCATAAACAGACTCCCATTCTATGTTGTTTTCTTCAAAATACGTACGCAGCTTTGCAAGAGCACGGGACAGATGCACGCGGACATTGTTCGGTTGCATGCCGAGGATTTCGCCGATTTCGACCGCATTCATGTCTTTGTAAAAGCGGTAGACCACGATCTGTTTCTGCACATCGTTGAGCTGCTGCAATGCAACGGCAAGGTCATCACGCAGACATTGCACGGCATCGCGGCGGTCTGCCTGTCTTGTTGTGTCCGCAACGGAAATGACCACATTGTCAATGTCATCCCATCCTTTTTTGTCGCGGTAATAGTTTTTGATTCTGTTGTTGACGACGGTAAAAATCCATGTCTTGAAAGAAGCTTTTTCGGGGTCAAAGGAATCAAAATTTTTCAGACACTGGTAAAATGCATCCATTGTCAGATTTTCCGCTTCAAAAGAGTCGGAAATTTTCTTGACGGTATAAAGATAAACCTGTTGATAATACATCTGATAGTATTCTTCAAACGGAGTTGTTACCTTCATTGTGCTTTCTCCCTCAAAAATATATATCTTATTTATATTACAAGATATTTCCTTTTTCGTCAATAACCTTTCTGATAAAGAATAGTGAATATTATTGACTTTTAAATTTTACACTGATACTATTAAAACAGAATCCGGAAAGAGGGAAAAATATGAACGATTGCAGTGCTTTGTTTCTTTGTGTTGACGACGGACAGACCGTGACACTCGAAAAAGATAAAATATATCATGTCAGCCCTGAAGACAGTTACATCAAAACGGGTTTTTTCTGTTCCAACACGGCAAAATATGACGAAAACCCTACAGGAGTACGCTATTGTGCGATCTTTTTGCAGAACAAACACGACATTACCATTGACGGCAACGGGGCAACGATTCTCATACACGGAAAAATGACCCCGTTTTTGCTGGATCACTGCGAAAATATCACAATCAGAAATCTGACGGTGGACTATGCCTGTCCGACCATGACCGAATTTACCGTTCTTTCCAATGACAACGGAGTGTGCGAGATCCGCATCCATCCCGATTGCCGTTTTCGTGTGCAGGGAAATGAATTGTATTGGTGCGGTGAAGAGGATGCAAACGGCAATCCGCGTTGGGAAAACCGCAGCAACGCACCCAAGCGGTATGTCAAAGTGCTGGATCCCGTCACGCAAACCTGCCGTGATTTCCGCCGTGATGATCTGACTTTTGAACACATTGAACAGCTTGACGAACACACATTGCGTGTGACGCTTGCGGATCGCGATGCCGATTTTGTGCCGGGCTGTGTGTTTCAGACACGCAATATAGTCCGCGATCAGGTGGGCGGTCTGTCGCAGCATTGCAAGAATATTGTATTTGAGAATATGCGTATCTGCTTTATGCACGGATTGGGTATGGTTTCGCAATTCTGTGATACTGTGACTTTCCGCAACTGTGATATGACACCGAAAAAGGGAAGGTCTGTTGCCAGCACCGCAGATTTTTTCCAGTTTTCGGGATGCAGCGGCAGGTTGCTTGTTGAAAACTGCAAGGCATACGGTGCACAGGATGATTATATCAATGTCCACGGTACCCATCTGCGTATTGTAAAGACCGACGGCGGTAACGATCGCATCACCGTCCGTTTCATGCACGCCGAAACCTGGGGCCTGCAGGCATTTGAAGCAGGGGACTGCATTGAGTTTATCAAATGGGACACCCTGCAACCCTATGCACAGGCAAAGGTTTTGTCTTTTGTACGCAAAGACGATTTTGAAATTGAATTACAGCTTGACACTGCACTTCCCGACGGCATTGAAATTGACAAAGATGTGGTCGAAAATGCCACCCGTACCCCTGATTTGTATGTACGCAACTGCGATTTCGGGGTGACCGCGGGCAGAGGTGTTCTTTGCACCACCCGCGGTGAAGTCATCATCGAAAACAATCGTTTTTATCACCTGTGGGGACCTGCCCTGCTGGTGGAGGATGACTGCAATTTCTGGTTTGAATCGGGTTACACAAGGCATATTGTTTTCCGCAACAACGAAGTCATCGGCTGTGAGTATGCCAATACATACAAGGATGCACCCGTCATCCGGTTTTCACCGAAAGTGATGGACGAAAACAGCACCGCCTTTGTGCATGGTAAGCTGACCTGCACGGGCAATGTGTTCCGTAAAGCATGGACGGGCAAACATACCATCCGTCTGGAATATGTGGAAAGTGCGGATGTGTACGGCAATGATTGCGATGCACCTTTGCAGATCAGCAGTTTCCGCAGCGGTGTGTGCAATACGGATGATGCCTGTGCGGTTCATGTTGATGCTTGACAAATGATGTTGCTTTATATTATATTATATAATGAAATGTTTCGCACTGAAATATTGAAACATACTATGTATCTTTACGGGACTTTATGATGTTTAAACCGAATCCGAGTCAGTTTGCGTCGGTTTTTGTATTACCGACAAGCATTGCAGATGCACATCTGAAACTTTGCAGTGCCGCACAGTTGAAAGTAATCCTCGCTTGCTACCGGTTGCAGAACGATAATGCAGACATCGGTATGCTTTGCGAAAAAACAGGACTTTCCGAAGGGGAGGTCCTTGATGCGTGTGCTTACTGGGCAGAGTGCGGTGTTTTGTTGTGTGACGGCGAAGTGCCGAAAAAGTCTGCTGCCGCGGCTTCGGTTGCAAGCACGGTTGCGGATGCACGTACACAGCCTGCAGTGCAGCACACTGCACAGAACAGCGAAGTAAACAGCGTTCCCGGAATCGGTTTGCAGCATATGGCACAGCAGCCGACCCCTGCAGCGGTGCAGGAACAGGAACCGGTCCGCAACGTACGCGAAAAAATTACCGTTACGCCCACCCGTCCGACCTATGAACAGATTCGTCATCGTCTGGATGAAAGTGCTCAAGTACGCGAACTGTTCAACGAGGTGCAGGTCACGCTCGGCAGATTGCTGGGTACGGGCGATCAGGCAGCACTGCTTTTGCTGCACGATTATTACGGACTGAAAACCGAAATTCTTCTGATGCTCTGCGAATATGCCCGTTCGGTGGGTAAGGCAGGCAATCTCAATTATATTTATGCCGTCGGCACGGACTGGAGCAGCCGTGAAATCGACACCTTTGAACGTGCCGTCGATGAAATCCGTCGTTTGCAGACGGTCAACACAAGCTGGTCGCAGCTGTGCAAGCTGACAGGTCTGCAGCATCCCAATCCCACCAAGTCACAGCAGAAATATCTTGCCTGTTGGCTGGATGAATGGCACTTCAGCCTTTCCATGGTGGCACTTGCTTACGAAAAAATGAAAGAGCGTACCGACTCTGTCCGTTTTTCTTACCTCAACGGCATTCTGAAAAAGTGGTATGAAAAGGGCATCACCACGCCCGAACAGGCGGTTGAGGAAGAAAAACAATTCCGCGAACAGGCGGCGGCACCCAAAAAAGCTGCCCCTGCAAAACCCAACGCAAACACCAGAAGCGGCATTCCCGACACACCTGCTTCCTATGATCTTGAAAAAGCAGAAAAGCAGGCACGGGAAAGTGTGCCGACGTTGAGAAAAAGAAAACGATAAAAACGATTGATTCAGAAAGGACAGACTGCCATGGCATATTCACGTGAACTGTTTGAGCGTGCCGAGGATATTATGAACCAACGCCGTCTGCAGGCCGAAGCACAGGCTGAAAAACGCCGTCGTGAATTTTCGGAAGCAGAACCGCGGTATCCTGCCCTGCAGAGGGATCTTGCCGAAGGAACCATGAAGATCATGCAGGTCATCGGCATGGGAAAAGGGGCTGCCGAATTTGTGGAACAGCACCGCCAAAAATGTCAGCTTATGCAGGAAGGCATACGTGAGCTGCTCAGGGAGCACGGTCTGCCTGCCGATTATCTGAGCACAAAATACCAGTGTCCCATTTGCGAAGACTCGGGAACCGACGGCTCACATTACTGCCAATGTATGAAAAAGCTGCTCAAAGAGCTTGCATTCAAGCAGGCAGGAGAGCGTTCACCGCTGACAATCAGCCGTTTTGAGGACTTTTCACTGCATTATTATCAAGGCGAACAGCAAAGGCATATGCAGAACATCCTGCAATACTGCCGCGATTATACCGACACCTTTGACAGGGATTCCTATTCTTTGTTGTTTTACGGCGAAACGGGTCTCGGCAAAACCCATCTTTCTCTTGCCATCGCAGGACAGCTCATTGAAAAAGGACTCTTTGTGCTGTATGATTCCACGCAGAATATTATGAACCGTCTGGAACGCGAGCGTTTCGGCAGAGGAACATCCGACGGTGAGTACGAAAAAATGCTTTATGACTGCGACCTGCTGATTCTTGATGATCTCGGCACGGAGTTTTCTACCCAGTTCACCGTGTCTGCTTTGTACAACATCATCAACAATCGTCTGTTGTCGGGTAAACCGACCGTCATCAGCACCAATATGGACCTCAAAGGGATCGAAGAGAAATATACAAAACGCATTGCATCACGCATTGTAGGGGAATATGAGTTGCTGCACTTTGTGGGTAACGATGTCCGCCAACAGAAAAAGACTGAAATGTGAAGCATTCAAAGGAGGCAACTATGGCTGAAGAAACCAGAATCCTGACCCCCGAAGAAGAAGCTGTCCAAAAACAGCGTGAACATCAGAATAAAAACTACCTGTCCCCGAAAGATTACATTGCTTACAACCTTTCGGGATTCGGTGACAAGAACTGGGATACCTTCAATTCCCGTAACGCAAGCTTTTTTAACCGCAACATCTTAGGTGTTTCGGCATGGACGCTGAGTAAAGCGAGTGTTGTTTCGAGCATTGCCGATACCCTGGACAATGCCATTTCCGGTCCCATCATCGACCGTACGCGTACACGTTGGGGCAGAGTCAGACCCTTCCTCGTCCTGACACTGCCGCTGTGGTGTATTGCACAGGGCATGAACTGGAGCCTGCCCACAAACCTCAGCCAGTCGGTGTATCTTGTTATTTTCTCAATTCTCTATTACCTCGGCTCCATTGCCAATTCGTTTTATGCCCCTGCTTACGGTGCGTTGCTGTATAACCTCACACCCAATATTGACGAACGCAACCGCCTGATTGCAACCGATACCTATGCCGACCTCATCGGCGGCAGTGTTTTGCCTGAAATATTTAAACTTCTTGTTGATATCCTGCCCAAAACGCTTGCCCGTCGTACCATTTATATGGGTGGTGCCTATGCAGGTGTACTCATGGTTATCATCTTCCGTATTTACGGTTTCTTTGCACTGCGTGAACGTGTACCGCTGGCATCGCGTGAACAGATGAACGAAGTCAGTGTGTGGAAGTCCTTCAAATCCGTTGCCGGCTGCCGCCCGATGTGGGTTGTGCTCATCAAAGGCTTCTTCGGTGTCGGTAAGGGTATGAGTTCGCAGATTGAATCCGACTTCTGGATCAACTGTTACGGCAAATTGTCCTATTCCACCATTGCAGGTATTTTCACGGGACTGCCGAGCTACTTCGTGCTGCCCTTTGCCCCGAAGCTGACCCGAAAAATGGGTGTGCGCAATCTGTGCTGTGCAAGCTATGCGTTCTGCGGACTGAGCTATTTCATCATGTACCTTGTCGGTTTCCAACCCTTCGGAAAATCCCGTAAGGTGCTCAACATCATCTGGATCACGATTGCTCTGACCGTCTGCGGATCGCTCAACAGCATTCAGCGTTATTCTTCCACAGCCATGACAGGCGACCTGTATGACTATGTCGAATGGAAAACGGGTATCCGTAACGAAGGCATGATCAATGCTGCAATGGGTTATGTTTCCCTGCTTACAAACCAGGCATCCACCCTCATCAGCGGTGCACTCATTACAAAGCTCGGCATCCGTACAAGCTATGTCAACGGCAATTTTGTGCCCTCGGATGATCCCGTGCTGCTGCGTAATATCTGGATTGTTCTGGCACTTTGCCCCGCCATCGGCAGATTCATGAAGGGTGTGACACTGATGTTCTTCAACGTCAACGGCAAAACAAAGGAAAGAATGATGGAAGAACTTGCTGTTGCCCGTGCTGCAAAAGTCATGGACAAGAGTGACAAAGAAACGGAACAGTAAAAAACATGATGCAAGAGGAGATTGTATCTGTGAAAAAATCAGTTTTTACCATGTTTGTTCTGAGTCTGTTGCTTCTTTTGTGTGCCTGCGGTGCAGATAACACGGAAGAGCCGACAAGCGATGATTCTGCTGCATCTGTCACGCAGATTGAAGCAGAAGATACTGTTACAACCGTTGCCGTCGCGGAAGAACCGACACTTCCGGTTGAACAGTTTGAAGATGTTGTTTTGTATGAGGACGGCAACTTTGCCATCAAACTGGAGACGATGTATCAGAAAGAGATCAACCATTCCGATATCGGCAAAAAGATTGAATCTCATATCACCATGCGTTTGACAAACAAAACAGACAGAGATATCATCATCAGCAGCAACGGTTTTTACCTGCACGATGAAAAACTGCGCAATGTACAATGCGGTGGCAGTGACAAAGTGTTGGCAGGGAAAAGCAACACCATTACATACTATATGCAGTATGACACATCCCCCGATCCCACTCCGCTGGAATCCATGGAACTGCTCAAAGAGCTGGAGTGGATTTTTGAATTCAACATCATGGATGCAGCCGGCGATAAAATCACTTCTTCTGTCGATGCAGAAATTCGCATTGCCGATGCTTTGAATCCGCAGGCAGCCGGTTATGATTTCTTTTACGGAACATGGGAAGTGACTTCCATTGATCTGCCGAACAGTGGTATGATGACAGTTGCACAAATGGAAGACGGTTTAGTCTTTGACTGGAGTGACTGGACAGTTGTTCTGACGGAAAACAAGGAACTGTATCTGCAGACAAACAATCTTTCTCTTTATGAATCTGTGGTAAATGTCACAGCCGACGGTTTTTCGGCAGGCAGAAACACATGGACCCGCAGCGGCGATAAACTTGTATATAATCTTTCAGGTACAGACGTGTATTATGAAAAGGTCAGTGACGACCAGACCATCCCGACGCTGCAGAAAGATGATATTGTAAAGATGTTGCAGGGAACGTGGAATATTGTCAGTGACTCCAGAACAGGCAGTGTGGTTTTTGATGACAAATCCGTCACATTCGACATCAACACCTTCGCATTCACGGACACATATTGTATTCTGTCCGATGAACAGACCATCCGAATGGATACGCAGATAAGCAATCAGAACATTTCCATCGAACTTTCATATACTTATGAAAACGGTGAACTTTCACTTGTGTATTCAGGCGATCCGCTTGTCAAAGAATAAAACAACAACATTTAAGGGGCTGTAAAACACAGCCCCTTTTTTTGTTTGGTGTTTTTCAATTGTTACGGTCCGAAGTAAAGCTGATCGGCTGTCAGTTTTGCCTGTGTACCGTCTTTGTATTTGATGGTGATTTCTTTGGTGACGGATGCAGAGGATACGGCAGTGGTGTTGTCCCACAGTTTGTCAAGAGACCATTTGTATACTTTCACATCGTCCTCATCAGCAGGAATGTTATCGATTCTGCAATAAATGGCGTCTTCATGTACGGCACCGCTTGCTGTGTAACCTGTAACGTAGAAAAGAAGAGAAGCAATGTCTTTTCCGGAAGTGTTGGTCAAGGACAGCACAAATGCGGGCGAACCATCGTTTCTGTCAATGCCGCATTCTTTGATGTGCAGTGTATTGCTTTTGACGGTAACGATACAAGAGGATGTGTAGGTTGCAGTGGAGCAGGTGATTTTTGCCGTACCTGTTTTCAATGCCGTCAGGGTGTTGTCTTCATTGACTCTGACAACCGCCGTGTTGTCGGAAGTGTATTTTGCAATAACGCCGGCACCGGCAGTATTTTTCAGATTGAATGTCTGACCGACGGGAACAGACAGGTATTCACGGTTGATCTGGCAATATTTTGCATCAGCGGGAAGCAGCGTGACATTGAAAGAAATCTGCTTGTTGTTGGGTGTTTTGTATGTAACGGTACAGACTTTGTCGGCTACGTCAGTGTAATTGCGTGTGCATTTTACAATGCCGTTGACAACAGAAAAGGCGGTGTTGCTTACTGTCCATTGGCAGGCAGACAAGTCAGCATTCTGCGGTGCGATGGTAAAGAACTGAGAAAGATCAGCAGAACCGCCTGCCAACAGGTATACATTTTTACGGGTCTGTGTTATTTTTTCAACGCCCTGTTTGACCGTAACCGTACAGGTTGCTTTGATGCCGTTGCGTGCAGCGGCGGTGATTGTGCAGGTGCCGGGAGCAACACCGGTTATCTTGCCGGAAGAGACAGATGCGATTTTGTCATTGCTGCTTGTCCATGTAACAGACGGAACAGAAACATTGTCGGGAGTGAGCGTTGCGGTCAGGGTTTCGGAAAGACCTGTATAAAGGGTCAGGTTCGTTTTGTTGAGATTGATGGCAGTGGCTTCAACGGGATAAAATGCATCCAGGGAAACGGAAGCACGAAGCAGGAAACGGGCATCGCTTGCCTGAATGGTGTTGTTGGAATCACTGTCCATGGCATAATAAACGGCTTTGGAGTATCCGGTGAACAGGTTTACGCTTGCACGCAATGCGTTTCTGGCATCGGTTGCCTGAATCTTGCCGTCACCGTCCGTGTCGCCGTAAACGGAAAGCAGTGCATCATTCTGCAAGGTGTTGGTTGCGGAATAAATCGCGATTTTATCGTTGGTGCAGATGATGTCTTTTGCATTGCGGGCTGCACCTTTTGCATCAAGGACTTTTACGGTGTTGGAGTAATTGAATTTTGCAAGCAGTTCTTCGACGGTGCAGCCGGGACGGATCGCATAATAAACGTCTTCTGTCAGATCGTACTGAATCTGGGTTGCATCGTTTTTGATCTGCAAGGTGTAAGAAAGTGCAGGTGCTACTTTGGTCTCTTTGAATGCACACTCTTTGCAGGTACGCACCTGTTCACCGTCTTCGGTTGCGGACGGCTGTACGGAGTAGGTCCAGTTGGTAAAAGTATGATTGTGGTTGACAGTCACTTTTACGCTGTCGGTGAGCGTTTCATCCTGTGTGTTTGCCTGCATCATAAAGGTACGGTATGTATCATTCGGGGCCGTGTCCTTGTTTTTGAATTTCAATGTGCAGATTTCAACTTCATCATTGGCAGGATCCTGCTGCACTGTGTAGGAAATGTTCACAATGCCGTCTGCAGTGTTGTCGGTATGCGTGACGGTAATACCGGATGTGCTTGCATCGGTGGACTGCAGCATGAAGTGATCGGCTTCGTATGTAATGTTTACACTGTCAGAAGTCAGTGTTTTCTGTGTTGCATACAGACGCAGTGTAACGGTTTCGCCGACCCCTGCAAACAAAACGGTATCTGGTATGTTTGTGTGGTTGATGATGTATAACTGGAATTTGTTTGCAGGTTCTTCGGCGTGTGCGGGGATGCACAAACAGACAGCCAAAGCAATCAGAACGGCAAGAACGGAAATAAGTCTTTTCAAAATAGTAAATCCTCCTTGATATATTTATAATTATGTTATGAACAAAATTATATCAGATAATTTTGGTATTTGCAATCCTGTTTTCATAATAAAAAAAGGAAATATTCGGAAAAAAACAAAAACGGGTCTTCAATTGAAGGCCCGTTTTCTTGTCAATCTCAAAAACTTACTGAACGCCTTTGACGATGCTGGTGATTACATCGCGCATGGTGTTGATGATGTAAAGAATGAAATCAACGATCTGCTTAAAGCCGTTTGCCAGACCGTCAAAAATGCCGGCTTCTTCCTGGGGAGCGTTTTCAAGGGTGGTGTTTTCTTCAATATTTGCCATGGTAAAAAATCCTCCGGTTTTTTATTTGAAAGATTATACTTTCCTACATATATTATACATCACTATGAAACGAAATGCAACAGAAAATTATTCACTTTCTGAATAATAGTTGCTGAACAGATACGCATATTTGTAGGTGATTGTTGTGTCCAGATCAAATGTGCCCGAAATCAGCAGATTCTTCATTTCAAGTTCCACATTCTGGTCAAGGAATATGGTCACATTGTAAATGCAGGCAATGGGTTGCAGTGTTTCTGCATCAAAGTACCAGTCCGCAACCATGTCGGATGTCACAAGCGAGCAGTCCATGGTTGTGATCATTGTTTCTTTGTGTTCTTCGTTTTCCTGTACCTGTCTCTGGGGGAACTTTTCGCAGAGTTCATCCATGCTCAGACCGTAAAAATGAGCTGTTGCGGTGTCGCTGCCGCCGGTATAGGTGATCGGTCCGCAGGAGTATGTGTAGATGTTGCCGTTCGGATCTTTTTTCAGCAGTGTTGCCTTGTCCGTATTGACCACAACGCGGACCTTTACGGCATTGTCAATGACCTTGTTCTTGAATTCGGAGATGTCATATTTGGTGGTTGTGTCCCCTTTTGTGACTTCATAAGAAGCCGGGAAATCCTTGAGCACATCCACTTTCTGATTTTCGGTAACGGTGACGGAATTGACTTCTCCGTCTTCCAGACGGCTTACATATTCCTTTGCCATGGTGGGGAAGGTGTTGTAGGTGAGCAC
>JAFSEF010000092.1 GCA_017435865.1 Clostridia bacterium
AAGAAAACGATCGTTTTGATCTTGCTATGATGTTTGTCGATCTTGATGAAAACAATCTGACGGTCGGCGAAACGGCATTCCTTGAAGTAACGGCAGAAAATGTCGGCAACGTCAAAGCAGAGAATCTGACCTTTACCGTAATCGATTCCAACGGTACAGAAAATGAATACCTTGTGGAAGAAAAACTTCTGCCCGGTAAGTCGATTTTCTGGAAGATTCCCTATGTCATTCCTGCAAATATCGCACAGACAAATGTTACAGTCACGGTCTCTGCTGATGCGTACACGGATGCCGATATGACTGACAACAGTGCAAGCTGCGGTTTTGATTCAGCTTCTCTTCTTGCTGTTGCAAAAGATGTTACGGAATTTGATAAATCCTATATTTTCTCAGCAGATATTACCAATGAAAACTTTGCAACAGCAACAAATGTCAAAGCTTTTATTACATTCAACGATCCAACAGGTGATGTTATTAGCACTGTGGATATAGGAGACCTCAAAAAAGATTCTTTGGCGGTTGCAGAGTTTGCGTTTGTTGAAAATGACCTTGTGTTCGATGAAAACGGCATTGCTGTTGTTTGCATAAACGTTAAAGCGGATAATGCTGAAAGTACGCTCTGTACATTTTTGGTAGAGAGAAGTGCTCCTGCTTACACCCTCGGTGATGTGGACAACAACGGCAAGATCGAAGCTGCGGATGCACGACTTGCACTGCGTGCTGCAGTCAAGCTTGAAACACTCACCGAAACACAGACACAGGCTGCCGATGCTGACAAGAACGGCAAGCTCGAAGCTGCCGATGCAAGACTGATTCTGCGTGCTGCGGTGGGTCTCGGAACCCTGTAAACCATTCGGAAATCTGCAATTCAGCAACTCTTATACTCAATATCCGCACGGATGCAAACCAAAAGGAGCTGTGAAAACAGCTCCTTTTGAAATTGTGAATATATTTTATCAAATATCCGCAGGTGATGTGCGATAAAATGAATCGAATTGCGGTTTTGCGGGTTGGTATCGAAGTGAATTTTCCTCTCAAATGCACGCAGGAACTCCGACCGTACCGTGTGCATATGCTGATAACGGAAAAATTTTTCTGTGAGGGGATTCAATATGGATGATCAGCATTTTGCACCTGCTTTTTTTCTCGGTGCCAACACGGCGGACGGTTTTTTTTCGCTCAGCAACGAAATGCTCGCTGACGGGGACGATGTGACCCTGTATCTGCTCAAGGGCGGACCGGGGACAGGGAAGTCCTCGGTGATGAAAGCCGTCTGTGCGAAAGCAAAGGAAGATAATATTCCCTTTGAACGTATTTTCTGTTCGTCGGACCCTGACAGTCTGGATGCTGTTTTGCTGCCGACACTGCACATGGCTGTCTGCGATGCCACACCGCCGCATCCTTTTGAGCTGAAATTTCCGGGTGTGTGCGGACGGATTCTGGATATGGGATTGTGCTGGAATGCAGAGCTGCTCAAACGCGAACAGGAAAAAATTCTGTCTCTGAGCCGTGCGAACAGCAGTGCCCATGCAGGCTGTCAGCGGTTTTTGTCTGCCGCAGGCAGAATGCAGGCAGAGCGTATGCAGATCGCACTCGAACACACCGATCTGCTTCGGGTGATCCGCAGTGCAAAACGTCTGGCTGCAAAATACATCCCCGCGGGCAGCGGCGAGTCGCTTGTCACGCAGCGTTTTTTGAGTGCGTGCACACCCAAAGGGGAAGTCGTTTTTTATGACACTCTGACGAGTCTGTGTCCGCTCATTATTGCGGTGGAAGATGATCTCGGTGCGGTTTCCGCGGCATTCATGCAGACCGTTCTGCACGAAGCGGTACGCAAAGGACAGCGTGTGATTGCCTGCCCCGATGTTCTGCGACCCAACGGAACGCCCGAACACATTCTGCTGCCCGATGCAGGTCTTGCGTTTTTTACTTCCGACCGTCGGCATCCTGCACCCGACACCGCCGAACGCATCGTCCGCGGCAGGTCTTTTGCCGACACAAAGGCCCTGCAGGAGTACAAAAACCGCCTGTCCTTTTATCGCAGAGCCATCGATGAACTGTGCGGCGGTGCGGTGGAAAAACTTGAAAGAGCCAAGCTTTTGCATGACCGTCTGGAGGCACATTACATTGCGGCAATGGACTTCGGAAAGGCGGAAAAAATGAAGAATGAACTGCTTGAAGAGGTGTTCGGGGAGTCATTATTTTTGTAAATATATGTAATTAATAATGTAATATTATACAATATAACCGCCGCCGAGCACCACATTTCCGTCATAAAAAACAGCGGATTGACCGCGTGACGGAGAGAGCTGCGGCGTTTCAAAACGAAGCTGTGCAATGCCGTCTGCAATGGTGATTTCACAGGGGGCCGCTTTGGCGGTGGAACGGATTTTGACCTGTGCGGTAAAGTGATCGGACGGAGCCTGACCGCTGCACCATGTCAGGTTTTCGGCCTGTGCGGTGTCCGAAAAACGCTCGTCTGCCGCACACAGGGTCACGGTGTTGTCCGACGGACAGATGCTTTTGACATACATCGGTTTGCCGAAGGCACCGAGGCCTTTGCGTTGTCCTGCCGTGTAGTGAATAATGCCTTTGTGTTCACCGATGACATTGCCTGCAAGGTCCAGGAACGCACCGGGTTTTGCGGTGATACCGAGCTGTTCGGTGAGGTAACGGGTATAGTCGCCGTCAGGCAGAAAACAGATTTCCTGGCTGTCTCTGGCATCCGCAGCGGTGAAGCCTGCCTGCTCTGCAAGTGCACGGACCTGTGCTTTGTCCGTGAAGCTGCCGAGGGGGAAATACAGCCTGTCAAGCTGCTCCGGGCTGAGTCTGTATAAGAAATAGGTCTGGTCTTTCGGGGAATCCGCACAGCACAGTTTTGCCTTTTGCGTGCGGTCAATTTTTGCATAATGCCCTGTTGCAACCGCGTATATTCCGAGGCTGTCCGCCGCTTTGCAAAGGGCGGCAATCTTGACGGCAGGATTGCATTCCACACAGGGATTCGGGGTTCTGCCGTGGCGGTATGCTTCGGCAAAAGGCTCCACAACGAACTGTCTGAACGCTTCGCGGCAGTCATGGATGATCAGTTCAATGCCCGATTTTGCAGCCGCCTGTTTTGCACGCAGCGTGGACTCACTGTTTTCGTGTGCGTGTTCGGTCATCAGCAGGCAGCAGCCGACAACCTCATGTCCTTCGTTCTGCAAAACCCGTACGGCAGCACAGGAATCAACGCCGCCGCTCATACCCAAAAGAATTTTCATCTGCTCACCTTTTTACTCATAAATGTGTTCTTACCATGAATATACTATAATACATTTGAAGTATCCTTTACAATAGTAAAATAAAATATTTTAAGTTTTTCTCCTTTTTTATTAATAAAAAACACTTGCATTTTTTTTCAGCAAGGTTTATAATAAATATGTATATTGAGGTTATCTGCGCATAAATAGGAGGAAAACGCTGTGAGCGGAGATTTGCATTGCCACACAAGGTTGTCGGATGGTTCGATGGGGATAGAAGATCTGATCGCTTTGGCGCAGAAAAAAGGTATTGAAACAATAGCAATTACTGACCACGATTGTCTTGCAGGCACGGTTCGCGGAAAAATCATCGGTGAACGTGCGGGCATTCGTGTGATCCCCGGTGTTGAGCTGTCTGCCATTGACGGCACAACCGGAAGACCTGCCCATCTTTTGTGCTACCTGCCTGATTTTCCCGACCGTCTGGAAGGTCTTTGCCGTTCCAATCAGGTCGCAAGAAAACGTGCAGCCCAGTATATGATGCTCAAGGCAGCAGCCAAGTATCCCATAACAAACGAACTTGTTATCAAATGTGCTTCGGGTTCTACCAATGTTTACAAGCAGCACATCATGCACGCTCTTCTGGAATGCGGTTTTGCACATGAGATGTATGGTGAGCTGTACAGCAAACTGTTCAGCCCCGACAGCCCTGATAATGTTTTTGTCAAACCGCCTTTTGCTTCGGTAGAGGAGGTTTTGCAGGCAATTCATGCAGCAGGCGGCATCGCAGTGCTTGCACACCCTGCACTGTATGACAGTTTTGATCTTCTGGAGCGTCTGATTCCTTTGGGACTCAACGGTGTCGAAGTCTGGCATCCCACTGCAAGCAAAGAGGTGTCCGACAAGCTGATTGCCATTGCAAAGAAAAATAAACTTCTGATGACCGGCGGCAGTGATTTCCACGGTATGTACGGTCACAAAGATACATCCCTGGGCTGCTGTATGACTCCCAAAACACAGCTCAACGAACTTGTCGGCTACAAGGCAAAGCAGAAACGTCTTGCCAAAAAAGCTGCCGAAGCTGCTGCACAGGCCGCAGCACAGGCCGCCGAATAAGTCGGATATTCTGATTCTGATATAAAGGAGGAAAAGCCAATGAATATAAATTCCTTTGATGACAGTGATATGAAGATTGCCGGTGCGCCGGCAGCCGTAACCGAAACATTTGATACGCTTGCTTTTATGGAAGAAGCACGCGAACAGCGTTTCAACGGCAATATGCAAAGAGCCAAGAATCTCGGTTCCAACATAGTCAGTGCCTTCTCTTATAAGGCAGCTCCCGACGAACAGGTGCAGCTTGCTGCCGAATTGGGTGTGGAACTGGACGACAATTGTGTGCAGCAGATCAAGCTTATGTCTGTTTTTGCAGCCGAATACTGTCTTGAGAATTATCTTCCGAGTGCGTCCCTTTCGGCAACCGCAGTCAATGCCATGTACGATGTCCTGATGGAAACTGCACCCGATTTTTACCGCACCGTGTCGGCATCCATGGCTTTTTCGTTTTATTATCTTTGTGTACGCAAGGGCGGAGATATTCCTGCTGCTATCGGCAAACGCTTTGCCATGCTGTGCGGCAGACCCGATGATGAAGCTTGTGCAAAACTCGGCACAATGCTGCTGAACATCAACACCAAAGTCTATCGCCGTGCCATTGATGCCTATGCTTTTGTGTAATCACAACTGAAAAAATTACATGAAAAAGGAGCTGATTTTTCAGCTCCTTTTTAATCTTATTTATTTGCTTTACGGAAAGTTTGGAGGATTTTGATAAGCGAGAATCAAATTGGAGTTTAGCGGGAAGGTTGTTTTTTGTGCAGACCGACCTCCACCATCCCTTGTCGCCCCTGAAAGGGGAGATGCCCAAAGGGCAGAGGGGTTTACGAAAAGAACAGACTGTATTGACCGATTTTGTACAGATTTGGTTAACCCCTCTGTCACTTCGTGACATCTCCCCTTTCAGGGGCGACAAGTATTTGAGAGGAAAATTTACTTTGTATCAGCCCGATAAACCGCAATTTTTATCTTTTTATTTCCCGCCGTTCCGCGAAGAACCTGTTTTTCAGGGGATGATGACCGTGCCGTAGGGATCATAATAGGTTTCGGTGCTGTCGAACATCTTGCCGTCAGAAGTAAAATACTGCTCGGTCAGTCTGACACTGCCTGCACCGTAGTCCGTGTAGGTTTTGACTATGTACTGCGACACATTCCCTTGTCTGTCATAAATACGGATTTCGGATTCTCTGTCATATTCGTCATAAGTGTATTCGGTACGCAGGGTGCCGTTTTCGTCCTGTGAGTCCACCGTTGCAGGAAGTCCTGCCGCATTGTAGGTTGTGATGACGGCAGATGTGTGCTCGTTTGCAGTGTCAGGATTGTATACGGTGGTTTCGGTTTTGCCTGCAAGAACAGAACCGTTGTATGTGTATGCCGTTTCGGTACGCTCATTGAGTACGGAATCGACATATGTTTCCTGCAGAATCTGCATACCGCGGTCATTGTAGCTGTTTTTGACAGTCTGTGTATAGATGGTGTCACCGGTTGCACTGTACATGGTGTCGGTGACCTCAAGTGCACGTCCCGAAAAATCGTTGGAAGAACGGGTCGTGCGTTCGGTGTAAAGTGTGCCGTCGGCATTTGCTTTCTGTACGGTGGTTTCGGTAAGATTGCCTCTTCCGTCATAGGTGTAACTTGTTTTTGCAACAAGAACATCCGCAGCATCGTCCGTTTCGCGGTACACCGTGACCGACAGAACGCGGTCGGAATAGTCATAATAATATTCTTCGTATTCACCCGTGTAGGTGCCGAATTCCGAAATGGTATAAATTTTCAGCGGCATACCGCTTGCGGTGTACTCATTGGTGTGACCGTATGCAGCGGCAGGGTCGTTTTCTTCTTCCGTTGCCTGTTCGGTCGGTGCTGCAGTTGTGGGAATCACGGGAACCGAGGGGAGTGTGATGTCCTGCAGGGGAAGACTTTCGGCAGACGGCTGCAGCGGATCAACGGTTGTCTGTTCGTCTGAGACGGTCACATTGTCTGAAACGGGCGGAACATAAAGGTCGGTGCTGATGTTGCTGTCTTTATCTTTACATGCACACAGCATAAGAAGCGTGCACAGGCAAAAGCAGAGGATGAGTCCCTTTTTTATCATAATTACAGTCATTCCTTTCATGCGGTTACGGATTTTATTATATCATTTTCGGCATATAAAATCAATACCTGCTCTTTTTCTGCGGTTGACAAAGAGACAAAAGAGCGGTATACTAAAGTTATATGTAAATAAACGGAGGTATATTTCATGAAAAAAACAATTGCTCTTATTCTCAGTGTTCTTCTGACACTGTCCCTGTTTGCATTCGCAGGCTGCGGTGATGATGCTGCCGAAGATCCCACACAATCTGCAGAGGCAACCACCACAATGTTCGTGAAGGTGGATTACAGTGCATTTGTCAATTATGCAGATGCAGTTGCCAATCTGAATGCAAAAACAGCACTGAATAATTATTCTTCCGCATCCGGTTATCTTGACAAGCTGCTTGCAGAAGGCAATGCCATGAAGCAGAAGATCAAGGATGAAAAAATCAAGGATGCAGAAGGTCTGGATGCTTTTGAAGCCGCTTTTGAAACCGTTGAAGGTCTTTGGGACACGGCAGAAGAAGCAGCCGGTAAGTATGTAAAAGGCTTCTACAAAGTCAACGGTAAAAAAGATGTCACCGCTGTTTACTGCTACATGAATGCAAATCCCGGCGGAGAGAAGGGCAGCTCTTATATTTTCGCTCTGACCTATCTTGAAGGCGAAACACCCGTGACCGTTTACATGAACAACACTGCAACAAGTGACATTGTTGAGGTTTCTGTTTATGAGGAAACCCCCGAAAAGTTCTACAGCACCGAATGCGAAAACAGTATGACCAACACACCCGTTTACAACAACATCACGCTGGACCTTGACAAGGTACTGTCCAAGGCAAAGTGAGGTCAGAACAATGAACGGCTTTAACATCATCGCACACCGCGGTGCCAAGGCCTGTGCACCGCAGAACACCATGCCGTCTTTCATGCGTGCCGTTGCAGACGGAACCGACGGCTTTGAAACCGACGTGCATCTGACCAAAGACGGAATCCCCGTCATTTGTCATAACTATACCATTGATGAGACTTCCAACGGTGTGGGCAGAATTGAAGACCTGACCCTCGAAGAACTCAATCGTTTTGACTTCGGTATCTGGTACGGTGAAGAGTATGCAGGTACAAAGATTCCCACTTTGGATACATTCCTCAGCTTTGTCAAAGAATCGGATGTCCGCATCCTGAATATTGAAATCAAGCATCCCCGTTCAAGATTGCGTGAGCTGGTTGAAAAGACATTGCAGGCTGTGGATGCGTACGGTCTGACCGACCGACTGATTATTTCAAGCTTCAGCATCCCCGTTCTTTGCCATATCAAAAAAGTGGCTCCGCATATCCGTACGGGACTTCTGTATCCGTCCAACAATCCCGCAGCTGCATATCCGATTCTGTGGCCGGCAAGCATGGTCCGCCTGACAAAGTGCGATGCCATTCATCCCATTCAGGATCTGGTTTCGGCTCCGCTTGTGGAATGGGCACACAAAAAAGGTCTGCAGGTCAATGTCTGGACTGTCAACGATGCAAAGAATATAGAACGCCTTCTGCTGCTGGGTGTGGACAGCCTGATTACGGATGATCCTGCCAATACCCGCAAGGTTGCAGAAAGCCTGCTTGTCAGTGTCCGCTGATTGTCGGAAAACAGAAAAAACACAAACTATACAAGTGTCACATTTTGTTTGATATCGGTGCTTTTTTGACCGAAAGTATTGACTTTATTTTAAATTTGTGTTAGTATAAAAGATGTTTTGAATTGTCAAAATATTAACAATAAAAAAATGCAAATATGATTTGTTTTGCGTGATTTGTTGTTATAAAAGCCGTATCGTTACGCAGGCTCATATTTTGACAAAAAGCAATAAAAAGTTTAGGTGGTAGGAAATTATGGAAGGATTAACTCCGATTATCAAGAACAACATCAAGACCAAGTACAAGAGCGTTCGCCGTTTTTCTGAAGAACTTGGTGTGCCGCAGTCCACAGTTGTCAGTGCTCTCAAAAAGGGTGTCAGCGGTACTGCTTTTGACACTGTCTGCAAAATGTGCAACCTGCTTGACATCAAGCTTGTTGAAGGTATGTATCCCGTTTCTTTTGATGATGAAATGAAAGACATCATCGAAAAGAGTGCTGCTCTTGACGAAATGGGCAAGCACGCTGTGCATTCCGTTCTGCTTATGGAATATGCACGCTGCACAGGCACCAAGCTTGAACTTGATTTCAGCA
The DNA here is from genome assembly GCA_017435865.1 of Clostridia bacterium. Lineage (GTDB taxonomy): Bacteria > Bacillota > Clostridia > Oscillospirales > Acutalibacteraceae > RUG806. The sequence goes on from JAFSEF010000092.1 coordinate 8,644, forward strand.
AAGGTGAATAATGCGTAAAAGGGTTGCTCGTCAACCCTTTTTCTTTTTTTGCTATTGACAAAGAATAAGGGAAATGATATACTGCACAGTAAGGTAGAGGTGCGTTATGCCATGAGTACCCCGGATGCCAAAGGATCAGCAATCCGTTGTCCGGGTCAAAGGGACACAACGCCGAAGGGAGTCCTGCTGCGGCTCACCTGGGGGTACGCAATAAGATGTGTACCACTGTCGCGGAAGCGGAGTGCTATCTGAACAGGTTCCTTTTTTGTCGGAACGTTTTGTTTCAGTTGTATTTATTGCTGTCGGCTCTATCGTCGGCGGCATTTTTTCGGCCTCAGCCTAATAACTTCAACCGGAGGATTTATACATGGAAAAGAAAACACTTTTTAAGGGCGTTGCAACCGCTCTGATCACCCCCTTCAACGAAAATGGCATCGATTATGATGCATTCGGTAAAATTATTGACTGGCAGATCGACTGCGGTATTGACGGTCTTGTCATTGCCGGCACATCCGGTGAAGCATCCACCATGTCGGATGACGAACACCGCGAAATTTTCGGCTATGCCGCCAAGCGTATTGCAGGCAGAGTGCCCATGATCGCAGGTGTCGGCAGCAACGATACCGCTTATGCACTCGACCTTGTTGACCACGCCTGCAAAGCAGGTGCAGACGGTGTTCTGTCTGTTACTCCTTACTACAACAAGGCTACCCAGAAGGGTCTTATCAGCATGTACACGGAAATCGCCGATGCTTCGGCTGTTCCCGTAATTCTTTACAATGTTCCTTCCAGAACCGGTGTCAACATCGAACCCGACACCTATGCAGCCCTTGCAGATCATCCGAACATTGTCGGTATCAAGGAAGCCAACGGCAACATCTCCAAGATTGTTGAAACCATGAGCAAGGTGCACGGCAAACTCGATCTGTATTCGGGTAATGACGATCAGATCGTTCCTCTGATGTCCCTGGGCGGTGTCGGCTGTATCTCCGTTCTGTCCAACATTCTTCCCAAGGAAACCATGGAAATCTGCAACCGTTTCTTCTCCGGCGACGTCTGGGGTGCTGCCAATATGCAGTATCGTTTCCATGCTCTTATTGACGCTTTGTTCTGCGAAGTCAACCCCATCCCCGTCAAGGCCGCTATGGCTGCTATGGGCTTCTGCGAAGACAGACTTCGTCTGCCGCTGACTCCCATGGAAGAAGCACACAAGCAGAATATGCTCGCTCTCATGCGTGAGCAGGGTCTGAATGTCTGAGGAACATAGCGATGAAAGTAATTCTCAACGGTGCCGCAGGCCGCATGGGTACGGTTCTGCGTCGCATGATTCATGACGGAGTCAGAAACTCCGAACTGGCAGCCGCCGTGGATTTTACGGGCGGTGAATACCTCAGCTCCCTGCGTGATTATTACGGAGAAGCGGATGTTATCATTGACTTTTCCAATCACGTGGCGGCTCCCGATGTGGCAGCCTATGCAGTCAGCCGCAAACTGCCTGTTGTGGTCTGCACCACGGGTCTTACCGAGGACGAAAAGAACGCTGTCATTAAGGCAAGCGAAAGTGTCCCCGTGTTTATGAGTGCAAATATGTCTTTGGGTGTGGCTCTGCTTGTGGAACTTGCCAAAAAAGCAGCTGTCTGTTTCCCTGAAGCCAATATTGAAATTGTGGAATGCCACCACAATCGCAAACTCGATGCTCCCTCCGGTACGGCAGTGATGCTCTTTGATGCCATCAAGGAAGTCCGTCCCGAAGCGGTCCGTCAGGACGGCAGAAGCGGTATGTGTCCGAGAACAGCCGACGAAATCGGCATGCACGCACTGCGTCTGGGCAACGAAACGGGTATGCACGAAGTCTGGGTTGCAACGGGCAACGAAACCATCACCCTTCGTCACAAAGCCGAAAGCCGCGATATTTTTGCGGAAGGTGCTCTTGCTGCCGCTGCTTTTCTGTGCGGCAAAGAACCCGGTCTGTACTCCATGCGTGACCTGATGTAAAACAACGAACTGAAAAGGTGAAAACCATGCAGGACTTTTTAATCCATCCGAATCTCGGAATCAACGAAAACGGCCATCTGACGGTCAGCGGCCAGGATACGGTGTCGCTTGCCGCACAGTACGGCACACCCTTGTATATGCTGGATGAGCAGCTTGTCCGTGCAAACTGCCGTGCGTATGTTGAAACGGTCAGGGAATGCTTCCCCGAAGGCTCCATGCCGCTGCTTGCCAGCAAAGCACTCAGCTTTACGGGCATCTACAAAATTGCTGCAAGTGAAGGAATGGGAACCGACCTTGTGTCTTCCGGCGAATTGTTCACCGCCAAAAAAGCAGGTTTTCCGCTTGAAAAGGCATTTTTCCACGGTAATAACAAGACCGATTTTGACATTGCGTTTGCAATGGATTGCGGTGTCGGTTATTTTATCGTTGACAATATGCATGAACTCAACGCTGTCAACAAAGAAGCCGCAAGCAGGGGAATCCGACAGAAGATTCTTCTTCGTCTGACGCCCGGCATTGATCCGCACACCCACAAGGCCATCACCACTGGTACGGTCGATTCCAAATTCGGTTCTGTCATTGAAAACGGACAGGCCGAAGTGATCGCAACACAGGCACTTGCTATGCAGCACATCGACCTGTGCGGTTTCCATTGCCATGTCGGCTCACAGGTGTTTGAAATTGATCCCTTTGTGCAGGCAGCGGAAATCATGCTGCGTTTTATAAAGGAAATGGCAGACAAGCACGGTTATGTTGCCGAGTTCTGTAACCTCGGCGGCGGTTTCGGTGCAAGATACCTGCCGAGTCATCCCACACCCGACTATGCGGCTTACATCCGTGCGATGGCAGCCGAAGTCAAAAAGATCTGCGATGCCCTGCTGATGGATTGTCCCAAAATCCTCCTTGAACCGGGCAGAAGCATCGTCGCAGCTGCCGGTACGACTCTTTACACGGCAGGCTCGGTCAAGCACACCCCCAACGGTAAGACCTATGTGTCCGTTGACGGCGGTATGCCCGACAATCCGCGTTATGCTCTTTATGAAGCACCCTACACACTTGTCAATGCCTCCCGTGCCGACAAGGAAACAGATTGCCTTTGTTCGGTTGTCGGCAGATGTTGCGAAAGCGGCGATATCCTGCAGGAAAATCTCCGTATGGCATCGGCTGACCGCGGTGATATCATTGCCGTGCTGACCACGGGTGCTTACAATTACTCCATGGCATCCAACTACAACCGTCTTCCCCGACCGGCACTGATTATTCTCAACAGGAATGAAAATCGCATCGGTGTTCGCAGAGAAACATTTGAAGATCTTGTCGCGCTTGATGAAGATTAAGGATTCTTAAATGAAGCTTTAGCAAATTATACAAACACAAGAGGAAAGCTTTGCACAATATGTACAAAGTTTCACTCTTGTGTTTATTTTTTATTGACAATCCGAAGAAGCAGGTTTATACTGTTTGTGTCAGAATGCCTTATTATAAAAGGTAATAATTATTGAAAGGTCTGTTACAAATGAAAAAAATTCTTTGTGTACTTCTTTCCGTCATCATGATGCTCTCCGGTGTGTCCGTTATTGCAATGGCTGCCGAAAACGAAGAAGACCGCTACGTCGTTGACGAGCTTCTTCTTGAATCCGTCCTTGACGAAGAAAGCTACTACCACCTTCGTTATACCCGTGACAACGGTTATTTCGATTCCACCCGTGCTCTGTATTCTGCTCTGAATCTCTATGACGACGGCATTTACAACGGCATCACCGGCTCCAACGACGTCAAGGTTGCAACCGCTACCATGCTCGGTCTTGTTGAACGCGTTGAAGTTGCTTACCACAACGAAATTCTTTACACCATCCTCGACATCCTCAACACAGTTACGGATGTTGCCGATATCATTGAAACCATCAATGATGTCATCAAGGTTTTGGATTTTGTTGAATCCGACGGCTGGAACTCCACTTTCCAGGTCATCACCGAAATCCAGACTTACCTCAGCTACGGCAACGAACTGTATGAAGAATACATCGACGCTGTTTCCCAAATCCTTACCTGTAAGGCAGCCGGCCAGTACTATCAGGATCTTCTTGATCACGTAGCTGCTAACTGCCGCAGCCCCTATATCCGCCTTGCTGCTATGAACCTGTCCGACAACATCGGTGCTGAAATCGACAAGGCATTTGCTGCTGTTGCTGTCAGAGTCGGCGAAGACCTCGCTAAGTATGCTGTCAACCTTGCTATCGATGAACTGTCCTCTCTGAACTACGTTACCGCGATCCTCAGCAAGATCTACGGTGCTATCGGCGATATCGCTCAGTTCCTCTTCAATACCCAGGAACAGTATGAATACATGACTGCTCTTGCTACCATCGTTTCCATCGAAGACCTTCTTCCCGACTATGTTCGCGATAAGGTTGCTAACACCAGCGAAGAATCCGGCGAATTCGCATTCACCTCTCTTCTGAAGCTTCGTGAATCCGGTGAATCCATGCTTCTCAACCTCGAAAGAGTCAAGAGAGACGCGATTGCCGGCTCCATCTTCAACGGCTACCACAAGCCCGAAATCATCGAAAGAACCGCAACCCAGGTTGCTAAGCTCGATACCATCGAAACCATCCTCGATCAGGAAACCAAGTACCCCGTATCCGCTATCATCACCACAGCTTCTCCCGTTTCCGGCACTGTTTACAAAGCAGATGCTGCTGTTCTCGGCACTCTGAGCAACGCACAGGAAGCTTTTGTTTACAATGACAACGGCTGCTTCGCTTCCGTATACGATGATATCTACGGCGGCTACATCAAGGTTGCTTTCATCTTCAATGAAAACTGCAACACCATCCTCTACTCCGCAGATGCAGATTGCTACATGAACCTTTCCTACGAAACCTTCACAAAGGGCGGTTTCTATGATGCATTCTACTTCCAGGATAAGTTCCTCAACACTTCCCGTGACATCCGTGTTGACCTCAATACATGGGAAGCTGCTCCCACCTATGTCATTATCGACTCCGTAAACGGTTCTTATGACAGAGTTATGCTCACCGATTATGATTCCGAAAACGAAGGCCTCATTTACGAAAATGACATCGACAAGGGTCAGGTTGATAAGGAAGAACCCAAGGATGAAGGCGTTATCAACGGCGACGGCCTGTGGGCAGTTATCGTTAACTTCTTCAACGATCTCTTCCAGCAGATCAAGGACTTCTTCAACGGACTTTTCAAATAAGCAATACTTTCAAAGCGGCAGCTTCGGCTGCCGCTCTTTTTTTATGCTGTGCAGAAAAAACTGCTTGTCTTTGCAAAAAATCTTTTTGCGATTCTTAATAAAAATAAAGTATTGTAAAATGAATATGCATTCAAAATGCTGCGATAAATTGCTAAAATGTTTCAAAATATGGTAATATAATACTATAAATTTGACATTCGTGTATTTTTGTGTTATAATACGTTCGATTTTTACATTTTGCTGTTTACGGAATGATGACGGCAAAGTCATTCCGTTTTAGATATCCAATCTGAATTTGCACACGTTTGCATTCCGGGATTTGAAGGCTTTGTGTGCAGCATGGAGGATGAAAAAATGAAAATCATGCGAAAGAGTCTTTGTGCGGTTCTTGCTGTTGTTTTGTTGTGTATGAGTCTTGCAGGCGGCAATCTTGCTTTTCTTCCTTACATAACGGCACAGGCAGATCGTGCAACCAATGAGCAGATTATTTACAACTATTGTTCGCAGGAGCTTGGTTTCAACAACGCTGCCTGTGCAGGCATTCTGGCAAACATTCAGCGTGAGTCCTGGTTTGATCCGACAGCAACCGGTGATTACGGTGACGCTTACGGTATTTGTCAGTGGAATGCCCGTCGGCAGGATCTTATCAACTTCTGCTACAAAAACGGCTACAGCTATTCAAGCATGGAAGGCCAGCTTGCTTTCATGAAGTATGAGCTGACGCAGGTTTCCTGGTTTTCGGGCATCTACAATACCCTGAAAAATACGGAAAACTCAGCCGAAGGTGCATATTGGGCAGCTTATTATTTCAGTTCGCAGTATGAAATTCCCATTTCATCCGAGCACGCCATCCGTGCGGAACTGGCAATGAACACCTATTGGCCCAAGTACGGCAAAGTGCAGAATCCGCAGATCACGTCTCCTGCAAGCGGTGCACAGCTGGATATTTCCAATCCCGGCAACCTGACCTGGAATTCTGTCTCGGATGCCAAATCTTACCGCTACACCATTATCCGTGTGGATTCTTCTGGCAACACCCTCAAAACCATTGCAAGCAATGTGCTTGTTTCTTCTTCCACCACGAGTGTTTCGTTGCTCAAGAGCAAAAACAGCAACCTGACCGAAGCACTCATGGGGGCATCCATCTACAAGGCAACCGTTGTTGCATATTCCGATGCATCGGGTCAGACGGCACTGGGCAGCAGCACTGCTGTTCGGTTCACAACCAAGTCGAGCAAACTCAGCCCGCCTTCTCTGACATCTCCCGTTGCACTTACTCCGACAGCGTATTCTTCGCACTATGCTGCCGTCAGCACAAAGAAAGTGGATCCCTATGCAGCCATGAGCTTTATCTGGACCGCTACGGGTGATTATTATAAAGTGGATCTGACCATGCTGTCAGAAGAACCCAACCCCTCCAGAGCCAATGAAAAGGGAACTGCAATCATCAGCGGCAGAGTGCTTACGAGCAACGCACTGTCCGTTGCGGCCACCACATTGTCACAGTATGCAGGCAAATACCTGCGTCTGAAAATCGTGGCTCTGAGCAATACTTCCGGCATTTATGAATCTGCACCCGTCTATTATTACTTTGAACGTACAAAAGAAATCAGCGGTTACACTGTCACTTTTGTACCCGGCAACGGCAAGGTAGACAATCCGTCGGTTTTCGTCGTTGATTCGGAAAGCATTACCATGCCCAAGGCAACACCTTATACGGTCACGCTCACCTATAACGGTGAAGGCGGACGTTGTGTGCCTGCCGATCAGGAATTTTACCCTGTCAATACGGGTTGGTCCCTGTATCAGAACAGCAGCAGTGCCACCTATGAAACCGGCAGATCTTACACTTTTTCGGGTGATACAAAACTGTATGCAGTCTGGTCCTCCACGGTCCGTATCAGCAGTGAAACACCTGTCCGCAGCGGCTATGATTTTGTTGCGTGGATGATGAAGGTGGATGGGGAAAGCACCTCTGTGGCGGTCAAACCCGGCACCACCATCAGCAGAGAGGATTGCAAGGGAATCACCCTGACCGCTGTCTGGTCGCGTAATTACGATCCGACCATCATTTCTGTTGCATTTAACAGCGTACCCGAAAAGAATGTCTATGCAGTCGGTGAAGAAATCGATCTTCGCGGTCTGGTTCTGAAGGCCACATATTCCGACGGCAAAACGGCACTCATTTCTGATGGTCTTGTTATCAAAATCGATTCCGTCAGCAGCACGGGTGCAAAAAACATCACCATCGATTGTGAAGGTCATACACTGGCCTACACGGTGTATGTGCTGGAGAATACATCCAACCTTGCATTTGATGTCGGTGATGTGGATATGGACAGAAAAATCAGTGCGGCTGATGCCCGTATTGCCATCCGTGCAGCGGTCGGACTTGCACAACTGAACACATTCCAGTCTGCATTGGCGGATGTCGATGAGGATGGCAGCGTCAAATCTGCCGATGCCCGTAAAATTCTGCGTGCATCCGTGGCCCTCGAAGACACTTCCTCTTGGAAACGTTACCAACTTCCGTAATAATATAAACTAAACAGTCCTCAGACGAGGACTGTTTTTTGTTAGTAAAATTATTAAGAATTATTAAGATTTTTTAAGTTTCTTTTATATCTTTGGTGGTATTCTTCGGTTTGTAAAATGAATACAGGTGAAGTATATGAAAAATAAATTGCTTATCATGGTCATGCTGTTGGGTTTGCTGTGCACGGCATGTTCGTCAGGTACAGTCAGTAATGAGCCACGGTATACCTTGCCGGACAATCGCGTTTCACTGGATACCACTTCAAAGAAGACCGACAACGATGCCAATGTTGCTGTGCCTGCGGATGCTCCCGTGCAGCCGAGTGAAAACACGGAGGAGTGGAAAACACCGCAGCAGGCAGAGGAAAACAATACATTGTCGCAGAAAGGTGCGTATATTTTGGACAGAGTGGCTGCACAGCAGATTTGTGAAAAGTACACGGCCGTTGCGGCACAGGCGGCTGTTATCCGAGACGGTGAAGTGGTCGGCTCCTACAACTTCGGTCTTGCGGATGCCGCAAAAAATACCGCAGTGGAAACAGACACAAAATTCCGTGTGGCATCACTGACCAAACTTGTTACGGCAATTGTGTGTATGCAGCTTGTCGATCAGGGAAAACTGAAGCTTGACGAAGACATCAGCACCTATTACGGATTCACCGTCCGCTCACCCTATTTTGCGGACGTGCCGATCACATTGCGGATGATCATGACCCATACAGCCTCCCTTGCGGACGGGGTTGTCTTCAACAATGCACTGAACAATTCGCAGATTCCCGTCAAAACCGTGCTGCTTGACAGAAGCTCTTTTTCGTCTGCAAAACCCGGAACCGTGCACAATTATTCCAATATTGACTATGCCGTAGTCGGTTCCATCTGCGAAACGGTATGCGGCAAGAATTTTGATACGCTTGCAAAGGAACTCCTTTTTGAACCGCTGGGACTGGGTTGCAGTTACCATGCGGCAGGTGTTGCGGATGCTTCAAAAATAGCACTTTTATATGACGGTGACGCAACGGTTGTCAATGAGGCAAAAGCCACGTTTTCAAGTGTTGTCGGGCAGACAATGTACATCACACAGGGCAATCTGATTGCTTCGGCAACGGACTATGCACAGATTCTGTGCCTGCTGCTCAACGGGGGACTTACCTCTGACGGAATCCGTCTGCTTTCGGAAGAATCTGCCAAAACCGTCAGCAGCGTTTTGTATGAAGATTCTGCATACAAAGTGGGGTTCGGTTGCTTCATACAGGACAATGTAATCACCGGCAAAACCGTGTTCACCCATACCGGCAGTGCTTACGGTATGTACAGTGCATATGCGGCTGACCTCAGCGGCAAAGACGGCGTGGTTGTGCTGACAACAGGTGCATCGGGCACCAAAGATGCCCCCACTGAAATTTACAATGTGGATCTTGAAATGATCCGCTTGTTGTGGCCGACAGATTAATATGATTCTGCCTCCGGTTTGTCCGGAGGTTTTTCATTTTTTTGCAGCAGAATAACAGGTTGACACTTTGCTTTACACAATGTATAATAATTATATGTGAGCAAAAAACGGTTTTTGTTGCCTTGTGCAGGCAAGCTGTTTTTTGTAAAAAGTCAAAAGGAGTCAACAACATGAAGAAGAGCAACGCTGCAAGTCCTGTCAACGGAATCAGACCTTTCGGTATGCTTGATAAGCTCGGTTATGCCATGGGTGATATGGGATGCGGTTTTTCATTCCAGCTGGTTTCCACCTTTATGCAATTGTTCTATTTGCAGTACATCGGTATTTCCACAAAAGACTATGCTGCCATCATCCTCATCTCCAAACTCTGGGATGCCATCAATGATGTTCTCATCGGCAATATGGTCGATACCAAACGCATCGGCAAAAAGAGCAAGTATATGCCGTGGATTCTTCTCGGCGGTGTAACGCTTGTTATTTTCAATGTTATGATCTTTGCCCCCGTGCAGAGCTTCCCGTATGCAGGAAAATATGCATGGTGTCTGCTTTCTTACTGCCTGTGGTCTGTTGCTTATACCATGGTCAACGTGCCTTACGGCTCCCTGCATTCCGTTATCACCGACAAGCCGCAGGAAAGAACATCCCTGTCCACATTCCGTTCCATCGGTGCTGCACTGCCTGCAGTTGTGATTATGATCGTTCTTCCGAACATCGTATATTCAAAGGAAATCAATGCTGCCGGTGAAGAAGTGCAGAACCTCAAGGGTGAAACCCTGCTGCCTGTTGCCGTTGTGCTTTCCGTGATTGCTTTCTTCGTTCTGTGGGGAACAACAAAACTTGTCAAGGAACGTGTTGTCCACGAAGATTCGGGCGAAAACGTAACCGGTGCCAAGGCATTCTTCTCCGCTTTCAAGTCTTTCTTTACAAACCGTGCTATGATCGGTGCTACCTTTGCAACGGTTGCACAGGTTGCTCTGTTCAACTCCACCATGTCTCTGAACAACATGGTCTTCCAGTATTTCTTTAAAGATGCTTCCAAGATTTCCCTTGCCATGGTCGGGTCTTATGTCCCCATGGTTGTCATTATGGCATTCATCGGCAAGCTGACCAAGCGTTTCGGCAAAAAGACCGTCTGTACGGTTGCAACCCTTGTCAGTGCCGTTGCAGGTCTTGTGTTTATGTTTGTTCCCATGTCACCCGATATGACAGGTATGATCATCTATATTGTGGCTCTCATGGCAATCAACGCAGGTAACTGCACATTCCAGGTCACCGTCTGGGCAATCGTCGCTGACTGTATTGAAATCAGCTACAGAAAAACCGGCAAGAGCGAAGAAGGCTCGCTGTATGCTCTGTACTCTTTCTTCCGCAAGCTTTCACAGGGCATCGGTCAGGCTGTTGTTTCGCTCGGTCTCGGTGCCATCGGCTTTGTCGAAGGCGAAAATGCCGTGCAGCCTGAAGGTTTCGGTGACGGTGTCAAGACGCTGTACATTGCTTTCCTTGCCATCGGCTCACTGATCGCATTCCTGTCCCTGAAGTTCATCTACAACATCAGCAAGGCAGATGAAGAACAGTTTGCCGTCTCCAAAGAGGCATAATCAATTACAATAAAAAGCAAAGGATCGTTCCGCTGAGAACGATCCTTTTTCATCTGTTTATTTGCGTTTTTTGTGCTCTTGCAGGAGCTTGCGGATGTGGGTAAAGGTTTGCTCTTCTCCTTCATCTGCAAGCATAATAAGCCAGTTTTCAAGTAGTTTTGCGGTTTCGGGGTGTATGGAACGGTAATCCTTGCCGTTGTTGTAATAGTCGAGTGCAGCACGGTCGGTGTATTTGTCGCCTTTGTAAATCTTGCAGGCAGCCACACGGTCGCAGAACATCTCGACAACATATTCCAGCGGCATCTCAACAGGCAGGATCTTTTGCTCTGCGATGCTGAAATCCGTCCAGTATTCAAAGTGATGCTTGTTCCTGCCCTTGTGGTGCATCCATGCGGCAGAATAACCGTTCTGCATTCGCTCGTTGACATTGGGACTTTTATCGCCCGCATAGTATTTTGCACCCGTCAGAAACTCGGCAGGACTGTATTTGGACAAATCGTGCCGCAACCCCTGCCACAAAAGGCCGACCTTTGCACAATGACGGATGACGGCATGGCGGTGTGCTGTGATGGTTTTAAAATGTTGCAGAATTTTCATCTGTACTCCTACTTTATCAAATGAGAATGTATCCAACTTAAAATGTCATCATAGTTAAAAGAGCCGTCTGCAACAGACAAGCCGAGTTCAATCAATTCTTTTTGACTATAATTCAACATTCTATCGTTGAGTTGCAATGTCATCAACATAACAAAAACACCAATCCTTTTATTTCCGTCAATGAATGCATGGTTTTTGATCAATGCAAATGTAAGACGTGCTGCTTTTTCTTCAACAGAAGGATATACTTCATAACCCTCAAAACCGTTCGAAGCACTGAAAACAGCAGATTCCAACAAATTATAGTCCCGAACCCCATGACTTCCGCCGGTTTTTTCAATTAACTTTTCATGCAGCGAAACAATCTCGTTAACAGACAATAAAATCATTTTGCCAACTCCAGAAAAGCTTCCATATTATCAGCAAGTATTTTTTCAGCAGTTTCTTCTATTTTTTGTTTGCGCAATTGCATGATTTTGGAAACTTCCTCATATTCATCAAAATCAACAATAACATACCTCGGCTTGTTGTTTTTCAGAATAACAGCCATTCCGTTTTCATCAACCATGCGTACAACTTTAGAAAAATTCTGATTTGCATCTGTCATAGGAACAAGATAATTGGTATTCACCATCATTTTTTTATCACCTCATAACTATTATATGCAAATTATAGGATAAAATCAACCTATTTTTTTAATATAAAACCTTGGAAAGAATGAAACAGACCCACAGTGCAACCACGAAAGCGGATTCAGCGGGGATTGCCAATTTTGTATAGGGGCATTTCCAGCCTTTGTCCACAAACAGGAAGATTGTTCTTGTTACAAGCACCGTGGTGGCAAAAAACAGACCGCCGACCAACGAATAAAAGGGCGTTTTCAGAGCAATGGTCAGGTACAGCAAAAACGCACCCAGTGCAAAGGAAATGCCGCCGTAGTAAACGCGGATTTCGGTTTTGCCCGCATTGTCAACGGGTTTGACGGCAAACGCTTCGGCATTTTTGATGGGATTGGCAATGAACACGATCGCCATACCGAAAAAGTACCCCACAAGACCGATTACGGCAATGCCTGCAGGCAGGTTGGAAAATAAAATATCTTTCATAACGCACCTCATATTTTTTGTTTTATATCATTGTATTATAAAGCATCGATACTGTCAACAAAAAAAGCTGTCCGAAGACAGCTTTCAGCTTTTTGTTATGCTTTTTTGATTGTCAGGTTGTCAACAAGTCCGATCAGTGAGCAGCCTAAAAGCAGTGCAAATACGGCGATAAACGAGCCGGTACCGTCCACGATTTTACCTGCGATGGTGGCGTAGAATGCCGACGGAATGAGAATCAGATTGAGCAGTGCATAGTTGAGTGAAAAGTTCTTCGGACCGTAAAACGCATTGGCGAATGCCGCCGAAACGGTCGGGGAAAATCCGTAAGAAAAGGCACACAGTGCAACACCGACAACAACCACGGCAGGTACTTTTACCGCAATGCCGAGCAATGCAATGCCCGAAGCGGAAATGGCAACGGCAGAGGTGATGTACTGTGTTTTGCGGATGCCGAGTGCATCAAAAATCGCACCCGATGCGAGTCGTCCGAAGCCGTTGAAAATGGCAAGCAGGCTTGCGAGCGTGACTGCAGTACCCTCTGCAAGGCCGCCCGAAAGCAGAATGTCCTTACCGAATGCGAGCGTGACACTGCCGACAGCGGAGAACAGAATGAAGAACAAAAACAGCTGCCAGAAAGACGGTCTTTTGAGCATCTGAACAGAAGTGAAATCCTGCTGTACCGCATTTGCTTTTTTGGTGACGGCAGGCAGTTCTTCGGGTTTGGGGGCACGGATGAACAAACCGCAGACAAGCAGCACCGCACCGATGAGAATGCCGTAAACAAGATAGGTCTTGCTCCAGCCGAATGCGGCATTGCTGAACAGTTTTGCCGCAACATTGCCGAGAACGAAAGAGCTGAAACCGAATGCCATCATCAGCACACCCGAGCAGACGCCCTTTTTGTCGGGGAACCATGCACTTGTAAGGGAAATAACAACATTATAAACTACACCGATGCCGAGTCCTGCCAGAATGCCGTAACCGAGATACAGCAAAAACACAGGGGAGTCTGCTGACAGTGTTGAGGTAAGCACAAAACCGCCTGCAACCATGATTCCGCTTGCTGTCATGCGGATTTTTGAACTCAACTTTTTGTTCAGCAGGCCCGAAAACAGGCCGCCGAGACAAAACATACTCATGGTGATGGTGTAATTAAGACCCAATTGCGAACTCGTCCAACCGAAAGCTGCAAAAGGTGCTTTGATGACCGACCAGGCATAAATGATACCTGCAAAAAACAGTGCGAACGCACCGAGTGCCAGTCTGAGCCAACGGTTGTTTTTCATTATAATCATCCTTTCGTTACGCTTTCGACAAGGCGGGTTGCACCGAACATTTCGCGGAGTTTCGGTTTTTCGATCTTGCCGGTGGCGTTTCGGGGAACTTTTGTGAATATAATTTTACGGGGACGTTTGTAACGCGGCAATTCCGTGCAGAATGCATTGACTTCCTCTTCGGTCAGAGTCATGTCTTCTTTGGCTTCAATGATGGCCGCAGCAATTTCACCCAGACGGGCATCGGGCAGACCGATGACGGCAACGTCCTTGATTTTTTCGTGTGCACGCAGGAAGTCTTCAATCTGCACAGGGTAGAGGTTTTCGCCGCCTGTGATGATCACATCCTTTTTGCGGTCCACAAGGAACACAAAACCGTCGTTGTCAACCTTGGCCATGTCGCCTGTATACAGCCAGCCGTCTTTCAGGCTTTCGGCAGATGCTTCTTCATTTTTGTAATAGCACTTCATAACACCGGGGCCGTTGAGAATCAGTTCACCGACTTCTTCTTTTTCGCATTCCGTGCCGTCGGGATGTACAACTTTTGCCTGCCAGCCGTAACCGGGAACACCGATGGCACCGACCTTGTGCAGGTTTTCGCAGCCGAGATGCAGTGCACCCGGGCCGATGGATTCACTCAGACCGTAGTTGGTGTCGTAGCTGTGGTTGGGGAACACTTCCATCCAGCGTTTGATGAGTGACGGCGGAACGGGCTGTGCACCGATGTGCATGAGTCGCCACTGATCGAGTTTATAATCAGCGAGGTTGATTTCGCCTCTTTCGATCGAGTCAAGAATATCCTGTGCCCACGGCACGAGCAGCCACACGATGGAGCACTGTTCGTCGGATGCGGTACGCAGAATCCATTCGGGTCTGACACCTCTGAGCAGCACTGCTTTGCCGCCGACAAGGAACGAACCGAACCAGTGCATTTTTGCACCCGTGTGGTACAGGGGAGGAATGCACAGGAAAACGTCTTCATGGGTCTGACCGTGGTGTGCCTGCTCAACAAGGCAGGAATGGTACAGTGCCTTGTGGGCATGCAGAATGGCTTTCGGGAAGCCCGTTGTGCCCGAGGAGAAGTAGATTGCGGCATCGTCTTCTTCCGTGAGTGCCACGGCAGGTGCGGTGGTGGAGCAGTAGGTCATGTAACGCAGCATATCCTCTGCAAAAGCGGGGACATCGCTGCCGACATAAAACAGATTTTTGACAGTAGGCATCTTGTCGAGTCCTGCCTGCACACGTTCGGTGAATTCGGGCCCGAAAATGAGCATACATACATCTGCAAGGTCAAGGCAATAGGTGATTTCATCCGCAGCATAGCGGTAATTCATCGGTACTGCCAGTGCCCCTGTTTTGAGAATGCCGAAATAAACCGGCAGCCATTCCAGCGAATTCATCAGCAGAATTGCAACCTTGTCACCTTTTTTGATGCCTCTTGTGAGCAGCAGGTTGGCAATGCGGTTGGCTTTTACATCAAATTCACGCCAGGTCATTTCACGGCGGTAACGCTCGGAAGAACCCGTTTCAATGAGGTTGAATTCACGCCAGTTCATGTTGCGGTCAGAAATGCGGTCGGGGTTGATTTCAACCAATGCTACCTCATCGGGATAGATCTTTGCGTTGCGTTCAAGTATTTCCGGAATGGTCATGGAGTACATCCTTTCGGTGCTTTAGTGATTTTATGCATAAAAGCATCAAAACTTTTATTCGTTAAAGTATAGCACAGAATTATATTTCTGTCAAGGATATAATTCATACTTGATTTTTATTGATTATTTGTTATAATAAATGTCTTAAATCTGAATTGAAAAGGGAGAATACTATGGGGCTTTGGGAAGTGTTTGTCATCGGTGTCGGACTTGCAATGGATGCCTTTTCGGTGGCAGTGTGCAAAGGATTGTCGATGCCGAAAATCGATAAGAAGCAAACGGTGATCATCGCACTGTTTTTCGGCGGCTTCCAGGCACTGATGCCGTTTCTCGGCTGGGCACTGGGGAAGCAGTTTGAACAGTACATTGTGGCGGTTGACCACTGGATTGCATTTGTGCTGCTGCTGATCATCGGCGGAAAAATGATTTTCGATGTCATCAAAGACCGCAAAAACTGCGAAGAATGTGAAGAAACAAAAGCTTCTGTGCTTGACATCAAAGAGCTGCTTGCCATGGCCATCGCAACAAGCATCGATGCACTTGCCATGGGCGTAACCTTTGCCTTCCTGCAGGTTCACATTGCTTCCGCAGTTGCCGTCATCGGTGTCACCACATTCATTCTTGCCGTCATCGGTGTCTTGCTCGGACACAAATTCGGTGCAAAGTGGAAAGACAAGGCACAGCTTGCAGGCGGAATTGTGCTGATTCTTCTCGGCACAAAAATCCTGCTCGAACACCTCGGTATAGTATCCTTCTGAAAAAATGAACAGCGTATCCTGACCACTGCGGCGGATACGCTGTTTTCTTTTTTTATTCCTGTGTGTAAGTAAATGTATAAGCTGCTTTGGTTTTGCCCATGAGGGTCACATCCGCTGTCATGCTGCCCAGACCACCCGTTGCTTCTGCGGCAACATCGGCACTGCTTGTGACGGTGACGAGTCTGCCCTGTGCATCAATGCCTGCAGCGACGGTGCAGGATGTGTAGTTGATTTCTGCTTTGTTGATTGTATACGGATCCGTTTTGTAACCGTGCAGGCTGATGTAGGGGATCAGACCTTTTGTCTGCACGGGAACAGGATTCTGATGGTTTGCGGTGTCGTCCTTGAGTTTCATGACGATGATGATGTTTTCGCCGTCAAACGAAGCTCTTGCGGATTCGATGGCAGACACATCCATGGACAGGGTGCTGCCCGTCGGAACGATCAGATCTTTGACCGCCAGTGTTTCGCCGTTCGATACGGCATTGCCGCCCGAAACGGTGAAAACGCCTGCTCGGCTGTGTTTGAGACGGGTGACAATTTCTTCTGCTTTTTCACGCATGGGTTCGCTTGAAATGCTGAAAATTTCAACATCATGGCTGATGGCACAGTCCACGGAATAAGCGGCATCTGCGGACTTGGCTGCATTGAGGGCTGCTGTGAAATAAGACAGGATCTGCTCCTGTGACCAGTTGGCTGCAGCATTGCCTGCGGGAGAATGTGTCGGTGTTGCAGGAGCACTCTGTTGTGCCTGCGGTTGTTGCTGTTGCGGTTGCTGCTGCATCTGCGGTTGCAGTGTGCTTTGTGATTGCTGAGGCTGTACGGGTTGTTGTTGGAAGTTGCGTATAATACCGTCATCAAAACGCAGTGTCACGCATCCTGCATTCAGAAACAGAAGCAGGCAAAAAGCAACACAGAAAACTGCTTTGGAAATATTTTTCATCTTGTACCTCTCATCATCCGCAAGTTGTGTGCAGATGTTTTGTAACTTTGTCAGCTCCAGAGTCTTACGGATTCAATCGGTTCGTTATCCTGATGTACGACGGTTATTTTTTCGGACAATGTACCGTCATCCAGCATGGAAAAACGGTAGGTGTATTCTGTTTGTGTTTCATTGTCGTACAGAATCGAAAAATAAGTTCCATCCGTGTCTTTTGCAAAAACGCAGTTGGTGATATCGAACACCTCGCTGACATCACCGCTGTAAACGATCAGATATTCCGTGTCGTTGTCCATGAGGAAGTCAAAGGTGTTGACCATATCGACAGCACTTTCTTCTGCGGTGTCGGAAATGCAGGTTTTTTCACCGCAATACTGCATATAGTCTTTCATCTGCGACAAAAGCTGCGTTGTTGCGGGACTTTCTTCGGATGCGAGGGAAAGAATTTCATAGGCTCTCTGATAAGAAATCTTCGAGAACTGAATGGCATTTTCGTTGAGCTGTGAAGGCGACATGGTTGCGAACCATTCTTTGGAAGAAGCTTCGTCAAAGCTGAGAATGGCATCGTTGTAACGTCCGTTTGCAGACAACAGCAGGGCATAACGCAGGCATGCTTCATCATAGGCCTTCTGTGCACCGGGATAATCGAGGACGTATGCAAGGTATGTTTTGGCAATGTTGGGGCTGTTTTCCAGTTTTGATAAAGAATATTCATAGAAAATGTCGGGGCGTTCTTCCACATAGCGATCAAGTTCACCGCTTGCTTCCGCTGCGAGGACGGCAGCTTCGTAGTCGCCTGTGTCGGCAGCCTGCAGCAGCAGCTTGCCCTGAATGTCCGCAATCTTCTTTTCGGACTGCAAAAAACCGTCCAGACCTTTGTACATTTCCATGGCTGTCTGGTAGTTCCCCTCTTCGGCAGCTTTGCCGGCAGAACGATAAATCG
Organism: Clostridia bacterium; assembly: GCA_017435865.1. GTDB lineage: Bacteria > Bacillota > Clostridia > Oscillospirales > Acutalibacteraceae > RUG806. The sequence continues at coordinate 26,715 of JAFSEF010000092.1, forward strand.
ACAAGGGATCCAGTACAAAAGTTGTAAACAGAACCAAGGCTGTGATCACACCGAAAACAACAGCAAGGTAGCCCACCGTTTTCAGGCGGTTCATTGTGCGTTCTTTTTTGGTGATGCTGACTTCAGAGCGATCATTCTTTTTCTTTGTTTTTTCGGCTGCCATAGCAAAAACCTCCGACCGACAGGGTATAAAAATTTATCTTATTATATCACATTCCTTTTTGGCGGGCAAGCTTTTTTCACAAAAGTTATAAAACACCGTGGTAATTGTTTTAATATTTATTGCAAAAATAAATCGGATTGTGTATAATATAAAAATCTAATACTGTTAAAGGAGGGATTCCCTTTGGAATTCAATAAAGAAGGACTTTTTATGTATCTTGCCGCAGCAGCAGTCATTCTGTTTGTGGTCATTGAGGCACTGTTTTTCATTGTTAAGGCATGGAAACGTGCAAATCAGCTCGGTATTTCAAATGCAACCCTGCGCAATACCGTTGTTTCCAGTGCACTGTTCACCGTCGGACCTGCCATTTCCATTCTGGTTACGGTGCTTGCGTTGTCAAAAGCACTCGGTATCGTTCTGCCGTGGGTACGTCTTTCGGTTATCGGTAACCTTGCGTATGAATCCACGGTTGCGGAAGCAGCACTGGACTCTTTCGGTCTGTCGCTGAACGCGGAAGTCACCGATCCCACCGCATTTTCCACCGTCGCATGGTGTATGATGATCGGTAATATGTGTGCACTGATCCTTGTTACCATTCTTTGCAAGGGCCTGCAGAAGAAAATCGGTTCTGCCGCAAACAAGAGCGAAGGCAGCAAAAAGCTTGCCGATATGATTTCCGCTGCTGCATTCATCGGTATCATTGCTGCATTCGTCGCACGTGCCATCAACGGCACCACGGAAGACGGTACAGGCAACGCAGGCTTTATGAGCATTGCCGTTCTTATTACGTCTGTTGTGATCATGTCGCTGCTTGATCTTCTTTGCAGAAAGAAGAATCTTGACAAGCTTGCAAACTTCACAATGCCCATTGCCATGTTTGCCGCCATGGGTATGGCAGTGCTGCTGAGTGCCGTTCTGCCCGAAAACATTGTCAACTTTGTGTGGAGATAAGGAGGGAACGAACATGAAAAAGAACAATGCAGAAAGAACATATTTCGATCAGGTTCATGTATGGGGCAGACTGTGGACTGTCGGTGCCATCATTACCTTCCTTTCATTCCCGTTTGCAATCAGTGCCTACTTCAATGTGTGGCCGACCTTTACACAGGTCATCACCCCCGCTTTGCAGATCATTGCCATCTATTGGCCGACCGCTGTTATTGAAGTCATTGCGTTTGTTCCCATGATGGGCAGCGGTGCTTCTTACCTGAGCTTCGTTTCGGGCAACATTTCCAACCTGAAGCTGCCCTGTGCACTCGCAGGCATGGAGAATGCCAAAGTGCGTCCCAACACGGAAGAAGGCGAAGTCATTTCGACCATCGCAGCCGGCGTTTCCGCCATCGTCACCACCATCGTCATTGCAGCGGGCGTGCTGCTTTTCAGCCCCTTCCTGCACTATTTCACCGATGCCGATTCCGTTTTTGCACCTGCTTTTACCTACGTTCTTCCCGCACTCTTCGGTGCATTGGGTGCAAGCTACCTTGCAAAGCACTGGAGAACCGCCATTGCTCCCGTTATTGCAGGTGTGATCATTCTTATTTTTGCTCCCACCATGGGCATCGGCACGCTGATGTTCCCGACCATTGTCGTCGCCATCGTGAGTGCTCTTGTTATTTTCAAGGTACAGGATAAAAAAGAAAAGAAAGCCGCCAAGGCATAAACAATTCTGACAAAAAAAGGAGGCACAACCATGAAAAAAGTGATTTGTATCTTTTTATCTGTATTGCTGTTGATTCCGGCGTTGTGCTGTGCCGCCTCAGCTGCAGGTATCAAGGCTGTCTACACATTGCAGAATGACGGTTTGACATCTTACTGGACAGATGAACAGGGCAAACGTGTTGAACTTGACACTGTTGCAGACTATACGCAGGAAATTGAAGATGTCGGTGCTGCGTTGCCTGCTGCTTATTTTTCAACCGATGTCACCCCTGTAAAGGATCAGTCTCCGACCAACGGCTGCTGGACGTATTCCGTTCTGTCCGTGCTGGAATCGGATTACATCAAACAGGGCTTCGGTACCAAAAAAAATACGGACTTTTCCGAATCGCATCTGATCTGGTTTGCAAACAACGGTCTGTCCGCAAATGCCGATGACCCCACCGCAGGCGACGGTACCGCATTGAAGGATCCTTATGATGCAGGCGGTTCGTTCCTGATGGCGATCAATGCACTTGCTCGCGGTGCAGGCATTGCAACGGAAAGCCGTTATCCGATGCCCGATGCTGCCAATCCGCCGGAATATACGGTCGATCAGATGTATGTCAGCGATGCAAGAATCGGAGATGCCCTGTTCCTGAAAAACACTGCCGATATCAAACAGGCAATCATGGACAACGGCGGTGTTGCGGTGTGTTTCTATATGGATTCCGCCGGCATGAAAACAAACAATACGCCTTATTCCAATGAGAATACCGCGTATGTGTCCGACACTGTCACCACCGTGAACCACAAACTTTCTTATGCTCCCAACCATGCGGCTACCATTGTCGGTTGGGATGATGCATTTGCAAGATCGCACTTTTCAAACTTCTCCATGCCCTCCAAGGCAGGTGCATGGCTTTGCAAAAACAGCTGGGGAACGGATTTCGGTGACGGCGGATATTTCTGGATGTCCTATGAAGATACCACCATGCGTGATTATACGACCCTGACCGTTCTGCCTGCCAACGCATACGACAGCATTGCTCAGTATGACGGTTACGGTTACAACTCAAGCGTTACCATCGGCGACAGTGCGGCTGCATTTACCGCCAACGTGTTCCGTGCCGACAAAAAAGGTTCGGTCCGCTATGTCGCTTTCCATACCCTGACCCCCGACCTGCCCTATACCGTTTACATTTACCGCGGTGTTGCCTTTGACAGCGGCAATCCCACGGACGGCACACTCGCTCTGACGGTGACGGGAACTGCAAGCTTTGCAGGCTATCATACCGTGGATATCGGTAAGGATGTGCCCGTGCAGAACGGTGAATATTATTCGGTGGTTGTGGAGTTCCCTCTGCGTGAAGGGCAGAATCTCAACATTCCCGTCGAAGGCAGAACCGTAACACAGAACAGAATCACTTACAACTTTGACGGCAAAGAAAACACAAGCTACATCGGCTACAATGAAGACGGCTGTGCATGGATCGATACCGTTGCACAAGGCTACAACAATACCTGTGTCAAAGCCTGCCTTGTCAACAAAACCGCCGCAGCCAAAACCATGACATCTCCTAAAACACTTGTGGACAGAACCACGGGTGTGCGTGTCGCATACGATACCGCCGACTTTGCGGCAGGTGCCAATGTGACACTGCAGGTGTTTGAAAACAGCAGTGCCGCTGATTTTGTCAAAAAGCAGATGTCCGATAAATACGGCAACGTGCAGGCAACAGGATATGAAGTGAGCCTGCTTGTCAACGGCAGAGTTGTCACTGCGGCTGAATCGGGCTTCAAAGTGATTCTTCCGCTGACGGACATTTCTGCAGAAAATCTGCAGGTCGGTCAGCTTACCCCGACAGCAGACGGCGGTCAGAGTCTTTATTACTTCCCCGAACAGGCAGAAGGCGGCTTTATCACCTTCTATCCCGATGATCTGCAAGGCAGTCTGGTTTTGGTCGCCTGTTCCGAAAAAAAGGATGTCAGCTCACCTGCCATCAAGAACAATGAATCTCTGATAACAAGTATCATGAACTTCATCAGACGACTTTTTGAGTTCTTCAGGAATTTCCTGCTCGGTCTTTTCAATTAAATCATCATAACAACAAAAACGGGATCTGCTCTTTGTCGGCAGATCCCGTTGGTTTTTATGTGTCGCAAAAAGGAAACAAATTGCGGTTTATCGGGGAGTTGTCTTCGACAAAATGATATATCCGCTTGCAGCGGATATGATATATCTTCGATATGATGAATGATATATTTTCCTGTCGAAAAATATTGCGGGTCGCTTCGCTCCGAATTTTAGAATAATTATATAGAGCGAAGCGGAA
>JAFSEF010000093.1 GCA_017435865.1 Clostridia bacterium
GACAGGCTTTGACCGCCTTGACATCTGCTTTGTAAGAGGTGCTGAAAATGAGTTCCACACGGCGGGTCTGTTCTGCAGACACGTTGACGAGGGTTGCACCTGCCACTGCACTGTTGGGATACACAATGCGACGGTTGTCAGGGGTGGTGATGGTGGTGTAGAAAATGCCGATGTCCACAACCGTACCGCCGTCGTTGCCGCCGATGACAATGAAGTCACCTTCCTTGAACGGTTTTGTCACCATCAGCACAACACCGCTTGCGATGTTGCCGAGGCTGCCTTCCAGTGCAAGACCGATGGCAAGACCTGCAGAACCGATCACTGCGACCACCGAAGCCATCGGAACACCGAGTACGGAAGCGGCAAGAATGACAATGAGAATTTTCAGTACAATGTCAAATGCTTTGAAGAAGAAGTTTTTTGCGGAAGAGTCCACTTTTGCGAGCATTTTGGCATTGGTCAGCTTTTTGTTGAGTATTTTTACAATGCGGAAGCCGATGATCAGCAACAACACTGCAGCAACCAGTCTGCCGCCGTAGGACAGCACATACTCGGCAAGAATGTCAAAGATGCCCGACAGGTAGCCGCCGATTTCATCGGTACTCTGCGGAATGTCCGTAACGGCACCGACCACTTCTTCGAGTGCTTCGGACACGGATTCACCGATGGATGCGGTGGTTGCTTCGGCTGTTAAAAAGGGTAATTTCATCTGTTTGTCCTCTCTCTTTAATTTGTTGTATACAATTTATACATTTTGGCATATAAGCCGTCTTTCTGAATCAGTTCTTCGTGCGAACCCTGTTCGGCAACACCGTCTTTTGTCAGCACAAGAATACGTTCCGCATTGCGGATGGTCGTGAGTCTGTGTGCAACCGTAAAGGTCGTTCTGCCCTTGGCAAGAGCCTGCAGGGATTGCTGCACAAGACGTTCGCTTTCGTTGTCGAGTGCACTTGTCGCTTCGTCAAGCAGCAGCACAGGCGGATTTTTGAGGAATACGCGTGCAATGGAAATACGCTGTTTCTGACCTCCTGAAAGACGGACACCGCGTTCACCGACATAGGTGTCAAAACCGTCGGGAAGCTCCTTGATAAACTCATAAGCACCTGCGAGTTTTGCCGCTTCTTCAATTTCTTCATCGCTTGCATCGGGTTTGCCGTAGAGAATATTCTCCTTGACCGAACCCGAGAACAGGTAAACGTCCTGTTCCACAATGCCGATGTTCTCACGCAGCGAACGCATGGTGATGTTACGGATGTCTTTGCCGTCAAGCAGGATTTCACCGCTGTTGATTTCATAAAAACGGGGAATCAGGCTGCACAGTGTGGTTTTGCCTGCACCCGAGGGACCGACAAGGGCAATGCTCTGTCCTTTTTTGACGTCGAGGTTGAAATTGTGAATGACATCCGTACCGTCATTGTAGCTGAAAGAGACATTGTTGAATGTGATGTTGCCTTCGGCTCGGCCGATTTCTTCGGCTTCGGGAGTGTCCTCAATGTCGGGTTGAGTGTCCATGATTTCCGTAAAACGCTCAATACCGGTCAGACCGCGGTTGAATTGTTCGGAAAAATCAACAATACGGCGGACGGACGAAAACAGTGTTGTCACGTACAGAAGATAGGCAAACAGGTCGGCTGCGTTGATTTTGCCCCACAGGATGAAAAATGCACCCAGCACAACCACAATGATGTACATTGCACCGTCAAAGAAACGGGATGTGCTTGAAAACTGCCCCATAAGCTTATAAACGGCAGCTTTGACGGCAAGAAATGCTTCGTTGCCTTTGCGGAATCTTTCTTTTTCTCGTTCCTCACCTGCAAATGCCTTGACAACATGAATACCGAGCAGTGAGTCCTCGATGTCGGCATTGAGTTCACCGACTTTTCTGCGTTGTTCGCGGAAACCGTCACGCATACGACGGTTGACTTTGAGCAGACACAGAATCATAATCGGGATCATGCAGAGGATGATGAGTGTCAGCGGAATATTGATGAAGCTCAGGATGATACCCGAACCGAGGATTTTGATACCGGCAATGAAAAATTCTTCGGGACAGTGGTGTGCAAATTCCGTGATGTCAAACAGGTCGCTGGTCAGACGGGACATCAGCACACCGACTTTTGCATTGTTGAAATAGGAGAACGAAAGCTTTTGCAGATGACCGAACAGATCACGACGCAGATCGGTTTCAATGCGTGTGCCCATGATGTGTCCCATGGCTGCCATGTAGTAGTTAGCGAATGTGTCAATCACACGCATGAACAGATACGCACCGCCCATACCGAGAATCAAACCGGGCGTGAGTACGGTTTCGCTGTCGCCTGTGGCAGCATTTGTGATGGTGCGTACGATCATCGGCAGCAACAGTTCACAGGCTGTTGTCAGTGCGGCACAAAACAGGTCAAATGCAAAGGTGCGGATATGCTTTTTGTAATATGGCAGAAAGCGGGCAATGATTTTTTTTGTCGGCGCATTGTGTTTATACACATTTTCCTGCGGCTCTTGTGTGGTTGGTTGTTTTGCTTTTGCCATCTTTTAAATTCCCTTCCTTTTTTTGTAAGCAGAAAAACAGTATAGCATATTATTGCTCTTTTTGCAATAAAAACTCCTTTTTTGTATTCCATGCAATACCGCCGAGAATCGCAATATAACCATACATCAGCGGTGTTGTGAACGGCTGTGCAATGTTGACCGTTGCCTGCAGCCAGTAAGCGGCAAGTCCTGCAAAAAGACCGACTGCCAGTGTGTTACGGCGAAGGTATTTTGCCACCGTAAATGTGATCGTCACGGGGATGGACAGGTAGGCAACAAACCCGCAGATGCCTGTTGTGAGCAGGTATTGCAGATATTCATTGTGTGCCTGGTCAAGCACTTTGCCTGCAAACACGGCAGAACCGTCCGAAATGCGTTGCAATGCTTCGGGACCGATGCCGAACAGCTTTTCTTTCAGTGAAAAACCTTTGAACAGTGTCAGGCATTGTTTCCAGATTTCACCGCGTTTGGAACCCCATTCATCGGTGATTCTGAAGTAGGCATCCAGGCTGCCGAGTCCTTTTGTGTTGGACAGCACAAAGCATACGCAGATGGCGATGACTGCCGCACACAGCAGGAACGCATACACGAAAATGCCCTTTTTTATTATTTTCGGGCAAACGCACAGCAGAATGTACACCACTGCACAAACGGCTGTCAAAACGGCTGCAACATAAGGATTTGTGAACAGTTGCAGGGCTTCGGACAGCGGTACGTGGCGGACTTCGGCACGGTTATAAAGCAGCATATAAAGCTGCGAAGAGAGAATCACCATCACAATGCCGACAAGATATCGTTTCAGTTTTTTGGTGTCGTCTTTCAAAAACAACGGAATCACGGCGACGGCTACGGACAGTCCCAGTGCAAAGCTTTCACTTGCCGTGACCATTATGCCGAAAGAGCCGATCAGCAGGGAAACGGTATAAATGATGCGGCTGGTCTTGTTGGTTGCCTGTATAAAGCCGCAAAGCACAAGCGGCAACAGCAGGCACAGGTAGCTGCTGTAAAAATTGATGTTACCGATGGTGGATATGTAAGCACCCTTCTGACGGTCGGACAGACGGTCATGCAGACCGAGCAGGTCAATGTCAAAACAATTGCATACACCGAACAAACAGACCACGGAAAACACAACCACGGCACACAGCAAAAATGCATTCGGTTTCTGCAGGTTGCGTGAAACCGCAAAATACATCAGTGTATACAGCAGAATGGTCAGTACACCCTGGTACCGTGCCGCGGCACCGATCCACACATCGTTTCTGTATTCGGACAGAATGCCCGCGACAAGCACGAAGAAGAAAAAGCACATAAAGGCAATGTCAACGCAGGAATACGGCGGTGCGAATTTGCTTTTCAGTTCGGCGTTGCCTGTTTTGCCGTCCGGGAGCATGAAGATAAAAACAACAATGAAAGCCGTTGCGAGGATATAGAAAAAGACGGCTTTTGTCTGTGTGATATTGAAAAAACCGTTTGTGAAAATCAGCGGCAGACCTGCAAAAAGCAACGACAGAAAAACGCTTGTCAGTACATTGGTACGTGCAGAGTTTTCTTTGTTCTGCATTTTCATCCTGCCTCCTTTTTTTTGATGATGATTACAGCACAGTATTTAAGAATACCATTGTTACAAAAGAAAGTCAATGGTCGCAATCTCATGAAAAAAGGATTGCCAACAGGGACAATCCTCGGAAAATGCAAAGGGGTTATTCGGATTTTTTGTCTTCGCGTGTGTTTTCCTGTCCGCGGTACACCACGAATTTGCAGAAAAGGAATTCAAGAACGAAGTTGGACAGCATGGTGACGGCAAGAACGATGTATTCGTTGATTTCTTTGCCGGCTGCAAGGTCACCGAGCCATGTGGACAGCGGTGTGAAAACAAGATAGAAACCGAACACTTTTGCCATGGCAACGGGAATATTGGCTGCCGAACGGAAGGTGTAACGGCGGTTGAATGTAAAGTTCCAGACAATGGAAAGAATCAGCGAAATCAGATATGCAGGCCAGTACGGCAGCTTTGCAACCTCATTGAGCAGGGTGAAAGAACCGATCTGAATAATACCTGCGGATGCCGAGAACAGAGCAAATTTGACAGCTTGTAATGCATCATTCTTTTTCATAACGAACCTCCGTTTTATGAAAATGTTGTAATTACGCTGGAGTCAATGGCCGAGATTATGCTTGCGGTCAGGGTAAAAATAACGGTGGTAATCAGGAATGAGAGATCAATTTGTGCTGCGGATTTTGCTTTGACGGCACTGATGACGGACAGCACAACGGAAAGTCCCGTCAGTGTCGGTGCAACATAGGTGCCTGCTTTGAAGAGATTGATCAGCACATTGCCTAAAAACCAGTCTGCTGCGGCAGGCAGGCTGTAAATGAATGTCCAGTGCAGTTCAACGCAAAGAGAAAGGAAAATGTAAAGGACAAGCATATACACTGCATACACAAACGCAACAACGGTGAATATTTTAGTGGCTTTTTTCATAGATACACTCCGATAAAAAAGATGAATACTATTGTAAAAATCTGCCTTAAATCAGACTTTATCAATACGCATGGAGATGTCAAAAGCCTTTACCGAGTGTGTCAGTGCACCCAACGAAATGATGTCAACCCCTGTTTCGGCAACCTTGCGGATGGTTTCGAGGGTGACGTTGCCCGAAGCTTCCGTCACGGCTCTGCCGTCGATGAATGCACAGGCTTCTTTCATCTGTTCACAGCTCATGTTGTCGAGCATGATGATGTCTGCACCTGCTGCAACAGCCTGCTGTACTTCGTCCATGTCGCGGGTTTCCACTTCAATTTTTACGGTGTGTCCGAGTTTGCTGCGAAGCAGGTAGACCGTGTTTGCAATGCCGCCGCCTGCATCAATGTGGTTGTCCTTGAGCATGGCAGCATCCGACAGATTGTAGCGGTGGTTTCTGCCGCCGCCGCAGGTCACTGCATATTTCTGCAAAGCACGCAGGCCGGGAAGTGTCTTTCTGGTTTCGGCAATGCTTGCATTGGTCCCTGCAACTGCTTTTACGCAGGCATTGGTGGCCGTCGCAATGCCCGAAAGGTGCTGCAAAAGGTTCAGGGCTGTGCGTTCACCCTGCAGCAGGCAGGCGGTTTTGCCTTTGAAAACGGCAATCAGGTCGCCTTTTTTGATTTCGTCGCCGTCTTTGAAACAGGCTTCATAAGAGAAGGTGCTGTCGAGCATTTCAAAAACACGCATTGCAATTTCCAGACCGCACAGCACACCGTCTGCTTTTGCAATAAAACGGGCGGTACCCGTCTGGGTTTCGGGAATGACATACACAGTGGACACATCCATGTAGTTGATGTCCTCTTTGATGGCGTTGCGGATGATATCATCAATGTAAAACTGAGGAATGATCATGCTTCGTCAAGCTCCTTTAAAATAATGTATGCAACGGTTGCAAGGGAAAGTGCTTCCAGATACGCTGTGGTGGTGGCAAATTTGCCGCCCTTGAGACGTTTGAGTATGTTGTCGATCTGCTTGAGACCGTAGCGGACCGCACCTGCATCGGGCATAACAAAGGCTGCTCGCTGCATAATGGAACGGATCTCGGAGAAAATGCCCTCCGGCAGGGGAGCACCGTCTGCCTGCAGATTCACGGGCAATGCGGACACATTTGCAAAGCCGTTCTGCATACAGCGTTTGATGTCTTCGGCGGCTCTGCGGGAATACACCAGTGCTTCCAGCAGGGAGTTGCTTGCAAGTCTGTTTCTGCCGTGCACACCCGTGTTGGAGCATTCACCGCAGGCATACAGACGCGGAATGTTGGTTTTGGAATCAATGTCAACTTCGATACCGCCCATCAGATAATGCTGACAGGGGAAAATGGGAATCAGATCTTTTGTAATGTCCACACCGTAACGCATACAACCCTCATGGATGGCAGGGAAGCGTTCACGCAGAAAATCTGCATCTTCGTGACGGATGTCAAGGTAGAACTGGTTGCTGCCCGTGCGTCTGGCTTCGAGCAGAATGGACTTGGATACCACGTCACGGGGGGCAAGCTCAAGGCGTTCATCGTAGCGATCCATAAAGCGTTCGAGGTTGCAGTTGAGAAGATAGGCACCTTCACCGCGTACAGATTCACTGATGAGGAATTGCTCACCGTCTTCGGAGTTGAATGCCGTGGGATGAAACTGCACATAATGCAGGTCCTTGATGCGGGCACCGAGTTCATAGGCAATGCGGATGCCGTCACCCGTGGCACTTTTGGGGTTGGTTGTATATTTGTATACTCTGCCGATACCGCCCGTGCAGAGCATACAGTAAGAGCAGAATACCGAGCACAGTCCGCCGTCGGTCAGCAGGTCAGCACGGAAACCGCTGCGAACCTGTGTGAGCTTGACGAGCACCGTATTCTCTTTGTAGTCAATGTTTTCTTTTTGTTCGACCTGTGCGAGCAGACCGCGTACAAGTTCAGCACCCGTGCAGTCCTTGTAATGCACAATGCGTCTTCTGCAATGACCGCCTTCCAGGGTTTTGTCGAGTTCACCGTCTGCGTTGCGGTCATACTCCACACCGAGTTCCATGGTTTTGCGTACGTCATCGGGACCTTCATGCACAAGGGTCTCAACGGCTTCGGGGTCATTTTCGTGTCTGCCTGCAATAAAAGTGTCTTTGATGTGCAGGTCAAAGGAGTCATCCTCAAAATCGAGCACGCAGGCAACACCGCCCTGGGCCAAGTTGCTGTTGGACACGGTTTTGCCGTATTTGGACAGAATGCAGACCGACACAGAGGGGTCAAACTGCAAAGCACCGTACATGCCGGCAACACCGCTGCCGACAATGAGAACGTCATAACATTTGTTGTTTTCGTACATATCCATATTTATCCAAGCTCCAGCATACGGTCAATACTCTTTTTGGCTGCAAGACGAAGTTCTTCGTCGAGTATAATTTTTTCACCCTGTTCACCGTTGACGGCAGCCAGCAGCAATGCGGGTGTGATGTATTTCATATCGGGACAGGTCAGTGTTTCGGGACACAGGTAATAAAACTGTTTGTCGGGATACTGTTTTGTCAGCGTATCGGCAACACCGCGTTCGGTGCCGATGATAACGGGTTTGTCGGCTTTGAGTGCAAAGTCGATGATCTCTGCCGTGGAACCTGCCATGTCGGCGTGCTTTACCACTTCTTCCCTGCATTCGGGGTGGACGGCAAGCAGTGCATCGGGGTGTTCCGCTTTGGCTGCAAGCACCTGTTCTTCGGTCAGGTTGTCGTGTACGGGACAATATCCGTTCCAGAGTGTGATTTTTTTGTCGGGCAGGAGTGCTGCGATCCAGCCGCCTAAATTGCGGTCGGGTAAAAAGAGGATTTCCTCTGCATCAAGCTTGCTGACAATTTTCAGTGCACTCGAAGATGTCACACAGACATCACAAACCGCTTTGACGGCTGCGGTGGTGTTGATGTAAGCACAAACGCAGGCATCGGGATGTTCCTGTTTCCACGCGAGAATGTCTTCGGGGGTGATCATTCTTGCCATGCCGCAGCCTGCATCCGGTGCGGGCAGAATCACTTCCTTTTCGGGTGCCAGAATTTTGACACTTTCGGCCATAAAACGCACACCGCACATGATCACACGCTTCTGCGGCAGTTTGGCGGCTGCTTTTGCAAGGGCAAAACTGTCACCCGTGATGTCTGCAAGGGCAATGATTTCGGGCGGTTGATAGGTATGGGCAAGAATGACGGTATCGGTCTGTGCTTTTCTTTGTGCAATCAGACTTTGCAGTGCATCGTTCACGCAACTCACTCCTTCAGGAACTTTTGTAACTATAGTATACATCTTTTTTTGTCAGATTTCCACTTCCTGAGAAAAAAACCTGACCGTTTTTACCAAATTTACAGCAATGATTTTGGTTATTTTACGCAATGCCGAATGTTGCGGCAAGATCGCGTGTGTCGGTAACGCGGTGGGTGCAGGCAATGGATGCACCGTTGCCGAATTCATCAAACAGGCAGGTGCAAAGCCCTGCAGAGGCACCCGAATCAATATCCACATCCCTGTCACCGATCATAACGGTGGTGGCAGGATGGAGGTTGTATTTTTTCATCAGATACAAATTGGTGTCGGGGGCAGGTTTGGAGGGCATGGTGTTGATTTCGCTTGTGACGGCATCGGTGAAATACTGCAGCAGACCGAAGTTTTCAAGGTAGGTCAATGCAAGCGAATCACGGTGGGTGTTCAGGAAATTTCTGCCGCCGTTTGCGTGAATTTTCTGCAGCACTTCTGGAATGCCGGGGTAGGGCAATACGGCAGGTGCAAGGTCGGTACGGCTTTCGATGGCTCTGAAAACCAGTCTGCACAGCGAGTCCGGCTGATAGTGCTCATACGCGGTGCGGAAGGAGATTTTGAAAAGATCATAACATTCCTTGCGGTCAATATCCTTGCCGTGAATGCGTTTGTATGCCTGCATGAATGCTTCGGTGATGTGGGCATAGGAATCAAACAGCATTCCGTCAAAATCCCATATGTAATCGGTGTAAATCATAAAGTGTCTCCGTTTTTTTACAGTTGTTCGTGCTTGTGCCAGCCGTTTTCGTCTTTGGTGATGCGGAAGAAAACGGGGCGTTCTTTCGGATTATCGTTGGGGGAGTGCAGGGTGAAGATCATGTTGCCGTCAAAATCTCTGAACAGCATACCGTGACCGCCGTCTTTGTCGAACAGCGGTTCTTCGAGCTGCTTCCACGGACCGAACACCGATCCGCTTTGCGAAACGGCAATCCCCTCTGCATAGCTGTGGTTGCGGAAGCTTGCCCAGAACATGGTCAGTTCATCACCGTCTTTGTACATGAACGGACCGTCGGTGACGATACGCGGTTTGCCGTTGACGATGTCGTTTTTGTCGTAGGTGACCCATGGGGCTTCGTCCGCACCGAAAAGGGTAACGGCTTCCCCGACGGGTTTTCTGAGGTCTGCACTCAGTTCGATGGCACAGATGGTGCCGGTACCGATCTGCACGTGCTCATGGCAGAATACCATGTAGGGTTTTCCGTTTTCGACAAGGAAGGTGCCGTCCAGACACATCCAATCGGCAGGTGTGATGGGTTCACTCCATACTTCAAACGGACCCGTGGGGCGGTCAGCGGCAAGAATCTGCGTGCAGCGGTTTCTGCCCTCGGCAAAGAAGGAGGCAAACATAAAGAATTTTCCGTTGTAATAATGTACTTCGGGAGCCCAGAAGTTCCTGTCTGCCCAGAAATCGGCAGGAGCGGTGAAGCACTTGATCGGCTCTGACCATTCTTTGAGGTCTTTGGAAGTGTAGCACCAGAAGCCGCCTGCACCCGACCACGCAAACTGACCGGGCGTACCGTAAAGGTAATATGTGCCTTCAAAGGGAAGAACAAAGGGATCACGGATGTTGATATCGGAACATTTCATGCTGTTTCCTCCGTTTTTGAATATATACAGTTATTATATCATGCCCGACAGAGCTTGTAAACTTTAAAAATAAAAATTACTGACAAAAAAGAAACAAAGCCGACAGAAAAAGACCAGCTTCGACAACAGTTTCAGGTTGACAAAACAGGGACTTCGGTGTAAAATAACCTAAAACTGAATATCCGTCCGTGGCGCAGTTGGATAACGCAGCAGATTCCGATTCTGAAGATCGGGGGTTCGAATCCCTCCGGGCGGGCCAAAAAATACCAAGTCGCAAGACTTGGTATTTTTTATCCAAGCCGACAGGCTTGGCATATCATCACGCTTCAGCGTGCATATCATCGCAGCAGGCGTATATCATCACACGGAGTGTGCATACCTGTCGCCTTGATGATATGCAAAACTTCGTTTTGATGATATGCAAGGCTTCGCCTTGATGATATGCAAAACTTCGTTTTGATGATATACAATGCTACGCATTGATTTTTTGTCACATGC
>JAFSEF010000094.1 GCA_017435865.1 Clostridia bacterium
AAGAAAACGATCGTTTTGATCTTGCTATGATGTTTGTCGATCTTGATGAAAACAATCTGACGGTCGGCGAAACGGCATTCCTTGAAGTAACGGCAGAAAATGTCGGCAACGTCAAAGCAGAGAATCTGACCTTTACCGTAACCGATTCCAACGGTACAGAAAATGAATACCTTGTGGAAGAAATACTTCTGCCCGGCAAGTCGATTTTCTGGAAAATTCCCTATACCATTCCTGCCAATATCGCACAGACAAATGTTACAGTTACGGTCTCTGCTGATGCGTACACGGATGCCGATATGACTGACAACAGTGCAAGCTGCGGATTCGAAACGGCAGCACTGATTGCTGAAGCAAACGAAGTGACAGAAATTGAAAAAACATTCATTTTCTCTGCAGACATTACAAACAATAACTTTGCAATTGCAAAGAATGTATCGGCTGCTGTGCGTTTCAATGATCCTACGGGAGATGTTGTCAGTACCGTCAAAATCGGTGACATTGCAAAGGATTCATTGGCTGTTGCTGAATTTGCGTTCACTGAAAAGGATCTTTTGTTCGATGAAAACGGTGTTGCTGTGATTTACATGATTATCAAAGCTGATAATGCAGAGGACACGATTTGTGCATTTACGGTAGAGCAAAGCACACCCGCTTTCACCCTCGGTGATGTGGACAACAACGGAAAGATCGAAGCTGCGGATGCACGACTTGCACTGCGTGCTGCGGTTAAGTTGGAAAACCTCACCGAAGCACAGACACAGGCTGCCGATGCCGATAAGAACGGCAAGCTCGAAGCTGCCGATGCACGACTGATTCTGCGTGCCGCAGTTGGTCTGGGAACGCTGTAACCGTTCGGAAATCTGCAGCAGTCTGAAAACCTTGTAACCAAATATTGCTTTTCAAAACCAAAAACAGCACCCTCGGAGTTGTGTTTCCGGGGGTGCTTTCTTGTGATTGGTATGTTTTCGGATTGGTATGTTTTCGGATTGATTGTTTACAGGACGGAATTTGCGAATGCGAGGATGTCGGCATACACGTCTTGGCGGCAGTCTTCGTTGTGGATTTCGTGGCGAAGGCCGGGGTAGAGTTTGATCTGCACGTTGCAGCCGGCGGCTTTGTATTTGTCGTACACTTCCGTCACACCTTTGCCGAAGTTGCCGACGGGGTCCATGTCGCCTGCGATGAGGTACAGCGGAATGTTCTTCGGTGCGTTTGCAAAGCATTCATCCTTTGAAACGCTGCCAAGCAGGGTGAACAGGTCGCGGTAAGCGGTGGCGGTGAACAGGTAGCCGCACTTCGGGTCATCGATGTACACGTCTACATTCTTTTCGTTCACAGACAGCCAGTCGAATGCGGTTCTGCCTGCAAATTTCTTGTTGTAAGCACCGAACGCAAGACCGTTGATAAATTCGGAACGGTAGTGACTGCCTTTTACTTTTGCAATCAGGTTTGCAATCAGTGCACCTGCACCTGCTGCAGGGTTGGCACCTGCCGTACCGCAGATGACGGCTGCATCCGCTGCTGCGGGGAATTTTGCAAGGTAACTGCGTGTTACGAATGAACCCATGCTGTGACCCCACAGAATCACTTTGGTGTCGGGGCAACACTCTTTTGCAAGTTTTGTGACGGCATGTGCATCTTCGACAATGCGGATATAGCCGTCTTTTTCACCGAAATAGCCGAGATCTTCTTCGGTTCTGATCGATTTGCCGTGGCCTGCATGGTCACTCATAAAAACCGCAAAGCCTGCATCTGCAAGATACTGTGCCGCTTCAAGGTAACGATCGGTGTGCTCTGCCATGCCGTGAATGATCTGAATGATGCCCACAGGTTTGCTTTCGGGGGTGACAGACTGCACATAAATATCAGCAACTCCTGTTGCAGAGGGGATAGAATACTCTTTGTGTGTATGTTTCATTTTTCGACAACTCCTTTCGGTTTATGTGTTTATTATAACACATTTATGATGTATTTGTATAGAGAAAAATATTTTTTATTTTTTACTTGTTGTATCGGAAATAATATGATACAATTATATATTAGGAATGTATCGCAATCTCTGAAAGAATGAAAAGGAAGTGTCGGTTATGCCCGGTCTGCAAATGGGAATAGATTTTGGTACGGCAATGCTGCAGATTTGTGTTGCCGGAAAACACAGACGTCTCGCTGAACCGTCTGTTATGGTATGCGATGCGGATTCGGGGAAACCGCTGGCAATCGGTTCTTCCGCAGTTGAAATGGTCGGCAGAACACCGTCATCACTCAAAAGTGTTTATCCGCTGCGTAACGGCATGATCGACAATCTTGAAGCTGCACAGCAGCTGCTGCGTCCGTATATCACACTTTTGTGCGGCAACAGAATGTTCAAACCCAGTGTGCTGTTCAGTGTGCCGAGTGCCGCCACAAGAAATGAAAAAAGAGCATGGATGTCCGTTCTGACCGATTGCGGTGTCGGCAGAGCCAGTTTTATTGAAAAACCGCTTGCTGCTGCCATCGGTGCCGGGGAAGACTGTGTAAGCCCCGGTGGTGTGCTGTGTGTTGAAATCGGTGCAGGTTGTACCGATGCCGCACTTTTGTCGGTGGGCAGCGTTTGTTTGTCCGCTTCTTCCCGTGTCGGCGGCAACAGCATGACAGAGAGCATCCGTCAATACATATCGCATGCCCGTGGTGTGGAAGTGGGCTTCCTGACTGCGGAATACATAAAAAAACAGGTCGGTTGTGCCATCCGCAGAGAAGCGGAAGTTGCGGTGCTTGTCAACGGCAAAGAAGTGCAGACGGGAATGCCTGTCAATATCGAGATCACGTCCACCGAGGTGTACTGGGTTTTGCGTTCCGATCTCAAAGCACTGCACGAAACCATTCAGCAGTTGCTTGAAAATGCACAGAATGAACAGATCGCCGATGTGATGAAAAACGGAATCCTGCTGACAGGCGGCGGTGCATTGTTGTACGGCATCGACACATGGTTGAGCGAGCAGCTTTCCATGCCTGTACGCGTTGCGGAAGATCCGCAGTCGGCAGTTATCAGAGGCATTGAAAAGGTGCTGCAAAGCGGCGGCAAACTGTTTGAAAGCGAATATGTATATCTTGCATCCCAATCCTTCGGAGAAGAACAGAAATGACGAATGACCGACTTGCACAACAGGAAAAAATAATTGCAACCGTTGAACGTGTGACGTACAGGAATGCGCTCAATGGTTTTTGTGTTGTGGAAATGAACAGCCGTGATGATTTTTTTACGGCCGTCGGTGAGCTGCCTGAGGTGGCTGCGGGGGAAGAACTGCAGATTGTCGGTTCATGGACCACGCACGGAACATTCGGCAGACAGTTTAAAATTGAAACCTTTTCACGCAGTTTGCCTGATACAAGTGCAAAACTGTTTGCTTATCTTTCTTCGGGTGCGGTCAAGGGGGTCGGCCCGAAACTTGCCATGAAAATCATTCAGCGGTTCGGTGAACGTACGTTTGACATTCTTGAAAATGATCCCGAACGACTTGCCGAGATCAAAGGCATTTCCCAACGATCTGCAAAAGAAATATCGCAGGAGTTTATCCGTCAGTTTGCCATGCGTAAAGTGCTCATTGAGCTTGAAAACTACGGAATCACTCCTTCTGAAAGCACTTCTATTTATAAATATTTCGGGGCGGGTGCATTGAACACCGTCCGGCAGAATCCCTATGTTCTGTGTAACATGGAACAGGGATTTTCATTCACAAGGGTGGAAGAGCTTGTTGAAAAAATGCAGCTTTCCCCCGATCCTGTTTACAGAAACACGGCAGGCATTCTGCACGTTGTCCGCCACAATCTTTATAACAACGGACACACCTGCCTGCCACGCAGAAAAATGCTGGCACCTTGTGCCGCGTTGTTGTCGCTGACGGAAGATGAAGCAGACATTGCCATTGATTCTCTTCTGGAAGGACATTTGCTGTTTTCGGAAATGCTCAACGGGGAAGAATTTTTGTTTTTACCCGATATTTATATGGCGGAACGCGAAATTGCGGAACGCATGAAGACCATTCTGCGATTTCCTCCTGCCGGTTTTGCAAACCTTGAAAAGGAAATCGACCGCAGCGAAGAAAATAATCAGATGTTTTATGCCGATGCACAAAGGGAAGCGGTTCGTCTTGCCTGTGAAAAAGGCTTGCTGATTCTGACAGGCGGTCCCGGTACGGGTAAAACAACGGCTGTACGTGCTGTTATAGACGTGTTTGAGCAGAAAGGGCTGCGTGTTTTGTTGGCAGCACCTACGGGACGAGCCGCAAAACGTATGTCGGATGTCACGGGTCGCGAAGCCAAAACCATTCACCGTCTGTTGGAAGTGGAATGGAATGACCATGATAAGCCTGTGTTCGGCAGAAATGCGCAGTATCCTCTGGAAGCGGAAGCGTTGATCGTAGATGAAATGTCCATGGTGGATTGCTCTCTGTTTGCAAGCCTTCTGGATGCGGTTGCCTTCGGTTGCCGCCTTGTTCTGGTAGGGGATGCCGACCAGTTGCCCAGTGTCGGTCCCGGGAATGTGCTCAATGATCTGATTGCATCCGAAAAACTTCCCGTTGTTTGTCTGACAGAGATTTTCAGACAGGCACAGCAGAGTCTTATTGTTACCAACGCACACCGCATCATCGGAGGAGATATGCCCGTTCTGGATGAAAAAAAGAGCGACTTTTTCTTTATGCCGCGTAACGATTCCGTTGCTGCGGCGGACTGCATTGCGGATCTTGTTGTAAGACGTCTGCCTGCGGCTTACGGTTTTTCTCCGATCAATGACATTCAGGTTTTGTGCCCTTCCAAAAAAGGAACCTGCGGTACGATGAATCTCAACAAAATCCTGCAGGAACTGCTGAACCCGAAAGACCGTGTCAAAAATGAAATCACCGTTTCGTCTGCACGTTTTTTCCGTGAAGGGGACAAGGTCATGCAGACACGCAATAACTATGATATTCCCTGGGAAAAAGACGGCGAAAGCGGACAGGGAATTTTTAACGGTGACGTCGGTATTCTTGAATTTATCAACTATGCCGCAGGTCTTCTGAAAATACGTTTTGATGATCGCGTTGCACAATACCCGACGGATCACATGGCGGATCTGGAACTTGCATATGCCGTGACGGTGCACAAAAGCCAGGGCAGTGAGTTCGACTGTGTTGTGATTCCCGTCTGCGACGTGCCGCCGCAGCTTTGTTACAGGAATCTTTTGTACACGGCCGTCACAAGAGCAAAAAAACTGGAAGTGATGGTCGGCAGACAGGGTGTTATTGAAGCGTTTGCAGCCAATGACCGCAGTCACCGCCGTTATTCGGCTCTGGAATCGTTTTTGTGCAGTGAAGAAAAAGATTTTATGTGATGAATGTGATTAAAAACTTGACAAAAATGCAGAATGATGCAATAATAAAATGATACATTTTCTGAGAGGAAAGATATATTATGTATAAGGAGCTCGCAAAACAGTATGAGCCTCAGATTGTTGAGGACAGAACATACAAAACATGGATCGACGGCGGTTATTTCAAGGCCCCCTGTGATCCGGATAAGAAAACATACACCATCGTGATTCCGCCTCCCAATATCACGGGACAGCTGCACATGGGTCATGCACTTGACAACACCCTGCAGGACATTCTCATCCGTTATAAGAGAATGCAGGGATTTGATACACTGTGGCTGCCCGGTACCGACCACGCATCCATTGCAACGGAAGTGAAGATCGTTGAAAAAATGCGTGAAGAAGGTATCACCAAGGACGACCTCGGCAGAGAAGGTTTCCTTGTGCGTGCATGGGACTGGAAAAAGCAGTACGGCGGCAGAATCGTCGAACAGCTCAAAAAGTTAGGTTCTTCCTGCGACTGGAGCAGGGAGCGTTTCACCATGGACGAAGGCTGCAACAAGGCTGTCAAGGAAGTCTTTGTCCGTCTGTATGAAAAAGGTCTTATTTACCGCGGCAACCGTATCATCAACTGGTGTCCCGAATGCCGCACCACCATCTCCGATGCGGAAGTGGAATATGAAGACCAGGCAGGTCATTTCTGGCATCTTCGCTATCCGTTCAAGGATGGCAGCGGTTATATTGAACTTGCAACCACCCGTCCCGAAACCATGCTCGGTGACGTGGCTGTTGCTGTCAACCCCAAGGATGAACGCTATGCTGACAAAGTCGGCAAGATGCTCGTTCTGCCTCTGATCGGCAGAGAAATCCCCGTTGTTGCCGATGAATATGTTGAAATGGATTTCGGTACGGGCGTTGTTAAAATCACACCTGCCCATGACCCGAACGACTTTGAAGTCGGTGCACGTCATGATCTGCCCATCATCAACTGTATGACCGATGATGCAAAGATCACCGAGGACTACCCGAAGTATGCAGGCATGGATCGTTTTGCCGCAAGAAAGGCAATCGTCAAGGATCTTGAAGAAGGCGGTTATCTGATCAAGACCGAAGATTATACCCACAATGTCGGTACTTGCTACCGTTGCCATACCACCATTGAACCCCGTGTTTCCCTGCAGTGGTTTGTCAGCATGAAACCCCTTGCAGAACCCGCCATTGAAGCTGTCCGTGACGGTACCATCCGTTTCATTCCCGACCGCTTCTCCAAGAACTATTTCCACTGGATGGAAAACATCCGCGACTGGTGTATTTCCCGTCAGCTTTGGTGGGGACACCGTATTCCTGCATGGTATTGTGCAGATTGCGGTGAAATCACCGTTTCCAAGGGCACACCTGATGTTTGCTGCAAGTGCGGTTCCAAGAACATCGAACAGGATCCCGATACCCTTGATACATGGTTCTCGTCTGCTCTGTGGCCGTTTTCGACCCTCGGCTGGCCCGACAACACCGAAGACCTCAGGCATTATTTCCCGACCAACACCCTCGTAACGGGTTATGATATCATCACATTCTGGGTTTCCAGAATGATTTTCTCCTCGATTGAGAATATGGGCAAAGCACCCTTTGATACCGTTCTGATTCACGGTCTTGTCCGTGATGCACAGGGCAGAAAGATGAGTAAGTCCCTCGGCAACGGTATTGATCCGCTTGAAATCATTGCCACTTACGGTGCCGATGCACTTCGCTTTACCCTTGCAACCGGCAACAGCCCCGGAAATGATATGCGTTTCTCCAACGAAAAGGTAGAAGCAAGCCGCAACTTTGCAAACAAGCTGTGGAATGCTGCCCGTTTCGTGCTGATGAATCTTGACGAAAATGAACCCGCACCGCACATTCCCGCAAACCTTGCACTGGAAGACAAGTGGATTCTCAGCATCTTCAACAAGACCGTCCGCGATGTCACGGAAGCACTTGACCGCTTTGAACTCGGTATTGCCGTGCAGAAGCTCTATGACTTCATCTGGGATATCCTTTGCGACTGGTACATTGAACTTGCAAAGATCCGTCTGAATGCAGACGATGAAGAAGCCAAGAAGACCGTCCGTGCAGTGCTTGTATATGTCATGAGCAATACTCTGAAGCTGCTGCATCCCTTTATGCCGTTTATCACGGAAGAAATCTGGCTGACTCTGCCGCACGAAGGCGAAACCATCATGCTGTCCGACTGGTGCAAATACAGCGAAGACCTCAACTTTGCTGCTGAAGAAGAACAAATGAACAAAATCATGGCCGCCATCAAGGGTGTCCGTAACCGCAGAGCCGAAATGAACGTTGCTCCCTCCAAGAAGGCTGAACTGTTCATTGCGACCGCTGATGCCGATACCTTTGCAGTGGGTGCTGCATTCTTCAAACGTCTTGCTTCCGCATCCGACGTGCAGATTGCTCCCGATTTTGCCATTGACGGTGCTGTCAGTGTTGTGACGGATGCCTGCACCATCTATATCCCCATGCGTGAACTTGTTGACTTTGAAGCAGAACGCAAGAGACTCAACAAAGAACTGGATGCAACCGAAAAGCAGCTTGCACAGATTGATGCCAAGCTTTCCAACGCAGGTTTCCTTGCAAAAGCTCCCGAAGCTGTTGTGGAACAGCAAAAGCAGAATCGTGAAAAGCTTGCCGAAAAGGCTGCAAACATCCGTGCAGAACTCGAAAAACTCAACTGATGAACTACGAAGAAGCACTTGCCTTTTTTCATTCGTTTGACAGATTTGGCGTACAACCCGGTCTATCCCGGGTGTGCGCCTTATCGGCGTTTCTGGGTGATCCGCAGAATGACCTTTCTTTTATTCATGTGGCAGGTACCAACGGAAAAGGCTCCACAAGCACCATGCTGTCGCAGGTGTTCCGTGCGGCAGGTCACAGGGTAGGGTTGTATACATCTCCTTATGTCCTGTGCTTCCGCGAAAGAATACAGATCAACGGTGAAATGATCGGTGAAGACGAACTCGGTGACCTGGCACAACAGGTTGCTGTTGCTGTTGAAAAATGCAACGAAAACGGTATTTTTCCGACAGAATTTGAAGTGCTGACAGCAGCCGCTTTTTTGTATTTCAAGCAGAAAAAATGCGATATTGTCATTCTTGAAGTGGGACTCGGCGGCAGATTTGATGCAACAAACATCATAAAAATGCCCGAAGTTTCCGTCATTACTTCTGTATCGTTCGATCATGTGGGTATTCTCGGGGACACGCTTGAAAAAATTGCAACCGAAAAAGCAGGTATCATAAAAGAGCATGTTCCTGTTGTGACAAGTGAAAATCAACCCGATGCAGTCAAACGTGTTCTGGCAGAAAAAGCAGAAGAAGTGAACAGCCGTTTGTACTTTGCCGACGGCGGTTTGCCTTTTATACAAAAAGAACTCACAGGCACGGATGTGCTGTGGAACGATGCCGTTCTGCACATTCCTTTTGCCGGTGAACACATGGTCGAAAATGCTTGTCTTGTGATCAGAACGGCACAGTTGTGTGCTGAAAAATGGGGCATCCGGGATGAGCATATCCGACAGGGAATTGCACGTGCCCGCATTCCTGCACGCATTGAAATGCTTTCGGAAAATCCGCTGATCATACTGGACGGCTCACACAATGACGGCTCCACGGCGGCACTCGCACAGGTTTTGCGTGACGCAATGAAAGGGAAAAAGATTCTTGCTCTGATGGGAATGATGGCAGACAAGGAAGTTGACAAGGCACTTGAAAACCTTTTGCCCTGTTTTGCACAGGTGCTGACGGTGTGTCCGTCCAATCCACGTGCCATGTCTGCTGCAGAACTGGCGGAAAAAGTGAAGAAGTTGACAGATGCTGTCATTTCTTGTGAAAATATATCACAAGCAGTAAAGATGAGCCTGCAGATGCTGTGCAATTTTGATGCGTTGGTGATCTGCGGATCGTTGTATCTTGCAGGGGACGTCAGAGAATTATTTTTAAATCTGATTTCTTCTTAAATGTTATTGACTTTTTTAATAAATAATTGTAAAATAGTTTTATTGAGATTAATTAATAGTTTAATTGGATTCGGGAAGTGATTTTTTATGTCTTTTACAATTCATACCGCAGCACTTACACAAAAAGCAAAAGCTGCTTCATATAACGGTGACAGTCTGAATATGAACGGACGCGTTTTGTCTGTTGAATCTGCTGATGCAGGTTTCAGAGGTGCAGGCAAAATGTCCTGTCCGTTTGTGCTGGCTCTTGCAGCCTCTGCAGGCAACGGTTTTGCTTCGGCTGCCCTGACTGCTCTCAACGACAGAATGCCCAATCTGAAAGCAAATTGTGACAATTTCCCCACAATTCTTGCTGATTATTTTGCAGACAGCAGCTATGCTCTCGAAAAAAGCGGCAATGCTCCTGACAGCCTTGCAGTATCCTTGCTGTTCGGTTATGAAAACAACCTGATTGCAGCCCGCATGGGCAATGTGCGTATTTACCGTTGGTCGGCAGATACGCTTATGGAAGTCGGTTTTGTTCCGGAAGAAGAGGACGAACCGATGCCCGAAAGCAGCTGCGAGCTGATTGAAGATATCAACGACGGCGACGTATATGTTCTGTGCACGGAAGGTGTATGGGGCCATATGTCCGAAGCTGAAATGATTGAAAAACTGCGTGCTGCAGGCAATGACGAAAAGCAGATTGTCCGTCAGATTGCCAGTGCTGCCATGCAGAAAACCAATGACAAGAGCATCAGTGTTTTTGTTGTCCGTGTTGTTGCAGACAAAGTCTCTGCTGTTGAAGCGGATGATTCCGATATGCGTATTGTCGATGCCGCACCTGCTGCAGCACCCAAGGTTTCCGCTTTTGTGGAAGCACAGCCTGCACAGAATGCTGTTGTTGCGGAAGAAAGCAATTTCTATGTTCCCGAAAGTGAAGAAAATGTTTATGACTCCGAAGAAGAGGAGTATGAAGATGAAGAAGAAGTTGCAGCTCCTTCCAAGGCTAAGAAAGCTTTGACAATCATTCTGATGATCGTCGGTCTGCTTGCCGGTATGGCAGCCGTAACGTTCGGTGCATACAAAATTGCATATTCCCGTCAGCACAGTGATGATGTTCCCGCAGCTCTTGTCGGTGTCGGTTCACAGGCTCAGTATGACATCAATGTTGAAGCCACAACCGTAGCTCCCACGGAAGCAGCAACAACCGATGCAGCTGCTACGGAAGAAGCTACCACAGAAGAACCAACCACAGAAGAAGCTACCACCGAAGAAGAAGATACCGAAGATTATTACAGCTATTACGAACAATACTATCAGACTACCGAAGCTCCGACGGAAGCTCCCACAACAGAACCTGCTTACGAATATCCCGAAGAAGACGAATCTGAAGAAGAATCTTACAGCTATCCTTCTTATGAATATCCCGAAGAAAATGAGTCCGAAGAAGAGTCTGAATGGTATGAAGAAGAACCCGAACCGGTTCTTCCTGACAATCCCGAAGGCGAACCCTCTCAGGAAGGATATCCCGAAGAGTAATTTTTTCCTGAACGGATTTATTTAAGTCTGCTTAAAACGCTGCCGTGTTGTGCAGCGTTTTATTTTTTATAATAATATTTATTATAAAACTATTGCAGGTTTATAATTAACATGATATAATAAACTGATAAATTTTGTAAAAGAGGTGCGGTATGGTCATTCTCGGCATAGACCCCGGATATGCGATTGTCGGTTGGGGGATTGTGCGTTATGAGTCCAATCATTTCAAAACCCTTGACTACGGTGCCGTGACCACACCTGCAGGAATGCATTTTTCAGATCGTCTCGAAAAAATATTTGACGGGATTGACTATCTGCTTGATACTTATAAACCCGATGCCATGAGTATTGAAAAGCTGTTTTTCAATACCAACCAGAAAACGGCCATTGATGTGGCACAGGCACGCGGTGTGATTCTGCTTGCTGCGAAAAAAGCAGGGGTAGACATTTTTGAATATACACCTCTGCAAGTTAAGCAGAGCGTGGTCGGTTACGGAAGAGCCGAAAAAAAACAGGTGCAGGAAATGACCCGCATTATTCTGAATCTCAACGCGGTTCCGAAGCCTGATGATACCGCCGATGCACTGGCTTTGGCCATTTGTCACGGGCACGCAAGCGGTTCGCTGTTGGGTCGGTTGGAAAAATTACAAAGATAGCATAAAAACAGGATGCATAAAGTAAACTAATGAGGTGGAGTGCATGTTTTACAGTCTGACGGGGAAGGTCGTATTTTTTGACACAAGCAGCATAGCCGTGGATTGCAATGGTGTTGCTTATCGTTGTTTTTCAACACTCAACACAATCAAACGCTGTGCACAAAACGGTGCAACCGTCACACTTTACACCTATCTTTCCGTCCGCGAAGATGCCATGGAGTTGTTCGGTTTTGCTGACAAAGAGGAACTGGATTTCTTCAAATTGCTCATCAGTGTTTCGGGTGTCGGCCCCAAGGCAGGTCTTGCCATTCTTTCCGAACTCACCCCATCACAGCTGAGTATGTGCATCGCTTCAGGGGACGTAAAAAGCATCACCCGGGCAAACGGAGTCGGTCCGAAAATTGCACAGCGTGTTGTGCTTGAACTGAAAGACAAAATCGCAAAACTTGCACCTGCAGGCGTTTCGACCGAACAGCTTGAAGGTATTGCAAGCACCTCACAACAGGGAAGTCCGAGTGCAGAGGCGGTCAACGCTCTCGTGGTACTCGGTTACGGACAGACAGAGGCCGCCCGTGCGGTTGCAAAGCTGGATATCAGCCTGTCTGTGGAAGAAATGATCAAACAAGCTCTCAAAGAGCTGATGAGAGGAGTGTAAAAGCGTGTTCGGTGAAAATGAATTTGACGGCCGCCTGGCTTCCCCCGAGTTCAATTCCTTTGATTCGGATATGGAGATCGGTCTTCGTCCGCGCACGCTGGATGAATACATCGGGCAGGAAAAGGTCAAAGAGAATCTGAGCATCTACATGGAAGCTGCCCGCAAACGCAATGAGCCGCTGGATCATGTGTTGTTGTACGGCCCTCCCGGTCTCGGTAAAACAACACTCGCAGGCATCATCGCAAACACAATGGATGTGCAGATCCGTGTCACATCGGGACCTGCCATCGAAAAGCCGGGTGACCTTGCTGCATTGCTGACCAACCTCAACGCAGGCGATGTTCTCTTTATTGACGAAATTCATCGTCTGTCCCGTTCGGTGGAAGAAGTGCTGTATCCGGCAATGGAAGACAGAGTGATCGACATCATCATCGGCAAAGGGCCGTCTGCAAGATCCATTCGTCTTGACTTACAGCCGTTTACGTTGGTCGGTGCCACAACAAGAGCCGGTCAATTGACAGCTCCGTTGCGTGATCGTTTCGGTGTGGTACTTCGCCTTGAGCTGTATACACATGAGGAACTCGCACAGATCGTCAGCCGCAGTGCTGCGATTCTCGGCATAGAAATTGAGCCGGACGGTGCTCTGGAAATTGCCTCCCGTTCAAGAGGAACGCCCCGTATTGCAAACCGCCTTTTACGCAGATGCCGTGATTTTGCACAGGTTGTCGGCAGCGGTGTCATTACGGTGCAGGATGCACAACTGGCACTCGAACGCATGGAAATTGATGCTCTCGGACTTGATAATATAGACAGACTGATGCTCACCGCCATGATCCGCAACTACAACGGCGGTCCTGTCGGACTTGAAACCATTGCGGCTGCCATCGGTGAAGAAGCTGTCACAATCGAAGATGTTTATGAACCTTACCTTATGCAGATCGGCTTTTTGAGCCGAACCCCACGCGGCAGACAGGTCACACCTGCTGCCTACCGACATCTCGGCATTGAGATGCCCGGTCAGCAGTCTATGCTGTAATTCTAATCAAAAAAAGGAGTTGTCCTTATGGGTAGATTGTTCGGAACAGACGGTGCAAGAGGAATTGCCAACACGGAAATCAGTTGCGAGCTTGCCATGCAGATCGGCCGTTGTACGGCTGTGGTTCTCGGTGAAGGCAAGCAAAATGTAAAACTGCGTGTACTGATCGGTACCGATACCCGCAGATCGGCAGATATGCTTGCAAGTGCTATTGCGGCAGGCTTGTGTTCGGCAGGCTGCAATGTGCTGAATATCGGTGTGGTACCCACACCTGCCGTCGCTTTTCTTGTCAGACAGTATAAGTACGATGCCGGTGTTGTCATTTCCGCATCGCACAATCCTTTTGAATACAACGGAATCAAAATCTTCGGGCCTGACGGATACAAATTGCCCGATGAAACGGAAGAAAAAATCGAAGCTTATATTCTTGACGATGTTTCCCCCATTTTTCCCGCTGTGGGAGCTGCGGTCGGAACGCTGACCTATTCTCCGACAGCTGTCAATGACTATATCAAACACCTTGAAAATGCAGCCGATGCACATTTCTTCGGAATGCGTATAGCAGTTGACTGTGCAAACGGTGCGGCATCAAAAACAGCAGGGGAGCTTTTTGGCAGACTCAGTGCGGAATGCACGCTCATCAACTGCCATCCCGACGGCGTGAATATCAACGCGGATTGCGGCTCCATGCACATCGAAAAGCTTTGTGAATATGTCAAAAACAACGGGTTTGACCTTGGTCTTGCGTTTGACGGCGATGCAGACAGATTGCTGTGTGCCGATGAAAACGGCAATCCTGTTGACGGCGACAAGATGATTGCCGTGTGTGCAAAACATCTCAAAGAAAAAGGTGCTCTCAAAGCCAATACCGTCGCCGTGACGGTCATGACCAATATGGGAATGCTCAAATTCCTCGAAAAGAACGGAATACGTTATGAAAAAACCGCAGTCGGTGACCGTTATGTTCTGCAGAGAATGCTTGAAACAGGTTGCAATCTCGGCGGTGAGCAATCGGGACACATTATTTTTTCGGATCATGCCACCACGGGTGACGGTGAAATGACCGCCGTGCAGCTGCTGAATATCGTCCGTGCAAGCGGAAAAACACTCGGACAGCTTGCAAGTGAAATTGAACTGTATCCGCAGGTGCTCATCAATGTGCGTGTTTCCGCGTTGGGCAAACTGCGACTCGATGAGGATGCCGAAATCCGTACCGCCATTGCCTATGCGGAAGAAAAACTCGGTGATGAAGGCAGGGTGCTTGTCCGTGCTTCGGGAACAGAACCGCTTGTGCGTGTCATGCTCGAAGGCCGCGACCGTGCACTGACCGAAAAACTGGCTGAAGAAATTGCTCAGGTTGTAAAAGAAAGGCTTATATAATGCGAAAAGCTGATAAATGGAAAGATTATGAATTGCTGGATTGTTCGGACGGAGAACGCCTGGAGCGTTGGGGAGATGTCATTCTCATCCGTCCCGATCCGCAGGTAATATGGAAAACCCCGAAAACACATCCGATGTGGAAAAAAGCCGATGCACGCTATTGGAGATCAAGCTCGGGCGGCGGCAAGTGGGAAGTCTACAAAAAGATTCCCGATGTGTGGTCGATTTCTTACGGTGACCTGCAGTTCCGCGTCAAGACCATGGGTTTCAAGCATACGGGTGTGTTTCCCGAACAGGCCGTCAACTGGGATCTGGTCGCCGAAACGGTAAAGCAGGCAGGCAGACCTGTCAAAATGCTCAATCTCTTCGGTTATACGGGGGCTGCGACCGTGTCCGCCATGGCAGCAGGTGCTTCGGCTGTGCACGTTGATGCATCCAAAGGCATGGTACAGTGGGCAAAGGAAAATGCCGTTGTGTCGGGTGTTGCCGACAAGAGTGTTCGCTGGCTTGTGGATGATTGTATCAAGTTTGTCGAACGCGAAATCAGACGCGGCAACAAGTACGACATCATCGTCATGGATCCGCCTTCCTACGGCAGAGGTCCGGGCGGTGAAGTCTGGAAACTCGAAGAAGAAGTATACAAACTTGTCGAACGCTGTACGGAATTGCTGCACGAAGAATCGCTGCTGTTTCTTATCAACTCCTATACAGCAGGTCTTTCGCCTTCCGTTATGCAGTATATTCTCGGTTCGACCATTCAGAAAAAGTTCGGCGGAACCACTTCTGCCGATGAAATCGGATTACCGGTGAGTGCAACGGGGATGGTTTTACCCTGCGGCTCCACCGCTTGTTGGAAGCGATAAAAGTGAAAGAACAACTTTTAAAATTTGAAAATGTTACATATCGGTACGAAGATGAAAGTGAGCCTGCACTGCAGTCGGTCAGCTTCGGAGTGGAAAAAGGCGAGTTTGTGGTGATTCTCGGTCACAACGGCTCAGGTAAATCCACGGTCGCCAAGCTGTCGAACTCCATTTATCTTCCTACCGAAGGAAAAGTTTTTGTCAACGGTATGGACACGTCTGACGAAAACAATGAAATCAACTGCCGCAAAACGGTCGGTGTGGTTTTTCAGAATCCCGATAACCAGATCGTTGCATCCATTGTGGAAGAAGATGTTGCTTTCGGACCTGAAAACCTGTGCGTTGAGCAGAAAGAATTGCGTAAGCGTGTGGATGAAGCTTTGCAGAGTGTCGGTATGTATGACTACCGTATGCACGAAACGCATAAGCTCTCGGGCGGTCAGAAACAGCGTGTTGCCATTGCAGGCATTCTTGCTATGCGACCGCAATGCATTGTGCTTGACGAACCGACGGCAATGCTCGACCCCAAGGGCAGACGTGAAGTCATGCGTGCAGTACGCAAACTGAATGAAGAAGAGGGCATTACGGTGCTCTTTATCACGCACTTTATGGAAGAAGCAGTGTTTGCGGATCGGGTCATGGTCATGGACGACGGCAAAGTGATCCTTGACGGGACACCGTCAAAAGTGTTTGCACAGACGCAGCTGCTCAAAAAGGTCGGCCTGGATGTGCCTGAAGTTGCCCGTCTTGCCGCTGCTTTGCGTGAGAACGGAACAGATCTCGGTGATGTGCTGACGGAAGATGCTTTTGTACAGGCATTTTCCAGGAAGATGGAGGGCTGATATGGCATTTTTAGAAGTTCGTAATGCGTGCTACTCCTATTCGAAAGGCACACCGTTTGAAATAAAAGCTCTTGACAATTGTTCTTTTTCTGTTGAAAAAGGTGAATATATCGGCGTAATCGGTCATACCGGCTCCGGTAAATCGACCCTTATGCAATTACTCAATGCGTTGGTCACACCTGACAGCGGCAGCGTGCTGCTGGATGGTAAGGACATCAATGCAGACAAAAAAACGGCCAGAGACACCCGTTTTCGTGTGGGACTTGTGTTTCAGTATCCCGAATACCAGTTGTTTGAAGAAACAGTCAGCAAGGATATTGCGTTTGGTCCGACAAACATGGGGCTTTCTGCCGAAGATGTGCACAAGCAGGTCCTGTGGGCAGCACAGATTGTCGGCTTGCCGGATGCATTGCTTGACAAATCTCCGTTTGACTTGTCGGGTGGTGAAAAACGCCGTGCAGCCATTGCAGGTGTTATGGCGATGAAACCCGAAGTGCTGATTCTGGACGAGCCTGCTGCAGGTCTTGACCCCATCGGCAGAAAAGTCATTATGGAAATGATCGATAAATACCGTACTTCAACGGGTGCCACGGTGCTGCTTGTATCACACAGCATGGAAACCGTTGCAGCAGCGGCTGACCGTATTCTTGTGCTGAACAAAGGAGCCATCGCCATGGATGGTGATGTGCAGTCCGTTTTCAGCCGTGCGGATGAACTTATTACGATGGGACTGGATGTTCCTGCAGTTACACGTATTGCGGTAAAACTGAAAAACATGGGGTATCCTGTTGATGCGGGTGTTTATTCCGTCGAGGAAGCCGCAAAAATGTTGACCGCAGTGCTTCGTGCAAAGGAGGGGACAAGATGATACGCGATATCACCATTGGTCAGTATTTCCCCGGCACGTCGCTGATTCACAAGCTGGATCCGCGTGTGAAAATCGTTCTGACCGTGCTCAATATTGCAGCTTTGTTTTTGTGCCGCAATTTCTTTTCCCTTTTGTTGATGTTTGTCATGTCGGTTGTGTGGGTTTTGTTGTCCCGCATTCCTTTCAAAACCATTTTAAAGGGTCTGAAAATGATTCTTATGATTTTGATTTTCACGGCATTTTTGCAGATCTTTTACAACGACGGCGGAACGGTGCTCTGGCATCCCGTGGAAAACTGGGATTTCAAAATCACCACCGAGGGTGTCTTTTCAGCCATCTTCATTGCCGTCAGAATTGTTTCGCTGATTTTATTGAGCACCTTGCTGACCTATACCACGTCACCGACTTTGCTGACAGATGCCATTGAAAGACTTTTGTCCCCGTTGAAGGTGTTCAAAGTCAAGGTGCATTCGCTTGCCATGATGATGACGATTGCACTGCGTTTTATTCCGACGCTGATTGAAGAGATTGATATCATCATGTCAGCACAGAAGGCAAGAGGTGCCGATCTTGAAACAGGATCGCTCATTCAGAGAGCCAAGGCTCTTGTTCCCATTCTTGTTCCTTTGTTTGTCAACTCCTTCCGCAGAGCCTACGAGCTTGCGTTTGCCATGGAAGCCCGTTGTTACGGCGGTGATGAAAAAAGAACAAGACTGCGTGTGATGAAAGTCAGTGCACGTGATATTGTAATGCTTGCCGTAACGCTCGTCTGCCTGACAGCTGTTGTTGTGACAAGTTTTGCGAATGTCGGCGGTTTCATCCTGTTTGAAAGGGTGATCTGATGACGAATTATCTTCTGACCATCCGTTTTGACGGCAGCGGTTACCACGGTTGGCAGTTTCAGGAAAATGCCGTTTCCGTGCAGCAAAGGGTTATGGAAGCTGCTGCGAGAATGTTCGGCGAAAGTCTGACCGTCAACGGCTGCAGCCGCACGGATGCGGGTGTACACGCAAACCGCTTTTGTTGCAATTTCAAAGCACCGCGTGAATACCCCTGTGAAAACGTGATTGCCGCACTCAATACGTATTTGCCTGACGATATTGCGGTGTTGGAATGTGAAAAGGTTGCTGAAGATTTTCATGCACGTTTTTCCTGCAAGTCCAAGGAATACGAATATGTGGTCTGGAATGCACCTGTCCGCGATCCGTTTCTGAATAAAAAAGCATACCACTACAAATATCCGCTGGATGCTGATTTTTTGGACAAACAAGCAAAACAACTGCTCGGAACGCATGATTTTACTTGCTTTATGGCAGCCGGCAGTGATGCAAAAACCACGGTCCGCACCATGATGAAAGCGGATGTCCGCCGTGAGGGAGATAAAGTGATTTTTACGTTCGGTGCTGACGGATTTCTTTATAATATGGTCCGCATTATGACGGGTACGCTGCTGTATATTGCAAACGGCAAGATCGCACCGGACAGCATTCCCGACATCATTGCATCCAAAGATCGTCTGAAAGCAGGCATCACGGTGCCGGGAGACGGTTTGTACCTGAACAGAATTTATTATTGAAAGGGGAAGAGTTATGGCTGCTGATCAAAACGAAAACCGCCGCAGAAATGCCAATGCAGTTCTCAAAGCAATCGGTTTTGCATTGCTTGCCGTTGTGCTTGTGTTTGCAGCTGCACGTGTGATTGCCGGGACTGCCCCTTCTGATTTGCTTTCTGTTCTGACAAAGTCGAGTAATACCGTTACTTCGGACGGCTATATTCTTGAGTTTGAAGATGAGAATGTGCAAAAAATGCTCCCGTTTTCTTCGGGTGCTGCCTTGCTCGGACAGGAAAAAATGCTTTATGTGCAGTCGGGCGGCAACGCGGTGAGCATCACTGCGCATGACTACAAAAAACCGCAGGTTGTGTCTTGCGGCAGAACGATGCTCGTTTATGACCTCGGTAATACATCGTACCGCATTGAAAAGAATTCTGCCGTATTTTCCGAAAA
Source organism: Clostridia bacterium (assembly GCA_017435865.1). Classification (GTDB taxonomy): domain Bacteria; phylum Bacillota; class Clostridia; order Oscillospirales; family Acutalibacteraceae; genus RUG806. Next base: position 19,156 of record JAFSEF010000094.1, read on the forward strand.
GCAGGCATCGGCAGCAGTGCTTTGTGCCGCGGTCGGAGCAAGCGACAATTATGCTGTTGCAACCTATGCTTACGAAGGTTTTCAGTCAAGGCTGTATGTGTATGACAAAGACGGCAAGCTGATGTACGAATGGGGAAGTGCCCGTGATTTTATTACGGGAATTGCACTTTCGGACGACGGAAAGCAGGTCGCCGTAGCCGTTGCAGGATCGGAAAACGCGGATTATTATTCTAAAGTTTTCATATTTGAGTTCGGTCTTGAACAACCGTTGTATTCTTACACCTTTTCTGATGTAACCGTGCTTGCAATGGATTATATGAAGAATGACACACTTGCTGTTGTTACGGATGCGTTTGTCACATTCATAAAAGACGGCATGGAAGAAAAAGAATTGACCTATGTTGCAGGTTCACTTGTCGATTACAGCGTTTCTCATGCCGATGCATTGGCAGTGCTGATTGCATCGGGTGCGGAAGAAGACAGCGAATTGCGTGCCTACAGCTGGGATCGCGGTGCACATCCCGTGGTGTCGGGACTTGCCATCGACAGCCGTTGTGAAAGAATATCTGTTGCAGGGAAGTTTTTGATGGCAGCCGGTGAAAAGAAGTCATATCAATATGATAAAAACGGTGAATTGTGCGGTTCATTTTCGGGTATGCATACCATTGAAGATGTGTTGCTCGTGAATCAGACGGCATTTTGTCTGACGGAAAACGGTCTGGCTGCTTTTTCCGTGTTCAATCACGATATGACCGAACCAACTTCACAAACGCAGGAATAATGTAATATTTAATCATTATTTATGTTTTGTATGTTATCAATAGTTCCATCGGAGGTGCTTTTGTTTGGAGCAATATTTAATTGATATTATTTTTATTGTTATCTTTTTGATTTCTGTTCTCGCAGCGGCACGAAAAGGCTTTTTGTTATCGTTGCTTGAAATCGGAGCCAGTGTCGCATCGGTTATTGCGGCAAAGGTACTGAGTGCTCCGTTGGCACAGTTGGTTTACAATGATTATGCAAGGGGACCTGTGCTGGATAAAGTGCAATCTTTGCTGCCTGCCGATATCACAAGCGGTGATCCGCAGGTGCTGATGGACGGTCTGCTTGCACAGTTGCCGCCGGGGGTTGTGTCGATTGCACAGACCTACGGTCTGGTTCCCGAAAATGTCGAAGTTGTTGACAATGCGGCCGCATTTTTCAGCATCGACAATCTTGAAATGCTGTATATAAAACCTTTTTGCCTGACAGTTTTTGAACTGCTGGCAATGGTGATTGTGTTTTATGTGCTGTTTGTTGTTTTACGTTTCGCCGTCAGGCTCATTGACGTCGCCATTCACAGGAACAAACCGCAGAAAATCAACCGCATAGCAGGTGGTTTGCTCGGTGCCGTCAAAGCAGTGATTCCCATTGCGGTCTTTGCGGTTCTGCTGAACCTTGCCGCGGATTACAAACTGAATGATACCCTGACAGCAGCAGTTGAAAATTCCCGCATTTGTGCGGTAATTGATGAAGCGGTCGTATCGCTGTCATCCGATAAAAATATTGTGACCACCGAATGAAAGGACGGTAATGAAAAATGGCAACTACATCTCAACCCAAACACAAAAAAACAGGCGATCTTTTTGATAATGTATGGACAATCCCGAATCTGCTTTCAGCACTTCGTATTGTAATGGTTCCCATCATTGCCGTACTGTTTCTGAAAGGACAGACCATCTGGGCTGTCGTCGTATTGGCATTGTCGGGTCTTTCCGATTTCTTTGACGGAAAAATTGCACGTCGTTTCAATCAGATCAGTGCACTGGGCAAAATTCTTGACCCCATTGCAGACAAACTGACACAGATCACCCTTGCGGTTGTGCTTTTCTATGTGTTCTGGAAAGCCGACAACGAAAGCATTCATGCCTTTGCATGGGTATTCCTGCTGTTTGTTGTCAAGGAACTGATTATGCTCATCGGCGGTGCCGTTATGCTTGCATTTGAAATCCGTCCCGGTGCTGCAGAACTGCCCGGTAAGGTCGCAACCATGGTCTTCTATGTTGTTATGGTGCTTGTTGTTGCATTCGGACCCGAAGTCGGGGCGTTCCGCGATATGCTTTTCACGCTGCCCGAAGCAGTTATGAAAGTATTGGTCGTTATTTCCGTTATTCTTACATTTGTTGCTTTTGCATTTTATCTGCCGGAAACCTTCCGTCAGTTCAAGGAACGCTTTTCCAAAAATAAAAAATCCTGATTGAACTCTACTTTTACCACGGGTGGGTGCCCGGAAAGGACTTAGCGAATGAATATTAAACTGTGTGCACGTTGCAAAAAACGTCCTGCATCTGTTTTTATCTCCAAAATCGAAGGCGATAAAACCACGCAGGAAGGCCTTTGCATCAAATGTGCAATGGAATTGAACATCGGTCCGATCAAGGACATGATGAATAAAATGGGCGTTACCGAAGATGACCTCGATGCACTCAACGATCAGTTCGGCGATGTGCTGTCGGGGATGGCTGACGGTGATGCGTTTGAAAACGGAGGTGCTTCCACGCTGCCGTTTCTGCAGAATCTCTTCGGCGAACAGGGACTTGCTGCCAAGGATGACGAAGTGGATCTGCCTGCAGAACTTGTGGAAGAAGGGGAAAAGTCCCGTCGCCGTCCGAACAGTCCGAGAGAACGCAAAAAAGCAGAAGACAAACGCCGTTTTCTCAATCAGTACTGTACCGACCTTACCAAGCGTGCAAGAGAAGGCAAGCTTGACCGTATCGTCGGCCGTGACAACGAAATTTACCGTGTGACACAGATTCTGTGCCGCCGTTCCAAGAATAATCCTTGTCTGATCGGTGAACCCGGTGTCGGTAAGACCGCCATTGCAGAAGGTCTTGCACTGCATATCGCAGAGGGCAATGTGCCGGCAAGACTTGCCGACAAGGAAATTCACCTGCTTGACCTGACGGCTCTTGTGGCAGGTACGCAGTTCCGCGGACAGTTTGAAAGCCGTATCAAAGGACTTATTGAAGAAGTCAAGGCAGAAGGCAATATCATCCTTTTCATCGATGAAGTGCATAACCTTGTCGGTACGGGTGATGCGGAAGGCTCCATGAATGCCGCCAATATCCTCAAACCTGCTCTTTCAAGAGGTGAAATTCAGGTCATCGGTGCGACCACCTTTACCGAATACCGCAAGCACATCGAAAAGGATGCTGCTCTTGAACGTCGTTTCCAGCCTGTCAAGGTGGAAGAACCCTCCGTGGAAGATGCCTACGAAATGCTCAAAGGCATCCGCGGTTATTACGAAGCATATCACCGTGTCCGCATTTCCGATAATCTGCTATATAAAGCGGTCACGCTGTCAGAGCGTTACATCAACGATCGTTTCCTGCCCGACAAGGCAATCGACCTGCTCGACGAAGCCTGTACGTGTGCAAACTTACGGAATCCTGCCATCAGTGCCCATGAACTGAGCGAGAAGAAACTGGCTGCATTGCGTGAAAAAGAAGCGGAGCTGACTTCGCAGACCGAAAATATGGATTACGAACAGATCGCAAAGGTTCGTTCGGATATCCTTGTGGAAGAATCCCTCAATGCAGAGCTTGCCGAAAAGGCAAAACAGAATGCCGTTATTGAAGATGATATCGGCAGAGTCATCAGCCTCTGGACGGGCATTCCCGTACGCAAGATCATTGACACAGACCTCAACCGTCTTGCAAATCTTGAAGAGAATCTCAAAAAACGCATCATCGGTCAGGACGAAGCCGTGGAAGCTGTTTCCGCAGCCATCCGCCGTAGCCGTATTCAGCTCAGCCCGCAGAAAAGACCTGCTTCGTTTATCTTTGTAGGTCCCACGGGTGTCGGTAAGACGGAGCTTGTCAAACGTCTTGCCAATGAGCTGTTCGATACCCCCGAAACGCTTATCCGTCTGGATATGTCCGAGTTCATGGAAAAGCATTCCGTGTCCCGTCTGATCGGTTCGCCTCCCGGCTATGTCGGTTATGACGAAGCCGGACAGCTCACCGAAAAGGTCAGAAGAAAGCCGTATTCCGTTGTTTTGTTCGATGAAATCGAAAAGGCACATCCCGACGTGCTGAACATTCTCTTGCAGATTCTCGACGAGGGCAAGACCAACGATGCACAGGGCAGAAGTGTCAACTTTGCAAACTGTGTGATCATCATGACCTCCAATGCAGGCAGCGAACGCAAAGAAAACCTCATGGGCTTCGGTCAGGACAAGAACGATGTTTCAAAAGACAAGGCAATGAAAGCACTGCGTGATTTCCTGCGTCCCGAATTTTTGGGCAGAGTGGATGAGATCATCGTGTTCAACGAGCTGACGACCGAAAACTACAAGGTCATTGCGCAGATCCTCATTGAAGAATTTATCCCTGCTCTTGAGGACAAGGGCATCCGCCTGACCATTGAAGACGGTGTTGCAGACATCGTTGCCAACGAATCTGCAGGCGGTGCAAGAGGGGCAAGAGACATCCGTTACTGCATCCGTCGCAGCATCGAAGACCCGATTGCAAATCTTATCATTGCAGCAGGCGACAAGGGAATCGAAGAAATCCGCATCGGTATTGCCGACGGTAAGATTGTTGTTTTCTGATTTTTATTGCAAAAAGTAAAATAGTGTGCTATGCTGTCGGAGGAATCCGTGCATGGCACACTTTTTTTGGAGAAACGTATGAAAAAACTGCTGAAAACCGTATTTGTCAGAACCTTGCCTGTAATGGCAGGGTATCTTGCGTTGGGAATCGGCTTCGGAATCCTCGCAAAATCCAACGGCATCGGTGTGCTTGCCGTTGCTGCCATGAGCCTGTTTATTTATGCGGGATCCATGCAGTTTGTGGCGGTCGGCCTGTTTGCCGGCGGTGCATCGGTGCTGACCCTTGCTCTGACCACATTGATGGTCAATGCACGTCATTTGTTTTACGGCATTTCCATGATTGAACCGTACAAGGATATGGGGAAAATCAAACCCTATCTGATTTACGGCCTGACGGATGAAACGTATGCACTTGTCTGCACGGGTGATGTGCCCGAAGGGTTTGACAAACGCAGATACAGCTTCTTTGTAACACTTTTCAATCATTTTTATTGGGTCACCGGCAGTGTGCTGGGTGCCCTCATCGGTAGTTTTATCACTTTTGACACAACGGGAATTGACTTTGCAATGACGGCTTTGTTTATCACCGTTTTTGTGGAGCAGTGGAAAAGTACAAACAATCATGCACCTGCACTCATCGGTGTGCTCTCTTCTGTGGTTTGTCTGCTTGTGTTCGGTGCAGACAGTTTCCTCATTCCTGCCATGCTGTGCATCTGTGTTCTTTTGCTGACGGGAAAAAATCGAATTGAAAGCAGGGAGGGCAGAGTCAATGGATAACAAAACCTTGCTGATCGGAATTGCAGTGGTTGCCTTTGTGACCGCGTTGCTGCGTTTTTTACCGTTTCTGATTTTCAGAGGTAAAAAACAAACCCCGAAAATCATGCTTTATCTCGGAAAAGTGCTGCCCTTTGCCATCATGGGAATGCTGGTTGTTTTTTGTTTCAAGAACGTAAGCCTTGTACAGGCACCGCACGGCATCCCCGAACTCATTGCTGCTGTTGTGGTGGTGCTGTTGCATCTGTGGAAGAAAAACACATTGCTGAGCATCACGGTCGGAACGATTTGTTATATGGTCTGCGTACAGTATGCTTTTGTGTGAGGAACAGCACCTGCTTTATAAAAAAATTTGCAAATTTGTGAAAATATATCTTGACAAAAGGGGATAGTAGTGCTAAAATAAATGTCGCTGTGCGGGTGTAGTTCAATGGTAGAATCCCAGCCTTCCAAGCTGGTTGTGTGGGTTCGATTCCCATCACCCGCTCCATTTTAATTTCATATGCGTTTGTAGCTCAGGTGGATAGAGCAACTGCCTTCTAAGCAGTAGGTCCGGGGTTCGAGTCCCTGCAAGCGCGCCAAAAAAGAAAGTCATCCAATAGGGTGACTTTTTTTACAATGTTAAAATTAAATCAACACCATTTTCTAATATACCTGAATAAATTTTTAAATTCCTGCAATTTTTTGTCGGTTGCAATCGTGTTATAAATGAAAGGAGGAATGGTTATGACCGTTTTTATTAAGGGAAAGGACGCTTTCTCATTCGCTTTCAAGCAATTTACCGACACTGTTTACCGTATTGCCTTACATAATACCGCAAATTTTGCCGATGCTCAGGATGTGACTCAGGAGGTTTTTATAAAGCTTCTTGAAACAAATAAGGCTTTTCGTGACAGTGAACACCTTAAAGCATGGCTTATCAGGGTTACCGTAAATCTGTGCCGTGACAAAATGAAAAAATCAAGCCGTGAAACCATTGTTGAAAATGTCATTTTTAACAAATCAGATGAAGAAAAAAACGATGTTTTACAGGCAGTAAAGTCTCTGCCCGAAAATTATCGGAATGCCATTTATCTTCATTATTATGAAGGGTACACCGCTAAGGAGATTGGCAGAATACTTGACGCTAAAGAAAACACGGTTTTATCATGGCTCAGCCGCGGTCGTGATGCCTTGCGAAAAGAACTTGACGGAGGTTTTGATGATGAATAAAAAAGAATATATCAAAGCGGTAGATAATATCACAGCACCGAAGGAGTTGCTTGATAAAATAGAAGCCCTTCAGTTGCCCCCAAAAAAGAAAAAATCTGTGCTGAAAACCGTTACAACTATTGCCGCCTGCTTTGTTGCGGTGATACTTGCCTTTTCGGGTATTATGGGCGGTACTCTAAAGGCTTCTGAAAGTGATAGGGTGTATAATTACGGCAGCAGCTATAATAATGTGACTCAAAGCTATGCACCTGAATCTATGGATTTTACGGAAGATGTGGCTGATTCCGTAACTGATGCAAGCTCCGCCGCTACAGCCGACCGCAAAATTATAAAAACAGCACAAGTCCGTATAAAGACCAGAAATTATGACACACTTATGTCAGATATCAAGCAGAAGATTGAGCAGTATGGAGGATATATCGAGCAAAGTCAGGAATATAACTACGACAGTGCTTCCAACAGAAATGCCAATATGGATGTTAAGATTCCTGCCGACAAGCTGGAACAGTTTATTGAAGAGCTTGAAGGAATAGGAACAGTAATTTCAAAGGTTATTGCAAGCGACGATATTACAGATTCATATATCGATGTTGAAAGCAGAATAAATGCACTTGAAACAGAAGAGAAAACTCTGCTCGGTATTCTGGAAAAGGCAGAAAATCTTACAGATGTTATTGAGCTTCAGAACAGACTTTCGGCAGTCAGATCCGACCTTGAAAGCATGAAAGCCAAAAAGCAGCACTATGACGGAATGGTTGCCTATTCGGGAATATCCCTTGATATCAATGAGGTTGAAAGGGTAGTTGAGGGTGACGATACATTTTTTGGTGAGGTTAAAGAAAGGCTGATGAACAATCTTTACGATTTAGGTGATTTTTTGTGTGAGCTTACTATAAGCCTTATCGCTTCACTGCCCTATATTGCAATTGTCGGAGTGATAGCGGCAGTTGTGATTATTATTATAAAAAAATCAAGAAAAAGATAAAAAATAAATCTGTGATTATCAGTTAATTAATCGGTTCGTCAAATTGACTTGAACAGACAAAAACCCCGTTCGTGTTAGCGAATGGGATTTTTACTTATTCACTATTCACTTTTCACTCATCTTTACTTGTGTCGGGATTTTTGGCGAAGTAATAAGTAATAGTGAATAGTGAATAAGTGTGGGCGGGACAGCCGCACCCGATTGTAATTATGGATTATCTATGATATAATCTGTTCGACAAATAAGAATTTGAAAGGGTGAGCTTATGGGACCAAATCCTAATCACATTTATCCAAACAAAAACATCAAGCAAGTTGTGTATATCAAGAATGTAATTACAAGGTCGAACATCGTGGTCGGTGAAT